>CAYIYH010000001.1:0-678137 GCA_964367585.1 uncultured Oscillospiraceae bacterium
TGAAAATCACAGATGTTAGAATTAGAAAAATCAATGATGATGGCAGAATGAAAGCGGTTGTTTCTATTACTTTTGATGACGAGTTCGTTGTACACGACATCAAAATTATAGAAGGTCAAAACGGTTTATTTATTGCTATGCCTAGCAAAAAGATGGGCGAAGGTGACTTTAGAGACATAGCTCATCCTTTACAATCTGACACAAGAAATAGAATCAAAGATGCTATTTTGAGTGAATATGATAAAATAGTTGACGAAGTAACCGAATAATTTGATTTTCTTCAACTTATTTTTACAAAAAAAATTTAAAAGACGCTCCATTGATAAAGCGTCTTTTTTTTATTTCTAAACAATTATCTTTTTTGCACGCATAAAAAACTAACTACGAATGAAGATATTGGGACTATAAGGACACACCCCATACAGCTAACAATTATAGCAATTAACTCTTGCGTAAATTCTTTAGAATTAACTAACATAGCTAGATTATAATACTGTGAATATACTAAAACTGTTCCCAAAAATTCACCTAAGAATATAAAGTAAAGAGTATTAATTGTTGAGTTAATAATATCTCTTCCCATTATGATGCCTGAGGAATACAATTCTGCTATACTTATCGACTTATTATTGACATATACTTGATATGTGGACGATGTGACCGAAATAGACGTGTCTATTATTGCCCCTATGAGATAGAGTATTATTACTGAAATTTGTACATGTATCATGTTAATTCCAATGTTACCGCTGTATCCGTTATTTTCTCGAATTTTGTACTCCCCAACTGGAAATCCTTGGATATTTGCTATTCTTACAACCAAATATATAAATCCAATCAACATAATAACTACTGTTATCACAGAAATAAGCGAGCTCAAAGATTTTACATTTTTTTCGTTTTGATACAACAAAGATACTAGTGCAATAAAAATACATCCAATAGCTGTGATAAGCACTGCATTAAAACCGTAACTTACCAGTATTAATATTACAATCAGTATAATGAAATTTATTACTGTAGTAAATAACGATTTTGCTGTCCTATCCGTTCCTACTACTAATGCTATTATTGCAAATATTATCGCAAGTGTTCCAATCATTTATTTCCTCACATTTCCAATCTTATAAGATTTATATTAGCTTTGCTAATATAAATCTGCCATGTGCGCATATAAAGCAAAAGCGCACGGCAAGTAGAATAATAAATAACCCCTCTAAAATACGATTTAAACGATGTGGGGTTATTTATATTAGCTTTGCTAATATAAATCTGCCATGTGCGCATATAAAGCAAAAGCGCACGGCAAGTAGAACGATAAATAACCTCATAAATTATATTCTACATAGAATGAGGTTATTCATATTCCGACTGCTTGCTTTATTCAATTATGTCATCTGCTCGCCGTCTAATTTTATGCATAAACGTAGATATATATAGGGAAACGGGTATTGCAAGTACAATAGATATGCTTGAAACTAAGAATCTTGCAAAGAAGAAAAATGCATCATACCTAAGAACAGTAAAAAAATGCATGTCGTTTTGTACGGATATAACATAGATTGGGAGAAGTCCTCCAAGATTAGTAAATAATACGACGTTTATCATCGTCCCCGTAATATCATCCGCTAAGTATCTAAGAGATTTTATCATTTCCCCGATATGAATGTCTAGATTTTTTTTTAGCAATTCCTTGCTGCATACAGTCATTGTAACAGAAATATCAATAATAACCCCCAAGGATCCTATCATTATTTCAGATAAAAAAAGCAAATTAGAATTATAATCACCAAACGAATCCGGCATGTATTCCAAAAACTCATAATCGATATCTGAAGAAAATGTAATTACAACATATGACATGAAAGTTATTAGTGAACTAGTAGATGCAGCGCATATTAAGGAAGTCAATGTCTGTTTTGTAAAACCACTGATAAACAACAGCAATACAATAGCAAATACAATTGCAGAAATGGTTGATACAAGGAGAATATTCGAACTCGAATCCAAAAAGAATAACGACAAAATAAAAATTATTGTATTTGAAAAAAGACATAAAAAAGTGAATACTCCTTTTTTTCCAAGTATCCACACCAGCATATTCATAAAAACCAATATTAGTAGGACAATTATATAGTCTCTCTTTACACCTATAATTTGTGTAAAATTTTCAGATAGAAAAAGATAATTCCCCTCACTATACATGTCAGTATACACTAAATATGGGTCATAAATATTCCTAACTTCTATAATGTTGCCATCTCGGTCGGTGTTTTTTAACTCTCCCTCCAATATTTGAGTTCCATTTTCTTGCACAATATTAGTGACTTTCATTATAGGAGTACTATACAAATCGTGGTTGTTAGTAAATAAAATGAAAACAACTACACTTAGCAAAATGCATACAACAAATTTATAACTTACTTTCATAATAATAAACTCTACAACTCTTGCTTTATCAATTCCAATAATTCGCTCAGCACCAGGTCTTCTTTTACAGTTTTAATATTTACACCTTTTTTAAAAATTACGGCTTTCCCGTCGCCACCGGCAATCCCATAATCTGCCTCTCTCGCTTCGCCTGGGCCATTTACCACACAGCCCATTACGGCAACTTTGAGAGGCTTCTTTATTTCAAGGGTGCGAAGTTTCTGATCTACCTCATTTGCAAGAGTTTCTAATCCAATTTTTGTCCTTCCACACGTAGGACAAGAGACTATTTCCAACATGTTCTCTCTAAGTCCAAGAGTCTTAAGTATTTCTACACCATATTTCACTTCTTCGACAGGATCCGCTGTAAGCGAGACTCTCATTGTATTACCTATATTCTCCAGCAAAAGAGCGCCTAGCCCCAATGCAGATTTTAATTTGCCACTTTTTAAGGTTCCCGCCTCTGTAACTCCTATATGTAATGGGTATGGTGTTTCACTTGATACTATCTTGTATGCCTCGTAATTCATCCTAACATTAGATGACTTCAAAGAAACTACTAAGTTATCATATCCCATGCCTTCTATTATATTGAGATTATTGATTGCACTTTGTGCAAGTCCCCGCGCTGTCACTCCCCCATACTTCTCTATGAGATGTTTTTCCAAAGAGCCTGAATTTACACCGACCCTTATTGGTATATTATTTGATTTTGCGCAGACTACTACTTCTTTGATTTTATCTTTACTGCCTATGTTTCCCGGATTTATTCTTATTTTGTCCGCTCCGCATTTAATAGATTCGATCGCTAATCTATAATCGAAATGAATGTCTGCAACTAACGGTATATCGACATTTTTTTTGAGTTTTTTCAAAACATTAGCTGCTTTCATGTCGGGAATTGCAAGTCTTACAATCTCACAGCCTGAATCCTTAAGTAGCCGTATCTGCGAGAGAAGTGATTCGAAATCGTGAGGATTTACATTGGTCATCGATTGAATTGAAATGGGATGTTTTCCACCTATATAGACATTTCCGCATTTAACTATTTTTTTCATCTAAAACAACCTTGTAATATCATTCCATGTGACAAAGACTACTAAAGCCAAAAGAAGTACCATTCCAGTAGCATGTACGATTCCTTCTATCTTATCATTAATTGCATTTCCTGTTATCTTTCTAAGAATAATCATTAGTATTCGTCCTCCATCAAGTGCCGGAAATGGCAAGAAATTTATTATTGCCAAATTAATGCTCATGAGTGCAGCAAAAAACATAAAATAACTCATTCCTAATTCTGCGGTATCTCCTGCAAGTTGAATGATACCGATTGGGCCTGCTATATAATCGGCGCCGACATCTCCCGAAAAAATCATGCCAAAGGAGGAAAAAATAGCCTTGCATAAATTTATAGTCTTAATCCCCCCGTTGTATATTGCACTGATCGGATTATGAGTCAGTTGAGACGTTATACCAATGATATATCCTCCCTGATCATTTTCGATGGGCTCTGTCGTATAGGACATGCTTTCACCGTCTCTCATTATAGTAATCTCTGTTTGTTCGGTGTCGAGCATTATAGCAGAAGCCACATCACTCCAGTCTTTGATTTCTTCTCCATTTAAATTTACTATTTCATCACCTGCTTGCAAGCCTATCGTTTCTGCGGGCATACCAGTTGAAACTTCCTCTATCGTAGTTGTCGGCATCCCAACTATCATGGCACTTATTGACAAAATAACAACTGCAAGAACCATGTTTGTAAGAACACCTGCAGATAGAATAATTATTTTTTTTGGCGCACTTTTTTTCATGAAAGATCTATCATCCTCCGAACCGCCATCTTCACCTTCCATCGCACAAAATCCACCTAATGGTAATAGCCTAATAGAGTATTTTGTTTCTCCTTTTTGCTTTTTAAATATAGTTGGTCCCATCCCCACTGCAAATTCATTAACCTTTACACCGGCCCACTTTGCGGCTAACAGATGTCCCAACTCATGGGGAATTACTAATATCATAAATAAAATAATAGCATAAATTGCTGTCATCATATCGTACACCTCTCCTTTGTATTTTTTCTCGTTTCTTCATCTATTGCGAGTATAGTTTCTAAATCTAATTTTACTATTTGTTTGTGATGGTCTAGAATACTTTTAATGTTGTTTTGAATATCTATAAACCTTATTTTCTTGCTTAGGAACAAGTCGACTAAAACCTCATTGGCTGCATTTAAAACAATAGGATAGCTTCCCCCACTCTCCAGTGATTCATACGCCATCTTTAAACATTCGAATGTGTCTAAATCCGGTTTAGAAAATGTAAGTGAATTAGCTTCTTCAAAAAAGTTAATTTGTTTTGCACCCGTCACGAGTCTATTAGGAAAAGAAAAAGCAAATCCGATTGGAACTTTCATGTCGGGATTTCCTAGTTGTGCTATTATTGAAGTATCGTCGAATTGAACCATCGAATGCACTATGCTTTCCTTATGGATTAGGACTTCGATGTCTTGCACATTTACATCAAAAAGCCATTTTGCCTCTATTACTTCTAACCCTTTATTCATCATGGTAGCAGAATCTATCGTGATTTTTTTCCCCATAGACCAATTAGGATGTTTCAAAGCCTGCTCTAGTGTTACATCGTGCAATTGTTTTTTTGCATAACCTCTGAATGGCCCACCCGAGGCAGTTAGGAGAATTTTGTTAATTTTATTATATTCATTACCCATCAATGATTGGAATATCGCACTATGTTCACTATCTACAGGGATTAGTTTGGCAGCGTGTTGCTCCACTAGATTCATTATAAACTCACCACCGGTAACTAGCGTCTCCTTATTGGCTAGTGCAATAATTTTTCCCCGTTTGATAGCTTCCGCTGTAGGAACTAGACCTATCATACCGACAAGGGAGTTTAATAATATATCATAATCACTATTTGCTATATCTGATAGACCTTGTTTTCCATGGTACATTTCGATATATGGGAATTCTTTATTTAAAATTATTGCATGCTCTTCTTTCATGCAACAAACACACTTGGGATTAAATTTAATAATCTGTTCTCGCGCGAGGCCAATATTTTCTCCAAATGTCAAAGCACACAATTCATACTCCTCGCTATGTTTTTGGATTATTTCTAGTGCCTGCGTTCCGATAGATCCCGTAGATCCCAATATTGCAATTTTCTTCATAATTTTCATTATTCCACTATTATAAATTTGTGACAATAAACATGTAGTAGTAAACAAGTGGTGCATTAAAAATAATACTGTCCACCCTATCTAGAACTCCACCGTGTCCCGGTATTAAAGCACCATAATCTTTGATTTCCAATTTTCGTTTGATAGCTGATGCTGTCAAATCGCCTAGTTGAGCAAATGCACCGCCGATTATACCCAAGACAAGACAATGAATTAGGTAGTAAGGAGCAATGAAATATCCAAATAATCCGCAAAACAAAAGGCTACCAAATACTCCACCGATAGCGCCTTCTATTGATTTTTTGGGGCTAAGTGTCGGGCATAACTTATGCCGACCAATCGTAACGCCAACAAAATACGCCATCGTGTCCGAACCAAAAGAGGCAAACACTACGATCCAAATCATGATTGAAAAATCAGCATGTTGAGAAATCAGAATTAAATGAAAAGCAAAAAGGACAATATATGAATTAGCCATGATCATTGCCATGCTGTCCTCTAGTCTTCTTTTTTCTATGTCAAACATATATATACAAGAAATAAATGTTGTGAGGACTACCCACAATAGTAGATATGTCCCATCGTTTGGGAATAATAAATAAAGAATATACAACGCTATCGTCGTGACAAATGTAATTGGCTGTGATGGGTGAACTTTTGCACTGTTAAATGCCTTAAAGAATTCATGGATACACGCCAAAGTAATAACAAAGACAAAAGTCATCAAGTAATATCCACCTAAAAACAAAACTCCTAATAGCGGAAGCATAATAAGCCCTGATACTATTCTTGTTTTCATCTATTTCCTCCTATCTGCCGCCAAATCGTCTTTCACGCTTGGAATATTTTTCTAGTATAGCCATATATTCTTCTTGTGTAAAATCAGGCCAAAGTGTATCTGTAAATACAAACTCACTATACGCGCATTGCCACAATAAAAAATTCGATAATCTTTTTTCTCCACTCGATCGTATTATTAAATCCGGGTCCGGAATATAATCGTTTTCTTTTCCGGTGTATAAGTATTTCGTTATTAAATCTTCCGTCACACTGTCGCAATCGATCAAGCCTTTTTCTTTGTCCTGCAATATATTTTGAACTGCCCTAAGTATTTCCGCTCTGCTGCCATAATTCAGGGCTATATTGACTTGCATCCTTTCATTGTTCTCTGTTTCTTTTAATGCTCGTCTAACTTTTGCTTCTACATTGCTTGGAATTTTAGTGATATCCCCTAAAATTGCAAGCCGTATCCCATTAGATTTAAGTTCTTCCAGTTCAGTATCTATAAACTTTGATAACAGAGAAAATATGCCATTTATTTCTTCTTCACTACGTTTCCAATTTTCTGTGCTAAATGCATACGCAGTCAAATACTCGATTCCTATCTCTGCAGATTTCCTGACAATTCGATTTAAAACTTGTGAGCCTTCATTGTGCCCCGCAATTTTAGGCAGAAGTTTTCGCTTAGCCCATCTGCCATTTCCATCCATGATAATTGCCACATGGCGCGGCGTTTTTGATTTGTCTATCATCACTACCTCTCGTAGATAATTATTGGTGATATGTTTCATCTGACTTTTTATTTCAAAATATACTTTTCTTTAATTTTATTTCCTTTTAAATAATCTTCCACGCTCATTTTACGTTTTCCCGGCATTTGAATTGAATTTACTTCAAGGATTCCACCACCGCATATAATGTCAAAAGAGGATTTTCTTACTTCATATATTGTTCCATAAGGTTCTAACGAGTCAATCTCAGTACTTTTAGGACGAACTTCACATAATTTCATTACTTCACCCTCGTACTGGCAATATGTACCTGGCCACAATTGTAAAGCCCTGACCCGCCTATCTATTTCAATGGGAGTATTCGTAAAATCAATTTTACCATCGTCTTTACTAATCAAATTTGCATACGTGACAAATTCTTCATTCTGTCTTTCCGGATTAAACCTATTCTGTTCGATCTGTGGTAATGTTTTTACTAATAGCGATGCTCCCAAATTCGATAATTCATCGTGGATATCCTCAAATGTCTTACACTCAATTTTGAGTTCCGCTTTCGACAGCATGTCTCCCGTATCTAGTCCTTCATCCATTTTCATTATAGTAACTCCGGTTACTTCATCGCCAGATAATATAGCATGATGTATTGGAGATGCCCCACGCCACCTCGGTAATAACGAGGCATGAACATTCACACATCCGTGTTTTGGAATACTTAATATTTCTTCGCTCAATATTTGTCCATAAGCAACTACTACTATTATGTCAGGAGTATACTCTTTTATTTGGTCAATAACAGAAACATCCAATCTGATTTTTTCAGGCTGCAATATACTCAACCCTAACTCGAGCGCCTTTTCTTTTATGCTTGAATAAGTAACTTTTGCTCCTCTATTCCGTTTTCTATCGGGTTGTGTAACTACAAATCCGATCTCGTGTCCCGCATCTCTTATTGTCTGTAAAGTTGGAACAGCAAATTGCGGTGTTCCCATAAATATTATTTTCATATTAAAATATCCATTTTCTAGCAGATTAGATTCTACTTACATATCGATTTATCTACTTTTCATCTTTATCATCTGCATTTCTAATATTTTTTGCCTTATCCGTATATAAAATTCCTTGAAGATGATCGTATTCGTGAGACACAACTATAGCAGCAAAATCTGTAAATTTATAAACTTTTTCATTACCGCTAATATCCAGAGCCTTTATCTTCACATATTGTGGTCGCTCTACATCTCCAACTAGTCCTGGAACGCTTAGGCATCCCTCGACACTGTTTTGAATCCCTCCGGACTCGAGTATTTGTGGATTGATCATGTAGTATATTTCGTCTTCAGTAGGCCTTGCAATGAACATTTGCTTAAGTATTCCAACCTGTGGTGCTGCAATTCCGACACCATTTTCCACCACCATGGTTTCATACATATCATCGAATATTTCCTTGATTTTATCATTGATCTCTGTCACAAATTTTGCTTTTTTTGTAAGTATTTCGTCTCCACGTGTCACGATATTTCGCTTTGCCATTGCAGTCTCCTCAATATATTTTACTATTAGTATATGGAAAATGGATTTACATCTATAGTTAAATCACATTGTATTTTTTTCTCAACCAGCTGTTTACTTAATTCTAAAAGGTAGTATACATATTTTGTGCGAAATTCTTTCGGACTTTTAATGATCATATGGTATCGAAAATCTTTTTTAGATATGAAACTTTCCGTCAATCTTGGTTCTAACATGTGTTCACTCGAAAAGGATTTATCCATTTTTAATAGATATTGCTTGCATTGAAAAGCAATACTTTTTGCGATTTCATCGCTATGACTTGTAAACAATGGAACTATCATATCAGAATAAGGAGGGTATTTCATTAGATTTCTAAATGCAATTTCCTCAGTAAAAAACTGATCATAATTATGGCTTGCAGCAGATGCAATTGCATAGTTTGTCGGAGAATTTGTTTGAACTATTACACTTCCTTGCTGATCTCCTCGCCCCGCTCTGCCAGACACTTGCGTTATTAGTTGAAAAGTTTTTTCCGCAGATCTATAATCTGGAATATTCAAAGATGTATCTGCCATAATTACGCCGACTACACCGACATTTTTAAAATCCAGTCCCTTAGCTACTAATTGCGTGCCGACTAGGATATTGATATCGCCACGATCAAAGTCATTTAATATCTTATCGATCTCTTTTCTATTCTTTGCAGTGTCAATGTCTAGCCTTCCAATCTTTGCTTCTGGGAAGTAGGATGCTATTGCATCTTCGATTTTTTGAGTACCCGCACCTAAGTAAGAAAATTTTTCACCTCTACATTCCACGCATGCCCCCTTGTCAGGAAAAGACCTGCCACAATATCTACACTGAAGCAATTCTTTCTTCTTGTGATATATAAGTGGAATATTACAATCCAGACATTTTCTGACTGTACTACATGAATCACATTCTACTATTGTCGAGTAACCTCTTCTATTGAAAAAGAGAATTGCTTGCTTTCCTTCTTTTAAATTTTCATTTATTCTACTATAGAGTAAATTGCTGAAATGGCTTAAGTTACCATTTCTCATTTCGACTCGCATGTCCACGATCTGAACTTCGGGCAATGGGGTTTTGTTGTATCTCTCTTTCAATTCTATTAGTGTATAAATTCCATCTTTTGCTCTTTGATAAGATACAACAGAAGGCGTCGCACTTCCTAATACGAGGATACCATTGTAATATGAAACCCTTTTGTGTGCGACGTCTACAGTTTCGTATTTTGGAACACTATCAGACTTATATATTTGCTCATGTTCTTCATCTAATATTATTGCTCCTATATTTTCTAGTGGTGCAAAGACAGCCATCCTTGCACCGACTACAATCCTTGCCTCTCCGCTTTTTATCCTAATCCATTCGTCATAACGTTCTCTTTGCGTTAGTTTACTGTGCAAGACAGCTATTTGATTCTTTCCAAATTTATTCACAAATCTTTCGATAATCTGTTTCGTGAGTGATATCTCAGGAACTAAAACAATCGCGGTTTTTCCTCGTTTCACTACTTGATTAATAACTTGAATATAAAGTTCAGTTTTACCACTTCCGGTAACACCATGTATCAAATAATTAGACTGTTTATCGAATCTTATATCCTCACTAATAATATCTAAAGCATTTTTCTGTTCTTTAGTCAATTCTTTGGGCGGTTCAATTTTTTGCTGAATTTCTGAATATGGCTCTTTTTTCTTTTCTCTTGTAGCTTTCTTTCCATTGGGGGTAAAACAATTGATAGAATCCCAATATTTTGTTCCAAACCGTCTTCTCATCCATATCGATGTGTCAACCATTTCCTCACTTAGGCATATTTCTACATCAGTCTCCTCGATCATTTTCAATTTATCCTCTGAAAAATTTACTTTATCGATATGCTTAATGACGAAACCATCTAATATTTTATTGGAGCGTGAAAATGGCACACTTACTTTTTGCCCGATAACAAGTTTTTTATCAGTGCAATATGTATAAGGAACATCTGTATGTTTACTTTTATTTTGAACTATTACTTCTATAATGTTCTTGGGCAATCTAAAACCTCACCTGACAAATACAACACGGTCTATAAGTTAAAGCAATATAACTCCATGACTTTTACACGCTTCAATCATATCCTTAGGCCATACAGATGATTGAACCTCTCCAATATGTACTTTTTGTAAAAAAAGCATACATAACCTACTTTGACCGATTCCACCACCAATAGTGTATGGAAGTTCTCTATTGAGTACCGCCTTATGAAAGTCCTGCTCTCGTCTATCGTCACACTTTGCAACAGTCAGTTGTCTGTCCATTGACTCTTCATCTACCCTGATTCCCATCGAAGATATTTCGAATGCTATACCTAGTACTTCATTCCAGATTAAAATATCACCATTTAATTCCCAGTCATCATAATCAGGAGCGCGACCGTCGTGTTTTTCACCCGACTTCAATTCTCCTCCAATTTTCTCGATAAAAACAGCTTTGTGTTCTTTTGTAATTAAATTCTCTCTTTGTTTTGGAGTCTCACTAGGATAAAGTTCAGCCAACTCTTGACTTGTAACAAAGTAAATATCATTAGGTAATTCTACTTTAATATCACGATATAATCTGTTTACATAGTCCCCAAGATTCTTAATACAATCATAAATTGTAACGACTGTGCTACGCAAATACTCAATGTTACGGTCCTCTTTGTTTATAACTTTTTCCCAATCCCACTGGTCTACATATATAGAATGAATATTATCCAATTCCTCATCGCGTCTAATCGCATTCATATCCGTGTAAATCCCGAATCCAGGCTGGATTCCATATCGGCCCAATGCCATTCTCTTCCATTTTGCTAGGGACTGGACAACCTCGACTTGCTGTTCATCCATGTCCTTTAATGTAAAAGAAACACGTCTTTCGATACCATTTAGATTATCATTGAGCCCACTTTCAGGAGTCACAAATAATGGCGCAGATACACGGCGAAGCCTCAAACCATATGCGATTTCCTGTTGAAAGTAATCTTTAATTTTCTTTATAGCCCTTTGGCTTTCTATAAGATCTATTTTAGATTCATATCCGGTCGGTAAAATAAGTGATGACATATTTTCTCTCTTTCTGAAGTAATATAAAAACCCCACACAGTATAAAATATTATTTAAAGGAGTAATTTATCGTTCTACCCGCCCTTGCTTCGCAAGATGGCAGATTTAATAAAAGGGCTCTATTAGTTAAATTCCCGCAGTGAATACTCACAGCCACAATACTTCTGGCGATACAAGTCATATTTTTTTGTAAGCTCTATGCTTCGTCTATACCCGTCATTTTTTTTAAAATTCATATCTAAGAACTCTAAATTATGCTGGAACGCAATCCCATTTCCAATTTGTGAAATTTTTTCGTAGTTTTTATGTGGACTTATCGTCAAGGTTGTAGCAAAAAACTTAAAACCAATTTCCTTTGCAACTTTTGCTGTCTGAGATAGTCGAAGATTAAAACATTCGTCACATCTTTTTCCCCCCTCTTTTTCTGTTGCATATTGATCCGCGCATTCAAAAAACACATGCGGATTATACTCACCCTCTAAAAAGCAGATTTGCTCATTCTTTTGAATATCATTAAAGGCTGATACAAGCAATTTTTGACTCTCGAGACGTTGCCGATATTCTTCTTCACTCGTAATATTTGGATTATAAAAAAAAACTGTTATGTTATATGTAGTAATTAGCCTTTCTATCACCGCACTACTACATGGGCCACAACAAGAATGCAAAAGAAGTGATGGTTTAATTGACTCCATTTTTTTTTGTTTCACTAGACAGGCTTCGTCATAATCGGAACTACTAAGCCTACTATACTGCATATTCATTTACCCGACTCCACTCTTAATATAATAACTATTCAAGTTCATTAATTATTACTGAGGGCTTACCCTTCCATCGTTGTAATGTTTTCGACAAAGAGAGATATACATATCATTTCCACCTACGACAATCTGCTCTCCTTGCTTGATGAATTTACCGTCCACCATCCTTGCAACCATAGTTGCTTTTCTCCCACACCAACATATAGTCTTAATTTCTTCAATTTTATCAGCATACACAAGCATGTAGTACGAACCCTCAAAAAGTTCGTTTTTGAAGTCATTTTTTAAGCCATATGCAATGACAGGAACATCGAGGCTGTCCACTATTTCTACAAGCTCCTGTATATGATGTTTTTTTAAGAATTGACATTCGTCCACTAAGACACAGTCAATCGAACCATTTTCATTTTCTTTCAAAAAAAGGTCTAATATGTTTGTTTCATCTCCGCAAGTTCTTGCCTCTCTCTGAATACCTATCCTAGAAGAAACCATGCCTTCACCATATCTATCATCGACACGAGGAACTATTGTCAATACTTTTTTTCCTCGCTCCTCATAGTTATATGCTACCTTAATTAGTTCAATAGACTTCCCCGCATTCATAGTACTATATCGATAATATAATTGTGCCATTATATCTCTCCCTTTATTTACTGCCAAAACTACCATCATTTTACAAAATGCAATGCACTCTTCGTTATACTTTTTTAGCAAAAGTGCAATTCCTTCTCATTATACTATTTCGCATTAATTCCATTTAAACTATTATCATAAATGGCTCTCTCTCCACCTATATATTTCAACCTGCAAAATGCGAAACTGATATTAGCACTTCCGACAGTTTTTTGATCAATCCTTATTGGAACAGCAACCTCTTTTAGGTGCATTCCTATAAGCGTATTGCCAATGTCGAGACCTGCTTCACATTTAATGTATTCTACGACTACAGGCGATTGCATATTATCATAAACAGTCTTTGCGAACGCTCCACCTGCGTTTATTTGAGGTACTACATTTACGATAATTGAGTCGTGACTAAGAGCTTCTCGTTCGACAATTATAGCACGGTTAAGATGCTCGCAACATTGTGCAGCCAAAAAGACACCCTTTTGGGAGAGAATTTCTTGTATTCCATCGTGTATAGCCTTTGCAACTTCCTCATTTGATTTCTTTCCAATAATATGCCCACACACTTCGCTAGTAGAACAACCTACAACGAAAACACTCCCCTTTTTCAGTTCGACTTTTTCTAAATACTGCTTCATTGAGTTTGTAATTTCATCTTTTACTCTTTGGTATATCATTAATATTATTCTCTTTTCTCTAAATCAGTTTCTGTAGTTAACAAAGAATCCGATATTCCTTGTTCTACGTTTACATTTCCCATTAATGTATTAACTTGCTTCGAATCGATAGTAAAATATACAATTTCTATTTCCTCGAATGTCCTAATTAAGGTTTGAGCAATTTGGGAAACCAAAAGAGTTTCCTCTATAGCATTTCCAGAAAGCTCCTTCGAGTCAAAATTAACCGTGGCCTTATTCCCATCGACTTCTACACTCGTAACATCAAAAGTATCCTTGTAACTTGAATATATTTCCATCATTTCGGAATTGCTATCTTGCGCTTCTTCTAAGCCTTCGTCTTCATCTTCCGTTTGCTCTTCTACAACAGGAGTTGCTCCTGCTACCTCTTCCTCGGAGTTTTCGCTCACCGCACTATCATCTAAGGATATTTCAGACGGATGAATAAAAAATCTAACGCGCATATAATTGTCAGCGATTTCGCTTCCTTGTTTTAGCATATTGACAACTTTCAAATACTTTCCGTCGCCAGTAAGCTCCTCATACACGGTGTGTTCTTCTAGTGCGACTAAAGATGTATTCGTTGGATCGTCAATATACTCGAGATTTATAAATGCAAGATTTACTATTTGTTTGGAACTTTCTTGTTCATTCGTATTCGTATCACTTGCCTCACTCGTATTACAACCTATTAGCACAAAGCACAAAGTAGACAATAAAAAAGCGACAGCAAGACTTTTAAACTTTATCATAATCCCTCCCTATACTTCATAAGCGCCATATGACTTAACCATAACAAATTTGTAAACGCTTTCCTGAAATACTATTACCAGACAGCCTCGATTATGAGTACTTTTTCACAATAATATCAGATATATTTTTTGCCATTACCGTAATTGAATCTAGGTCTTGTCCCTCTAACATTACTCTTATTAGTGGTTCTGTCCCCGATGTTCTAATTAAAACTCTACCATTCCCAGATAAATCTTTTTCGGCTTGCCTAATCGCATTTTGGACATCCCCGTCTTCCAAATATGCCATTTTATTTTCTTCTTTTACTTTTGCATTAATTAAAACTTGCGGGAAGATTTCAATTTCCGAAGCAAGCTCTGATACTGATTTTCCTCTCTCCATCACAGCCTGAGTAAACTGTAATGACGAAAGCACTCCATCGCCTGTCGTAGTATGGTTTAAGAATATGATGTGTCCCGACTGTTCTCCCCCAATTATTGACCCCGTCTTTAGCATTGACTCTAAAACGTACTTATCTCCGACTTTTGTGTCTACTACCTCAACTCCGATTTTTTCCATGTACTTATGGAATCCCAAATTGCTCATCACAGTACAAGTCACTATGTTATTTTTGAGTAGGCCTTTTTCCTTTAATAGTTTTGCACATATGCATATAGTTCTATCTCCGTCTACTTCCTCACCGCTTTCATCTACCACAATAAGCCTGTCTGCATCACCATCAAATGCTAGTCCCATCGTTGCGCCTTCTTTTTTAACATGTTCTCTAAGCAATTCAGTGTGCGTAGAACCACAATCCTTGTTAATATTTATCCCATCAGGATCATCGCCTATTACGATAACATCCGCACCTAGTTTATTGTATACTAGTGGCCCAACTTTATATGCAGCACCATTGGCACAATCCAATACAATCTTTACTCCTTCAAGAGAAATATCTATTTTAGAAAGCAAGAAATCCGAGTATGCATTAAGTGCTTCTTCTTCCTTATTAATCATTCTGCCAACTTGATCGAACGGTGCATTTTCAATATTATCTATGCCGTCTTCTATTACTTTTTCTATTTCATCTTCTAGCGCATCGTCTAGTTTAAATCCCCTTGATTCAAAGAACTTTATGCCATTGTATTCGAATGGATTATGTGAAGCCGAAATAACGATTCCAGCATCCGCTTTATAATACATAGTCAAGAATGCAACCGCAGGAGTTGGAAGAGTTCCTACGTCGATTACGGTTCCACCATAAGACAATATTCCGGACGCCAACGCGCTTTTGAGCATGTCGCCCGACAGTCTAGTGTCACGTCCAATAATAATTGTAGGCTTTTTCTTTTTTCCTAAAACGAACGCCCCTGCTTTACCTAAATCATGTGCAAGTTTTACTGATAACTTTTCATTTGCTATGCCTCGCACTCCGTCTGTTCCAAATAATTTTCCCATTGTTTTTTGTCGAAGTAGTCTCTCCAAGTAAATAACTACATAGAGTAACTTCTTCATCCTTTCATAATTTTTGTTTGATTAAATTAGTTTTATTTCAATTTCTACCGTAACCTTACTAAATGTAATATTCGACGTCGCACCGTCGAGTGAAATAATCAATTCTACCGTGTGTTTTCCTTCTGTTAGTCCTTCTAAATCCGCACTTACTAGTATGTTATCAATCGTTAAAGGATCTATTGATTCCTTAGGTCCGGTGGCTTCTATTTCTATATTCGCACTATTTATAACCGCCGAATACTCTGGTGCTAAATTAATTATCTCTATACTGTCGACAGTAAGAGATAATTTTTTTGAAACAGTGTCAGGAGATGTAGTATCATTTTCCGCATTTTCATTCAACATTGTAACCGTAACATTTGCAGACGGTGCGCTTTGCAATACAACCGTATCAGGAATTATTGGAACTATGCTTATTCGTATCGATTCCATTACATCGGTTAAATCTATTGTACTCGCTCGTATTGAAGAAATATTTGATATTTCCTCGTATGGACCTATTATCGAAACCGTTCTAGAAACGTCTACCGTTCGTTCAAAATCCTCGGAAGTTGGATTATTTATTTCAACTCTCAAAGGTACAGTCTTTTCGTAGTAATACACTGCATTTACCGTAATATCTTCACTGAAGTTAACGTGATTTACAATCTCACCGTTAGCATTCACAGCACTTAGCACCGGTGATACTTCTTGCGCTTCATCGGTAAGTATAGATGTGTCGACCATTGCAATAATTCTATCGACAGAATTCACTACGGACTCAGCACCATAAATCCCTACAGTGTCTTTGGATATAGACGTAGCATAAGGGATACCACCACTTTCTTCTGCATCGGTGTCGAATGCTTCAGAAAACTCAACATCTACACTCTTTTGCTCATATAGGGTATCTTCTGTAGTCAGATATATACTCTGTATGCTCGTTTGAACTATCTCTATATCAGAGCCTAATGGAATAACAATCGTCGCTTGGGAAGTACCTTTTTCAAGTCCTGCTACATCTACGTATGGCTTTATATCGGAATTTTCAAGCCTATCTATTATACTTTTGCTCGCAGAAACAGTAACATCGATAGTGTAACTGCTTTGAGTTGCTATAGATAATTCTCTGGAATTTAATTTGTCAACATTGACCAATTCTATCGGAATATCATTAAAAGTTTCTGTAGTAACTGGATTGACTTCCCCGATTACATATGCCCACATAATCAATGCAAGCAAAAAGGATATTGCGATATTGACTTTATTATTATTTAACATTTTCTTTTCTCGCAATCTTAGATTTAATAATATTTTTTATATTATTGTCCTCAGGTAAAATAACATACAGATCGTGCAGACGCTTTTCTAGGTCTTTTAAAGTTATATTACGAGATATCTTTCCCTCTTCAGCAATAGATATCATCCCCGTTTCTTCACTGACAATAAGTGAAAGTGCATCGGAAACTTCTGTTATTCCAATCGCAGCCCGATGCCTTGTCCCTAGTTCCTTGTTAAGAAACTTATTGTTACTTAATGGTAAAACACATCCTGCAGCATAAATCCTGTCATTTCTAACAATAATAGCCCCATCGTGGAGTGGTGCACCTTCATAAAATATATTTTTTATAAATTCGTCGGATATCTTCCCATTAATAACTACACCCGTTTCCATTATATCGGTAAGTTGTGTTTGCCTTTCGATAACTATCAATGCACCCGTTTTTTTTGATGCAAAAAACTCTATAGCAGCGATAAACTCAGCGATAAGGTGATTAGCTTTTTCACTATCTATAGTCATAAACCTAGGCTTAACGAGATTTCCACGTCCAACTACTTCCAAAACCCTACGTATTTCCGGCTGAAACAATACTATAAAAGATATAATCCCTACGGTCATCGTCTCGGTCAATATCCAGTTAATCGCATACAAATTAAATAAATCGGACAAGACAAAAAACACAAAAACAATTAGTATTCCCTTAACTAATTGCTGTGCCCTAGTTTGCCTTATCAATCCAATCACTTTATAAAATATAAATGCCAATAAACATATGTCTATCACATCTGTTATCCCAATATTTAAAATAAGATTATTAATAAACTCGCTCATATTTCTCCTTCTTATTGTATAATATTTTATATCAAAAATGAGAATTTTTCAAGTAAAATCAAAAAAAGTGGCAAATATATTATTTGCCACTTGCTTAGTTATGATAACTGTATTAGATATTTATTTCCAATACTCCGTAATTGTCATCCTTACGTTTATAGATAACATTTAACTCTCTCGTATTGGCGTTTTCGAATACGTAAAAATCATGATGTGTCATTTCCATTTCTAGGATAGCCTCTTCGACTGTTATAGGCACGACATTCACAACTTTTGTTTTTACTACCTCGGTGCTATCATCTTGAGTATCTTCTTCAACATCAAAGTTTTCAAATTTTATGCTCTTGTTTCCTTTATATTTTTTTTGGAGCTTTCCTTTATGTTTTTGCATTTGTGTTCTAAGTCTATCTATTGCTTTGTCCATCGCATCGTGTAGATCATGGGCAACTTCCTCACTTCTAAATGTTACACCTTTGCCAATTACAGTAGCTTCGAATTTTTCCAGTTCTTTTTCTTTTGATATCATGACGTTTACTTCTATGTCATCAGAAAAAAACTTCGAAATCTTTTCTAATTTATCTTCTATTGTGTCCTTAAAATTAGTGCTTAATTTGTGATTTTTTGTATTAATATTGACTTTCATAATAACTCCTCCTACTTTATACAGTGACAAATCATTGTTGCTACTTTATCTAATCATAACATATTACTGGAGATTTTTCAAGCGCAAAGTACTATTCACTTACCTATAGTATCCCAGCATAGCCATAGGATAGTATTTATCCCTTCTTCTATTTCTTCAAACTGTCCACTCTATATACTTCAAAATTTCCTGTTTTTCCTTTTAGTGGAATTTCTTTTTCTACTTTTGTGGTATTAATCCTGTCAGAAACAATTTGGGCCACTTCCTTACTTATATATATCGTATTTGCAGGAGCATTAGATTCTAATCTAGCTGCCGTATTTACTGTGTCTCCAATCGCCGTAAAATCAGTCCTAATTTCTGAACCGACGTTACCAATAAGGGCTGTTCCACAGTGAATGCCTATCCCAATTGAAATCGTATATGAATACTCTTTTTCGATTTCTTTACGGACTTCGATAAGATCATCGACTATATCCAATGCACACGCAACTGAATTAAAGACATAGTCTTCTTGATGCAATGGTGCTCCCCAAAAAGCCATCGTAGAATCTCCTATAAACTTGTCGAGTGTGCCTTTGTGCGCAATGATGTTTGAACTGCACACACTCAATATTTTATTTAAAATATTGATAACAGTTTCAGGAGGCAGTTTCTCCGTCATAGGCGTAAAAGACCTTATATCTGCAAACATTACAGATATTTCCGCCGATTTTCCGGAGAGTCCGAGAGAATCTTCGTCTTCCTTAAGAATCTCGGCCACTATTTCGGGAGCTACATATCTTTTAAACTTGTTAGACACTTTTACATTTTCTACTAGTGCTGTAACATAGTTCGTCCCTACAGAAATAACATATATACACACTGTTGAAATTAACACGTATGTTACATCAAGCAAATAATCTGTTCGATATAATCCATAGCAAAGTAATATCCAAAGAATAAATACCGATATAAAAATCGCAGTAAGAGGAAACATGCGCTTATTCTTCATAATCAAAAAATTAAGCAAAGAAACGACGAATACAATGACAAGGTTCATGAAAAAAGAAATTTCATATCTAAACTCCCTATCCATCAGGGCATTTAATGCATTGGCTTGATATTCTACTCCAAACATAAACTCAGTCTTATCTATTGATGTTCTATATTGGTCTTGCATTCCTATTGTATATGGGCCTATCATGACTACAGCCCCATCGAAAACCTCCGCCGGAACTTCTCCCGCTAAAACCGAGGAGACGGAATATCCATCATATAGCCCCCCAGGCGGAGCAGCGTATGGTAGATACCACATTCCGGAAGAATTAATAGATGGATTTTCTACATACTCTATTTCATGAAAATTACAATATTTTTCGTACAATACATCGTTAAAAGATGATACCTCTGTCCCATCTTCAAGCTTGATATCGCCCATAGCATACCTCAATATGCCGTCTTTATCCAACGCACTGTTTACGTGACCATGGGAAGTTACGTCACTCAATTCGTCAAATGCCTTATCGTAACTTTCTATATAAGTCTCGTCGAGGTATTCAAAAATCTCTCCATCAGAGTATTCGGTGACAAACTCAGTCGTATAATTTGCCGCAGAAATCAGGACAACATTACCTGCATTTTTTGCAGCATCAACAAGTGCTGTGTCATTTTGCTCATCTGTATGTCCTGTAAACAAAATATCTATTCCAATTGCTGCAGGCTTATAGTTTGGATCATTTGAAAGCACATTGATTAAGTCGGCCACTATTTTTCTGTCCCAAGGAAACACTCCATGCTCCTCGATACTCTGTGCGTCTATTCCAATAATAACGATATCTTCGCTCGAGATCCTCGAGTTTTGATATAATAAATCATTTATGTATGAATTAAAATTGTAAAACAAACCTGTTGCACATATCATTGTTAAGACAAAAGAAGTGAAAATGGGTATTGTTATTTTTTTTACCATATATTATTTCTCCCACGCCTTGCTCTCTATAAAAAGTTCTGTGAGCTTACTATCTAATTTTCCCTCATTTGACATACTACGAACTATCTTAAAAGCATCCTCGGGGGTGCGTGGCTTAGTGTATGGTCGGTCTGTCGCAGTTATCGCCTCAAAAATATCTATTAAAGTAATGATTCTACTTCCGATTGAAATATTCTCTGCGGTGAAATGATTAGGATATCCTGTTCCATCTAAGAACTCGTGATGTGAAGATGCTAGTTTAGGAACATCTCTAAAATCACGGGTAAATTTCATATTACTCAACATTTTCTCCGTCATAAGTACATGATCTTGCATGGTTTTTCGTTCTTCATCGGTCAGGGATCCTGTCCGTATAGACAAATGGGCAACTTCTTGCTCTGTCAAAATATTTTTTAGATTATAATCCTTATCTATAAATTTCAAATTGGAAAGAGTGTTAATGTCTAATATGTCTTCGTCTGTCAAAAATGTAGCCTTGTTATACTTTTCAATTTTCATCGCCACATTATTTAATTCGTCAATCGTGTCATCAAGGTCAACTTTTGAAATCCTATTTTCGTAAAATGATAACTTTGTACACAACTTAAACATTTCTATTCTACTAATAATACGCTCATAGTAATAGTCTAGCCTGGTCTGTTTATTTAAAACAGTTTCGGGAGTAATTAGCTTACCTATATCGTGCAGCCAAATAGCCATTACAATTTGCTCTTTTTGAATCTTATCAAAATGTAGTGACTCGTCGGATTGACAATCGAGCCAATTCATGAATTTTTCAGCATATTTTACCATCATAGCAGTATGATTCGAATTAAATTTACTCCTCTCGTCGATAGCCGTAGACATTACCTTAACAAAAGAATGAATTAACTCGATATTTTCCTTTGAATAAAAAAGACTGGTCAACCCAACCGCTGCTTGTGTAGCCAATGTAGAGATCACTTCTTCAACTTCGCTAGGAAAAGGAACTACATTCCCATTTTCACCAATAGAATTTATTAGCTGAACGACACCTACTAACTCTCCCTTGTCATTTTCCATTGGAATCACCAACATCGACTTCGTATGATAACCTGTAATTGCATCATACTTTTTGGGGCCTTCGAAATCAAACTTATCATACACATTTACATCTGGTATATTTAGGGTTTCTCTTTTAATTGCCGCATAGGCACATGCGTTACTCATGTCTATGTCCACAGGCGGATATTCGATAGTATGGTCTATCCCCTTATACACTCCCATAGATTTTGTTCTAATGATTCTAAAGTGCAACTGAGAGTTTTCGTACACATATAAAGTCCCTGCATCTGCATTAGTTATCTCCATTGCCGCATCCAATATTATTTCGAGCCTTTTGGCGTAGCTCTTTTCTCTTGCAAATTCAGAATATATTTCTATTAAATTATTGATTGTCAACTTTTTCATAATTCAATCTCCATCATATCTTTTGCGAAACAACAATTTGAAGATGAAATTGTCAATTTATCATCCAGCTCTCCTATTTCATTATCCGTGGCACGGTAGTGATGGTGTGTGAGCACGGTACGTCCTATGCTAAGCCTTTTTGTAATATCAATTCCCTCCTGATATGTAGAATGCCCCCATCCTTCTATATAATTTTGATCCGTAAAATACGAATCAAAAATCATCAAATCTGAATTTGATACAAATTCATCAAATGATTCGCCACAGCTCTTAGAGTATTCTATATCACAAGCATAAACTATAGTTTTTCCATCATATGTCAACTTATACATTGTACTACCGCCGGGATGAGAAACCTCAAACGTCTCTATATACACGTCTTCTATGTAAAATGAACAACCCACATCATTATATGTAACTTTAGCTGGATATTCACAAAGAGCCACCGGCCATAATACGGGATGAAACAATTGTTCTAGCTGTTCTTTACAGGTGTATCCATTTTTAGGAGTTGAATAAATATCAAACTCAAAATCAGCCTCATGTAACTTAGTCCAGCCCAATAAGCCTATCATGTGGTCTGCATGTGGATGTGCTAGTAATCCGTGAATCTTGCTTAGAGACACACTAGGCATATTCTTTTCATCACAACTCTCATTGCAAAAAGACGCCTTGAGCAAATCATCCGTAAGCCTTGTAATACCACTCCCAAAGTCCAAAACGATATGAGTGCTTCCCATACGAACATATACACACGACGTTTCTTGACCATATATTTCCTTCTCTTTTACATGTGAGAAAAATGATCCTCGCGTTCCCATTATTTTTATTTTTATCGATTTATCCACCGCTACCTCGCTAATTCATCATCAATTGTGTGAAAATACTATTACTACAATCATAGTGTAATGATATCAAACAAAGATTAATTATTCAATATTTATTTCTTGTCATTTCATCATTAAATCAAGGCTAAGGAGCTAACGAACTTACACGATTAGTCTGTGCCGAAGATTGAAAGATATTACGAGAGGAGATTATCTCCTCAGGATTTCACTGAAAATATCATATACTTTCGTTTTAAATGATTCCTAAATCCTCGAGAAAAACTACTTGTAGCGTTATAATTTCGAACAGAAAAAAGAGTATTCATATATTGAAAGATATAATCATTTCAATTTATAAATACTCTTTGTTTTAAGTAAAACAATTCTAAAAGTAACAGTACTCCGCAGACACCACTGCAGATGCAATAGACTCTACCTTACGAAAGCATGGAATCTCGGTAACTACTGTACATTTATATGATAACCTCGAATGGAATATAATCCGATTATTTGCTGTATTTTTTTAGATACTTCGAAAATTCTTCCAACCCTTTTCTTGTTATCTCGGGATTGTTGCAATATCCCATTCTCAAATAACCTTCCACATCTAGTGCCGATCCTGGCAATAACATAACGCCTGTTTCCTTTAATAAATCTTTACAAAGTTCCTCAGAAGAAATATCGATGTCGTATTTCAAGAAAGCAGTAGTTCCTCCCTTAGGTTCGATGAATGAGATGAGCGGTTCTTTTTCAATCCATTCTCTGAGCATCTTTAGATTACCATTGGCTATTTTTAGATTTCTATCAACTACTTTATCTTTATTTTGGATTAAAATCGTTGCAATCATATCGTCTATCATGCCCACACTAATTATGTGATAATCTCTTTGACGATTTATCATATCTATGAAATCGACTGGACCTGCGATCCAACCAATTCTTAGACCCGCCGCAGAGAATGTTTTTGAAGTACTTCCTGTACTAATCCCTTTTCCATATAAATCTACTACAGATGTTGTGAAGCTTTTATCTTTGTCATGCGTCAAACCTCTATAAGCCTCATCGCACAGCAAATATGCGCCACAGTCTTTAGCTATTTCTACTATTTTCTTCAAATATTCCTCATCCATGACTGCCCCCGTAGGGTTATTTGGATTATTGATGCAAATTAATTTGGTGCCCGGGATTGCTAGTTCTTTCAATTCGTCCAAGTCAGGCAACCAATTATTTTCCTCTCGGAGTCTTAAAATTTGAATGTCGGCACCGATCGATTCAGGAATTGAGTAGTGCTGTTGGTATGTAGGAAGCACTGAAACAACTCTGTCCCCACTATTAACCAATGTAATGATTGAAAGTGCGTTTGCGCCGATTGCCCCATGAGTAATCGAGACATTCTCTCTTTTTACTGTTTTATAGAGAGTGGAAATTGCATCCCTCAATGCATCTGAACCCTCAATATCACCATAAGTTAGCTTTTTACTTAATAAATCATTATAAAAGGTATCTTTTACTCCTGCAAGGTCAAGTATTTGTTCGACAGTAAGAGATTCTACGCAAGTCTCAGCTAAATTATATTCGCAATTGTTTTCGTACAAATTCATCCAAATTTCCACGCCAAAATCTTTAATTTTCATTTTTTTCTCCTCATATTATTATAACTCGACCACAGATCCTACGTTCTTTTTCTTTGCAACATCCAACGCTAATTTGCCGACTATGATGTCGAGCAGTGCTGTACCTGTTGCATCGTAAACTGTTATTTGATCGTCATTTTCTCTACCTTGTTTCTCTCCAATAATTACATGTCCTAGTTCACCGACAACATCTTCCGGTTTAACAAGTCCCTCTTTAATTGGAATTTCTATCTCTCCAACGCTTATATTCTGATTCAAATCGTCTACAAAGATTCTCGCAGTAGCCAAAATATTGCCATCGATTTCCTGTTTTCCACTCATGTCTGCACCTATACAACTGAAGTGTGTTCCAGGTTTAACCCATTCTTTCATTATAATAGGCTTCCTTGATGGTGTTACTGTAATAATTACATCGCTCGCCCCTGTAGCCGCCTCAATATTTTCTACCGCTTCAAATTCCACGCCGCCAGGTAATTCCATGTTTAATTCTTCTTTGAGGATATGTCCAATATTGTTTGCAAGATTTTTTGCTCCATCGAAAGATAAAGCATCATATATCCTTACTTTTTTGATTTGAGGCATGAGTATTAAAGTTGCTGCTATTTGAAAAGATGCTACATGACCTGCTCCTACGATAAGTAGGTTTTCAGAATCTTCTCTTGCTAAATATTTTGCACCTAAAGCACCTGCTGCACCTGTCCTAATTCCCGTCATATATGACCCGTTTAGTATTCCAACTGGCATACCAGTTTCATCGTCACATACAAGGACTGTACCTGCAAGCATTGGCAACCCCTTTTTCGCATTTTCGCCATACCAGGAAACTAATTTTAGTCCGAATACTTTTTCACCTTTTACCCATCCAGATTTAATATCCATGTCTGAGACGCCTGGTTCGAACTCATAAAAGACTAATGGCCATACCACAGTGTTTTCCCTTGCCTTTTCGCTATATACCGAACTTACAGCTCCGATAACGTCTTCCATTGAAAGCACATCTTTCGACTGTTCTGCACTTAAAACTCTAATTTGTCCCATTTTATTCTCCTTTACTTACTTTACTAATTCTTTTTTCGTATTATAATTATACCATTTAATCATAATATTTCATATGTTATATAGTACAAAATACGCATTAATTATTGTGTCATTGTACAAAAGCATCTAAATCACAAATTAAAATGTCCTCTAAGTTATTGTTTTTCGTGGGAGAATTATAAAGTAGATATTCTCCCAAAATTCCATGTAGTTAGTCACATTAACGCATGTAAGTTACCATGAATTAAAAACTACTTTAGCTCGTTGTAAATTTTATAGTTTTAGTATATAATTCTAGATAATGTGTAAACCGACAAAATGGAAAATTAAATATGGAAACAACTAAAAAACAAAAAAGGCTTACAATAGAAAAATGTGAAGAATTATATATAGAACACAAAACACCTCCTTGGGTAATTTTACACTGCAAACAAGTCGCATTAGTGGCAAGAACAATCGGGGAACAATTAAATAATAATGGGCTTAATCTCGATACTGATCTTATTTATAGTGCGGGACTTATTCATGATTTGCTTCGTGTAAGAGAGGATCATGGAAATGAATGCGCAATACTCTTAATTGAATTAGGGTATTATGAAGAAGCGGAGATAGTCAAAGAACATATGCGCTACACATTCAATCCATTCGATAAAATAAATGAAGCTGATCTAATGTGCTTAGGCGACAGATTAGTCATAGAAGATGAATATGTCGGACTCGAAAAACGCATAGACTATGTCCTTAATCTCACTAAGGATAAAATACATCTAGAAAGAATATTGCAGAGCAAAATAAAATCACAAGAGTTAATGAATAAAATTGAAGAAAGAATCGGGATAAAAATAGACGATCTATTCTAAATAAGGAAAGAAAAATGAATTACAAAGAAGAATATATTTCATTACTAAAAGAAGTAGAAAAACCGGCACGATACATCGGAAACGAAGTCAATGTAATCAAAAAAGATATAGAAAACGACACGATACGTTTCGCCTTTTGTTTTCCTGACTTGTATGAGATTGGAATGTCATATGTCGGGTTACAGATATTATATGATGTACTAAATCAGAATGAAAAAATATATTGTGAGAGAGTGTTCGCTCCTGCAGTAGACATGGAAAAACTATTGCGTGAAAATGACATTCCATTATGTACACTGGAAACAATGACTCAATTGGGCGAAATGGATTTCGTAGGTTTCACGTTACAATACGAATTGTCTTACACCAATATCCTAAACATGCTCGATATAGCAAAAATACCGATGCTGCGGAGCGATAGAGATGATACACATCCAATTATAATAATGGGTGGACCTTGTGCATTTAATCCAGAACCAATAGCCGATTTTGCGGATATCATTTTGATAGGCGACGGAGAAATATTATTGCCTCAAATCACAGCAAAATGGGGCGAATACAAAGGCAATAAACTGGATTATTTAAAGGAAATCTGTAAAATAGACGGTGTGTATGTGCCACAATTTTATAACCCCGTATATAATTCGAATGGAAAGCTGCTTTCATATGAAAAAACATATGAAAAAGCACATATGCCTATAAAAAAATCTATCATTAATAATATGAGTAAAGCTAGTTACCCTAAATCTCCAATTGTTCCATTTATCGATACTGTACACGATAGAGCAGTAGTAGAAATATTTCGTGGTTGCACAAGAGGTTGTAGGTTCTGTCAAGCCGGAATAATTTATCGACCACTCAGAGAACGCAGCAAAAAAGAAATAATTGAATTGGCACGAAGTCAATTGAGAAATACTGGTCATGATGAACTATCTCTTTTATCGCTATCGACTAGTGACTATTCCGACTTCGAACCACTTGCAATTGAACTTACAAAAGAATGTAAATCCCAAAATGTTTCGCTGTCTCTTCCATCACTTCGCCTCGACTCTTTTTCATTCAATGTGCTACAAGAAATCCAAGGATATAAAAAGTCCAGCTTAACATTTGCACCCGAAGCAGGTTCACAACGACTCAGGGATGTAATAAACAAAGGACTAACAGAGGATGAAATATATGGTGCTATCTCTCAAGCGCTCAGTCTCGGTTGGAAAAACATTAAATTATATTTCATGATTGGATTACCAGAAGAAACATATAAAGATTTGGACGCAATAGCGGAAATGGCTAAAAAAATTATTTCAATCCACAAAAAAATAAATGGCGGTGGAAGATTTAATCTTACTGTAAGTGTCTCAAACTTCGTACCTAAGGCATGGACTCCTTTTCAATGGGTAAATCAAAACACAACAGAGGAATTCACACAAAAACATAACTATTTGACGAATATCCTAAAGATTAAAGGAGTTAAATTTAATTATCACGATGACATTACAAGCACATACGAGGCTGTTTTTTCGAGAGGTGATAGGAAATTATCAAAACTTTTGGTTGAGGCACAGCGATTAGGTTGTAAATTTGATAGTTGGTCGGAACATTTCGATGCCAATAAATGGGAAGAAGCATATCATAATACAGGTATCGATTTAATCACCTACACCTCGCCTAATCTGAATGAAGATGCTTTTTTGCCTTGGGATATTATAGACAGTGGCGTATCAAAAGAATTCTTATTGCGAGAGCTAGAGCAATCTAAAAAGGAATCTATAACTCTTGACTGTAGAGAAAAATGCAATGTTTGTGGAATATCAGAAATTTCAAGTTGCCGCTTTGCGAAAGTATAAGGTGTTTTATGAATAAATATTTAATCGAATTTACAAAACAAGGTATAATAGCATATACTTCACATCTCGACCTCTTACGACTCTTTAAAAGAACATTCAAACGTGCGGAAATTTCACTGTCGCACTCGCAAGGATTTAATCCACACCCCAAAATAGGATTTGGACAACCATTGTCTCTTGGTTATGAAAGCACTTGTGAACTAATAGAATTTGAAACTGGGGAAGACTACAAACCAAACGAAATTATTAAAGAGTTACAATTACTCATGCCACAAGGCATATCCCTAAACTTTTGTAAAAAAATAGATGTCCGTACAAAATCAATCGCCTCACTAGTAGTTGCGGCGGACTATACTGTAAAAATACCCTTATTGGATTGTATTAAAAATATATTTCCTGACAATGATAGCCTAGTAACATTCCTCGATAAATATATGGAACAAGACGAGATTATAACGAAAAAAAGACAAAAGAAGACAAAGAAATATATTGATGTTAATATTAAAAATAAAATAAAGAAAATCACCGATATTAGTTTAGACGATAATATCTCTTTTACTCTTCATTTGGATTGTGGAAGCAAATCAAATCTTAGCCCGGATCTCGTACTTAATAGCTTGTTCAATTTTGCCAGTGAATCCGAGATCTTAAAGATACGAAATATGACAAAAATCACCAGAATTCAATTCTTTTTTGACAATACTTACTCATTGTAGTTGAATAATCATCAAAAAACATTTACTCTAATAAAAAAGGAGGGACAAATGTTTTTTGATAATCAAAAAGAAGCACTCGAAAAAGCAACTCAATTCTTTTCACATTCTATTCAATACATCCAAAACAACAGAAATCTAATAAAAATTTTATGTGTTATTTTTGCGATTATAATAGCACTTTTATTCTTTACAAGGGAAGATGATGGAGAAATCATCGTTGAAAACAGCAATAGTAATGTTGCAGAGGATAACGCACCTAATAACGATTCAGAAAATAACACTGTAGGAGAAAGTCAACAACTAGACTTACAAAACGAGACTCTTGGATATGTAGATGTTGGGGGAGAAGTCAATAACCCCGGGGTGTACCCTATTTCAGATGGAGATAGAGTATTTTCTCTCATAGAGAAAGCTGGGGGACTAACTTTAAGTGCTGATATATCTGCAGTAAATCAAGCATCACGTGTCGAGGATGGCCAAAAGCTATATATTCCGGCTAAAGACGAGTTTACAAATGAATCAACCACTGAAGACAACGAGACGACCAATAATTCACGTCTTATCAACATAAACTTTGCGAACCAAAACAACTTAGAAGAAATTCCAGGAGTAGGTCCGTCGACGGCCAAAAGCATCATCCAATATAGAGAAGAAAATGGACATTTTAAAAAAATTGAGGATATAATGAACGTTTCTGGAATAGGTGAAAAAACTTTTGAGAATATGAAAGACTATATCACTGTATAAAGAAAAATTTATATGGCAGATACATAGTACAGAAAAAATTATTTTTACAAAAAATATTTGCAAATTCCGATATATCATGTAATTCAAGACATGCATGCATTAAAAATGAGTGTATCAGCTTATTATATTTAAAAATTCACGGATTCTTTGTTCAATATTCTCGGCATGAAAAATTGATGAGCCTGCTACAAAAATATCACAACCACTATCTTTTATCCGCCCTACATTGTCTAAATTTATTCCACCATCTACTTCTATTTCAAAATTTGATTTATTTGCACTTCGAATATCGTGGAGTTTTTTTATTTTTGAGATACTACTCTCGATAAACTTCTGTCCACCGAATCCAGGATTGACACTCATTATTAACACGAGATCGATGTCTTCAAGAATTGATTCAAGCGAAGAAATCGGAGTTGCAGGATTAACAGAAACACCCGCTTTTACACCATAGCTCTTTATGTGCTCTACCGTGCGGTGTAAATGGGTGCACGATTCCTGATGGACTGTTATATATTCAGTCTTTTCGGTCACAAAGTCTGCTATATATTTGTCAGGATCTTCAATCATTAAATGGATATCGTATGGAGAAGTTGGCAATTTATCTAAACTCTTCATCACAGATGCACCGTAACTGATATTTGGCACAAAATGGCCGTCCATTACATCTATGTGTAGGAAATGGGAACCCGAATTGCTTACCAATATAGATTCGTCTCCCAACCTAGAAAAGTCGGCAGATAAAATAGATGCTGAGAGTTTAGACATCCTAATACCTCTTTTTACTCTTAATTTCGCCAATGTTGCTGATATATGAACTATATCTGCTATTATGAATTATCCCTTCACTAACCTTTTTTTTGACAGCACATTCAGGCTCATTAATATGACTACAATCCTCAAACTTGCACTGTTTTCCGTGTTCATATATTTCGGGATATCCTTCACTCAATTCCAATTCCTCTATGTCGCCTATATCGATTGAGGTGAATCCTGGAGTGTCATATATATATGTTTTGTTTTTGGCTTCCAAAATTTCAACATGACGTGTAGTATGTTTTCCTCTCTTTGATTTGGTGCTTATCTCTCCTGTTTGCATCTTAGCTTGGGGAATAAGATTATTAATCAAAGTAGATTTTCCGACGCCCGATGCTCCAGCAAACGCAACTTTTTTTCCTTCGAGCAATCCAAACAGATTCGTCATATCTGTTTCACTTGTGGCACACGTGAAAATCAAAGTATAAGATTTTTCATATATATTTCTAATATTATCTCTTTGCTTATCTGTTAGCAAATCTGCCTTGTTGACACAGATAATTACGTCTACTTGCTTCATCTCAGAAATAACAAGTAGCTTATCGATAACTTTGAAATTCGGCTCGGGATTAGCCCCCGCAAATACAATTACAAGGCATTCTATATTGGAAATCGGAGGCCGTATAAAGGAATTTTTCCTTTCTATTATTTCCGTAATAATACATGTGTCATTATCCGAATCATCTAGTATTACTTCATCGCCGACAAGAATAACTTCTCCATCTTTTTTTAATAGACCTCGGCCTTTTGCCTCGATTATGCCTGTATCCGTCTTCACGTAATAAAATCCACCGATTCCTTTTATTACAGTGCCTACGATATTTAGACTTTGGGAGCTACGATTATCATTATATCCTATCACAATTTATCCTATGGTTCCGGATCCGGATCCGGTTCTGGTTCTGTAGGTGTTTCGACAGGCTCTTTTACTATTACTATGTTAACAGGTGTTCCCTCATGCAAAGGGGTTCCAGGCGGATATTGTTGCGTCTTAACAGTTCCTACAGGAGCAGTAGTGTCTGTTTCATAGTTAATATTTCCAATTGTAAATCCTGAACCAGTGATTTGATTAATTGCAGCCTGTAGTGTAAAACCAATTACATTAGGCATTAGAAATTCCTCATCCGGCTCGCCTAGACTAACTACAACGTCAAGTGTCCAAATATCTCCACCATCAGTCCCTGCTTCAGGCGACTGGCTCAAAATCGTTCCTGCCTCGGCCTCATCTTCTATTTCTGTAATATCTCCAATGGTATATTCAAAGGTTTCCAAATAACTCTCAACATCATCTATCATCAATCCCACAACACTTGGGACTATATTCTCTTTTTTTCCTTTACTAATGTTTACTGTAATAATTTTATCTTCTGATACTATTTCACCTTCCGCAGGATTTTGAGAAACTATTTTGCCTTCTTCAACAACTTCATCTTCAATCAAGTCACCTTGTTTTATCTGTAGTCCATGCTCCAAGGCTAACGCTTCCGCCTCTTCAAAAGTCAAATCAAGGAAACTCGGAACTTCGATTTTTGTTACAGAAGAGAAGTACCCCATAGAATATAAGACACCGACACCGGATGCTAAAACTACGAGCAAAGCTATCGCCCCAATTATTAATAATCTCTTGTTGCTTTTTTTATTGCGATTTTTGTTTTCTATTTTGCGTTTTCTATCCCCATTCTTAATTTCTTCTTCATTTTTTGCTTGAAGTCTTGCACCTGCCTTTTCGACTAAGTCTGGATCTTCGGTAAATACTGAATTCCCAACAACATTAGTCACAAAATCGATATTTTCTAGATCAATCAAGACTTTTGCAGCACTATCGTGTCTATTATTTTGAAACTTCTCTGTAAGCTTCATTATCATTCTTTCTAATGCCGGCGGTATTCCTGAAACTATTTTTGACGGAGGCACTATAGGATCATTAATGTGCATAAGTGCTACAGTTACCGCATTTTCTCCATCATAAGGAAGTTCACCCGTCAACATTTCATACATTACTATTCCCAGAGAGTAAAGGTCTGAACGCTCATCAACATAGCTTCCTCTAGCCTGCTCAGGAGAAAAATAGTGTACAGAGCCAACGATTTTTTGTGTAGTTTCAATGACTGAAGTTTCGGTCATTGCTTTGGCAATACCAAAATCCATTATTTTGGCAACTCCTTCTTTCGTTACCATTATATTTTGAGGTTTAATATCTCTATGAATAATATGTTCTGAATGCGCTGCTTCTAGACCCTTAACTATTTGCTTGGAAAAATCGAGTACACGCTTATATGGTAAAGGCGCTTGCTCCTTGATTATTTCTGATAGAGTTTTTCCCTCTACATACTCCATCACAATATAATTAATGTTACCTTCTTTACCAACATCAAATACACTGACAATATTTGGATGTGAAAGACCCGCTGCAGATTGAGCCTCTTTTCTGAAATTATTCAAGAAATTTTCATCTTTTACATATTCGGGTTTTAATATTTTTACCGTAACAAAGCGATTTAATAAATTGCATTTTGCTTTGTAAACGACAGCCATACCGCCTTCACCGATTTTTTCTATCAATTCATATCTTCCTGCTAGCAGTTTACTACCCATCTAAATCATCCTCCATTATTTTAATGCATATAAACGAAATGTTATCACCTGCGCCATTGCCGTAAGAAATTTCCATAAGTCCATCAGAACATTTTTCCAAATCGCTTTCTTCCGATAAAATACTTGTGATTTTTTCCTGTGGAACTGTTTCATAAAGTCCATCACTGCATAGTACCAAGATGTCATCTTTCAATATAGATACTTCAAATAGATCTACTTCCACATCGTTACAAATACCTAATGCCCTGACAATTTTATGTCTATCCTCATGATGCAAAGCTTCTTTCTCAGATACAAACCCCTGCTTAACGAGCTTATTAACGTATGTATGATCTTCTGTAATTTGGGTCATGTGAGAATTCCTAATCATATAGCCTCGGCTATCACCCACATTTGCAAAATATGCCTTTTGACCTCTAATTACTGCCATTACACATGTAGTAGCCATGCCATATACTGCACTATTTTGATGTCCCATTTCGACTATGATTTCATTTGCCTTCTTTATGCAAGATCTCATATATGTACATACAGCATCTGATGAAACGTTATTGGGAATTGGTAACTCCTCAACAATTTTCGAAATCACCCTTACAGCAACATCGCTAGCAATATCACCAGATTTTTCTCCGGCGACTCCGTCTGCGACAATAAATATCTTGTCATTAGGTAAAATTCCAATCGTATCCTCGTTAGTCTTACGCAATTTACCTATATCGTTTCTCGATGCTATTTGCATTTTGCTCCCCTATATCAAGCCTTTAATTTTCTGACAAAAAGATACGAACATAATCAATAAAACAACTTTCGTTGCACAATTACGATTTTCGTATTTTACATATATAAAACCCATCACTATTATTATCATATGGAAAGAACTGCTTCTCATACTCAATCCTAAAATCAGCGTTTTGTTTGATAAACTCACTCACAATTTTCGAATTCTCATTTTCGTTGATAGTGCATGTGCTATAGACTAGGATTCCATTATTTTTTAAGTATCTTGCGGAATTTGTTAATATTTTTAATTGTAGTTCGTATAAATTGGTCAGTTCCTCTGTTACTTTTTTATATCTCAATTCCGGTTTTTTTCTAATCATACCATATGCTGAACACGGAACATCACAAAGAACCCTATCAGCAACACTGATCAAATTATCGTCCAGCACACTACCATTAGAAATACTAGTAGATATGTTTTTCACTCCCACTCGCTTGGCTTGATTATTAATTGCTTTCAATTTATTCTCATATATATCGAAGGCTAATATTCTGCCACTATTGTTCATCATCTCTCCGATAGCAAGAGACTTGCCGCCTGGACCTGCACACATATCAATTATCAAATCATCTTTTTGAGGATTTAATTGTTGGACGGCTATAATTGACGGGATACTCTGTATAGAAAATAGCCCCTCTCGATATGCTCTGCTAGAAAGAATATCTCCTCCTTGCAATATAAGGCTGTTTTTGATATCAGTTTCCTGTGAATATATTTCTTCTTCCGAAAGGATTTGTATTAAATCCGAGACACTTGTCTTTAGAATATTGACTCTAGCTGTCAACTTGGGCCTTTGCTCCATCGCTATAAGCATTTCTTCTAGCTTATCTATTTCCATCTGAGATTTCCACAAGGTGAGTATAGAAGTATCAATGCTGTACTTAATTGATAGATACTTCACGATATCATCTTTATCAGGTAACAGAATTTTCCTATCAGATTTTACAAAGCTTCTAAGTATGGCATTAACAAATCCTGCATTCCCTTTACATAGTTTTTTTGTCATTTTCACGGTTTCATTAATTGCGGCATATTCAGGCACTTTATCCAAATATAATATTTGATACAAACCCATTCTTAACAAGATTTGAGCCTGTACTTTCACTGTTTTGTTCGAATTATGTAAAAATCCCTGCAAAACATTGTCGAGTGTATACTTTTTTTCTAATACTCCATACACCAACTCTCTGACAAATGCAGGTGACGATGGGGAGTGTTTTGCGATTTGCTTGTTTAACTCTAAATTAGAATAGGCATTTTTAGTTTCTATTGCGAACAAAGTGTTATATGAAGTTATTCGATTAATATCCATCGAGGGTCAATAAACTTTTCTGTCTACACTTCAAGGATTTCTTTATCTTTTTCGGCGACTATTATGTCAATATCTTTGATAGCCTTATCTATTTGTTTTTGGATGTGTTCCATATCATGTTTCACATCATCTTCCGTAAGATCTCCGTCTTTTTCTTGTTTTTTTATCATGTCGTTTGCATCGCGACGGATATTGCGAATAACAACTTTAGCTTCCTCACCCATTTTTTTCACTGTTTTTGTAAGGTCTTTTCTTCTATCTTCTGTAAGTTGAGGAACAGATAGTCGTATACACTTTCCATCATTCACTGGATTAATTCCAATATCTGCAATTCCTATCGCTTTTTCAATACTCTCGATAGACTTTGCATCGAATGGCATTATCATCAAAGTTCTAGGGTCAGGAGTAGTAATATTTGATATGTTTTTGAGTGGAGTAGGACTACCATAGTAATCTACAACGACTTTGTCAAGCAATGCAGCATTTGCTCTTCCTGCTCTAACAGTATTTAATTCTTCTTTTAGAAAATCAATTCCTTTTACAATTCTCTCTTCTACTGTCTTTTTCGTACTCATATTTTTCTCCTTATGATTACCTAAATCACTAAATTATCTAATTATCGTGCCGATTTTTTCGCCACAAACAGCTTTCTTCACGTTGCCACCTTCCGACAACGCAAAAACATGCAACATAATATTATTATCTTTACAAATAGTCGCGGCAGTCAAATCCATAACCTTCAGTCCTTTTTGTAATACTTCCATATGTGTTAGCTCATCGTACTTAACTGCATCAGGATTTGTGACGGGATCATCAGAATAGACAGCATCGACATTCTTTGCCAATAAAATAATATCAGCACTAATCTCCGTTGCCCTCAGCGCAGCGGCTGTGTCTGTGGAAAAATATGGGTTTCCTGTTCCTGCTCCAAATATTACTATTTCTTTGTGGTCTAAATGGCTCAATGCTCTTCTTCTTGCATAAGGCTCGGCAACTTCTTTCATGTCCAATGCTGTTTGAACCTTCGTCTTTACCCCCAGTGCCAAAAGTGCATCTTGCAAAGCAAGTGAATTCATGACTGTAGCAATCATTCCAATATAGTCCGCTGTGGCTCTATCCATTTCCTGGCTAGTTCTACCCCTCCAAAAATTCCCGCCTCCGACTACTATAGCAATTTCGACTCCCGCATCATGGATTTCTTTTATTTCTTTTGCAACTTTTTGGGTCATTGCTTCATTTATGCCAAATCCTTGGCTTCCTGCCAGCGCCTCACCGCTTATTTTGAGCAGTATTCTTTTGTATATAGGTTTCATAGAATCCTTTCGACTTATCCCATCGTGTGAGCGGGTAGAATCTCTCTTTTTCGTGTTAAAAAAACATGAATTTCCATATAATTATACATTAAAACATGATTTTTGCAAGCACTTTTTGATATATCATATAGTTAAGCGCGGCAGTTAATTTTAAAAATTACCTATATTATACAGTTTCACTCAGTTATCTGCTCATTCCAAAGATAGTTATTACAAATTAAACATGTCTCTTACAACACTTCCAAATGTTTTCTTACTATGATAGCACTCAACGTCTACGACTTTTCCCATCGCCTCGATTGCCTTCTTCTGTTTAGAAGAAAGTTTTGTCGGAACCTCGAGTACTACTTTTACATATAAGTCTCCCATCCTACCATCACGCACATTTTTTATTCCCTTACCTTTAAGTCTAAAAACAGTGTTCGGTTGAGTTCCCGCAGGAAGTTTATATGTAACCTTTTCCGACAGTGTAGGGACGATTAGGCTATCACCCAAAGCTGCTTGATCAAAAGTTATTGGTATTTCAATTTGCATATCGCTACCACTTCTCTTAAATATTTTGTGCGGCAATACAGATATTATTATGTATACATCTCCATTTGGTCCATTATTTTCACCGACTTCACCTTGCCCCCTGAGTGGAATGATGCTGTCGTTATCTACACCGGCAGGAATCTCTACACTTAATTTTACAGAAGTCCTTTTTTTACCTTGTCCTTTGCAATCGGTGCAAGGAGAATCTATAATACTGCCTTTTCCATTACATTCATCACATGTAGACGATGATTGAAAAACCCCAAATGGTGTTCTCTGCGATGTAGTTACCTGTCCCGACCCATTACATCTTGAACAAGTTTTCCTACTTGTTCCTGGCTTGCTTCCCTCGCCGTTACATGTGCCACATTTTACAAACTTATCGAGTTTAATTTCTTTTTTTGTACCAAATGCCGCCTCCTCGAATGTGATAGTTATAGACACCTGGATGTCTCGACCTTTAGTAGGACCATTTCGCCTACGAGACCCTCCAAAGCCTCCGCCACCAAACATACTCCCGAAAACATCGAATATATCTTCAAATCCTCCTGCGCCAAATCCGCCGCCACCAAATCCAGCATTAGGATCCACACCGGCATGACCAAACTTATCATATTTATTTTTTTTGTCAGCATCGGAAAGGATGGCATATGCTTCATTTGCTTCCTTAAACATCGCCTCGGCGTCTTTATCTCCCGGGTTTTTGTCCGGATGATATTTCATCGCCATTTTCCTATATGCTTTCTTTATCTCTTCGTCACTGGCTCCCTTTTTTAGCCCAAGAACTTCATAAAAATCTCGTTTTTCTGCCATGTTTTCACCTTTTTATAATACTTAAAATTTCAATATTCCGTAATTCACAGAATTCAACACTAACCATAGTATGATAGAAATGTTATATCGTTTCCCTTTGATTCTTAATAATGCAAAAGAATACTGTTTATACGCAAGTGAATTATTCACCTTTTGCATATAAACAGTAACTCTTTTTTTTTGCACCGATATACAACTACACCGATACGTTAGCCTTACTTTAAATCACTAACTGCCTTTGCGCATACATTGTTCAAACTATTTACTCTCGTCGTCTACAACTTCATATTCCGCATCTACTACGTTTTCATCGGCACTTTGCGATGCACCACCATCCGCCTGAGCATTCGCATCCATGGCATCACCGGAATTGGACTGCTCATACATCTTCGCAGATATTGCATAGAATTTTTCTGTAAGTTTTTCTAGTTTTTCCTTTATTTCTTCAGGATTATTTCTTTCTAACGATGCTTTCAAGTCATCTTTCGCAGTTGTTACTTCAGTTTTTTCCTCCTCAGAAATTTTTCCCTCTAATTCGCCTAGCGCTTTTTCAGTCTCATATATCATGTTTTCTGCTTGGTTATGAATTTCAATCTCTTCTTTTTTCTTTTTATCTTCTTCCGCATACATTTCAGCTTCTTTTACCTTTGCAGCTATTTCTTCTTCCGAAAGTTTAGTAGAAGACGAGATTGTAATTTTTTGCTCTTGACCTGTTCCCATATCCTTAGCACTTACGTTAACTATACCATTTGCATCTATGTCAAATGTAACTTCTATTTGTGGGACACCTCTTCTAGCCGGTGGAATTCCAGACAGTTGGAATCTTCCTAGAGTAATATTTCCGCTAGCCATCTCTCTTTCACCTTGCATTACATGTATGTCTACCGCTGTTTGGTTATCCGCGGCAGTAGAGAATATTTGACTCTTTTTCGTAGGTATAGTTGTATTTCTTTCTATTAGCTTAGTTGCTACTCCACCTAATGTCTCGATAGATAATGAAAGTGGTGTAACATCTAATAGTAATACATCGTGAACTTCTCCGGTCAAAACACCTGCTTGAATCGCTGCTCCTATAGCGACGCATTCATCCGGGTTAATTCCTTTGAAAGGATCTTTTCCTGTAATTTTTTTCACAGCTTCTTGAACTGCAGGAATACGAGAAGAACCACCTACCATGATTACTTTTTCTATGTCGCTTGTAGATACACCTGCATCTGCCATTGCCTTTTTCATAGGCTCTATAGTTCTATCTACTAGTTTAGATGTAAGCTGATCGAATTTAGCTCTAGTTACATCTACATTCATATGTAATGGACCTGCTTCGCTAACTGTTATGAAAGGAAGGTTTACATTAGTAGTTTGCGCGCTTGAAAGTTCTTTCTTAGCTTTTTCCGCTGCCTCTTTTAATCTTTGGAGTGCCATATTATCTTTTCTCAAGTCAACGCCATTTTCCTTTGCAAAGCTGTCTGCAAGAAATGTCATCAATGCGTTGTCAAAGTCATCCCCCCCAAGCATAGTGTCTCCATTAGTAGCAAGAACCTCAAATACTCCCTCGCCTAATTCCAATACAGAAACGTCGAAAGTACCGCCACCTAAGTCATACACTAAAATCTTGTGTGCTCCCGTTTCTTTATCAAGTCCATATGCAAGTGATGCTGCGGTAGGTTCATTGATAATTCTTTTAACTTCCAATCCTGCAATTTTACCTGCATCTTTAGTAGCTTGTTTCTGCGCATCCGAGAAATATGCAGGAACTGTGATTACTGCTTCTGAAACTTTTTCACCCAAATAGCTTTCTGCATCAGCCTTTAACTTTGATAGTATCATCGCTGAAATATCTTGCGGAGTGTATTTTTTTCCATCAATCTCTACAGTGTAGCCTTCCCCCATGTGTCTTTTAATTGAAGAGATTGTTCTTTCTGGATTAGTTACGGCTTGTCTTTTTGCAGTCTCTCCTACTAATCTTTCACCGTTTTTTGCAAAACCAACGATAGATGGAGTAGTTCTATTCCCCTCAGAATTTGTGATAACTGTAGGTTCTCCACCTTCCAATACTGATACACAGCTATTTGTTGTTCCTAAGTCAATTCCTATTACTTTTGCCATTTTTCATTTTCGTTACCATTAATATTATGGTAACTCCCCTTTCTTTTTATATTATTTTTTATTACTTTATTGTTTTTCTGTTGTTCTTATCTTCTAAAATTTTATTTTTTTTGTATTCGATCTTGCGAATCACTATTTACTTTTTTACTTTTACCATAGATGGCCTCAATACTTTTCCTTTCAACAAATATCCTTTTTGTAAAGTCTCCGTTATTTTACCACTTTCAATATCCCCCGATTCTTCCATCATGATAGCATTGTGCATATTAGGGTCAAATTCCTCACCATTCGACTTGATTTCTTCTACACCCGCATTAATAAGGACTTGATTCTGTTGTTTCAACACCATATTCATGCCTTCTAAGAATTTATCATCACTACTTCCTTGCAAGATTGCCCTTTCAAAATTATCCAAGACATTAAGAATGTCTAATATAATCTTTTCATTTGCGAAGGCGAATATGTCCGACTTTTCTTTTTCTACTCTTTTCTTATAGTTTTGAAAATCTGCCATTAGCCTCATATATTTTTCCTGAAAGCCTTCTGTATCTTCCTCATTTGCTGACTGGCTTTGTTTAGTTGATACTTCGTCCTCCGGATTCTTGTCCGCGTTTCTCTCGTTTGAGTCGTCCTGAGAGTTTTGTTCTTTTATCTCTTCACTGTCTTGTATTTTCTCTTTATCCAAAATATCCTCTGTCTTCTCCTTTGCTGTCTTGCTTATTTTATCGTCTTTACTCATCCACTTCTCCATTTCCTAACTTAAATGTTTGATTCAAATTATCTGTCAAAAACTCTATCAAAGAGGTTACTTCCGCATATTTCATCCTCGTTGGGCCAATTACGCCTATTTTACCTACTAGTTTTCCGTCTACATGATACGTTGCTGTAACTAACGAACAATCATTCATGGTTTCGTCACAATTTTCCTCGCCTATAGTCACTCTTATTCCATCTTCTCGGTCAATAATCCTCTTCGTGAAATCATCTTTTTTATTTAACATTTCGATAAAGCCTTTTGCCCTTTCGAAATCATTATACTCCGGCATACTAAATATATTAGTAAGGCCATCCATATATATATTCACATTGAGCATATCTTCCAATGTTTTGATAAAATTAGGCATAATATTTTCCGCTAGAGGAGATATCGCATTGATATCCGCCTGCAGATTTTCTATTATTGTATTTTGCAATACATCACTCAATTTTTTACCCTTATAACTATACGTCATAGTTTTTGCAAGCAGTTGCAGATTTTCCTCATTATATGGAACCGTCAGTCGGAGTGCTGTATTCGATACTTTTCCCGTTTCGGAAACAATCATAAGGACAACAGTCGTATCATCGACCGGCAAAATATTAATATACTTTAATATATCCTCGTCCTGGGTAGGAGTCATTGCAAAAGAGGCTAAATTAGTTATCTCCGAAAGAATTGAGGCCGCGTGTCTAATCGTTTTCTCGAACTCTGTCACATTTTCTCTAAGCCTATCCGCTATTGAATTCTTTTCACTAATAGTAAGTTCTTTTTTTTCCATTATTTGATTTACATATAATCTATACGCCTTATCGGAAGGAATTCTTCCCGCAGACGCATGAGGATGCGTGAGATACCCCATATCCTCAAGATCTGACATCTCGTTACGTATAGTTGCAGGACTAATTTCCAGCTCAATATGTTTTGATAAAGTCCTAGAGCCGACAGGTTCAGCATTTTTAACATAATCGCTTATTATCGCCTGTAATATTTTTAGCTTTCGTTCCGACAGTTCCATTTCGACTCCTTTCGTTTCTTCATTGATTGTTAGCACTCACAGCGATTGAGTGCTAATCACGCTTAAAATATATCACCCCTTTTTTGAATTGTCAAGGGGTGAATTGAATATTTTTTATATTTTTTTTAAAATGAAAAGGTCCTCCATATAATGGTCTTTCTTGGGAGAATTACTATTACAACTTGAACCGTTTCATTTATTCCTTATTATTTTTCGCAACAATACAATAAACATTTTTTCGATTACTCCGAGCATCAATACCACTTTATTAACAATATATATAAATATCTTGTATGACCCATCTACTACGAAATCATACATTTTCGATATCGGCTTTGATGAAAGAACGAAGACACATATACATGCATACGCAAATATTAATACGTAATATAGCATTTGATTTTCGGGGAATATTCCCAAAAAAATACTTTCCTGCTTAACCCAATATCTTATTATTAAGTGGAAAATATATATTGGCATCGTGTTTACGCCTACGTATACAAGATAACTATTTTTATTGGGAATTATGTTAATCATTAGTATGATCCACATACAAGCAAGCACGAAGATTATTGCTCTTCCAATAATATCATAGTACCACAATACGTTAATCTCCGCTGCGGGAGATTTTAATAAATAAAAGCCTACACTCAATTGGTCGACAAAAAATGCTAAAAATACGGAGGCCCCTACAAGCAATATTGCAAGTATAATACAAGTTCTCTTTTTGAGGGCCCTTAATTTTGTTAAAGTATCCTTGTCACAATAATATCCTAGCAAGAAGAATGGAAAATAAGAAACCATTCTTCCAAGTGCCCATGTATCCGAAAGCCAAGATACTTGACCTGCAAATAAGTATACGAGCATGCTTATCGTAAAAATATGGGGAATCTTTATATAGTCTTTTAATAAAAATCTATAGAAAAATAGTGCGAAGAGGTACCATAAAGCAAAAGGGGGCAGATCCCAATAAAAATTGGCATTCCCATAGAAAAAGTGTCTTACAAAATAGAAAAATGGAGTAAAAAACCACAATGGCCATAAAAACGTTTGAAAAGCAGTCTCTCTAGCTCTATCTGGTTTCTTAGAAAAATATCCAGACAAAAACACAAATGCTTGCATGACAAACACATTAATTGTGATATATATAATCCCACTAAGCGAAGCTTGACTAAAGCTCCCCGCAACTCTCGTAAAATGGGAAAGAGGAATCGACCAAATCAACAATCCTCTGAACGCATCAAACATGTAATCTCTTTGTTTTATTTGACTCATACACATCTCCTACACATGGCATTACTATACAAATTCAGACATAATACGATTTGAAATGTCTATGCCCTTTTTACTTAAATATAATCTATCATTTTCTTCTATAATATAAAAATCATCGAAAATCCACGATGAAATCTCTCGAATTTCGTTGAATGCATCCCAAAAGTCGACATCAAATCTTGATTTAAAATCTAATATACTAATGCCATCTGACTTTCTCAATCCGGTAAATACATACTCGGACATTGTTTCTTCGACAGTATTTTCATTATACTCTCTAAAGTCTAAAGTTGCAAATTCTAAACTATTTTGGTAAGAAAACCTCTTATTATTAATAAATGAAGACGCACCACTGCCTACTCCCAAATAATCATCCATATTCCAATACTTCAGGTTATGCCTACATTTATAACTGTATTTTGGAATGTCATTTGCATTGATAAGAAGATCTTTTTTGCTCTGCAGGCCATTCTTTATTTTTGAGGCATTAGATATTTCGTAACATTCATAATTGTTTTGATGTAATTTTTTTCTCGCAATTGAATACATTTTCCTATCGACGATGTCCGACGCTTGCTTCATGATTCCTTCTTTAATCATATTATAAATTGGAGTTTCTTCTTCAATTTGTAACGAATAAAATGAAATGTGCTCAGGGGAAAGAGAAATGGCTTCTTCCAATGTATCTTCCCAATCAGAAACAGTTTGTCCAGGAAGGCCAAATATCAAGTCTACATTAATATTATCGAAGCCACACTCTCTTGCAATTGCAAAAGACTCTAAAATATCTTTTTTGTTGTGACTCCTTCCGATTGCCTTCAAGAGAGAATCGGACATTGACTGTACTCCAATGCTCAATCTATTTATCCCAAAATTTCTGTAGTCCTGAAGTTTTTTTCTCGTAAGCGTTTTGGGATTAGATTCAATAGTTATTTCAGCGTCGGGTGTTACAATAAATTGATTTTTGACTGTTTCTACTATGTTTGCAATCAGACTAGAATCTAAGATGGAAGGAGTTCCACCCCCTATAAAAATAGAATCTACTATATACTCTTTATTCATAGCATCGTCGAAAATAATATGTATATTATTATCACCCTTTGTCTCGGCATCTATTACACTTTCGGTTTTAGAATAAATTGGTGTGTCACATGGAGGAGTATCACTTGAAGGGTTTTTTGCTATTTTTTGTATTTCCAACACTAAACTATCGACATATCGAATGTGTTCCTCTGCGTTACCATTCGTCAAAGAATAAAAGTCACAGTAGAAACACTTAGATAGACAAAATGGTATATGTATATATATTCCAAGTTTTTTCATTTTACATTGCCAGATTGATTACAATTACTTGTTATCATCATACTTCAACACGGCAGTGAAAGCTTCTTGGGGAACTTCTACCGATCCAAATTGTCTCATCCTTTTCTTGCCTTCTTTTTGTTTTTGAAGCAACTTCTTCTTCCTTGAAATATCACCACCGTAACATTTTGCTATTACATCTTTTCGCAAAGCCCTTACGGTTTCACGGGAAATTACTTTTTGCCCTATAGACGCCTGTATCGGAATCTCGAATTGGTGCATAGGTATAATCTCTTTTAGTTTTTGACACACAAACTTTCCTCTTTGATATGCCCGCGATTCATGGACAATCATGGAAAAAGCATCTACTAAATCTTTGTTGAGTAATATGTCCATCTTAACTACATTAGTCCTCTCATATCTTATGAATTCATAATCAAGTGAGCCATATCCCCTCGTCTTAGACTTCAATGCATCAAAAAAGTCATATATAACTTCATTCAAAGGCATTTCGTAATGAAGTTGAACCCTTGTCTTTGTCACATATTCCATGTTTATCATCTTGCCGCGTCTCTCTTGACATATCTCCATAATCGCCCCTACATATTCATTAGGTATCATTATATCTGCCTTGACTATAGGCTCTTCTATCCAAGCAATCATAGTCTGTTGAGGTAAGTTAGAAGGGTTTTGAACATACTCCTCTTTTCCATTATTCATAACGACCTTATATATTACACTCGGTGAAGTCGTTATTACACTTAAATTAAACTCTCTTTCCAGTCTCTCAACAATTATTTCCATGTGCAAAAGACCTAAAAAGCCACACCTAAATCCAAATCCTAATGCGGCAGACGTCTCAGGTTCAAAAAGGAAAGCTGCATCATTTACCTGTAACTTTTGGAGAGCATCTACGACGGCTTCATATTTTTCACCCTCTGCTGGATAAATCCCACAATACACCATAGACTGCACTTTTTTGTATCCAGGAAGTGGTTCGAGTGCAGGATCATCCGATTTTGTTACAGTATCTCCAACCCTAGCATCTTTTACTTGTTTAATGCTTGCACATATATAGCCTACCTCACCAGCTCTTAAAACTTTGCAAGGAGTATGAGAAGGGGCCATGACACCAACTTCTGTTACCTCAAATTTTTTCCCACTATTCATCAGTAAGATATTATCGCCTTTTTCTACTTTTCCATCGTAAATACGTGTGTATACAACGACTCCTTTGTAGTTGTCATACATCGAATCAAAAATCAATGCTTTTAGTTTTCCATCGATATCACCACCCGGTGGCGGTATTTTCTGAACAACACATTCTAACAATTCGTCTATTCCTATTCCTGCTTTTGCAGAGATCAAGGGTGCGTTCTCCGCATCGAGGCCTATCACATCTTCGATTTCCAGCTTGATTTCATCTGGCCTTGCACTTGCAAGATCTATCTTATTCAGGCATGGCAAAATCTCTAAATTTTCATCTAATGCAAGATATACATTGGCTAGTGTCTGTGCTTCAACACCTTGCGCTGCATCTACTACAAGAACGGCTCCCTCACAGGCGGCTAAACTCCTTGAAACCTCATATGTAAAATCGACGTGACCTGGAGTGTCTATTAAATTAAAAATATACTCGTGTCCATCATTTGCTTTATATACAAGTCTGCTCGATTGAAGTTTTATAGTAATCCCTCTTTCTCTTTCGAGATCCATATTATCGAGAAATTGTTCTTTCATATCTCTATCGGCAACAAGACCAGTATTTTCTATTATACGGTCTGCCAAGGTAGATTTTCCGTGGTCAATATGTGCAATAATACTAAAATTTCTTATATAATCTTGATAATTCATCTAAAACCTTACTTTTATATCTCTCATTGTATGACAAACAATCTAAAATTTAACTCATGAATCAGTGTTAAACTAGATTACAATAACTATTAGCGACGAATAATTCGATAGAGAGTCGCCAAGTCATCACGTATCGAATACAATTGATGTTCTTGGCGACTACAGATTCAGAATATGCTATTCATTATTATAGAACGTTCTCTTAATATTTTTACATATATTTGTAAAACTTAAGTATCTATATTTATCTTATGAATCTAATCTTTCACTTATACTTCGCATAAGTGCATCGCTACATGGTAACGGAGATACTAGAATATTTTCGTTTGGCAACACAAATCGTTTTACATATGTAGTATCATCACTTTTTATTATTTCACCCAATTGCGTCATTCCATACTGTGGCATTGTGTCAAACATTTCATCAAATATATCAGTTTCTTCGTAGAATCCAAAGTCGCACTCGAATATTTTTGCAATTTCACATGGAATTTCGTAATTATAGTAATCTACATCTTCACAAATAACGGCTTCCACAGGAAGTAATCTTCTTTCCGTATTTGTGAACGTACCATCAGATGCGGCAAATCCCGTAGCAGGCATTACCAAGTCGGCTTTTTGGCACGTTTGAGTCAAGTGAGTATCTGAGACCATCAGGAATTCTAATCCGACGGTATCAAATCCATCTATCGGATCCTCACCAAATATCATAAGTCCTTTTATACCATCCATTACTTCCGCACCGGCTTTTATTCCGATATCTACTATTCCTTGAGAATTGTTCTTTGCCTTCACAAGCAATATTCCATCACGTGGCTTACCAAAATGCCCAGAAAGCAATGCTATATTAGCAATCATCCTAGCGGCGTCTACCGTAACATTATTCTGTTGCAACACAAACATCGCCTTTTTCGAGTTGAGATATTTTGCAGTGACTTCCTTGATATCATCGGAGACTTTTGTGTCGTTAACATATTTAGACATGTCAGAATATCCTTCAATATCTGATTTTATACCACTATCTATAATAGTCTTCGCCATAGCTTTTAGTACATCTAAGTTATTTTCTACTTCGTAAACGGTTGCAAAATCAAAATCTGTAGCTATTTCTTTAGTATTAAATACTATTACTTTTGCTCCATCTTTTGCAGCCTGCCTCATCTTGTTCCATATTACCGGATTCTTGTTCTTTTCAAAACCAACCACTATTATCATTTCTGTAGACAGTAATTCGTCTATTGCATTTGGCGATGCCTCGTATCCGAGAACTTCTTCTATTCCATTTGCTCTATTATTAAAGCTAAATGTCTTAGCACCTATTAAGTCAGCCATTTTTTTGATTGCATATGCCTCTTCGTTAGTATATCTGTCAGAGATAGAGACTGCTATCTTGTCTCTTCCATATATGCTTCCGACACTTTGCATCTTCTTCGCTGCCATAATGAAGGCATCTTGATAGTCAATGGGTTCTAATTCTTTTCCATCACGCATCATTGGATACGGGATTTTTGTTACTGTAGGATTTTCACCTAGCCCAAATTTGCCTTTCCCACAAGAAATACCTTTATTCACATATCCATCTATGTCTGGGTTTGCTTTTATAAGTAAATCCCCGGCATTTTCTAAATTAATAGAGCATCCGACTGAGCAATAAGAACAAGTTGTCTCTGAAACACATGTTTCAAGAGGGATAGATTTTTTTGTCGTAATTCTTTCTTGTAAAGCCCCTGTCGGACAAACACTCACACACTGCCCGCAAGATTCGCAGCCAGATTCTGCAAGTGGCATTTCCAACATTGGTTTTACTACTGTATCAAATCCTCTATTCACAAGCCCTAGTGCGCCTACGCCCATCACTTCGTCACATGCGCGGACACACAATCCACATAAGATGCATTTGTTCGGATCACGCAAGACGAAAGGATGATCGTCTTCATATTCGTCGATATTGATTTGACCTGCAAATCTACCAGGGTTTACATCGTACTCATTGGCTAAGCTTATGAGCTTGCATTCGTAATAGTCGTGGCAACCACATTCCAAACATCTATTAGCTTCCTTAGTTGCCTGTTCCTCCGACATTGAAGTGTACATGACTTCTAAGAAGTTATCTCTTCTCTCCTCAGGTTGAAGGTGTTCGACCTTTGCTCTTGTTAATCTCTCCCTATCTTCAAAAGTCTTTTCATTTATATCATCTCTCACTACTAGATAAGGCTTTTCATATTTAATAGTCTCACCATCTAAGTATCTATCGATTACTAGCGCAGCTTTCTTTGCGTCAGCAACCGCCTCTATTGCAATGGAAATCTTATCGTTACCACAGTCACCGCCAGCAAATACTCCTGGAATACTTGTCATGAATGTTTCTGGATCATAACTAATAGCATCGCGTTTTGTTTTATCCACAGGGAAAACACTAGCATCTACCGCTTGTCCGATGGCTAATATTACTGTGTCGACATCTATTAACTCTGTTTTTCCCTCGACAGGTTTAGGGCTACGCCTTCCTGAAGAATCCGGCTCGCCTAGCTCCATGACTTGTAATAACATTTGTTTCACTTTGCCATCTTCATCTTTGATGATTTCTATAGGATTGGTCAAATTCTTAAATATTACACCTTCTTCGTCAGCCTCTACAATTTCTATCAAATCTGCAGGCATTTCATCTTTAGTTCTTCTATATACATTATATACTTTTTTTGCACCGAGGCGGAGAGCAGTTCGACAAGCATCCATAGCAGTATTACCACCTCCGACGATTGCAACATTTTCTCCTATTAACATCTCCTCGTTTCTTACGATTTTACGTAGAAAATCTATACCACCAATCACGCCGATAGCATCTTCACCCTTGCATCCTACGCCTGTTGAAACCCATGCGCCTATGCCTAATAAAATAGCATCGAAATCTTCTTTAACCGTTTCAAATGGAATGTCTACTCCAATTTTTGTGTTTGGAATAATATTCACACCCATTTCCTCGATTATTTCGATTTCCTGGTCTAGTACTTCTTTTGGCAATCTGTATTGTGGTATTCCATATCTAATCATCCCACCTAGTTTTGGCATTGATTCAAAGATTGTAACATCATGCCCCCTAAGTCTCAAAAAGTATGCAGCAGAAAGCCCCATAGGCCCGCCACCTATTACCGCAACCCTTTTGTTGGTCTCTTCTGCGCATTCAGGAACGTATGGAAGTCCCATCAAGTCCATATCCGCAACGAATCTTTTAACACCCATTATATCTATAGGTTCGTCTATAAGTTTGCGTCTACACTCGTCCTCACAAGGATGGGGACAAACCCTTCCTAGTGAAGCAGGCAAAGGGAGTTTATCCTTGACTAGCTCTAATGCACTTTCGTATTCGCCATTAGCCACAAGTCCAACATATCCCTGGCAATCAGTGTGTGCAGGACATGCTATAGAACAAGGAGGACGACAGTCTCCACGGTGGTTAGATAACAATAATTCAAGATTTGTCTTTCTTGATTCTATTATTCTTTCTGTATTTGTTACGACCACCATATTAGGCGCAATTTCAGTCGCACACGCCTTACATAACTTTGGATTCCCCTCAATCTCAACCATACATAATCCACAAGAACCATATATTTCGGTTCTTTTGTCGTAGCACAGTGTAGGTATATATATATCATTCTCTGTCGCAATTTCTAATACCGTCTGTCCCGGAATCCCAAAGACTTCTTTGTCATCAATATTTAATTTGAATTTTTTCATCGCGGGTTCCTCCTTTATACTCTCTCAATAGCATCAAAACGACAAGACTCTTCACATTTTCCGCATTTAATGCATTTTTCTAAATCAATCACATGCTTTTCTTTTACGTTACCGCTAATACATTCGACCGGACACTGTCTTTTACAAGCGGTACACCCTATACAATTGTCTTTGATATTATATGTAATTAATGCTTTGCAAGATTTAGCAGTACATTTGTGGCGGTATATATGGTCTTCGTATTCGTTTTTGAAATATCGGATTGTAGTAAGTACCGGATTAGGTGCGGTTTGCCCTAGTCCACACAGTGAACCATCTTTTATCTTAGTAGATAATTCCTCTAAAAGCTCTATGTCACCCTCTTTTCCCTCGCCTTGTGTAATTCTCTCAAGGATTTCTAACATCCTCATAGTTCCGATTCTACAATAGTTGCATTTTCCACAAGACTCCTTTTTGGTGAAATCTAAGAAATATCGTGCCATGTCGACCATGCATGTATCTTCATCCATTACAATCATTCCACCCGACCCTACGATCGCGCCTGTAGCATTTATGTCTTCATACGTAACAGGAGTATTGATTAATTCACTCGGAATACATCCACCGGAAGGTCCTCCCATTTGGACTGCCTTAAACTCTTTGTCGTTTTTGATTCCTCCGCCTATGCCATATATTACACTTTCGAGAGAAAGCCCCATAGGAACTTCGACAAGTCCACCTTTGGCAATTTTTCCAGCCAACGCAAACACCTTTGTTCCATTAGATTTTTCACTACCCATAGCGCCGAATTTATCTCCACCATTTACTATTATCCATGGGACATTTGCAAGCGTTTCCACATTATTAATATTTGTTGGTTCTTGCCAATAACCCTTTTGTGCAGGGAAAGGAGGCTTTAGTCTTGGCATACCTCTCTCACCCTCAAGCGAGGCGATCAGTGCTGTTTCTTCACCACACACAAATGCTCCCGCACCTGCTTTAATTCGCATTTTAAAATCAAAACCACTGTCAAATATGTTTTTACCGAGAAGTCCTTTTTTGTTTGCATCTTCGATTGCAATGTCAAGTCTCTTAATTGCAAGCGGATACTCAGCACGACAGTATATTATTCCTTCACTAGCCCCCATCGCATATCCACCGATTATCATTCCTTCTATCAATGCGTGCGGATCTCCTTCCAATACAGATCTATCCATGAATGCCCCTGGATCACCTTCGTCCGCATTACAAACTATGTATTTTTTATTTCCATTATTGTTCTTTGCTGCATTCCACTTAAACCACGTAGGGAATCCCGCGCCTCCACGACCTCTTAATCCGGACGTCTTAATTGTTTCTATTACATCGTCTTGTGACATTGACGTTAGAACTTTTTTTGTGGCCTCATATCCACCTATTGCTAAGTATTCATCTAAGCTTTCAGGATTGATCGTCCCACAATTTCTTAGAACAATTCTTGTTTGCTTGCTGATAAATTCACTGTCGACTTCTGATATTGCGTATTCTTCAACGGGCTTTTTGCCGATGACATGTTCTTTAAGAATTCTCTCAACTTTATCAGGTTGAACCTTGACATATCTTGTCAAAATATCCCCATCATATATGTCTACGATAGGCTCTAGGTAACAGACACCAACACAGCCTGTGAAATCAAGCGAAACATCCAAGGAATATTCTTTTATCAATCTTTCAAATTCTGATTCGGTTTTTTTTGCACCTGTGGCGATACCACAACTTCCTTGACCAATAACAATTTTCATTTTGGTATCCTCCTATCTTTTCTTTATTTCTTCTAAGACTTTTTTTACTTCTTGCTTAGTCAGATTACCATAAGTCTCTTCACCATCGGCATTTTGAATCATCATAACCGGAGCAAGCGAACAACACCCAAGACAGGCAACGTTATTCAAAGTAAATATATTGTCTTCTGTAGTTTCTCCATCGGCAATTCCCAAATATTCCGAGATTGCTTCTTCAATCATTTTGGAACCATTTACGTGACAAGCCGTGCCTTGACAAAGCATTATCAAATTTTTGCCTATAGGATTCATTCTAAACTGGGCATAAAAGGTCGCTACCCCATATATCTTAGCGGGTGAAACTCCTGTCACCGCAGCTATATGCCTAATTGCATCTATAGAAAGATAGCCATATATCTCTTGTGTTTTTTGTAGAATTGTTATCATACTTCCCGCTACATTTGCATATTTTTCGAGTACAGGATCTAGCTCTTTAAACTGTTCCCGGCAAGAACCATTACAACATTTTTCATCCATAATAAACTCCTATTCTTTTCCGACATAAAAATTTGCAGACTACATACCATGATAATTACAGGATATTATATCATTTTTTTTACAGTTTGTCTCTTATAACTTATTCTCATTTATTCTCAAACTTATTCTCATTTATTCTCAATCTTGATCTTTATTTTCCGCACGTCGCGTCGCTATCCACAAATAAGCATTTCCAATCCTAACATTGCGCCCATCTTTCCACTCTTCATCTTATAGTCGATATCGTATAAATTAATTAACATACTTCTTATTACGCTAAACTCAAGGATTGTCAGGTATTTCATGTTCGCATCTATTCTGCCGTCGGCAACTTTGAGAAGATTTTTTATTTCTATTCTCGACTTGTTTTCAGATACTAGCTCTTTTAATTTCAGTATAAACTCGATATTTGCGATTAAGCCAGATACAATATTGGTAACCTTGGTATCTCGCATGTTGTGTAGCAATTCAATTGACTTGGTAGTGTTTTGCGAATAAATGGCGTTTATCAAGTTAAAAATATATTTATTCTCGTACCCCAATATAGTTTCTTCTATATCCTTTATGGAAACCTTCTTTATGTTTTTGTTATCTGCGGGACCGAGATATGCGATAAGTTTTTTTACATCATTTTCTAACTGATACAAGTTATAATTCGATTCTTTAGTATAGTATCCCGTCATTTCTATCAATTCGTTTAGCATCGAGTTATCTATATCGATTGTCGCCCGATTTAACCGTTTTTGGACAAAAGAAGCAAGATCCCCTCTCTCAAGTTTCCCGAATGTATATATTGGAGCACTTTCTTTTATGTCCTTTATCCATCTTATTCTCTTGTCAATTTTTGTTGCAGACAAAACTATTATACAACTATCATTTTTTGATTGTACATTATCTAATATAAGGTCCACATCCTCTTTATGTTTTTTCGAAAAATCCGCATCGGTAAGCAACTTAGAATCTTTTATCCAAACAACTTTTTTTTCCGATAGCATAGAATATGAAGTACATGCGGAAAAAATATCGGATTCTTCCCGAGACTTTCCGTCAATAATAACAAAATCGGCTTGCTCGAATCCTGGAGCAATATACTTTTTCTTTAGAGCATTAACAAACCAATTGATTAAAAAATCTTCTTCCCCATCTATTAGAATCACGGGCTCAACCTTTCCATTACTAATAGCCTTAGAAGCAATGTTAAAAGCGTGTTCCCTTTTTTGATAGTACATTACAAATAATCCTCTCTATTTCATAGTGTGAACAGTGATAGTTCCATCATCAATCTCAATCCCTATCGCACCTTGCAAGTCATTTCGATAAACTGGTATTCCTTGCTCCTCTAATCTATTTATGACATCGGAATGTGGATGTCCATGCGTATTTTTTCCCACTTGGATCACTGCAAGCATAGGGGACGTTGCATCAATAAATTCAGGACAAGAACTATACTTGCTCCCATGATGACTTATCTTTAGGATATCAATATCGAGAACTTCGGTCCCCTCATAATATTCAATTAGGCTTCGTTCCCCTTCTTCCGTCAAATCACCGGTTAACAGTACTTTGACTCCATCTATAGAAACCTTAAACACCGAGGTGTTTTCATTTTCATCAAAATTCGAGTTCATCATCTCCTCTTTTTTTACTATGGGCCAAATCGTTTGAATGTAGTTTCCATTTCCCAGGTCAATATAATCTCCAATTTGCATCTGCAAATTAACTTCTTCTATGTCATATACTTCATTCAACTGTTCAATCCCTAGATAATGATCGGCATGCATGTGTGTAACTAGCGCAATATCGATAACGGAGATGCTATTTTTCATAAGGTATGGTTTAAGCACATTTTCCCCTACATTATATCTCACATTACCGCCACCGTCTATCAATATATTTTTTTCATCACTTCGCAATACACTATCAAATACATCTCCCATAGTATTATCTTTTGAAATTACATGGATACAGTCACCTTGTCCGACATCCACGAACACTATGTCGCACCTTTCAAATGGAGAATAACTCTTAATATAAAAAAAGAATGCAAAACCAAGTACAACGACAACGACTTTGTATATTTGTCTGTAATCTCTCCTTTTCACCCAAATGTAAAATTCTTCCGAAAAAAATATAAAAATAAATGCATAGATCAAAAGCACAATCGTAACATTGCCAGAAATCGTCTCGATCAAAAACCCTCCACCGAAGTACATCTTTTCATTTAGCCAAATCATCATCTGTGCTACAGCTTCCAAAAAAGAGTATATCGCACTAACATGTATATTTAACACCGACAAGATTACTCCCAACAACGCTATAGGCATTAATATAGAAAGAAGGAACACAATAGGAATGTTTACTATTATGGAATTAAGGGATATATAATTAAAAGAGTATGCGATGATGGGAATCATTCCGATTTGAACTCCTATCACTACAGATAGCGTTTGATTAAACTTTGCAACCCTACTAAAGAATCTTGAAATTATTCCGATAGACAATACTGCCAAAAAAGACATCAAAAAACTGAGCGAATATAATTTGAATGGATTTGAAATGAGCACCGCAAACGCAATTAATGCTGTTGCCGTTTGCATGTCATATCGTCTGCTAACTTTCGCTCCGATTAAAGATACTACTATCATGCTACTTGCCCTAATTGCAGATACGCTCCACGAGGATAAAGCTACAAAGAAAAATAATGTCGTGGAAAAAAAGATGATTTTCCAAGTTGAATTCACGCCTATAATCTTTTTATAAAGCAAAAAAAGAAGTCCAACATGTAGTCCACTTACCGCCAAAATATGAGCCGTGCCATTCTCTCTAAATGTTTCCACAGTAGTATCCGACATCTCCTCATAATTGCCAAAAACGACTCCACTGACTAGATTTACAGCATCACTATTTTCAGAAAAAGAGCCAATGAATCTCGACTTTATTACCGAAACTTGATTATTAATTGCATCTAACAAGTTTTCATCACATCCTATAACATGAACAGCATCTGCATTGATAATCGTACTTATACCTTCTCCCCGCAGATATAGTCGATAATCAAACACACTAGGATTACTCCTTTCAGAAGGAAGCTCTAGAATGCCGGTAAAAGTAATGATGTCGCCACTTTTTATATTGTCAGTAAGAATGTCTTCCGGCATAGAACTAGAGTTTCTCCCATCGATAAAAACACTCTCTGGCACGGAATTTGATTCTGCACCACCGCCCACCTCCTTTTCTGTATACACATTTACCAACGTATTATGAGATAACGCTACATCGTCGTCGTTAACTCTCTGAATCTCACAAGTTATTTTTTGAACGATGTAATATTCATCATTTTCTATTTCGACCATGCTCACTCTTGCTGTGAAAAAGTTTTCCTTGCCTACGAGATTACTATTATAATCACTATGAATTCTGTACATGTATAATGATACTGTAATTATTCCAAAAAGAATAAATGAAACAAGTATAATATTTTTTTTATCTACATGGTTTCGTTCGCAATTTTGCTCCCATCTTCCACCTACCCCTTTCTTTTGTGATTCCTTTTTCCAGTATTTTTTTCTACTTGCGAAAAATAATATACTTACAACCAAAGTTAATCCCACAAAAAATATACTGTAAAACATTTCCCCTAAATATATGCCTAGCGCAAATGCGGACACATAAGCAAGTATATCTCTCCTCATCATCCATACCTCTCACTAAAGTATGATATTTTTCATGTTTTATTGATACAGGCAGTCATTTATATCGCCAACTTTGCAGTAATATTGTAAATATTTATTCTTACGGTTAATATCGTGTTGGCATCCTCTCCGTATTTGTTGTGAAATCACGAATGAAAATTCATCTATACAATAGTCTCTTATGTGAGAATTATAGTGTAGACGTTCTTGTTAGAAAGACTATCTAATTGAAATTTTATGATTCCATTTGCTTTCTTCACATTATGAGGTCGCATGCCATAATTTTAAATTTCTACTTGACACGGATTGTATATATTTGATATATTGTACATATACATTAAGTACAATATATCACTTTACTGGAGGAAAAATGGAAATCATAATAAGTAGCAATACAAATAAGCCTATTTATGAACAGATTACTTCGCAAATAAAAGCGATGATTATGACGGGAGAATTGAAAGCTGGCGACAGCATACCATCTATGAGAGTACTCGCCAAGACGATTCATGTAAGTGTCATCTCTGTTCAAAAAGCTTACGAAACACTTCAACGAGATGGTTTTATTGAAACAACGGTCGGAAGAGGAAGTTTCGTCGCAACACAGAATAAGGAGTTCATTCAAGAGGAAAAACAAAAACAAATAGAGGAACATCTTGCAATTGCGGCCGATATTGCAAGAACTAATGGAATTGCAGTCGAAAAATTATTAGAATTGACAAAGTTATTTTACGAGGAGGTATAATCAATGAAAAACGCATTAGAGATAAAAAATTTGTCGAAGACATTTAATAATTCCAACTTTCACTTGGACAATTTTAGTATGACAATCCCACAAGGAGCAGTCATGGGGATTGTAGGAAGAAATGGCGCGGGAAAAAGTACGATAATTAAATCGCTATTCGATATAACAATAAAGGACCATGGCGATGTCTTTTTTTACGGAGAAAACATGGAAACGCAGGGGCGACATTTAAAAGATGACATAGGAGTTGTTTTTGACACACTGTCTTTTTCAGAAGAATTAAATGCAAAAAAACTAGAAAAAGTACTCAAGGACTTATATAAAAAATTCGAACCAAATCTCTTCAACCAATATCTAAATAAATTCAAATTACCGCGCAATGATAAATTCAAAACTTATTCGCGCGGAATGACTATGAAACTTTCTATTGCGGTAGCTTTGTCACACGAAGCAAAGCTTTTAATTTTAGATGAAGCTACAGCAGGCCTTGACCCAGTAGTCAGGGAAGAAATACTCGATATGTTTTTGGAGTTTGCGTCTCATGAGGAGAACTCCATATTGATGTCTTCACATATTACAAGTGATTTCGAAAGAATCGCCGACTATATAACATTCATCGATGATGGGAAAATAATCTTATCAGAAACTAAAGACAACTTAATTTATAAGTATGGAGTAGCAAGAATGAAAGAATCCAATTTTGAAAAACTTCAACCGACGGAATATATTTCATATAGAAAAAGAGGATTACAAATTGAAGCACTAATATCGAATAAAGACTCAATGAAAAAATTATATCCAGAAATGGTAATCGACAATGCAAAGATAGATGAAATATTACCACTGCTCACGAAAGGAGACAAATAATGAAAGCGTTATTAAGAAATAATTTTTATACAGTAGAACCGAGCATAAAAACAAGTGGTGTAATATCCCTTATTGGCATAATCGCATTGATAGGATTTGGTCTTTTTTCTTCGCAGGGGGCATCTACCATGGCCTTATCATATGTTTCATTTGCAATTATGGGTAGTTTTGCGGGATTGTCTTTTACACTTCTCTTTAACAACAGTAAGTCAAAATGGGAACGCTTCGAACTTACCGCACCGGTGACAAGGGTTGATGTAATAAAATGCAGATACATCTCATTTTTGATATTTTGTATTATCGGGTTAGCAATCGGTGGAACAATTTTCCTATTGTCGTCTGTTATTAACGGAGTGATCGACTGGGATTTCTTTTCAAGGGGTATTATAATAGGAATACTATTACTCATTTTAGCGCCAGCCATAATGCACCCATTGATATTAAAATTTGGAATAGAAAAAGGACAACCGATCTTTATGATTTCCGTGGCATTGAGTATCGGAGTATATGCCTTACCTTCGTTGGTATTTAATAGTTGGTTTGCTGCACTGCCGAATCAAGAACTCGCAAACATCATATATAGAGCTATAACGATATTGTTTTCTTTCATAATGTTTATTGTTTCATATTTTATTTCAGTGAAGATATATGCAAAACAGGATTTATAGTACTATATTCTTTTCACTGTTATTTACTTTGACATTATCATATATAAGTCATAACCTATATCTTTTCTACTGTCATTTCATTGACATTTCAAACATATTTTGCTATTATTCAGAATATCATTAATAAAGAAAACACAAGAATAATACATTTTTATTATGTGTGCTTTTATATAGATGTGAAAGGAAGTAACAATATGAATGCTAATCGAGATTTGACACTAGGAAAGAATCTCCCCAGGGATATAGAAGATGACTTAAATTCTTCTCAAATATTAAAGTCTGTGTTGAGTTCATCTCCGATTGGGATTAATTTGTGGAATGGCAAAATGATTAATATTATGTGCAATGCGGACATATTAACTACATTCAACATCAAAAGCGGAGAAGAATTTTTAGACAAGTTTTTTGATTTGTCGCCAGAATTCCAACCAAATGGAAAACATTCCGAAGAAATGGCACGAATCAATTTTGATAAAGCATTAAAAGATGGTAAGCATATTTTTAACTGGATGCACATCACCCCGAGTGGTAAAAAACTGCCTTGCGAAATCACGTTAATCAAACTTGAAAGCAGCTATGATGAAGACTATCTGGTAGGATATATTAAAGATTTATCCCCGAAGTTTTCCTATGATAAAATTGAACATGACTATGACTATGACTATTATTTTACGGACAGACTTCCAAAAAATATATTGATTGAAGAAATATCAGAATTAACGAATGAAGGATTTTATTCGATTGACTTGCGAACAGGTAACCTATATTACTATGGTAGCCTATGGTTTGATGGAGCAGATGATGGCGCAATGATTTCAAAAGAAAAAATGTTAGAGCTCGGCTTTATTCATGAAGACGATATTGACACATACAAAGAAACGATCGCTAGTCTTACAATTGGGAACCTCGCTTCTTGTGAAGTAAGATTCTTAGCAGGTGACAATATCTATAGATACCATAGACTTACATTCAAGTATATTTGTGACAGCACCAATACACCTGTTTTTATTTTTGGAAAAGGAGTAGACATCCATGATCAAAAAGCTATCGAGGAACGTGCGCAAAAAGACTTACTCACAGATTGTTACAACAAAATAAGTGCAGAGAATATTATATCTCAAAAACTCAAATCAAATGCGGATGCGACGCATACATTGTTCATCATCGACATAGACAATTTTAAGGCTGTAAACGACAACTTGGGGCATTTTTTTGGAGACGAAGTTATCCGCGACATAGCTACAGGGCTAAAAGAAACATTTAGAGACATTGACATAATCGCAAGGATAGGCGGAGATGAATTTATCGTATTCGTGGAAAAACTAGATGATATAGAGCTCATATCTCAAAAAGCGGAAAAAATACTTGAAGTATATAGAAAAACTTATTCTGGAGAATACAAAGACTATTCTGTTTCTGGTAGTGTGGGAATCGCTATTTTCCCACGTGACGGTACAAATTACGAAGAACTATATCAAAATGCCGACAAGGCACTCAGCCAAGCTAAGATACAAGGGAAAAATAGATTCCTAATCTACTCTCCTGATTTAAATATCGGCACAACCAGAAGTACTACTAAAATTGAAAATGCAAATAGAATGGCTAGCTCATTTTTTGACTACGATCTAATTTCCGCAGTCTTCAATATTCTTTATGAAAAAGATGGTAACGATGAAGCTATCAATTTAACACTTAGCTATATATGTGAAAAATATGGCGCGGATAGAAGCTATATTTTTGAATCATTAGATGATTGCGTTACATTGAGCAACACTTATGAATATTGTAAAGCGGGGATTGGAAGTGAGATAGATAATTTGCAGAACATTCCTTATGAATTATTTGCAGATTTTCTTGATAACGCACACAATAATATAATCTACTCTAATAACCTTAGAGAAACACTGGAAACCGATAGAACATTTGAAATTATGGATGACCAAGGAATTTTATCTTTTGTACATGCCCAAGTTAAGCGCGATGGACAATTAGCTTTCTTCCTAGGGCTCGACGACTGTACTAAAACGAGAATATGGACAGAAAGAGAAATTAACAGTTTACAATACATTGGAAAGTTTTTATCAATAATCTTACGCGGAACTCACTTAAGAAATGAAATAAACGAACTAGCAATAAGTAATAGAAACTCGGCAGAGATTTTAGACACAACCGATAGCATTGTATATGTAAGCGACTTGAATAACTACGACTTGCTATACCTCAATAAATTAGGAAGAAAAGTAACAGGACTAGGAGAAGAAGGTATTTTAAGTGGAAATAAATGTTACAAACTTTTGCAAGGCAAAGACGAACCTTGCGACTTTTGTACAAATCATCTGTTAAATCAAGACAGCTATTATGAATGGTCATATTATAATCCTAGTTTGGATACAACATTCTTACTAAAAGATAAACTTATTAACTACAATGGTAATATTGCAAGACTCGAAATAGCGACAGATATATCAAAAATTGCAGAGCTCGAAAAATCATTATCGAATAGTCTTTACGATGAACAATTTTTGATGAGTTGTATTGAGATGCTTCACTCCGGCAATGAACCGACTTCTTCTATATATGAACTGCTCGAAGCGGTCACAGAATATTATGGCGCCGAGAGAAGTTATATATTTGAAGTGTCCGAGTGTGGAGAGTATATTAGCAATACTTATGAATACTGTAGCCAAGGGGCGCAACCATATATGGATAAGCTTCAAAACCTACCGATTAAAGATTTAAGTATTTTACTGAATAAATGTGAAACGCATGACTCCTTTTATATGAACATTGATGAAGTTAGCAAGGATTCCATGGAACACGAACTCATGGAACTTCAGGGACTTCATGACATAATAGTAGGGGCAATTAATGCCGATGGAAAGAAAATTACAGGATTTGTCGGAGTAGATAATTCGCTCAAAAATACTGATAAAATCGCTATTATCAAAACTGTTGCAAAATTCACTGCATCTTTCCTCGATGAAACAGAACTTCTCATAAAACTAAATAGATTGAGTTATTATGATACACTTACAGGACTAAAGAACCGACATAGCTACACCCTTGCGGTAAAAGCTATTAATATGAATATCGATAGCTTAGGGGTATTATACATTGATATCGTAGGACTGAGTACTCTCAATGACACCCATGGGGTATTATATGGTGATAGTACTTTAATAAAGCTATCAAAGATCTTATACGAAATATTTGATAGTAGCGTATTCCGTGTAGGAGGAGATGAATTCGTAGTAATTGCGAAAAACGTGCCAGAACTAGACTTTGAAAAAGGAGTCTCTCTACTAAAAGAAACTCTCTTAGAGGAAAAAGAATTTAAGACTACCATAGGATATACGTGGAATAAGAACTTAAACATTTCAAATAAAGAGTGGGTAGACTTGCATGACGGTGAAAGCTATGCTCGTATCTTAAATGAAAACTTAGACATGGAACTTGCAAACGGCAAATATCTTGTGTATTTGCAACCACAAAAAAATCTAGCGTCAGGAAAAGTTAAAAGCGCGGAAGCGCTTATACGACGAGTCGGTGCAGATGGAGTGATTCAACCGCCATTGCACTTCTTGCCATTTTATGAGAGAGAGGGCATAGTTTCAAAGATTGATGAATTTGTGCTTAAAACTGTATGCAAAACATTACGATCTTGGAAAGATAATGGAATTGAATCGTTACCTATTATTTCTGTTAACTGTTCAAGGATGACTATTTCACAAAAAGGAATTGTTGAAAGATTCTCGGCAATTTGCGATGAATATGGAATAGCTCATTCCAACATCGTAATTGAAATAACCGAAACTATTAATGGAATAGATGAAAACACTTTATCAAGGATAATAAAGAAATTCTCCGACGCTGGGTTCTTGATTTCCCTCGATGATTTTGGCAGTGGGTACTCAAACTTAAACTCTCTCATCATGTCGGATTTTGATGAAATAAAAATTGACATGAAGATAATAAGCGGGTTACACAAAGAAAAGAAATCTAAACTCATATCAAAGTTTGCAATCGATATTTGTGAAGTTCTCGGCGACCTTACTTCTGTGGCGGAGGGAGTTGAGCATGAACTTCAACATAATATACTATCTGAAATGGGCTGTGTCGTAGGACAAGGATATTACTACGCAAAACCAATGCCTATAGAAGAATTCGAGGCAAACTATTTGGAAAAGTAAATAAGTTTGAATTGTACTCATCAGACTTGCAAAAAGGACACCTCTCAGCAAAGGTGTCCTTTTGCATTATCTTTCATATCAATTAGCGTTCCGCTACTTTTCATATTTCATCGTAAGTCCTACTTTTTGCTTTTCGTGGTCGATTGTAAGTATCTTGACGTTAACAGTATCTCCTACGCTAACAACATCCATAGGATGCTTTATAAACTTATTGCTTAATTGCGAAATGTGGACTAATCCATCATTTTTTACACCGATATCCACAAAGGCACCAAAATCGACTACATTTCTTACCGTTCCAGTCATTTCCATGTCTACTTTTAGGTCCTCAAAACTCCTAACGTCGTTTCTAAAAATTACAGGCGGCGCATCTTCTCTAGGGTCTCTTGCGGGTTTTTTCATTTCATCAATTATGTCGGCCAATGTTAAAACACCCACTCCCAATTCATCTGCCATCTTCTTTATGCTATCTTTGATTTTATCTGCCGGATAAGTCTCAATTATCTTACTTTCAATATCCTTATTCCCACCGCTAACAATACTATCTTTCGATATCCCTATCTTATTCATCATTTGCTCTGCTACATTATAGGATTCAGGGTGGACAGAAGTGCTGTCGAGTGGCTCTTCTCCTGCCGTTATTCTCATAAATCCCGCGCACTGATCAAAAGTCTTTTGCCCCATCTTCGCCACGTTGAGAAGTTCTTTTCTCGATTTTATAAATCCTTTTTCTTCTCTATACTTAACTATATTCTTAGCTATTCCCATATTCACGCCCGCAATATAGGACAATAGCGAGGGGGACGCAGTGTTTAAGTCTACCCCTACCCTATTTACACAATCTTCTACAACATTGCTTAAAGCCGTTGTGAGATTACTCTGATTTATATCGTGCTGATATTGGCCAACTCCTATATGCTTTGGGTCTATCTTTACAAGTTCCGCAAGTGGATCTTGAAGTCTCTTCCCCAATGACATTGCACCTCTAGTAGTAACATCCAAATCAGGGTATTCCTCTGTAGCAATTTTAGAAGCAGAGTACACGGAGGCACCGGCTTCATTTACTATAGTATATTGAATGGATAAGCCATTTTTCTTAATAAAATTCGAAACAACTTCCTCTGTCTCTCGTGAGCCGGTTCCATTTCCTATCACGATAATATCCACATTAAATTTCTGATGTAGCTTGAATAGCTCTTTTTCTGTTCCAACTATGTCACACTTGGGTTGCGTCGGATAGACAGTAGTATATGCCATGAGTTTCCCTGTTTCATCAAGCACCGCAACCTTGCATCCTGTTCTGTATCCGGGGTCAATGCTTAATATTTTTTTGCCTTTAACAGGTGGGACCATAAGCAATTTTTCTGTGTTTTTTGCGAACACTTTTACCGCCTCTTCTTCGGCTCTTTCAGTCAATGTTCTTCGCATTTCTCTTTCTACCGAAGGTGCAATTAATCTCTTGTAGCTATCGTCTACAGTGTCTAATATCAATTGATAAAAAATCGACTTGCTATTGGTAACGACTTCTTCAGCAATTAGTTCTAAGAGCCTTTCTTTATCAACAGTGACTTGAACTTTTAATTTCTTTTCTTTTTCTCCGCGATTAATAGCCAACACTCTGTGATTGACAATTTGAGAAAGCCTCTCCGAATAGTCATAGTACATCTCATAAACTGTTTTTTCTTCCCGATCTACTGCATCTGACACAATACTTCCCGAAAAAAAAGTAATATTCCTTATCTTCTTAATAATCTCCGGATCGTCTGCGACTATTTCTGCTATAATATCTTTAGCCCCCTCGATCGCTTCCATAGTATCGTTTACGCCTTTTTCTTCCGAGACAAAATCTCTGGCAATTTCCTCTATATTACCATCATATATTTTTTGATCGAAAAATATTAATGCAAGCGGTTCTAATCCCTTTTCTTTTGCCTTTGATGCTCTCGTTGCCTTTTTCTGTTTATAAGGTTTATATAAATCTTCAACCCGTTGGAGAACTTCAGCATCTATGATTTTTTGTCGCAATTCTTCTGTCAATTTTCCCTGCTCATCGATTAATCGAATCACTTCTTCTTTTCTACTTTCAAGATTACGCAAATATTGAAGTTTTTCTTCTATATCTCTTAGAAGAATATCAGAAAGTCCTCCTGTAGCCTCTTTTCTATATCGTGCGATAAAAGGGATCGTATTACCATCGTCTATCAATTCCATGGTGCTTTCGACCTGTGTCTTTTTAATTCCGAACTGCTTCGCTATTTTTTCTATAATATTCAATTCCAAATGTCCTCTCTTTGCATCATGATTAATATATGAATTGTTATTTCTACCGGATATTAATCATAACTATTCTCATTTATTCACAGTAATTTGTACTGTGCAATCTGGATAATGACAGTTTACTTACAAATCATTTTGATTGCCTCAATATATCCGTGAAACCCTTTTCCCACTATACTTGCCTTACATGCAGGTTTAATGTAAGATTTTTTTCGAAAATCTTCTCTCTCAGAAATGTCTGAAATGTGCACTTCAACCGTAGGAATGCTAACGGATTTGAGTGCGTCATGAATTCCTATACTAGTATGAGTATAGGCTGCAGGATTTATTACTATTCCATCGACTTTTCCGTAAATCTCTTGAATCTTATCTATTATGAATCCCTCATGGTTAGATTGAAAAAATTCCACTTCTATATGATTTTCCTCACAATATTCTGCAATATAAGTGATTAAATCCTCATACGTTTGATCTCCATAGATTTCAGGTTCTCTAACTCCTAACATATTTATATTAGGACCATTAATAATAATAACTTTCACTTGTCACATATCTCCTTAATCAAAAAATGTCAAATAGAAAAATGTTGCCTTATTTTTCTGACAGACACATCGGGGTGTGTGGAATTTAGAATTCTTATATCCGAAAGCTCCTCATAAATAGATCGCCTTTGTTCAAATAGTTTTTTCAAATCGCCTGATAAAGGACGTCCTCTTACCGACAATGTATCCAATGCTCTATGTAAATATATAATCCTTCCATTTTGCCTCATCGCTAATCTATTTTCCTCACGCAGGATGCTTCCTCCACCGGTGGCTATTACTTGCCCCCCTGTTTTGCATATTTCGGCAACGACGTTTGATTCTATTTCCCTAAATACTTCCTCTCCGTCGGCTTCAATTATTTCTTTTGGAGTTCCGCCTTCTCTTTTCGATATTTCCCAATCCGTGTCGACAAATTTCAAATCGAGTTGCTTCGCTAGCCTTTTACCCGTGGTCGTCTTGCCGACTCCCGGCATTCCAATTAACACATAATTAGAAAATATTTTCGTAGAATATTCTATCGCAGCACCTAGTTTATCCTCAATATTGGCATCAAAAAATAAGTTATGGGCATAAAGAGCCTGTGCAACAAGCATCGGTAGGCCTCCCGCTGTTTTCACATCTTTTCTCTGCAACAAAAACTTAGTATTTAGTGGATTGTAGACGACATCTATGGCAGCCTCTAAGTTGACAAATCGCTTAGTATCCAGCGGGGATTGCATATTATTCGGAAACATTCCTATTGGAGTCGTATTCACAATTATATCTGCATCGTGATGATTGTCAATATTAGTATAAGTATTTTCTCCCGAGCGAGAAATGTTTATAACGTCTCCTGCTCCTTCGTCTTCTACGACAGCTCTCACCGTCTTGGATGTCCCCCCGCTACCTAGAATAAGAACCTTACGTCTCTTGAACGAAATCCCCTGCCTTTTTGCAATTTCTAAAAAACCAAAATAGTCAGTGTTATATCCGTAAAGATCTCCGTCTTCATTTACAATCGTATTCACCGCCCCTATCTTTTGGGCCTGCGGGGACACTTTACAATACTTCATTACTTTCTCTTTATAGGGTATAGTTACGTTTATTCCCTTGAAGGACCTTTCCATCATAAATTGATCTAGATCTTTTGGGTGAATTTCTTTAAGTTCAAATTCTTTATTGCCCAAAAAGTTATGTATTTCTTTTGAATAACTATGTTTTAGAGTTACCCCTATTAATCCATATGTCATATTTCCCAATAGCTCCCCAAATAACTGAAGTAATCAGCACTTTGTTCTACTTGTGTCAATAATCTTCGAGACTCAACATCACAAATATCTCCATCAAAGTCAATGTAAAACATAAACTCAAAATCCATCGCAGGTATAGGTCTACTTTCAAGCTTAGAAACATTGATACCAACGGCTGTAAATTTAGATAATATTGAGTACAGTGCACCCGGACTGTGCGGGAGTGTGAACATTAAACTTATCTTATTCGATCCTTTATAAATTTCTCCCTCCTTTGCGATACATATAAATCTAGTGTAGTTATTGTGGCTGTTTTGTATGTTGTCGTCTATCATTTCTAAGTTATACAATTTTGCGCAGTCTTGACTCGCTATAGCTGCCACAGATTTATCTTTTGAGCTAGCGACAAACTCCGCTGCGGTCGCAGTATTATCGTATTCGACAACCTTTATGCTTGGATTTCTTTCAAAAAAATCACTACATTGACCTATTGCTTGAGGATGAGAATAAATTGTTTTTATGTCTTTGATTTTCATACCTCTCTTCGCCAATAGGGTATGTGTTATTTTTACTTTTACACTTCTGACAATTTTAAAATTATGCTTTCTCATAAGGTCATACACCTCTGTCACCGAGCCATGCAAATTGTTTTCGATTGGGAGCATTCCATATTTACAAAGTCCCGACTCGACGGCTTTAAAAATTGCAGCGAAATTATCCATATACATTATATCAGGCACAGAAAATACTTTTTTACAAGCAGTCATCGAGTTTGACCCTTGTATCCCTTGGCAAGCCACCGTTGCTCTTTTCGGGAAAGTAGTCTTCGCATTTTCAATAGTACGTTCTACCTCTTTTTCGACTTCGCTCTTTCCCGATATACATATCTCCTGATAAGACTTAGACACTGCGAACAATGTATTATATAGAAGTTTCATATACTCGATCATGTCTTCCGGGATGTCTTTCGTCACATTGGCAAGAACTTCTCCCTCTCTTCCACTATCTAATATAGTCATTTTGTTTTCTTCTTTATACTTCGCTACTTCCCGTGCTACTTCCATTCTTTCCAAGAATAAAGCCGAAATCTGTTTATCGATTGCATTTATTCTTTTTCTTGATTCTTCTAATACTACTGGCATATTTCCTCCTATACTTTTATATACATTCTCATTCATCAAATCAAATCCGCTCCCATCAAATCTGCAATCGCAATAGCGGCTACAGACTCCACACAAGGAACGACTCTTGGAACAATACATGGATCATGTCTACCTTCTACTATCAAAGATTCATTCGTCTTACTCTTTATGTTAATAGATTCTTGTTCACGGAAAATTGAGGGGGTGGGCTTAACTGCTACTCTAAATATGATAGGCATTCCTGTTGAAATTCCTCCCAGAATTCCCCCTGCATTATTATTCTTTATAATAACAGTTTCTCCTTCGACCCGATATCCATCATTATGTTCACTTCCTCTCATTCGACAAGCATCGAATCCCGCACCGAAGTCAATTCCTTTAATCGCAGGTATCCCAAATATCCCGTAAGATATTCTATTTTCGATACCATCAAACATAGGTGTTCCTATTCCTATAGGCATTCCAATTATAGCACATTCCACGCTGCCACCGATAGAGTCTTTTTCGTTACCACAGTCTATAATCTCCTTTATCATCTTTTCTTTTTTAGTTTCATTTAATACTGGAAACTCACTGTCAAGATTCTCAAAATTAATTTCTGTTTGTGAGAACTTTTCGTCTTCTATATTTCCAATTGAAAGAATATGTGCGCCGATTTTTATTCCTTTTTTCTCAAGCAATTGCAAACATACCGCTCCTGCAAAACAAAGAGGCAACGTCATTCTGCCGGAAAAATGCCCACCTCCTCTGATATCATTTGCGCCTTTATACTTTATATTGGCGACATAATCGGCATGTGATGGTCTTGGAATATCAGCGATTTTAGAATAATCCTTACTGTTTGTGTTGTTATTTTCAAATAATGCCGCAAGTGGTGCTCCGCATGTTTTGTTGTCTACGATTCCACTCACTATAGTAGGAATATCTGTTTCTTTTCTTGGGGTAGAGTAGCTTTTTCCCCCTTGCCTTCTTTTCAAGAACTCATTGATTCTGTACATGTCTAATTGGAAATTAGCGGGCAATCCGTCTATTATAACACCTAATTGATCCGAATGAGACTGCCCGAATATTTGTATTTTTATATTATTACCAAAACTACACGACATCTACTTCTCCTCCTAATCGTTTATAATCTTCGAAAAAAGTTCCATAAGATTTATTTACTGCTTCACTATTAAGTATTATTACCGGTTCACTGCAAAATGTAGCACCGACAGCTGCCGCCATGACGATACGATGATCGTTGAAACTATTAACAACCCCTCCCACTAATCTAGACGGGTAAACTTCCATCTGATTATCGTCTGCATTTATTTTGCCTCCCAATGATTCAATCATATTACATATACTTTTAATTCTATCGCTTTCTTTTATTTTGAGCCTTTTTATATTAATTATTTTCGTCGGAGTTTTTTTCTGCGTGGCATAAACTGCAATTGCAGGAACTAAGTCGGGAATTTCCTTTGCGTCTATCGTGTCATCATCATAAATCTCTGCGAATACTCGGTCCTTTTGAACTGATTTATCATTCAAACCGTCTGGTATGATTCCCGCACAAATCCAATAAGAAGCATTCGACCAATCGCCCTCTACTGTAATTTTTCTTGGAGATATATACTTTTGATTTCCTTTGATGATGTAGCCACTTTTAATACCAAATTCACTTAGTACTTCCAATGTAATGTCTATGTAACCTTTTGATTCAAGGTTGGTAGTGAGATTAATCTTGCTATCACCACTTAAAAGTGGAAGAGCATACATTAACCCCGATATATATTGGCTACTCTCATTTCCTGGAATGGAAAAAGTTCCAGGCTTCAAATATCCTTCATACGAAATCGGTAGCTTATAATTGTCAAATTTCACTCCACCATTTTCGAGTGCTTTACACAAAGTTTCAAAAGGTCTGTAAAGCAAAGAACCTTCACCATGTAGCGTACCATTTGCAGATATTGCGGTCATTATCGGCAATATAAGCCTTCCTGTCGTTCCACTTTCGTTGCAATTAATTTGTATGTTCTGTAGTTTTCCTCGTGGAATTACTCTTACGCCTCCACCGATCTCAATCACTTCCGACCCCATAGACTTTATTGCATCAATTGTAGCCCTTATGTCCGCGGAAATATGGTTCATCATTACCATCGTTTCTTCTTCACAAAGAGATGCTGCCAATAAAATCCGATGCGCAAATGATTTTGAACTGATGGCATCTACATTGCCGTGTAACTTTTTAGGTTTTATTATTGTATCCAATTTACTCTCCTTGAGAAATGAAATCTTCTAATTCTTCAATAGGCAATGCGACAATTTTAGCTTTCCCTATATCCTCCAAAAGAATAAGATTAATACTTCCGCCACTTATTTTTTTATCACTTTTTGCTTTTTGCGCTATCTGATGTGCATTATAGACTGTCTCGTTTTCTATTCCATATTTTCTAAGAATTTCTCCGATTATTAAGTGTAGTTTGCTTCCCGAGGCTTTTTCTATCATGTGCATTCCTATTGCAACAGCCTTGCCATGAGAAATTGTATATTCGCTCAAACTTTCTATTGCATGTCCTATAGTGTGTCCATAATTTAGTATTTGCCTTATACCCTTATCAAACTCGTCTTGAGATACTATATCAGCCTTTAATTTGATACATATTTCTACTATTTTTTCGGCGTTGCGAGAAAAATCGTCTTCCAATAACAGATTAAATAGTTCTCCGTCTAAAATACAACCATACTTAATTACTTCACACAGTCCATCTTTGTATATCTCTGTATCTAAAGTATTAAATGTATTTATGTCACAAATTACTAACAACGGATGGCAAAATGTCCCTACAAGATTTTTTCCCGATTCAAGATCTACTCCTGTCTTCCCTCCAACAGAGGAATCTACAGACGAAAGTATTGTAGTAGGTATCTGTACGAATTGAATTCCCCTGAGATATATAGAGGCACAAAATCCAGTAATATCTCCCACAACTCCTCCACCAAGTGCTATCAATAAATCCGACTTTGATATCTTGTTGATTGCTAGAAAGTTCATGATTTCTGTAACCGTGTTTAGGTTCTTGGATTTTTCACCTGGTGGGAAAGAGTATTTCAACACTGAGAACCCATTTTCCTCTAAGCTATCCGAGATCACTCGACCAAACAATTTGTCGGAATTGTAGTCGGAAACAATCACTACTTTACAATCTTTTTTGTGCTTACCGATATATTCTCCTACCTTAGACATGATGTCACTTCCAATGAGGACATCATAGGGAGTCGATACTTTTACATTTACAATTCTCATTATATATCATTTGTAGCATATATTAATATGCCTTTCCTTTCTTGATATGATACAACTTCTAGGCGAATTATATCAGTCATCAATCATACTTTTTTACCTTTGAATCACTCCTAATTTGCATTTAATTCTTTTAATGCATTTAATAGTCCGTATATTTTTTTCGATAATCCTATAAACGTTTCCGGAGGTAAAGATTGTGGCCCATCACACAGCGCCTTTGATGGATCATTGTGGACTTCTATTATGAGTCCGTCCGCTCCTGCGGCTACAGCTGCCATAGCCATGTCGGGCACAAACCTAGCATGTCCTGTTGCGTGGCTAGGATCTATTATTATTGGAAGATGGGTTTTTTCTTTAAGAACTGGTATTGCCGATATGTCTAGGGTGTTTCTGACAGCAGTTTCGAAAGTCCTTATCCCCCTTTCGCACAATATAACCTGAGAATTCCCACTGGACATTATATATTCTGCACTCATGATAAGTTCTTCTATCGTGTTAGCCAATCCTCTTTTTAATAAAATCGGTTTATTAGTTTTACCTATTTCTCTCAACAAAGTAAAGTTTTGCATGTTTCTAGCACCTATTTGTATTATGTCTATATCTTCGAAGTGAGACAATTGAGACAAATCCATTAGTTCCGAAATAATAGGTAGACCAGTATCTTTTTTGGCTTCCAGTAACAACTCTATCCCATCGCTTCCCATGCCCTGGAATGCATATGGAGATGTCCGAGGCTTAAATGCTCCGCCTCGCAATATAGTAGCATTCCCTTCTTTAACAGATCTTGCAACGCTACATATCTGTTCACTTGATTCTACAGAACACGGCCCAGCCATGATTGCAAAATTCCCACCGCCAATCTTGGCGCCGTTTGAAAGAGTGATAATCGTATCTTGTGGATGAAATTTTCTATTAGCCTTTTTGTATGGTTCTTGTATTCTCTTTACGCTTTCTACGATGTCGAGAGAGTTAAGAATATCTATATCTATGTCGGAGGTGTCTCCTATAATTCCCATAATCGTATCATTAATGCCCTCTGTCATGCTGACATTTAGGTCTTGACTAATAAACCATTGTTTCAAATTTTCCAATTGTTGCTTGTCTTGATTTTCTTTTAGTACTATTATCATTTCTTTCTCCTTTTAAATTGTAATTATGCATCTATCTGAGCAATTAATATACATTTTCATTTCTCTTGATTAAATTAAAATAAAAAAGCCCGGGCTCTTTGCAAAACCACAGGCATATATGTTCTAACTTATTTTTTTCTTATTTACATATATTATTTGATGGCACATAGCAAAGAGACTTTATTAAACGAGTTAATAAAGCTAAAGTAAAAGGCAAGATAAAAGGCGAAAATATATTGGATGTTTCTTGGGCTTTTCATTGCTATTCCTTTCAAATGTTTTTTGTTATACTCTATATAAACATATTATTTGATAGATGTCAATCATTTTTATTGTTTGTTTGAGAGATTTTTTTTATGTTATCCTCGTTTGAAAATATTTTAGCTATGTGGTAAGAAATCAATTTTGCACCGATGACTAAAGCTTCATGAGCCATCTCACTTTTCATACCAATAGCAAATTCGTGAGTGTGAATCTTGATTCCTTTTTCTACTGCTTGCACACACGGGTGAAAGGTAGGGCAAACGAAACTTACATTTCCAGCATCTGAAGAGCCAAAATTATTATCAGCATTATGATCAAGAATTATACCTAATTCCTCGAATACTTCCTCTAATTTTTCCGTTCCAAATTTATTGTTCTTCATAGTAGAGTATGTTTCCGCCGTCTTATATTTACTCCAAGTAGTTTGCGTTGCAATAGCTGCGCCCTTTGCGCAATCATCGACTTTCCTTACAACATCGTCCAGGATTTTTTCATCAAGTCCTCGTACGTAAAATTCCGCACTCGCATACTCTGGTACGATATTAGGTGCATCTCCTCCGTGTTTTATTATGCCATGAATTCGTATATCAGGAGTTACATGCTGTCTAAGCATATCTACAGCATGAAACATTAGCTGTGCAGCATTTAGTGCATTACATCCTTCCCATGGGCTTCCTGCGGCATGTGCAGGCTTCCCCTTGAATTCATACATATATGATTGTAATCCAACCAAGGTAACAGAACTCAAATTTTCATCATACAAATGAACCATACTCGCTAGTTCATATTCATCAAAAACTCCATCTCTAATCATTCCACATTTTGCACCGTCAGTCTCTTCCACAGGTGTTCCTATTATATGAATATCCGAATCCAATTCATCTTGAAGTTCTATTAGTGCTAACGAAGCTAATATGCTTATACATCCACTTAAACAATGTCCACACGCATGCCCGATTTCAGGCAATGCGTCATATTCAGTCAATATGGCAATTTTATGAGTATGATTATTTTTACCATATATACCCTTAAATGCCGTGTCATAATTTGCAAATGGAGATTCGACTTCAAATCCCTTGTTCCTTAGAAGTTCGACAATCTTCTTCGAAGTTTCATATTCTTCCCCCGATATCTCGGGGTGATCCGCAATGTAATCGTTCAACTCGGTTAGTTCATCACGGTAGTTTAAAATTGTATCATCAATTCTCTTCTTGAGTACGTTGTATTCTATCATATTTCCCTCATCATTCTTTTAGTATCATAAACATATGCCTACTAGCATAGTAGCACATTGTCGTTTAAGCTTGGCATTGTTAGATATTTTATTGAAAACGAATTCTATTGACACTGCTCTTTAAAAGAGATGTAATGTTTTATTATATATCTTTAGTGTAATTTTGTCAATTTAACACCTCGTCATAAGAGATTACTCTATATCATTGATTCTAATAACTTTTATCTCCATTATTACCTGATTTATCTCACTTACTACGTAATTATCTTGAATGTTTACTAATTACATTGTATAATCGTGTTATATTAGTGGAATCAAATTTCTATAAGTAAAGTCCACTTTTGAGTCGTCTCGGAGGAACTAGTGTGCTACACAATCTTCCCACGGTGATGATTAAAACTTGTCTTGTGAAGATTATCAACCCACATTATGATTAAAAAGAATGGAGTTTTTCGTGAAAGCAGAAATATTATGTATAGGTACAGAGCTACTGCATGGTGATATAAACAACACCAATGCACAAATTATTTCAAAAGAAATGGCAAAGATTGGTATTGATGTTCATTATCATTCCGTAGTCGGTGATAATCCAAAGAGAATGCTCGAGGCATATTCTAATGCGCTTAATAGAATAGATGTGCTTATCTGCACGGGTGGATTAGGCCCTACACTGGATGATATAACAAAGGAAATATTGGCCAAACATCTAGATGTTGAAATGGTGTTCCATGAAGATGCGATGGATAGAATTAGAGATAAATATATTAAATTTAATAAAGATATGCCCGAAAATAATAAGAGGCAAGCATATTTCCCCAAGGGATCATCTATTATTAGTAATGATAATGGAACTGCGGAAGGATGCATACTAAACAAAGACGGTAAAATAATAATAATTTTACCCGGTCCCCCGTTTGAAATGAAACCGATGCTTTTAAATGAAGTCGTTCCCTTTTTACTTAAATTTACAAACGAAGTCGTAGTATCAAAAAAAATTACAGTAACAGGACTGGGAGAATCACTAGCAGAGACAATGATACTGGATTTAATAGAAAATCAATCAAATCCAACCATAGCACCTTATGCAAGTGCCGGAAAGTGCGTTTTCAGAATAACAGCAAAAGCGGAGAGTGCGGACATTGGCTATAAAATGATAGCTCCGATCGAAAAAGAATTACTCAATCGCTTCGGTAACAATGCATTCTTAACAGACGAAGGAAACATAGAAAAAGATGTGTTTGATTTACTATGCAAAAATGAAATCACAGTCGCAACATGTGAATCTTGCACCGGCGGGCTATTATCTGCTACTCTTGTCAACTCTCCTGGGAGCTCGAATATTTTTCTAGCAGGCTTTATAACATATTCTAATGAATCAAAACTAGAATTGGGTGTCAATAAAAACACATTGGAAGAAAAAGGAGCTGTCTCCCTAGAAGTGGCGGAAGAAATGGCACAAAAAACAGCTGAAAAAACTAGGGCAAAATTATCCATAGCAATAACAGGCATTGCGGGGCCCGGCGGCGGAACAGACTCAAAACCTGTAGGGACAATATGTATCGGAATATACTATGACGGTCAAACGTATTCGCGAACTTTTAATACGACTGGGGATAGGGACGCTGTTAGAAAAAAATCTGTTATCAATGCGTTAGACTCTGCTAGAAGAGTAATCCTATATAGTAGTATAATCTAATTATTCTTCTCCATAAGCATTTTACTTGCCAAGTATGAAGTTTTCAAAAACACAGTTTTTCTTCACACAACATCGCTGTTTTATGATATAATAAAAAAATTGCAATTATGTTAGCTTTGCTAACATAAATCTGCCATGCGTGTAAATAAAAATGCGCAGCGAGCAGAACAAAAAAAATAACCACCTCAAAATATATATATCACCAAGTATGGTTATTTGAATTATTCGTTAATAGGAGGACATTATAATGAAAAAGAGAAAAGAAAATAATACAGTCAAGGAAATTGATTTAGAATCCGGCGTTGTATTATTGGATTCCTCAAAAAAGAAAAAGAATGCTTCAAACTCTAAGAAGAATAAAAATTCTAATAGTGACTTAGCAGAAAAAAAAGCAAAGAAAAAACGAAACGCAAAAAGGGATAGACCACCGATCAAACACTTCGGCAAATGGCTGATTTTTCACAGAAAAAAATTTCTTGTCGGTTTTTCCAGTATTGTTTTAGCATGTGTAATGGGTGTAATCCTGTATGTTGCCGTAATAATTGCTGGTGCCGAACGTGTTGAACCAAGCAATATATACTCTTTAATTTCTGAAACTTCAACTCTATATGATGATGCGGGACAACCTTTACTTAACATATATGCTAACCAAAATAGAGAAAATGTTAGTATTGATGAAATTCCAATGATTATGCAAAATGCAATCATTTCGATCGAGGACAAAACATTTTATGAACATGACGGGTTCAACTATATTAGACTTATCGGTGCTGTAGTCGACGCGTTCTTGACGCAAGGAGAAATAGGTGGTACTAGTACACTTTCGCAACAACTTGCAAGGAATATTTATTTAGAAGACACACGTTTTGACAGATCAATCTCAAGAAAAATAATCGAAGCATACTATACTATACAGATAGAAAATACCTTATCCAAAGACGAAATCCTTGAAGCTTATCTTAATACTGTGTTTTACGGATATAATTCTTATGGTATACAAATAGCGTCACAGTCCTATTTTTCTAAAGATGTTACGGAGCTTTCTTTGGTAGAAGCTGCAACTCTTGCATCTTTACCACAAATACCGAGCACTTATGCCCTAGTTATAGAGGTAAGTAATAGTTCTATAACTGCAGAGGATACTAATATTTTACATCAAACACAACAATCTACATTTTTGTACAATGACAGCGTAATAAGCAGAAGGAACTTATGCCTGTCTGAGATGAAAGCTCAAAACTACATCACTCAAGAAGAATATGATGAGGCGGTTGCACTGGAACTGACAGACTATCTAAATCCAACCTACAACACTCAAGGGAACCATGCCACATATTTTGTAGATTATGTAATAGAAGAAGTTGCAACAGATTTAATGGCCGAACTTGATTTAACATACGGAGAGGCTGTTTCACTCATTCACTCTGGCGGATATCAAATACATACAACACTCGACTCAACTGCACAACTTGTCGTCGAAGCTGAATACAATGACCCAGACAATTTCTTCGATGTCGAAAATGTTAGTAAGAATTCAAGCAACAACATTATTGATTCTTCAGGGAATGAAGTACTATTCGATTACTATAACTATTTCGACTCAAACGGTGTCTTCACCTTTAGGTCAGATGAAATCACTGTCAATGAAGATGGTTCATTGACTATAATGAAAGGAAAAAGACTTAATATTTATGATACTGTAGTTGACGGAAACCCAGACTACAGCATTGAATTTAAAGAGCTATACACCATAGATAACAATATCCTTTTTTCAATACAAGGAGGATATATAAACGTACCACAGACATATAAAAGTAGAGATGATAATTACAATTTGCTAATAGATAGCTCTTTCATGACTGATTATCCTGATTTTTTCATTTTTAATGATAATGGAACGGTATCTGTTCCTACTACATCATATACGCTAAGCGCAAAAATAAGGCAACCTCAATCTGCTATGGTAATTGTCGAAAATGAAACAGGGTATATCAAGGCAATGATCGGCGGACGGGAAACATATGGAAGATACCTGCTTAATAGGGCTATAGAACCAAATAACCCAGGATCTGCATTCAAACCGATTGCAGGATATGCTCCTGCACTTCAAATGAGTTTTGAGGCAGCAGCAGCTGGCTCCGAAGGACTTGCATACCGTGATGACGTAGGAGATCAAGGAACCTCTCTTTACGGTGACTTTTTAACCGCAGGTTCTACCATTGACGACGAACCATTGTATATTGCAGGCAGAGAATGGCCTAAAAACTTCTATTCGGGATATACCGGATTCCAAACTATGAGATCGGCCATGGACCTTTCTGTAAATACATGTGCGGTAAAGGTACTAGCGCAAATAGGAATAGAATATGGATTCGAAATGGCACAAAAATTTGGAATAACAACATTAGATGAAACGGATCAAACGTACTCTTTAGTATTGGGCGGATTGACATACGGAGCCTCTCCATTAGAGATGGCAATCGCTTATACCACATTCCCTAACTACGGATACAATTATGAAGCTTCCGCGTATACACAAGTACTTAACAAAGAAGGAGAAGTAATTCTAAGCAGTGAATCTGCGAAAAGGGAAGTATTAGACCCTGGTGTAGCATATATTATGACAGATATGTTGAAAGACATCCCTGTATGGTCTCTACCTGGAGTAGTACCAGGAGGTAAAACTGGAACCACGGATAATGTGCATGACTTATGGTTTGTAGGATTCACTCCTACATATACTGCAGCGGTATACCAAGGAGCCGACCATAATTTACCTCAGGAAGGCGGAAGCCAGAGCTTTTCATCACTATGGCAAGAAGTAATGAGGCAAATTCCAGCTGCACTCGATGGCTCATATAAAGAGAAACCTTCCAATGTAATATCTGCAACGATTAATACTGCCGGAGGCGCTATATCAGAACTATTTACATCAGGAACTCAACCTAGTAAAGATTCACAAAATTCTTTCTTACAAACAGCTGTTGTTTGTGCTGATACAGGTCTACTAGCAACTCCTTCTTGTGCGAACACGCAAGAAAAAGAAGGAATACTATTGCAAGATGAGACAGATTCAAGAAATACACTACCGAGATACTACTGCAATCACCACAACCCTGACACGGCTCTATATCCATTGGCACCGGGAATGTCGTTGTTAGAATATGTCTATGTAACTATGAACCCTGGAGAAGGTGGCGGTGGCGCATACTCCGTATCGACAATAAAAGATGGGGCATTTACATTACCTAGCCCAACATTTACCGCTCCTAGTGGAAAAGCCTTTAACGGATGGGACACTCCGGCAGGAATACTTCAACCTGGGGAGACTATAACGATTACTGGAGCAACTACAATAGTTGCCACATGGGTTGACAGGGTGTCTTATATAGTCACACTAGACCCTAACGGTGGTGGTGGTAGTTCTTCAAGCATCAGTGTATTGGAAGGGGATCCATATATATTACCATCAAACTCATTTACTCCACCAACTGGCAAAGAATTTGCAGGATGGTCAGTCAATGGTGTTCCATATAATATCGGGGATTCATATACCGTAATCGGGCCTGTCACAATTGTTCCAATTTGGAATGATGCACCTCCCGATCCACCACCGGCTCCATAAATAAATTCAAATCTACTAATAATGTACATTTTAAAAAAGGGTCTAAGTTTAAAACTTAGACCCTTTTGACTTCAGTGACAAATTTATCCACATATCATTTCTATATCTTGCGAATAAATCTCAAAGAAGAAATGACTATATAATAATTTGAGCATTGTACCTTTTTTTAGGAATGCCTATTATCCTTAATTATCGACAATACCTTAATGATTTCACTTAGTTTATTTTTCGTATCATGTTGCAACTCTATTAAAGGTTTTTTTCCAGCGCTAAACGTTGTCTTTCCATCAAATTCCTCTCCTATATAGACAAATGCATTAGGTGTTAAACAGTTCACTTCATCAAAGTGGAATAAAATACTACTTTTACTCTCTTCAACCATAGGTATATTTAGTTCCTGACACAAGTGTCTAATTAGAGAAATCTTTAGAAGCTTTTCCGTTTGTATAGGTGGAATTCCAAATCTATCTATAAGTTCATCGAATAGATCTTGTAAATCCTCCGAATCACGGATTCTAGAAATTTTCTTATATACATCTATCCTCAAATTTTCATTTTTGATATATGAATTCGGTATGTTACTTTCATCATTTAATGCTATTTTTACTTCTCTTTCTTTTACATCATCGACTTCCTGAGGAGCATCTCCTTTTAGTCTCTGCACCTCTTCGTCTATCAGTCTCCAATAGAGTTCGTATCCTATATTGTGCATGTGGCCAGATTGCTCACTTCCTAATAGATTTCCTGCGCCCCTTATTTCCAAGTCACGCATAGCAACCTTAAATCCAGATCCTAATTCTGTAAAGTCTTTTATTGCCATTAGACGTTTCGTTGCTATTTCAGATAAAACCTTATTTTTTTTGTACATTAAATAAGCGTATGCTATTTTATTGGATCGTCCCACACGCCCTCGCAACTGATATAGTTGTGACAACCCTAATCTGTCAGAATCCATTATAATTATGGTGTTTGCATTTGGAATATCTATCCCCGCTTCTATAATAGTAGTACAAACTAGGACATTAGCATCTCCCTCTATAAAATCTAGCATGACATTTTCTAGTGAATTTTCGTTCATCCTGCCATGGCCGACTACGACATTCGCTTCCGGTACTAGATCTTTTATCTTATCCGCCACCGTGAATATGCCTGCAATTTTGTTATGAAGTATGAAAACTTGCCCGTCCCTATTAAGCTCTCTTCTTATTATATCCTTTATTGCATTGTAATCCTCTTCTACTACATACGTTTGAACAGGATATCTGTCATGGGGTGGCTCTTCTATCAAGCTTATGTCTTTTATCCCTGCAAGAGACATGTCCAATGTCCTCGGTATAGGTGTGGCGGACAAATACAAAACGTCGACATTTTCCTTTAATTGCTTTATTTTTTCCTTGTGTGTAACTCCGAATCGTTGCTCTTCATCTATTACAAGTAAGCCCAAATTATTAAATGAAATGCCATTCAATAATAACATGTGTGTACCGACAATTAAATCCGTACTACCTTTGTCTATGCTTTTTATTATTTCAGCCTGTTCTTTTTTTGTCCTAAACCGTGATAACATATCTACATTAAATGGATATTTTTTGAATCGTTTATACAATGTATGGTAATGTTGATTGGCTAAAATGGTTGTTGGAACTAACACAGCACATTGTTTCCCAGAAGAAAGACACTTAAAAATTGCCCTTGCAGCAACTTCCGTTTTTCCATATCCTACATCTCCACAGAGGAGTCGATCCATCGCAATAGGCTTTTGCATATCCTCTTTGATTTCTTCTATTGCCCTTAGTTGGTCATCTGTCTCTGCATGATCAAAATCATCTTCCATTTCTTTTTGCCATATCGTATCTTCTTCAAAAGAATATCCATGGGCCATTTTTCGCTTTGCGAATAATTCGAGTAATTCACCAGCCATTTCGGCAATAGCAACTTTTGCTTTTGCCTTTTTTTTCATCCAATCACTGCCAGCTAGACTGCTCAATTTTGGACTTGTTCCTTCGGAAGCAATGTATTTTTGTAGCAAGTCCATTTTTTCTACAGGGACAAATAGACAGTCGGTTCCTGCATATTTTATTTTTAGATAATCTTTTGTAACTTTCTCTACTGTCTGTTGCTCTACTGCCTCAAACCTTCCTATTCCATGGTATTCATGGACTATATAATCCCCGATTTTTATGTCTGTGAATACTTGTATCTTACTCTTTTTTTCTTTTTTCCTATTTGATTTCTTTCGATTTGAACGGAAAGATTTCGAGATATCACTTTCGCATATATAACATATTTTTTTCTCTGTAAATTCGAATCCTTTTGACAATGTCCCTATATGATATCTTATTTTGGGACTATCGATGCTTAATTCTATAAAATCACGTATGTTTGTCAATTTATCCGCTGTATCCATTAGAATATTAATCTCGAAATTCTCATGTATATAACTTTTGAGTTCGCTTTCTAGCAAATCTAAACTACCATTGAACATCATCATGTCCTTTGCCACTATACTGATGCTCTTGTCATACGTTGCAATTCCCTCTAGCTGGCTTTGAAATGGAGTGATTATATATAGCGGGCTATATTTGTAAATATCATATAGCTTACTTTTGTCTATATTCATTTTCCAATCGGCAGGAATTACATATCCATCCTCTAGTAGTGCTTGGAAGTCTATTGCCGATGTACTCTCTTCATTTTTAACTATCTCTTCTACTACTTGTGGATTTTCAACAAAGACACATCCGGGTTCAATATAATTCCAAATATACTCAGATGCATCTGGAAAATAGTGCAAATAATTGTCTAATACCTCTAGGTTGGTTTTATTATCTAAGTGCTCGCACAGTTCGTCTCTTCTCTTTATTAATTTTTCGATGATATCATCTGTACCGGACTTAATTTTTAATTCATTCGCGTGAAAAGTGTACTCCTCAGTTAAGCTTTCTCTCGCTGATTTGAAGTCCTCGTCTCGTATAATAAAATTGTTGCTTACATTGACTACAATTCTTGAAATATTGCTAATAGACCGCTGAGTATCAATTTCGAAGGTCCTAATAGTATCTATCTCTATGTCGAATAATTCTATCCGATAAGGAGTTTCACTATCTATTGTAAAAATGTCTATTATACCGCCTCTTATTGAAAATTGCCCTTTTGCTTCAACATAGTCACACCTTTCGTAACCAAGTTTTATCAACTCGAGTTTTAATTCGTCAATATCTATCCTATCCGTTACTTTTAATTCTATCTGTCCGATATCAAAGTTTTTTCGAGAAATAACTTTCTTCATGGCACTAAGGATTGGAGAAATTACGATACAATCTTCTCCATTGCGTATGGCTTTTAAGATTCGTATTCTCTCATGCATGATTTCTCTGCTTTTTGCAACATACTTAATAAAGTTATCTTCATGAGAAAATACATATATGTTTTTGGACGAAAAAAAAGAAAGGTCTTCCGCCAAAGTTTTAGCTCGATTAAATGAATCGACTATTACTAAGTTGGGACCCTTTTCATTTGACATATCTGCAATTATAGGAGTTACCTGACTTCCTAATATTCCAGAAATATTCGTTATCCTCATATTATCACACCCTCAGATTTATTCTTTTTTGAATTATGAATATTCATAGCTTTATCTATCCCTACTGTCACTATATCAAATATGCTTTCTGCAGCAGAGGTCGTTCCTTTATCTAATATTTCTTTATCTTTTTTAGAAATAGAACCACCAATTACATAACTAATAATATTCTGTTTGTGTTCGGTGCCAATCCCCACTCGGATTCTTATAAAGTTTTTAGAATTAATGCTAGAAACAACCGACCTCATTCCGTTGTGAGTGCCCGCACCTCCTGATTTTCTGATGCGAATATTCCCTTGAGAAATATCGATGTCGTCATATATTACTATTAGATTTTCAGTGCTAAGCTTGTAATATGATAATAACTCAAAAACAGCTTCGCCGCTCAAATTCATATATGTCTGTGGCTTAACAAGCACAATTTTTTCGCCAGCAATATTTGCCTCACCTATTAGTGATTTAGCTTTAATTTTATTGACTTTTACTCCCAGCTCATGAGCGATTTTGTCTATAGCCACAAACCCCATATTGTGTCTCGTTTTTTCGTATTGCTTGCCAGGATTTCCTAGGCCTACTATAATATACATTTATTTTCTTTCCACATTTTTCATCTATTTACAAGGTAAACAGTGAATCATTTAATTCGAGACTAATTCAGCTTACTTTATTAATCGATAATTATCGATTAATATGTGCAAAATTAAGAGATAAGTTCTATTATGTAGTGGCTATATGCTAAATATCAAACAACTTGCTTACAGAATCATTAGTAAATATTCGAGTAATGGCATCCGCGAACAAAGGTGCAACAGACAAAGTAACAAACTTATCTAGCATTTTATGGTCATCGAGTAAAATAGTATTTAAAAGGACTACCTCTTCTATCACGGAGTCTTGCAATCTCTCTATCGCCTTTCCGGATAAAACAGGGTGGGTAGCAGCAGCATACACTCTTTTTGCTCCCATTTTCATGATTGCTTCTGCGGCATTACATATTGTTCCAGCAGTATCTATCATGTCATCTAAGAGGATACAATTTCTTCCTTCAACATCCCCAACAATATTCATTATTTCACTTTGGTTTGCTGCCGGCCTTCTTTTGTCTATTATTGCTATGGGACTGTCTAATAATTCGGCAAAGTTTCTAGCCCTCGCAACGCTGCCATGGTCAGGCGAGACAATAGTCAAATCATCCAATTTTTTGTCTCTATAATAATCTACAATAATAGGAATTCCTCTAAGATGATCTACCGGAATATCAAAATATCCTTGTATCTGATTTGCATGCAAATCCATTGAGACCACTCTGTCTGCACCCGCAGCTGCAATCAAATTAGCAACAAGTTTGGCAGTAATTGGATCTCTCGCTTTTGCTTTTCTATCTTGCCTAGCATATCCAAAATATGGGATAACTGCGTTGATACGTCCGGCAGACGCTCTTCTCATTGCGTCTATCATAATAAGGAGCTCCATAAGGTTCTCATTGACTGGTTCGCTTGTAGATTGTACGATATACACGTCCACGCCACGGACGGTTTCCCAAATACTAACAGATATTTCTCCATCACTAAACTTGTTTACAGTAGCTTTTCCCAACTGTTTCCCCATTATTTTTGCAATTTCATCTGCTAATTCAATATTTGAATTTCCCGCGAAGATTTTGTAATTCGAGAACATTATTAACCCCTTTTCTTTTTATTTTTTTGTACGATTATTTTTTTTTGAAACCCAATCTTCGATGTTAGACTGTCGTTGCCTTGCAATAGCAAGTGCATTTTCATTTACGTCTTCCGTGATAGTAGAACCTGCGGCAACATATGCGCCTGATTTAACTGTGACAGGAGAGACTAGGTTTACATTACATCCCACAAAAGCATTATCTTCTACAGTTGAACGAGCCTTGTTCGTTCCGTCATAATTAACAAAGACAACACCACAGCCAAGATTAACATTTTCACCAACGTCGGCATCCCCTATATATGTAAGATGTGAAGCCTTAGAACCATCGCCCATGTTTGAGTTTTTTACTTCGACAAAATCGCCTATTTTACATTTTTTTCCTACCTTACTTTTTGGTCTCAAATATGCAAATGGTCCAACAGTTGTTTGATCTCCGACTTCGCTGTCGACCAAGACTGAACTTTCTATACTCACATCGTCTCCGATTATAGTATTGCTTATGCGAGTTGATTGCATAATAGTACAATTCTCACCAATTTTACTTCCTGATTGAATCGTAACGTTAGGTCCAATAAGGGTACCTTTTCCTATAGTAACATCTTCATCAATATACACAGTGTTAATGTCAACAAAATTCACACCTTGCGACATATGCTCCAAATTGATTTGTCTCCTTTTTTCTTCCATCTTCTTTACTTTTTCTACAGCATTCGAGATATCCATTTTTCACCTTTCATTTTCAAGACATTGTGCATTACTAGGTCAACACAACAATTATTTTATACTTTACGAGCATGCACAAATTCAACAAACATCTTTACTATTTCAAGTATTTCATCGTAGGATAATGTTCCCGTGTTTAAACACAGATCATAATTCTTTGCACTTCCCCACTCTGTTCCCGTATTGTACTTGTAGTATTCTCGTCGTTCCTTATCCTTTTTTTCTATGATCTTGATGCTTTCTGCCCTTGTGCTATTATTCAATTCAGACTCTCTCTTTATACAATCTTCAAGAGACGCGTAACAAAAGATCCTAATGGCATTTTTATAATCTTTTAGGATATAATCCGCACATCTTCCCAAAATAACACAAGATTGTTCTTCTGCTAACTCTTTAATTACTTTTGCTTGATAATTAAAAAGATTATCTGCGGAAGTATAGTCACTATTATCTGCCGGAAGAACTTCATCAAGTTCAATTTTTTTTCTCCGCTTGAATAAAGAAGGTTTCTTTATGCTTTCCTCCGCTTCCCAGAATATTTTTTCATTTATGCCACTTTTTTCAGAAGCAATGCTCAATATTTCCTTGTCGTAATATTCAACACCCAATTCTTTTGCAAGCATTTTCCCCATGGTTCGTCCACCACTGCCATAAGTCCTTGATATCGTTATTACGTATTTTTCCATCTGAAATCCTCACATTTCACCTAAATACACTTTTTTTACCATTTCATTATCCAATAGTTCATCTGCATTACCTTCTAGTATTATATTCCCCGTTTCTAACACATATGCTCTATTCGCAATGGACAACGCTTTTTTTGCATTTTGCTCTACCAACAGTATCGTAGTCCCTTCTTCATTTAGTTCTTTGATAATATCAAATATTTCATTTACATATATTGGGGATAGTCCCATAGATGGCTCATCCATGAGCAATATATGCGGTTTACTCATCAATGCTCTCCCAATAGCAAGCATCTGTTGCTCTCCTCCTGACAATGTGCCTGACATCTGATTATGTCTCTCTTTTAGCCTTGGAAATCTATTATAAACTGTTTCTAACGTATTTTCAATTTCATTTTTATCTTTTCTTGTAAAAGCACCTAATTTTAGGTTTTGGTACACACTCAAATTGGCAAAAACACGACGCCCTTCTGGGATGTGAGCCATTCCTTTTGAAACAATCCTATCTGCACTTGCTTTTGTAATATCAATATTCTCAAATTTAATATTTCCTTCACGAACAGGAATTAAACCAGATACAGCATGCAATATTGATGTTTTTCCTGCGCCATTTGCTCCTATAAGAGTAATGACCTCTCCTTTATTCACACAAAAAGAAATCCCTTTGACGGCTTGAATCATTCCATAATATACTTTCAAATTATCTACTTCAAGCATCGACATCGTCAATCCTCCTATTCACCTAAATAAGCCTTTATTACATCTTCATTTTTCATAACATCTTCTGTCTTTCCGCTACAAAGTGTCTGTCCAAAATTCAAAACAGTGATTTCTTCACAAATCCCTGTGACAAATTTCATGTCATGTTCTATAAGTAATATAGTAATATCGAATTTGTCTCTTATAAACTTAATGGTCTCCATCAACTCATTTGTTTCATTCGGATTCATCCCTGCTGCCGGCTCATCTAGCAAAAGAAACTTAGGGTTACTTGCAAGCGCCCTTGCTATTTCTAATTTACGTTGCTTTCCATATGGCAAATTAGTAGCGATAGTATCGGCACTGTCTTCCAAGCCCATTATTTGTAATATACTCAATGCATCTTCATGCATATTTTTTTCCGCCTTATAAAACCGTGGTGTCCTAAATATACTTGCGAAAACACTGTAAGTATGAATATTATGCAATCCAATCTTAACATTGTCTATTGCTGTTAGCTTATGAAATAATCTTATATTCTGAAATGTCCTTGCTACACCTGCCTTAGATATTTGCTCGGTAGATAGACCAGAAATAACTTGTCCATCTAGCTTAATTACACCATTAGTCGGTTTGTATACACCTGTTAATAAATTAAATATAGTGGTTTTTCCCGCCCCATTTGGGCCGATTAGACCATATAATTGTCCCTTATTAACAGTCAAGTTGAAACTGTCAACTGCACGAAGTCCTCCAAAGGAGATTCCGAGCGATTTCACTTCTAGTAATGCCATCTCGTTATATTCCTTTCCTAACTTGCAGCTTTGACCTCATAGTAGCCGACGCTTTTTTTCTAAACTCTAATGCCGCAGGCGCCCAGTTGAACAACATCATTATTATTAAAGCAAACGCATATATAAGCATTCTATAGTCATTTAAGTCCCTCAGCAGCTCAGGCAACAGTGTTAATACTACTGCACTGATTAACGATCCCCTAATGCTACCAATTCCCCCCAGCACTACAAAAACTAGTATCATAATAGACATATTATAGCCAAAAGTATCTGTTGTAGCCATCAACGAACTAATATTATGAGAATAGAGCGCACCTGCAATTCCAGCAAGAGATGCCGCTGTTGTAAATGCAATCATCTTATACTTAGTTACATTGATTCCGAGACTTTCCGCTGCGATCCTATTATCACGTATAGCCATTATTGCTCTGCCTGTCCTGCTATTGATTATATTTAGTATTATTATTAACGATATCAGCAAGAATACGACTGCTAATAAAAATGTAGCATCGCGAGGAGTTCCTGTAATTCCCTGCGGGCCTTTTACAATTACTTCTCCCGCTTGTGATAAATTTAAATCGATTGTGTTCGTAGTAGAAAAGTGAATGCCATTTTCATCTTGACCAATATACAAAATATTTGTAACATTCTTGATTATTTCTCCAAAACCAAGGGTTACAATCGCGAGATAGTCTCCACGAAGTCTAAGAACCGGCATGCCGATAATAAACCCAAACAATCCTGCCATGACTGCACCCACCACGACTGCAAGAACAAATCTTATAAGAGATAATTGAATTGTATCCTGGAAAAGATGTGAAAAAATTGCACTAGAAAATGCACCTACACACATGAATCCGGCATGACCTAAACTGAGTTCGCCTGAAATTCCAACTACTAAGTTTAGAGACACTGCAAGGATAGCATATACACAAAGTGGCACCAACAATCCTTCGATAAGATTGCTTAACCCACCTGTAATCGTAATGGCTTGCACAAGCAAAAATACGGCAAGAACAATTCCATATGTGATGAAATTATTCTTTGAAACTCGCGTTATATTATTTCTAACAATTGGTAATTTTGAATCTCCAGGATTTATATCAATTGCCTCTGTCTTTTTGTTTGATGAACTTTTCCGAATCATATATATCTCCGTTATATTATTTTATACTTTTTCTTGTATTTTTTTCCCAAGTATTCCGGTTGGCTTTATGAGTAATACGGTGATTAAAACCACGAATACGATTGCATCGGAAAGCTGAGAAGATATATATGCCCGGCCAAATATTTCAATTATACCCAAGAAGAGTCCGCCTATCAATGCTCCGGGAACAGATCCAATGCCTCCAAATACTGCCGCTGTAAATGCTTTAATCCCAGGCATAGATCCTGTGTAAGGATTAAGTGCCGGGTATGCGGAACAAAGCAACGCGCCGGCAATTGCCGCCAATGCTGCACCTATAGCAAATGTGATTGCAATGGTTCTATTCACATTTATTCCCATAAGTTGTGCGGCCGCTTTATCTTCGGAAACTGCAAGCATCGCTTGTCCCTGCTTTGTCTTGTGTATAAAGAATGTAAGCAAAGTCATAATAATGATACATGCCAAAATAGTAACTACCGTCTCATATGTTATGATTAGTTGGCCATTTGCTATTTTGATTGGATCGGCTTCCACGACAGAAGAAAAAGAAATAGTTGCAGAACCAAAAATAAGCAATGCTATATTCTGAAGAAGATAGCTTACGCCTATCGCTGTAATTAGGACGGCCAAGGACGATGAAGCATTTCTAAGTGGTTTGTACGCTATTTTTTCTATGGTTAGTCCCAGTAAAACACATACAATGATAGAGATAAAGACAGCTACAAATGGAGATAGACCCATACTAGACATTCCTAAAAAAACAACATATGCGCCTACCATGATTATATCACCATGGGCAAAATTCAGCATTCTTGCAATTCCATATACCATAGTATACCCGAGCGCAATTATTGCATATACACTTCCAAGGCTAATACCGGATATGATGTAGGATAAAAAAGTCATATAATTTCCTTTTATATTAGAATAAATAACATATATACAGATAGACTCTGTAGGAACTATTTATTGAAAGTTAGTTCCTCACAAATAAACAAAAATAGGGTGATTGAAACAATCACCCTACATTAATACTAATTCATAACATTCATGCCATGCACTGTGTCGGGTCATCGGTTACTTCATTAGTTTATTATATTACTATTGGACCATAAAGTCAACATATATGCCGTCTTTTATAGTCATAGCTTTTGGATCTTTTGACACTTCTCCTGTTTCACTCCATGTCATGCTACCAGTTAGTCCTTCATATGATATTTCTACCATTGCACCAATAACCGCTGCACTAATGTCTGCTGGTTCCATATCAGCGGTAGCGCCGGATGCCTCTATCGCCTCTTTGATAATATAAATAGCATCGTATGCATCCGCGGCGAATTGGTTAGGAGTCTCTCCATGCAATTCTTCATATTTTGATACGAAAGACACTGTAGCGTCATCATCAGATGTAGCTACAAATGGAGTCAAGAGAGATAGTCCCTCTGCCAAATCAGTATTAAAGTTTTCTACTGATAATATTCCATCCATTCCATCACATCCGAAGAAAATAGGTGAAAAATCCATTGAATCCGCTTGTGTGAGAACTAAAGATGCTTCATTTGCATAAAATGGCAAGAACATTAGCTCCGCACCAGCCGATTTTGCTTTTTGCAATTGGACTGTGAAATCTGTCTTAGTGTCAGCAGTGAATGCTTCTGTAGAAACAATTTCAAATCCATGATTGGTTGCTTCCGCAACGAATTCTTCATAAATACCTGTAGAATAAACATCTGAACTATCATATAATATTCCAATCTTAGTTGCTATATTGTTATCGCCTATATACTGTGCCGATGCCATACCTTGATTTGGGTCAGTAAAACAAACCTGGAATACGTTTGTTTTACCATCTATAATGTCAGGAGAAGAACCTGATGGAGTAAGCATATACATTCCATCGTTAGCTGCTTCTGATGAAACAGCAATAGAAGGACCGCTTGTTACTGTTCCCATCAAAAGATCCATTCCCCAATCCATGAGCGTATTGTATGCATTTACTGCATTTACAGGATCATGTTCGTCGTCTTGGAAACTGAACTCAATAGGAGTTCCATTGATACCACCTGCTTCATTGATTTCTTCTACTGCGATTTCAGCACCATTCATAACGGCAACTCCATAAACAGATGCTGCCCCTGTAGTAGGTCCGATACCGCCTATTTTAAACACGGCTTCTCCACCGTCCGAAGTGTCTCCATCCCCACAAGCAACAAGTGTAAATGCCATAATTGCAACAAGTACCATTGCTATAATCTTCTTTGTTTGTTTCATATACCTATACCTCCATTAAAATAATATTAAATCAACTTTTTGATAATATCACAAAAATCAATTAATTGTCAAGTCAAAAAGCACGCATTGTTTATGCATATTTTTATTTACATATGCGTATTATTATTGTAAAATTCATAATAGTTAAAAGGAGTACTAACTATGGCTTATGATGGAATTACCACACTTGCTATTGCAAGAGAATTGAACGAGAAAATTTGCTTAGGCAAGATCGAAAAAGTATACCAACCAGAAAATAATGAATTACTGTTTATAATACATACAAAACAAGGTAAATTTAAGGTATTTGCAACTGTAAACAACCCCGCACCTAGGGTACATCTCACTAATCTATCTTATCAAAATCCGAGTGAGCCTTCCTCATTATGTATGCTTTTTCGCAAGCAACTACAAAATGGACGAATACAAAGAATAGAACAAAAAGACTCCGAACGTATTATTGAAATGTACATAGAAACATTTAATGAACTCGGCTTCGGAGTATCCAAAAAGCTGATATTCGAAATAATGGGTAAACATAGCAATATAATATTAGTAGACACAAGCACCGGAAAAATAATCGATGCCGTAAAGAGAATTTCTTTTTCTGAAAGCAGAATCCGCCAAGTATTTCCGGGTAAAATATACGAATACCCTCCTTTACAAGACAAAGTAGGATTCAAAGAAATAGATCGGGAAAGCATTTCCATGCTACTCGACTCAAATTCTATTGCAGGAATTTCAAAAAACATATCGAAATATCTGTCTGTTTCAAATGATCCATATAAATATTTAACTTTCATGGTTGATGTAGCAAATTCGGGTAAAGGAAGCTCTACTATATATTATGATGAGGATAATAATCCTATAGATTTTTTCGTTACTCCGATCGATCGTTTCTTCGAGAATTCTACCGGGGCATCTTTTGACTCAATTTCAGAATGTCTTGAAGTTTTTTACGAATCGAAAGCCCTTGCAAACAGATCATCACAAAAAAAGAGCTCGTTGCTAAAATTAACGAATAACATATTAAACAAATTGGAACTAAAAAAATCAAAACTCAATGATGATATCCTTAAAGCTGAAGATTCCTCCCACTTACAATTGTACGGTGAGTTGTTGACCGCAAATTTACATAATTTTAAAGAAAAAGCCAGTCAAGTCGAATTAGTAAATTACTATAACGGTGAAACACTCACAATTCCGCTTAATGCACGTCTATCTCCGACACAAAATGCCCAAAAATATTTCAAAGAACTTTCAAAATCAAAACGTGCATTGATCGAAAAAGAAATTCAAATCGAGGAGGTAAATAGGGAGATTGAATACATAAAATCTGTCATCGTTACCGCCGAATTTGCAAATACTCCGAAAGAAATCGATGACATAAAAAATGAACTGGTCGAAGAAAGATTCATAAAAAAGTCTAGTGAAACAGGCAAGGGTAAAAAGAAAAAAGACGATTATTCTCTGCGAATTCTTAAGACATCAAATGGGATGAGGGTTATCGTAGGAAAAAATAATAAGGAAAATGATCACATCACATTTAAGGTAGCAAAAGATAGCGACTACTGGTTTCATACCAAAGACATACCAGGATCACACGTAATACTACTTACCGATAATAAAGCTCCAAGCGACGAAGATATCATTCAAACTGCTCAGATTGCAGCATATTACAGCAAAGGTCAGTCTTCTGACAATGTGCCAGTAGACTATGTGCAAGTTAGGCATGTAAAAAAACCAAGTGGTGCAAAGCCAGGAATGGTAATATTCAAAAATAATAAAACCATTTTTGTATCTCCTAGGTTAGAAACTAATTAAATGAAGACTCGAGTTCTAGTATTTTATTTCTTATTTCTAGCATTTTTTTGTCGGTACTAGCTATAGTTTCTGCACACTCTTTAAGTTCATGGCGTATAACCTCGGCATTACTTATCTCTTGCTTATACTTCATTTGATGCTCCAGGCTGGCCCAAAAATCCATGGCAACGGTTCTTATTTGGATTTCTACTCGCATCATTTGCTTTACTTTTGAAAAAAAGACTGGAATCTCAACAATCATGTGTAGACTTCTGTAACCATTTGGTTTAGGATTTTTTATATAATCTTTTATCTCAATTACTTTGATGTCGTCTTGATGAGATATCATTTTTACGACTTTATAAATATCGTCGATAAAAGAACAAATTACCCTTACACCTGCGACGTCATTCAAGTTATCTATAATGTGTTTCAACGTAACGGCCTTATTCAATTTCGTTAGCTTATCTATTATACTACTAGTATTTTTTCTTCTCGAGTGTATTGAAAGAATAGGATTTTGATTAGCCGTGATCAACAGCTCATCATTAAGAATCTCTAACTTAGTACGGATTTCCCTTATAGCCGAATCGTATCTCATCATTAAAATATCATATTTTTGTAAAAAAATAGAAAGCTCCTCCGGATCCCCTTTATATTCGATCTGTAAACGTTCAATATTTTTCTCTTTCACTATTATACCCTTCATTATTAAATATTACTTTTACTTTAACAATCCATTTCTTATTATTTATAAATTGGCGCATTATTAAACATTAAATATATAAAATTCACATGTTTTCAAACTGAACTGTTGTGTGGAAGCACTCGCTTTTATATAATTTATCTAGTATTTATACAAATACTAGATAGTAGCGTAATTTTTATAGTTTATAGTATTCCCTTACACATTAATACAAAATGATCTTAATGCGCTACTTTTTCTATTACTTTCGAAAAGTCATCAGGAACTTCCGAGTTAAACTCGATATATTTATGTGTCGTAGGGTGAATGAAACCCAACGTTTTTGCGTGAAGCATTTGTCCCTCTACTTTTGGGATTTGCTTTGCTGGGCCGTAGACAGTGTCCCCGAGCAATGGGTGTTTTATGTATGCCATATGAACTCTTATTTGGTGTGTCCTACCTGTTTCCAAAGTAACTTCTATCAGAGTTTTTTTTCCGAATCTTTTCAATACCCTGAAATGAGTTACTGCCTTTTTAGGGTTTATACCATTTACACTTTGACGCAATCGGTTTTTGGGATCTCTTCCTATAGGAATATCTATGATTCCTTCTTCTTTTTTTATATTATCACGTGCAATAGCAATATATTTTCGAGTCATTGTGTGTTCCGCCAGCTGTTTTGCTAAGAATTCATGAGATTTATCGTTTTTTGCGACAACAAGCAACCCACTCGTATCTTTGTCTATTCTATGGACAATGCCGGGACGAATCACCCCATTAATTGAAGATAGCCGTCCTTTGCAGTGAAACATTATTGCATTTACTAATGTTCCCGAGTAGTTGCCCACCGCCGGATGAACAACCATCCCTTTGGCTTTGTTTACTACTAATAACTCGTCATCTTCATAAACTATATCTATTGCAATATCCTCAGGTTCAACATTCAAAAGCTCTGGCTCTGGCATTGTAACAATGATCTTATCGCTTGACTCTACTCTATATTTTTTTGAAGTTTGAATGGTTCCATTTACTATTACATTACTGCCCAAAATAATCTTTTGCAAAAAACTGCGAGATACTTCGGATAAAAATAAAGCCAAGTATGCGTCAATACGCATTCCTTGGTTCTCTTCATTTACAATTATTTCGTATGTACTATTTTCCTGCATCGCGCTTACCATCATAAACCATAATGTACAAAACCGTAAATCCACAGCCCACACAAACCGATATATCCGCAAAATTAAAGATCGGTGGGAAAATACTGAAACTAAGCATGTCGGTTACACTTGAAAAAATCACCCTGTCTATTAAGTTCCCTATCCCTCCCGCTATAATAAGGGAAAGTGATAATAATAGTGTAAAATGCTCTTTTTTGCGGTATTTTTCTAACATAAGAAATGAAATTACTACTACTATACTCGGAAAAACAATCAAAAAAATAGTCATATCTTGGAATAGACTAAAAGCTGCCCCTGTGTTTTCTATATAATGTATTTTGAAAAATTCTCCAATAATCGGAATAGATTCACCTTCATCCATGTTATTTCTTACAAGAAATTTAGTAATTTGGTCAACGGCTACCGTAATTAACATAAAAAAATAATACTTCATTACATGGGGTTCTCTTTCTTACTTGTGTCTAGTATTGACTAGGTTATCTTGTGCTACTTGAATCTTTTCAGATGTTTGCTTTGATATTTCTCCTTTGAATGTTTCATCATTGGTATTCACGAAATATTTATCAATTTCATTAATAAAATCTTCTTGGTCAAGATCCATTCTGTTAATCTCTCTCACAAGATACTGCTTATATTCTTTTTTTAGTTTTTCTAATCTGTTACGCAATGTTTCTGCTTCATCTATATATCTTTGAGATTCTTGAATTGCACGTTTTTTTGTAAGATCCGCCTCAACTATTGCACTTTGAATTATTGAATCTGCTCTTTTTTCTGCACCTGAAGCGATATCCGCTACTAAATTTTTTGCGGAATTTAATATTTCATTTGTACTATGATCGATACTTTTTGTATTCGTTATCTCTTCTTCCAATTGTGCAATTTTTAACTGGTATACCGTATTAGATTTTTGCAAATTTTCTATAGTAGCGATTATCTCATCTAAAAACTCATCTACTTCTTCTACGTTATATCCCCTTACGCCTTTTGAAAATTCTTTATTCTCTATTTCGTATGGTGTTATCATATTTTCACCTTATTATCGTCCCTAAAATATATTAATCAGAAATACAATGAATATGTTAGAACTCTAATTATGAGCGTACTAACTACTTGGATAATTAACATTGCTAACATTACAGAAAAGTCAATTCCACCCGTATTGAATCGACTAAGCAACTTTCTACATGGTTTTACAATGGGTTCTGTTATCCTAGCGACAACCATATAATACTTATACTGCTGTGAGTATGGATTTTGGGAAAACCAACTAAGTATAGCCCTTGCGCACAATAACAGTGTTGCTGCATTAGCAATAAATATTATAATATCGCTTATTAATAAACCTATCAATTATCACTCCTTTTTCTATCGCATAAATAAGAATGGATCTTCTGCTCCATCGGCAGGGGATGAAATTCTAACACTCTTAGGTGCAAATATTATTATAGTGTTAGAAACTATTTTAGTTTCACCATCTAATGCAGATATTGCTCCATTCAAATAGTCAACTATTCTTCGCGAAATTTGACTTTCAACCTTTTCTAAATTTATGATGATTGGCTCTTTTCTTCTCAAGTTAACAATATATTCTTCACAATCTTCTACCGACATAGGGTATTTAATTACTATGTTTAGTTCTCTCGTTCCATATGTATATCCGCTCTTAAATTTATCTTTGGGTTCTGTAGTGGTAGCAAATGTTTTATCTTCTGTAAATACTTTACTTCTTTCACTTTCTATCTTCTTTTTTTCTTGTTCTATCTCATTTGTGTCGAAGTCATCTTCTGCGTAATCATCATTTTCGTCATCAAGCCCCAAAAACTTTTTAAAAATCCCCATGTTCTTTCTCCTTTTTTAATTAAACGATTTGACGCAACTTAATAAATATATCACAGAAAATGCTGTTTCTTCCCACAACTATATTTCCATGACTTTATTTCTGCTCCCACCATGAGAGCATACTATGTTACATATAATATCTGTTTCCAAAAATTGCTGTCCCAACCCTAACAAGATTAGAGCCTTCTTCGATAGCTACTTCGTAGTCATTAGTCATACCCATAGATAGATATTCTATATCCAAGTTGCTGTGTTCGATACTTTTACATTCGTCATATAGTTTTCGAACATCAACAAAAACTTGGCGAACTTCCTCTGGATTTTCTTCAAAAGGAGCCATGCACATGAATCCTCGAATTCTAATATTTTCACACTCTTTTAAAATATCGTTTAGCAATTCTTTTGACTCATCTACAGTATTTCCGAACTTAGATTCCTCCATAGCAGAATTTACTTGTATCAAAATATCCATCGTTTTATCAATTTTTTGTGCTCTCTTATTTATTTCTTGAGCCAGACGGATCGAATCGACAGAATGGATTAAATCTACCTTATCTATTATATACTTTACTTTGTTCGTTTGCAAGTGTCCTATCAAATGCCACTTCACAGGCAAAATCTTGTCATACTTGTCGATTATTTCTTGCACTTTATTTTCACCGATGTCTGTAATTCCGCTTCTGATTGCCTCGTTTATTTCCTCGGCGCTTCTAGTCTTAGTGACGGCGACGAGTAAAACCTCTTCACTATACGACGATATATTTGAGGCTTTTTCTATTTTTTGCAATATATCTTTTATATTATTTAATATCATTTTCTTTTTTTTGAATGTTTACAGAATATATTCAAGAAATACTATTCCGCTTCCATAGATTCCTTTCCTTTAATAGGATCGCTAAATATTTCATCGTATGGATCGATAGTAGTTTGTGCGAGTCCTTCTGAATCGTAATAGAGAGATGTACTCACAATAGTCTTTTCACCGTCTGTTATCAACTCGTTTATGTTTACAAACTTACTGTCTCCGCCAACTAGTTTTATATATACCCCTCTTTGCCCGTCTACTTCCGTGATACTACTATTGTTGATTAACAATCCGTCTGAATCACTTGTGACAAGCCTAACATCCGTTGTCCTTAATCTCGCAAAATCGTCATAATACATATCGGTTTCCAATATGATTTTTAAGAAATCGCCTTCTTTTTTTGTCTCTATTATAGTGGCCTCGATTTCATCAGATGGTAAATCCACCGTGATTGTTCTTCCAACAATATATTTTTCTTCTTGTTCGAAATCGACGTATGTAACAATAAACCACTCATTATTTGATGTAATCTTATAAACAGGCTCACCCATTTCGACTACAATAGGGATGTCCTCCGCGGCACTTAAGTTTAAATCTTCTAAATGTCTTTTTTTCAAGTCATACATAGTCGTTTCGTTTAAAGTTTCTTCATGTCCGTCTACATAATAACATACGACTCCAACAGTTTCATTTACGTATTGGGTGGGAGTTGCCGTTCCATATTCAGTAATAATTTGCATAATATTTGAATTTTTTTTGACTAAGTCTCCATCTTGGGCATACCTATTCGCTTCTCCATTAGATTCTGCATAGTAGACTTTTTCATCACGAATTATATAACCCACAGCATTGTCATATACCCTAATATTCCCATATTCTGCCACATAGGTGTCTGGTAGCAAATCGTTTACTTGAGGAAACAAATATATTATAATTCCCAACACAATTAGTACTAATAAGTATAATATTATTAATGCTTTACTTAGTTTTCCAATCTTCATGCATCGTTCCTCAATAGAATTTTATTGCATATCTAGTAAAATAGCAACTTTATTATTAATAAATCACACTATGTACACAGTTTCTTTAGTATTGCTTCTTTTTTCTTTGACAATTCTTTAGAATTATTCAAATAATCTTCAAACATTTGTGGTCGATTTTCTTTCGTGACTCGAAGTGCCATCTCATATTGCCACAATTCAATCAATTGGTGGTTGCCATTTAATAAGACTTCCGGAACTTTCTTCCCAAGACATTCTCTCGGCTTAGTGTATTGCGGGTATTCTAGCAATCCCGAGTAAACGGATTCCCTTTGTATAGAATTCTCATCTCCCAAAATACCATCTATAAAGCGGCAAAGTGAGTCTACAAAAACCATCGCAGGAAGTTCCCCGCCAGTAAGTATATAATCTCCTATAGACAATTCTTGCATATTGTAATAATCTATAATTCGCTGGTCGACACCCTCATAGTGTCCACACAAGATTGTTATTTCAGGAAATGTCGAGGTGGTTTGAAGAATCTCTTTTTCAATTATCTTTCCTCTAGGAGACATATAAAAGATCGGTGTTCCCGAAAGATTTAATTCCTCGATAGCATTATAAATTGGAAAAAAAGACATGAGCATGCCTTCTCCGCCTCCATATGGATAGTCGTCTACTTTTTTATGTTTGTTCTCGCTATAATCTCTAATATCTACAATACTTACATCAATTATGCCCTTTTGGTTTGCCTTTCCCAGGATGCTACTAGTTGTGATCGCCGTAAACATTTCGGGAAAAAGAGAAAGAATATTAATTTTCATCTTTATATAAAACCCTCGATCAAATCTACATATACACATTTATTGGTCAAAGAAACGTCTTTTACAAATTCACTAACTACAGGTATCAACACGTCGCTCAGACCTTCACGCGAAACTACATATATGTCTTGTGCTTTATTTTGCAAGACTTCACTTATAGTTCCAATTGACTGAGAAGTCTTAACGTCTATTACATTGAGACCTATCAAATCACGAATATAGTATTCACCTTCGGGCAATTCTTTTAAGTTCTTTTCATCGATAGATAATTCTTTATCCCTAAGTCTATCGGCAGCATCCCTATCATCAACGCCCTTCAATTTCAAAATTACCATTTGATCTTTATACTTCACGCCTTCGATATTAAGAATTCGATTTTCTACAATTATTTCATCAAGGTCTTCATACCGCTCCTTGTTTTTTGAATAATTATATACTTTAACTTGGCCTTTTAAGCCATGTGAACTAACGATTTTTCCAATTATTATGTTCATAATCAATTATATGCAACTTGACAAAAAATCTCTAATTACTTAGAGACAATTTGTATAGTTGCATTCCTATTTTGTTTTTTTGCCGCAGCCTTTACGACACTTCTCAAAGATGTAGCCATAAAGCCTTGCTTTCCAATTATTTTTCCCATATCGCTCTCGGCTACTTCGAGCTTGTACACATCTTCATATGTCCCTTTTGCCTCCGTAACGATAACTTCGTCGGGATTATCTACAAGTGCTTTAGCCATAGTTTCAATTAATTTTACCATATGTCTTTTTGCCTCCTATATATTCTCTTGCAATGCAATATGATTATTATTAACCTAAACTATTCTGTCGCACCTGATTTTTTTAACAATGCCTTAACAGTATCTGTTGGTTGTGCACCATTAGAAATCCATTTTTTTACTTTTTCCGCATCTACTTTAATTTCAGCGGGTTCCTTAAGTGGGTTGTAATATCCGATTTCTTCAATAAATCTTCCATCGCGCGGTGTTCTTGAATCTGCTACCACGATTCTGTAAAAAGGCTTTTTCTTTGCGCCCATTCTCTTTAATCTAATCTTTACCATTAACGTTTACCTCCATTTTTAACATTACATCATTAACTATATAATCAAATCCTAAATAAGTTGAGACTAAAACATTCCTTTGAACATCTTGTTTCCTCTTAATTTGCTCGGATTATTTAGCAACTTCATCATTTTTTTTGCTTCTTCATATTTTTTTATCAGATTATTAATTTTACTCACAGGCTGACCACATCCCGCAGCGATTCTTTTTCTTCTACTCGCATTCAATACATTTGGATTTTTTCTTTCTTCTTTAGTCATAGAGTAAATAATTGCTTCCATTTGTGCGAATTCCTTTTCGCTCTCTTCAATGTTAATGTTATTACGCTGGTTACTAGAAAGTCCCGGCATCATGTCCAACATTGAGGAAATACCTCCCATTTTTTTCATTTGTCCCATCTGCGTCAAAAAATCCTCAAGAGTAAACTGATTTTTTCGTAGTTTTTTTTCTAGTGAGTATGCTTCCTCTTTGTCAAATGCTTCTTCAGCTTTTTCTATTAATGATAAGACATCACCCATTCCAAGTATTCTGCTGGCCATTCTTTCGGGATGGAATACGGTAAGCTCATCTGATTTTTCACCAATCCCTATAAATTTAATAGGACTTCCCGTAACTTTTTTTGTAGATAATGCCGCACCGCCTCTAGAATCGCCATCCATCTTCGTCATGATAATTCCATCGATTGCGAGTTGCTCATTGAATCCCGCAGCAACATTTACAGCATCTTGTCCTTGAAGAGCATCTACAACCAAAAGGATTTCATGAGGATTAATTTTCGCATTTAAATCTGAGAGCTCTCCCATCAATGCTTCGTCAATTTGCAATCGTCCCGCAGTGTCAATTATAAGAGTATCAAAGCCCTTAATTTCAGCTTCTTTTTTTGCTTGAGTAGCGATCTTAACAGGATCTTTTGAATCAAAGTCTGTAAAAACAGGAACATCCACATTATTTCCTACGATTTGTAACTGTTCTATTGCAGCAGGTCTATACACATCGCAGGCGCATAGCATCGGCTTTTTACCACTTTTTTTTAAATGAAGTGCTAACTTTCCACAAGTCGTCGTTTTACCTGTACCTTGCAATCCAACCAGCATAAATATAGTAAACCCAGTTGGTGAATACGTTAGTTTACTATTAGTTCCTCCCATTAGTTCAATAAGTTCATCATTTACAATTTTAATTACTTGCTGTCCAGGAGATAAACTTTTTAAAACATCTTGACCTATTGCTTTTTCTTTTACTGTAGCGACAAATTCTTTAACGACTTTGAAATTAACATCTGCTTCTAACAAAGCAAGTTTGACTTCTCTCATCGCATCATCTATATTTTTTTCCGTTAGGACAGCATTCCCACGGAGTTTCTTGAAAACCCCTTGCAATTTGTCCGATAGATTTTCAAATGCCATTTTTGCCCCTTTATAATTGATTAATCATAATTAATTGCCATATATTGTAATTAAATTTTCTTTTATATCTGTTAATTCTTCTCGCAGCTTCTTGTTTTTTGTGTTTACTTTTATTATTTCTTCTAGTTTGATAGCTGTTTCCTTTACTATCGATTCAAGTTCTATATGTTTTTTCATGAGCTGTAATATTTCTTCATATGAATATAGTCTTCTTTCGGAATGTTTTAAGGAATCGTGAACTGCAACTTTACTAATATTTTGCATACTAGCAATTTCTGCTAGTGAGTAGTTTTCTTCGTAGTACAGCGCAAAAATATCTCGCTGTTTTGGGGTAAGCAATGCCGCATATAGATCATATAACATACTCATTTCTAAAGATTTGTCCATATAAATTTCTATGCCTCCGTAAAGTAATATTACTTAACTCAGATAGATAATAGCATTGAATAGTAGCCTTGTCAAGTCTTATTTTTGGAGTTAATTTCATTTTTCCATTGCATTACATAATATTTTCAAATAAAAAGCAAATAAAAAAGGGAGCAGGCTATCTTTTGAAAAAATAATCATAACTTTACCATCCCCCTTTTAGTATTTCTGACTCGAAACTTTCCCTTGAAAAACTCAAGAAAAAATCCTAACATCTACTCGATTATAATAGAATCTTCCATTTCACTGTAGCGAATAGTAGCATTAAGGTATTCGTTGTCTACACGCTTATGGTATGGACCTATATTAATAAGTACACCTGGACATATTTCGCCGAACCTCCCTCTTGTCGATTTGATTTGCTCTATTTCTTCATGTTGTCTTTCCATGTCATTATATAATGATTTTTCATCATCGAACACAGTCGTTTTTTCACCACCGCATTTTGGAACACCCAAATTTAATATTGTAGGCGTTTCATATCGAGAAGAACCCAATACCTTAGCCTCCGCTCTATTTCGAACATAAACACGGCCTCCCATAATCGATCCTTTTTCCTCCGTGACGATAAGATCTTGATCGCAGTATATGTTGCTGTTCATGATAATCGTAGAATAAATAGACTGGGCAACAAAAACAGTACACGATTCCATAAATTTTGTGCGCAACTCTCCGCGGCATTTTAGAATACCATTTCCCGCTATTCCGCCCATAACAGTTACATCACCGCCCGCATCCACTACGGCAGCTTCGACTACTCCACCAATATTAATGTCTCCCGAAGCACGTACAAAAAAGCCTTCCCGCACATTGCCATTAATGTGAACATCTCCGTTAAAGTCTATATTCCCAAATGAGTAATCAACATCACTCAAAACTCTAAGAACATTCCTAACTTGATATTCGCTAGATCTGAAAACTAAATCGCCATCTATACTTGCCAACAGCATCGTATTTTCGTCATTAATATAAGTATTTTTTCCATTCGGAACTTTTACAATAGCACCTTCAATTCCAGGCAGAATATCTCCATTTAAATTAATTCCCTCTTCACCTATCGTTGGTGAGACTATATCGCATATAACTTGATCTTTTTTAATAGAATTAAATATATATTTATTTTTGTAGTCTACGCTCCTGTTCGAATCTTCTATTTCTGACGCTTCTCCTTCGGTCAGAAAATGCTTCACCAAATACCCATCATCACCTTTAGTTGGCATAGTTCCAGTTGCAATTTGAAGCACTTGCAAGTATCTTCTCTTTGCGATAAATTTATTCAATTTATCCCAATCAACATAATCCTGTATATTGTACGCCTCTATAACTTTTGACACCTCGTCCATTGTGACGTGCTCACCATCATCGATGGGTGGCAACATAAACATCCATGCTACCATTTTATTACTTGATAACATTATATCAATTTTTCCATTATAGGAATTGTTCGAATGCTCTACGGACATCTTATTGATCAAAAAACCAAATCTACGTTGATCAAGCAATACAACACGCTCAGGAAGATGCTCTTGCGCATTATCAGCGTCTATCATTACTTTAGGATGGTAAATATGCCAGCTAGCGTTATCCTGATATTGATTTTGTAATGTTTCTAAGTTGATAGGATGATAAAATGGATTCGGTTTATCTGCGGCTATATCCCCTACACCAGAAAAAGTAGAATCATCGCCATTGGCACCGCCTGAGATATTAGCATTAGATACAATTTCTTGATTTTGCGTAGCTTTAATACTTTCATCATTTCCATCAGCTTGTATCTGACTATTTCCATCCACAATCGCATCGCTTTTGCCAGGTGTTTTATTTTTTGACTTAATCACAAACTTGTTTTTAAAATTCATACGACAACTCCGATCTCTATACAGTTACTTGAACTTTTTACTTAATTCCCAACTCCTCAAAAGGTTGAGGCTTAGCAAAATAATAGCCCTGTGAATAATATAGCTTATGTTCTAATATAATATCTTGAATTTCTTTATTTTCAACAAATTCTGCTACCATATCAGCACCCAACAAGTTCGCCATGTAGCATATTGATTCTAAAATTAGCATGCTATCCTTACTAGTTGTTAATGTACTAATAATATCTCCATCAATTTTAAGAAAATCCGGTTTTAGGGAGATAATAGATGAATACGTTGCATAGCCAACACCAAAATCATCAACCGCAATAAGACATCCAATTTGTCGCGCTTCTAGCAAAAAATCAAACAAATCATTATTTTTACTGTAGTTTTCAGTTTCAACAAACTCTATAATAACTTTTTCAGGAGTAGGATGCTCTTTAATTCTACTAATTAGCCATTTCCTAAATGATTCTGATTGGATTTCATATAAAGATAAATTAATGCTAAGCGTACTTTCTTTGCCCTCAAAAAAACGGAGTGATTTGTCAATCATAGCTTTACTTAGGGGCAAATACGTCTTAAGTTTCTTGGCAGCATCAAGAAAATATCCGGGATAATAAACATTCCCATCTAAATCCTTCAAACGCATTAATGCCTCATATTTGTCTATTCTCCCTGTATTATTATTATATATTCCCTGAAAATACGGTATAACATTATCGTTTTCGAGTGCTTGTGTGATAACTTCAAATATTCCAACCATTCTTTCTTGCTCTTTCTCCAGCATTTCTTTTTCGTTGGTTACTTCTATGAAATTATTTTGCATATCACTGTTGACATAATATGCACTTAAACAGCGGTTGACCAGATCATCTCCGAATGCAATTGCAAAACGAGAAACGCCACTGAGTCCTGTCTGTTGTCCTCTAATTAATTCGTATTGTTTGTGATTTTCCTTCATTAAGTTATAAAAATCTTCATCACGCATATCATCGTTTGCTACTGCCATAAAAGTTTTATAAGAATGTATATATACTCTAATTAGTTTATCAATTCCCATTTGTTTATATGCTTCATTTCCCATTAAAAGAATTTCAGTGCTAGTATTATAGTATTTTTGCTCATCAAAACAAGCTATCATCATATCCGCATTAATTACCTCTGTCATGCATATTTTATTAAAATTATATTTTTCGTTATCAATAAGGAATTGCTCATAACTTTTTATACTAAACCTAACGTCAATTTTAGGTTCCGCCCCCACATTTTTTTCCACACCAACCTCACATTCTTTATATTATTTATTTGGTTACATCAATTATTAAAATAAATTTAGCGATTACCTAAGGTTCTCACCTTCAATGTTTGATATTCTGCAAAAACACAAAGAATACCACACATAATGCTAACCTTCTTATTCATACTGTAAGGATATCATTTTTCATATTCTGATCCAATAAACGGAAGAATATCACTGATCGGAGATGGTTTTGAAAAATAGTAGCCCTGAATATAGTCACATTTACACGAAATGCAGAGTTCTTTTTGTTCTACTTCTTCAATTCCTTCTATAATGATTTTTTTACCAGTTGATTTAATTCCCAATACAATATGTTCGAAGAACTTTCTGTTTTCCTGTGACTTAACAGCGGAAAGCAGAAGACTCCTGTCAATTTTAATTATATCAAGTGGCAAATCTAACAATACACTCATATTTGAATACTCGATTCCAAAATCATCTAGTTCAAATACGAATCCCTTATTTTGCATTTTTTTCATAATGCTCTTCATGTTAAATCCATCGGAAATAAGAACTCTTTCAGTGATTTCAATCTTTATAAGAGAAGTCGGAATATCATATTTAGATAGGATTAATTCAACATCTTCAGGCATGTTGGGCAAAGCAAATTGATAGTACGGGAAATTTATTGAAACAGATTCAAATTGTGGACTTAATTGATTATTATCTAATAATTTTCTCAAATCTCTACATACAATATCTAAAACCTTATAAGTGATTTTTGTAATAAGCCCTGTTTTTTCAGCTAATTCAATAAAGCTTTTAGGATATAGTAATTCACCGTTATCTTCCATTCGGACCAAAGCCTCTACTTGAGAAAACGCATTATTCTTAACTGAAAAAATCGGTTGATAGTGCACAATAAAGTCATTATTTGCTATTGCATCTTTAATTTTTTGGGTCATGATATTTCTCTCTGACATAGTCTGCATAATTGAGATATCATATAAATACTTTTCATCACTAGGTTTTTCTTTTAAAGTACGTACTGAGTAATCGCCAGCCGAAATCAAATCTTTAGCGTTTTCTGAAAAAGTAGGATAGTCTACCCTGACAAAAATCAAATCTATTATTATATCGAGTCCTTCTATTGATATTGGACGATTTAATAAATCAATAATCCTATTAACTGTACAAAAATATTCCTCACTTAAATCCTTTGTGAGAATTGCAAATTCGTCTCCGCTGTAGCGATATGTATTTTTTATTGAAAAATTCTTCAAAAGAGCTTCAGAAACTAATCGCAGCAATTTATCCCCAATCTCAAGGCCATACCTCTCATTAATTCTCTTAAAATTTCGCAAACTTATTATGTATAACGAAAAATCCTCTTTGTTTTTTATATTCTCATTTATCCTATGGGTTAGGGCTATTCTATTATTGACCCCCGTTAGATGGTCCGCTGATTTTCGGACATTTTGAATGTATAGATGTACGATTAGAATGCTCAGTGTGTATATTGTGCCAGTAAGGATTATATCGTCTAAAAATAATTGTAGTATAAATATTCCAGCCGAAAAAACAAAAGTAAAACTTAATACTTGCATTACTTCTTTATAAACGGTTCTTAAGTTTTTAATCGCAAGATATAATATCATTAATATATAAAGAGCATTTACGACAAAAGGTGCTTGGTACCAGTCTCCTCTAAGATAGTGGAGGTTCTCATCTATTGTAAAGATTTTATCCGTAAATGGATTAGATATTATAACTACTAAATATATTATATATGGCAAACAGTATGGAAATAGTTTTTTATAATGGTCTTTTTTATTTGAATTAAACTCTGTTAGTGTAATTGAATAGAGTATAGCAATAACAGGCAGGCAAGGTAAGAACACAAAATACAACAGCATTAACGAATATGATAAATAATAATTGGAATATGAAATAAGTGTTGTTGTGGCTAGTGTTGAAAGTATTGTTAAGACAACACAAAGGTAGGCAGAATAATACATACCCCGTAGAAATTTATATCTTAGGTTTCTTACTTCATAATCTCGTCTGAAGCTGAATATAATAGCTGTTAAAAAAAATAACGAGCTATATTCCGCTAATAAGTTATATTCTATCATGCTTATACGCCTTCAATAATTCCCTCACTTTACCGAAACAACCTTGCGATTCCTATTATTTCTCTTTTTTAGCTCATACATACGAGTATCGGCAATTGCTATAAGTTCAGATGCATTGATATGCTCGTTTACATGCTTAAATGCAACTCCATAACTAATTGACGTTTTATATTTTTTATAGTAGATTTTTGGAATGCTTATAACTGCTTTATAACTTTGGATTAACCGTTTTGTTACATCATCCTCTGTCTTGCATTTTCCAACTATAACAATCTCATCTCCGCCATACCGACATACGGCGTCATCCTTGAAATAGTCTTGCAATATATCCGCAACAGTTTTGATATAAAAATCACCTTCTTCATGACCGTGAATATCATTGACTATTTTTAACCCATCGAGATCTACAAATGCAACAAAAAACAAGTCCTCTTCATCGATCATTTTTGGGATAAGTTTTTCAGCATAATCTCTAGTATATAAGTGTGTTAAAGTATCTTTTATCACAACTTTTTCAAGATCTTTAATTTTCTCTAAGTCCTCAGTGTTTTTTCTACTAACCCGTCTGTATGTTTCGGTTTGAATTCTAAGTTCAGCTAAATTATAAGCAAAAATAATAAATACAGCAAATGCACTTATTACAACAAATCCCAATACAGCGTAATGAAATAATAATCTACTTCCAGCATCTATCCCTGTTGTTAAGAAAAATGAAAATAACGCACCAAAAAGAATCGAATATGCGGTCGTCAAAAATGCGAGATTTTTATTGTCCGATAGGATGGTATCGAGTGAGTTTCTCGGTATCATTTTCCTTGCAAACCCAATCGTTGAAATCGATATCGTGAAGCATATTGTAGCGACCAAGACCGAAAGTTTTAAATCATTTAACACAAATGTAACCGTATTATGATTTAACATCGCCATAGTAGCCAGTACTGCCAATCTCTTCGCAAAGAGATTAATTGTAAATGTTACTGCTATAAACAACATTTGGATCAGTTTTGCTTTAAATACTATTCTTGTAGCTACAAATAAAATACAGAAGTATATCAAAATTGCAACGGTTTCGTAATCCGAAGAAAAATAAAATATATACACTAACCAAAAAGATAAATTGAGTGCTCCGCATATAATGCTCGACATCCATGGATATTTATTCAGGTTAAATATATATACACAGTATGAGAAAAAGGTGTGATGATAGCCAATAAAAGCTAGAAGCAAAAGAATGGTTAACAATGTCATTTAGCACCACCTTCTTTCATTTTGTAAAACAATTCCTTGTTTTTTCTCATGTTCTCATCTGCAACAGACAAAATATAACTAACACCTTGCTTTTTGATTTGTTCACTCACATAAATAAAGCCAATACTTGCCGATATCAAAAACTCTTCCGTTTCATTTTGAAGTTCAATCTGCTGTGTTATTCGAAAAATCACAGTCTCAATATCTTCTCTCTGAGATCTTGGCATAACAACCAAAAACTCATCTCCTCCGATCCGTGCGATGATATCATTTTCACGAACAGTATTTAGTATAGCTTGAGTTATTTTAATTATTAATCTGTCGCCAGCTTTATGCCCATATGTATCATTTGTATGTTTCAACGCATTAATATCAATAAATAAAACATAGAATGACTCAGATTCTTCTTCGCACATTCGTTCAAGCTCACTCATTATATATCCTCGATTAAATACACCGGTTAGCTCATCTCTTTCAATCTTTGTTAAAAGTATTTCTTTTTGTTTTGAAATTAATTGTTGTTCACCTATAGCCTTATCTGAATGCCTTTTGTATAGGCTTGCATCAATTAAATTGATTGAATACAAGAAGAAGAGGTAAAAAGTAAGTAGTGATGCAAGTGAAATCGCTAACGAGAGGATTAGTTGTTCGGGATAAAATACTTCACTCATCATAGTCGCAGAATGGTCGATTTGAAGAATAACTATTAACATAATCGAACAAAGAAGTATAATTGAATGTTTGCTCTTGACGGTTACTCGTTGAATTGAGATGTTGTCGATAAATTTCTTAACAATCTCATGAGCTATAAACAAAACAACACAAACGATAATTACAATTATATGATCATAAATTGTATCTTTGATAAGTTTTGCTGGCGAAACATCAAACAAACCGCTAAATATAATAATAAGAGGAGTTACTAACGCAGACACATGTAAAACAAATATCGCAGCCCCACAAAAGAGTTGAACAAAATCTGTCTTTGATATTAGTTTAAATTCTATTGTAAGTATAATCGAGAAAACAACTATTATTATATACAGATCCAACTGTATATACTGCACATATGAAAAAATAGACGTATTTAATAGCGCCAACCCCGCAAAAATCCATTTATTCTTTTTCCCTCCAATCAATAGATTTGATGCGTAGGAAAAAATTGAAAATTGATAGATAAACATAGTTATTAAAGAAATAACAAAAACTATATTAATTAATTCTATCCTCATATAAAGCTATACTCCTCTGCTATTTTTTAAAGTTAAAATGAAAACAATATTCGCAAATAATTTTTTATTTATTTTAACAAAAAAATGACAAAAATTCAATAGTCTGCAGTAATAAATTAAACTGATTAAATTCTATTTATACAAAACTGTGCAAAAATTGTACTAAATGTACATTCCTTAGACAATCAGCTTTTTTTGTGCTAGAATTGTATCAGAAGAAATTATACGGGAAAATTGATCTTACTTCATGTAAGCTAGGTTATATAACGAAACGGAGAAGTAATAAAATGGGAATAGAAAATATTATATTTTGGTTAGAAATTTTAGGCACCATTATTTTTGCTTTGTCTGGAACTCTTGTTGCAATAGAAAAGAAACTCGATGTCCTAGGTGTCACAGTATTGGCTCTCGTAACCGCTGTAGGCGGGGGATTAATACGCGATATTTTGCTTGGATCTTTTCCCGCAAATGTTTTTAAAAATCCGATTTATTCCATCGTAGCACTAGTGACTTCCCTTGTATTATTTTTTACTATTCTATTCATGAAAAAAGATAGTTTGGAGATTAAACCAATTTATAAAACTATTATAGATATTCTAGATGCCATAGGTCTTGGGGTTTTCGTTATCGTAGGCGTAAACATTGCTATCACCTCTGGATTTGCAGACAATGCCTTTCTATCGATATTTGTAGGTGTTTGCACTGGAGTAGGTGGTGGATTAATCCGCGATGTTTTAGTAAATAACGTGCCGATGATTCTGTCAAAGAGAGTATATGCTTTTGCTGCAATAATAGGGGCTTTTTCATATTTTTATCTTTTCACATTAAACCTACTAAATAAAGACCATAGCATTTTTATAGGTATTATCATTATAGTGGTTATCCGCTTATTGGCAATGAAGTATAAGTGGTACTTGCCAAGAATAAAGTAGTAACCCCGAACATATAAGTACAAAACTAGAAGCTGAGCTAGCGAATAATATCATTGATATCGATGAGTCATAGATTGAAGAGTTTGATGATTGATTTTAGAATATACCCTTTAAAGTAACGTTAAAAAGAAAAGGAGCATGTGACTATATCACATGCTCCTTTTCAATGTGGTTGCGGGGGGCGGATTTGAACCGACGACCTTCGGGTTATGAGCCCGACGAGCTACCAACTGCTCCACCCCGCGACGATATATTTTTATGTTTCGACCAAATAAAAAAACGCTTTCAATTAGATTAATAATAGACAGTCGCTACACGGAATATTATATGTGCACTGCACCGATAAACTAATTGGTGCCGGAAACCGGGGTCGAACCGGTACGATCTAAACGATCGCAGGATTTTAAGTCCTGTGCGTCTGCCAATTCCGCCACTCCGGCAAATGGCTCCAAGGGTGGGGCTCGAACCCACAACCTATCGGTTAACAGCCGAGTGCTCCACCATTGAGCTACCTTGGAACGCCAAACGTTGCGATAAGCAACCTTTTAATAATAATATTTAAAAGGCAAATTGTCAAGTATGATTTTGAAAAAAAGGCATTTTTTTTTACTTTTTTTGAAATCTATCTTTTTGTAGTTTTTGTAGGGCTGACAATCTTATTAAGAATTATATTTTTCTTACGGTGTATCAAATACAATATTTTATTACCAATCTAGTGTAAGAGTAAATGGACCATCATTTTCCGCATATACATGCATGTGTGCCGCAAAACGTCCGGTTTGAACTTTAGAAAATTTACCATTACACAAAGCTACAAAATACTCGTACAATTCATTAGCTAAATCTGCTGGTGCTGCATTCGAAAAGCTTGGCCTGTTCTGCGTTAAATCTGCCATGAGTGTAAATTGTGATATAACCAAAATTTCCCCACCGACAGATGCAGAATTCAAATTCGTTTTGCCCGTGTCATCAGCAAATATCCTAAGCCTTTCGATTTTTGTCACAGCCTTTTCTACGTGCTCCCTGGTATCTCCCTTAGCGACTCCAAGAAAAACAACCAATCCCTTGTCAATTGCTCCAACTGTCTCGCCTTCTACTACTACACTTGCATTGTTAACTCTCTGTAATACTATTTTCATAATTTGACCTTTTTTACACTAGTCATATATAAATAATTTCATATACTAGTTTTATTATACTAATCTTTAAATCGAAGCTAAGGATCTAACGTGATTGCGCGATTAGTCCGTGCCGAATAATGCAAGCTGACACGAGAAGTGATTAGCCTCTCAAGGTTTCAGTGGAAGATTCTGTACTCGCAACTGGAAGTCGGAAATGGAACCTGCCGCATATAGTGGCGGCGGAACATCGTGCCATGGTAATATACAATAAAAAAACCCAAAATACCGTCAAGTACAATAATTGACACCTATCTAAAAAACAAGATAGGACTTTGGCTTATTGACTCTATTTTCCACAAAAATGAGGCATAATATTATCAATATCATAGCATCCTTAAAGAATGAATGTAGGTTCAATTATATATACCTGTCGTATACCTCAGGTTAATTTTTTACATATAAGTGTGTTTTTTTTCAGTAATTCCTGCCACCCTTATTACTTCATTATTATATCATTTCCCAATATATCTGTCAAGCGTACAGAACGTATTATTACACATCATTTTCCCTTTTCAAACATTGTCAACAATTTTAATAACTGCTAAAGTAATCTTGGAAATTCACACATCAATTTTCTATGCAGGACTGTGGAATCCGGGAATTACTAATCTAGAATATTCTTTTTTAATATCTTATCTATCGAGTCACAATTAAGCGATTTAACCACTTCCACTGCGATATCTATCGTCGAATTGATATCTTCAAGTGCGCAATATGAATAGTGAGTATGAATATAACGCGATGGAACGCCTAACACCAATACAGGAATTGGACTTTTAGCGATACTAATCGTACCTGCATTTGTCCCGCCACCACGTCTTACTGTGCTTTGTGTTTTGATATTGTGTTTCCGTGCTATACTATGTGCATGCCTTATAAACTCTGGATTTGATATATAACTCTGATCCATATGTCTAATTTGCACACCTCCTTTTAAAACAGACTGAGCAAGACTTGCGGGAACTTCCTTATCATCAGAAGGAGAACCTTCAAATACAATAGCCAAATCCGGATTGACTCGGTTTGCCACAACAGAGGCTCCTCTAAGTCCAGCTTCCTCTTGCGTAGAAAATGTTCCGACAACATCGACATTTAGTTTTTCCACTACTAGTCGCTTCATCGTTTCTATTAAGCAAGCACATCCTATTCTGTCATCAAATGCCTTCCCTAAAAATATTCCTCTTTTTTCATCATAAGAAAACTGTGAATCCGGAACGATTGGATCTCCTATGTTTATACCCATATCTTCTACAACTTCCCTTTTGTTAGTTGCACCAACATCAACCTTAAGATTCTCTATACTCAATTTATCATTAGCTCGTTGCTCAGCCGTCAAAAAGTGAGGAGTTTTCGAATTTATAAGCCCCCTAATCTTCTCGCCGCTTTGAGTTCGAATTATTACTGGGTGTGCAGGTAGATTAGATACTACAAAATGACCAAGCGTCACAATCGATATAAGTCCATTTTCCTCTATTGACTGCACCATAAAACCTACTTCATCGGTATGCGCATCCAACATAATAAGAGGCCTATCGCCTCTCTCACTATTGGGAAATTGCATATAAACATTATTCATAGCGTCTGGTTCTAATATTAATCCATCGCTGTATTTTTTTATTGTTCTTGCAACTTCTTCCTCAAAACCGCTTGGCCCAAATGCGCTTGACAGTTCTTCGAACATTTTTATATTTAGCATTTTCTCTCCTTTGTTCTTTTTTAGCAATAAAATATGATATTTATTCTACTTTACATTTTAAGGAGTTCGCTTGGAGGATTTTCATCTTTTCCCTTTACTTCATACACATTCTTAAACATCTCTTTTTCGTTAGCTTTCAAACTAGTTGCGGCACTCACTACAACAGCCGTTATTCGCTTAGGATCAACTTTTTCAATAAACCCCTTTATTCCAGGCGGAGAAGTACTTGCCCACAATGGAAAAACAAGTATAATATCATCTGATTCGCTGGGTTCTTGAAAATTGACATCCAAAACTGTACCTTTTGAAGCTAATGCACCGCCCTTTACATAATTCACAGCACCCGACCAATCTTTTCCATCATCAATTTTCAGGGCTTGCGTTTCAAAATGTGACGCAATTTTTTGCGCGATTGACTGGGATTTACCAGTCCTTGTAAAAAAATAAACTTGCATTTTATACACCTTCTATCTATAGTTTAAACTGTCCGACAAGTTCTTGAAGCGCATTTGCTTCCGCAGCAAGCTCTTGACTAGCGGCCGCACTCTCTTCACTCGTAGCTGTATTTGTTTGAACTACATGAGAAATCTGCTCAATCCCAATTGCAACCTCTTTTATTCCTGTAGACTGCTCCTCTGTAGCCTTAGCGATTTCGTCAATAGTTATTACCATTTGGCGGACTTTATCAGCTAGTGATTCAAAAGATTCACTAGTCTTTGTCGCTATCTCATATCCCGAACTTACCGCACTAGATGATTGTTCAATAAGTTGATTTGTGTTTTTTGCAGCCTCGGATGATTTTTGAGCCAAGCTCCTAACCTCATCCGCAACAACCGCAAATCCCTTGCCCGCAGTTCCTGCCCTTGCCGCTTCAACTGCAGCATTAAGTGCCAGAATATTTGTTTGAAATGCAATATCATCAATAACTTTAATTGCTTTGCTTATTTGTTCGGACGTGTTGGATATTTCACTCATAGATTTTAACATTTTTCCCATATCGTCTAATGTAGTGTCAGTGACCTCACCAGAAACAACTGCCAGTGAATTCACCTTTTTTGTGTTCTCTGAATTATCGGAAATTTGCTCTGAAATATGCTGTAAACTAGTCGACAATTGGTCTATACTGCTTGCTTGATCAATAGCACCATTCGCAAGAGCTTGTGCTCCATTAGCAACCATATCGACACTTTCACTAATTTGGCTCGCAGATACAGCCACTTGGGAAAGTGCCTCTTTTACAGAACATGTCATAGTGTCGAGCGACTTATAGAGTTCATTCCATTGCCCTAAATAGTTGTCTTCTGTTCCGATATCGATATTCCATTCACCTTTTGCGATTTTTCTAAGCACTTCGACGAGGACTTGGTTTAAAGCAGACAGATTATCTTTCATATTTACGAAAGTCTCCCCAAGTCTACCAACCTCGTTGCTCGAATTAATATCAATATCGAAGTCCATATTTCCGTTGGCAATATTGTCGGCAGCATTCATAACTTCTGACAGTGGTTTTGTTACTAATTTATTTATCGTTGTTTTGGAAATTAGACATATAACAATTAAAATGAGCATCCCTGCAATTGCTGAATTCATATACGCAACACTTATTGAAGCATCATTGGTTGTCGACGGCACTCCAGCAAAAAGCACACCCGTAACCTCTCCGTCCTCATAATATGGTACATACGTTGTAAAGTGTTTTACTCCTAGGATTTCAGTTTCTCCTATATATGTTTGCTCATTAGTCAACACTATATCTGCAATTTTAGGATCTAGTGCAGTTCCTATAGCTCTCTCCGCATCGATAAAAATAGTTGTAGAAGAACGCATATTTCCATCGAAGATTGTAAATTCACAGTCCGTGTGAATCTTCAATCTGTCTAGTAATGCCGTTTTGTCTTCCATCTCTTGCGCATCGCTCGTTCCTAATTCATATTCCAATAACCCGATTGCATTTTCGCATTGATCATATAATAGAGTGTTCACATTTTCTCTTGTCGAAACTACACCAACCATCGTCATGATAAAAACACTAACAGCAGTTAACAATGCAATCAATAGCATAAATTGATTCGATAATTTTCTTTGCTTTTTCATTTTTTTCTTTCCATTATTTTAAATTTACAATAGTATATAAAAATTGCCCGAGGAGATTAAAACAAAAGTTATCTTAGGGATATCTTCTTATACTTATATTACCATATATTTACAAGTAATTGCAAACGAAAATATGAATAATAGGACAACAATAGTACTAAAAAAGACAGCGGGTTAAGCTGTCTTTTTATACTTTTACCTCGATATTTTCTTTTCTACTTAGCAGACTAACTCAAGAAAAATAAAGATAATTGTGGAACATAAGTGATAACCATCAACGCAAGTATTGCGACGATGAAAAATGGGATGATATATTTAAACATGCTTTCCATTTTGATTTTCGCAACAGCCGCACCTACGAACAAGTTACAACCATATGGCGGAGAACAAAGTCCCATTGCAAGGTTAACTGCCATGATAACCCCAAAGTGAATTGGGTCAACCCCCAGTGAATTCATTGTAGGTAACAGCATAGGTGCCATTACAATTATCGCAGGAACTGTATCGAGAAAACATCCTACGACAAGCAAAATTAAGTTAACAAACAACAGCACAATTATTGGATTATCAGATACTCCAGTTAGGAATTGACTTATTCCTTGAGGAACCTTCTCAAAAGTCATAAACGTAGAGAATACTGTAGAATATCCCAGCAAGAATGATGTTATACCATTAAGAGCCGCTGCGTCTAAGAAAGTTTCTAGCAAGTCTTTAAATTTCATATCTCTGTAGATAAACAAACTTACGATTATAGAGTAAACTACAGATACACATGCTGCTTCGGTTGGAGTAAATATTCCACCATAGATGCCACCTAGTATGATAATCGGTGATAGCAATGCCCAAAATCCTTGATACGTTGCTTTTACTATGTTCATAGCCCTATTTTTTAGAGATTGTAGCATTGGAACTTTAACAACCTCTACGTCACTAGCAAGACCGCCTCTTAAGTCAGTTCCTGATTTTTTACACATTACAATATTCACGGCGAGGAAGACTAATCCTAAAAAGATTCCCGGAATAATACCCGCAATGAATAGGTCTGGGACGGACGTTTTTGTAGCTGCACCATAAAGCACAAACGATAAACTCGGAGGAATGATTGGTCCGACAATACCACCAAAGCAAACTAGCGTAGCAGCATAGGCAGGATCATAGCCCTTTCTCTTCATTTCTGGTATCATCATTCCACCAATTGCAGAAGTAGTCGCCATGCCGGACCCTGACAGTGCACCGAAGAACATGCAAGCTACAATAGTAACGCATCCTAAAGCACCCGTTACAAAATCAATTAGTGCAGCCGCAAAGTTTACGATTCTTCTCGCGATACCGCCGGTAGACATGATTAGACCTGCCAACATAAAAAATGGAATAGCCATGACGGTAAAAGAGTTAATTCCTGCATACGCAAATTGTCCATTAATAATAGGATTTACATCTGAGAAAAATGCCATAGAAAAAAGTGTCGCTCCACCAAGAGCAAAACCAACAGGCACTCCGATCATCATCAAGACGAATAATAATAAAAATAATATTGCTACTATCATTATGCCTGCACTCCTTCCTCTGGATCCATTTCAAGTGGTTCCCCAGTTTTTATTTCTTTGACATATTTTATCATGGCTTCTATGCATCTTAGCACCATGATCCCGCATCCGACAGCAACTGCCATGAATCCAAATGCCGTACTAATTTTAATTCCAGCATACGTAATATTCCATTGGCTTATCATAAGCAATACCGATTGCCAAAGGGTAACAGAGCATAGCACAATTAGCACTAGCTCAGAGATAATTGCGCAAACTTTTTTTCCTTTAAAAGAAAGTTTATCGGTAAACATTGTAATTGTGATATGCTCGCCCCTCCTATGTCCGATACTTATACCTATCCAAGACAACCAGATAAATATAAACTTACCTAATTCCTCCGACCATAGTAAAGCATCTTCGAATAGTCTCATGATAATTTGAAGGAAAATTACTGCAACCATTACTGCGTAAAGGATTACGAGTACTATGTCTTCAAATTTATTCAAAAAAGCGATTAGCTTATTTTGTTTCATAATATTTTCCTTTTTTCATAATATAAATAACCTCGCACAATGTAAACTATTATATTGTAGGAACAGTCAAGACTATTCCCTATGTTATCATGATGCTCTGATTATTTATCATTCTCTCATATTTAAAAAAGCTCCGTACACCAAAAATGACATACGGAGCAAAAGTTATTTAATTAAATAACAACTACGGACGAGTCGCTAACCAATTATCAACAACATCATCACCAAGCTCTGCTCTGTAGTAATCATATACAGGCTCTACAGCAGCTGTGAAAGCTGCAACTTCGTCTTCAGTCAATTCTTCAACTGTTACACCAGCTGCTTCGAAAGTTTCGATGTACGTAGCTTCGTTTGCTCTTTCTTCATCTCTTTGTTGAGCACAAACGTATTGTACGCCTTCTTCGAACACAGCTCTATCTTCTTCGCTTAAGCTATTGATCCAATCCAAAGAAACGATGAATGGGAACGGTGAGCTTGCATGATTTGTAAGAGTTAAGTAAGGAGCTGATTCATAGAATTTGTAATCGTTGAATACTCCTAAAGCGTGGTCCATGCCGTGAATTTGGCCTGTTTGGAATGAAGCTATTACTTCTCCCCAAGCCATTGGTGTTGGAGCTGCGCCCATTTCTTCCCAAATCATTACATTTAAGTCGTTTTGGGCGATACGGATTTTTTGTCCTGCTAAATCATCAGCATTGTGATAAGTTTTTTCGCTAGAAATAACTTGTCTCATACCATTGTAGAACATATCTACACAGTAAAACCCAGATCTTTGAAGTGCTGTATTGAATAATTCTAGTCCACCATTTTCAAAAGTTCCTTCTACCCAATCTTCATAAGTTGGATATAGGTAAGGAAGGTCAATAAGCATTGCTTCTGGATCCGCACCCGCAGCTACTACAGAAGATAGGTCAAACATTGCAGTGATTGTACCTAATTTAACACCTTCAACTAATTGTGGAGTATCTCCTAATGCACCACCAGGACTAACTTCTACTACGAATCTACCTGGAGCATTTTCTTCTAGGTAATTCCCTAATTCTACTGCCCATAAGTGAGTAGATCTTTGATCTGAGTCAGTGTGTGCAATCGTAATTTCGATTGGACCTTCTGCTCCTGCATCTGAATCACTACTACAAGAAGTAGCAAGACCAAGAACTAATATTAAAGATAAAATTGTAACTAATATTTTTTTCATACTAAAATCCTCCTTTAAGAATAACAAAACTATACTGATTTGAATTTGAGATGAACAATTTGCACACAAAATGAATACTACACGTTCATCAATTACACATAAATATACACCCTTCACTCTAAATTGTCAATTTTTTTTGATAAAATTCACAAATGGAAACTATTGTTCACCCATCTATTCCTATTTTATTTATTGACAATACAATCAGCTATAAAATCAAAAACGGAAAGGCATTTACACAAGTCAATTTAGCTAAATTCTAATATTATCATCTAGGTTTACAGGAGTAATGTACTCGTTTGCAATCTCTTCTTTCTTTAAAATCCTAAGAGCGCCTAGTGCCAATGATTCAATCTCATTTTCGCCGGGAAGCACTTCAACTACTCCTAAAAACGAAACCCATTTCTTTATCAAACCAGTGAGCATAACAGAGTGGGCAATTCCACCTGTGAGAATAATAGCGTCGATATTTCCGGCCAGCGTCACTGCCATTAATCCTATCCCTTTCGAAATTTGGTATGCAAATGCTTCATATATAAGATGCGCATGTTTGTCTCCATTTATTATTCGTTTTTCTATTTCACGGCAATCTGGCGTCCCAAGTAAATCCTTTAATCCACCTGCCCCTCGCTGTTTTTTTAACATTTCCTCGTGGGTATATTTTCCAGAGTAGCATAAATCTATTACATCCCTAAGAGGAACTGAGCCCGAACGTTCCGGAGAGAAACATCCATCATCGTCCGCATTGGAATCAATAATTCTGCCTTTTTCATGTGCGCTTACAGTAACTCCGCCACCAAGATGCGCTACGACGAAATTCATTTCTTCATACTTTCTCCCTTTGTTTTTTGCGGATTTTCTACACATTGCCTTCGAATTTAATACATGGCAAATACTATATCGATATACTTCTTTCATGCCTGTAATGCGTGCTATTTCATTCATTTCATCAGAAGAAACCCCATCATAAATATAAGCAGGAATCCCTATAGGGGCAGCAATCTTATTGGCAATCAACGCCCCTAAATTTGAAGCGTGAAATCCTTCCTCTATACTGTATAAAAAATCAAGCATATCATTATTTACTAAGTATCCACCTGATTTTATAGGCGGCATTATTCCTCCCCTGCCAACTACTGCAGACAATTCGGCATATGAGTTGCCGTTTACTTTCATTGTTTCGAGTACACACTTTTCGCGCCAATCTAGCTGTTGATTTACATTTGAGTGCGCCTCTAGCTCTTTGACAGAATGTTCTATATTTTTATGCCACAATTCTTTTTCATTTTCGTAAAGACCAATTTTTGTCGAAGTCGATCCTGGATTTATTGCTAAAATTAGTGAATTCATAATGAGTAATAACCTTTCTTTAATTCCATTTTATTTTAAGTCAAAATCATAATAAAATTATTAAATACGCATTATCATTATCATAGTTAATAATCACTTAATGAATATATAATTTTTTATTTACATCATGTACATTTGCTGTATTTAAAATCACTTCTACAATTATATATCATTATGCCTTCTAAATAAATAAAATATTATTAATGACACCGTGTTATCCCCAAAGCCTATTTTATAGTGTCAATTGGAATGTTCTTGATAAATATGTTGACACGATTGACTAGCAATGCTATTATAAGTATAATTATATAATAATAATTATATAATTATACTTATTTAAAAATACATAAAGAACAAAAGGAGAGATAAAATGGAATTTAAAACTAGTGGAATATGTGCGAAACAAATAGACTTGGAGATGGATGGGACTAAAATAAAATCGGTTAAGTTTCACGGCGGTTGCAATGGAAATTTAAAAGGAATAAGTTCAATCGTTACAGGAATGGAAGCGTCCGATGTAATTGAAAAATTCAAAGGAATAAAATGCGGAGCAAAATTTACGTCTTGTCCTGACCAACTCGCGAAAGCATTAGAAGAATCTATATAGATTATTAATAGGTGATAAAAATGAAAGAAAAATTCTCTAAACTTATTAGTGACTTGTGCTACATGACAGCCATCACTGAAATCAAGATAGAAAACAAATTTCAAGACGATTTGAGTCATAACACCTCACTCTATAGGAAAATCATATGTAAAGAATCTGGTTTGCACACAATTTCAAGCATAGCAAAACTATTATCAGTCAACACAACGGCAGTTACACAAAAAGTAAATGAACTTGAAAGCAAAAACTATGTGGAAAGAAAACAGAGCGAAAAAGATAAAAGAATTTCATATCTGCACGCCGTCGATAAATATTGTCCTTGCCGAAACGCTTTTGTTACTAGAAATGATCATGTATTATCTAAACTAAAAGACGAATATTCAAACGACGATATAAATGTCTTTCTTAAAATATTCGAAAGTGCTAACAGACATTTTTTAGAATTCGATTCGGAAGGTGGTAAATAAAATGGGTTTTGATTTAGATGTTACAATTCCTGTTATTACAGTATTTATACAGGGAGTTTTGAGTTTTTTGTCACCGTGCATTCTGCCTATTATACCTTTATACATGGGATATTTATCAGGTGGAACAATTTCCGCTAACGAAGATGGAAGCAAGAATTTTAGTCAGAAAAAAGTGATTATAAACACAGTTTGCTTTATTGTTGGAGTAAGTTTTGCTTTTTTCCTACTAGGTCTTGGCTTTTCGGCAGCGGGAAAGTTCTTTACAGAACACCAAATGATGTTTTCGCGAATCGGCGGAATACTTGTTATATTACTTGGATTGATTCAGCTTGGCATATTTGACAAACCATTCAAAGGTAAGGAATTCAAACTTCCAATCAAGCTAAATACTTTGAAGATAAATCCGCTAACGGCATTGGTAATGGGATTCGTTTTTAGTTTTGCTTGGACTCCATGTGTTGGCCCCGCTCTGTCGACAGTCTTAATCATGATATCTAGTGCAAATTCAATGACAACCGGTATTTTCTTGATGGCTATATATACTTTGGGATTTACAATTCCATTTTTACTAGTAGGACTGTTTACAACCCAATGCTTGAAGTTTTTCCAAAAACATCGCGCTATCGTAGCATACACTGTTAAAATTGGTGGTGTATTAATGATTTTGATGGGATTAATGATGTTTACCGGAATCATGAATAGCATCACAGGCTACCTGTCGACTTTTGATGGGATATTGCCGAATGCAGACTCACCACAAAACAATGAGCAAAATGGGGATAATAATACTGAAAACAATGATGGTGGTGAAGACTCTCAAGATACCGATGCTGCAGAAGTTATTCCTGCTATAGATTTTGAACTCGAAGATCAATTCGGAAATACACACAAACTCTCAGATTACAAAGGCAAAGTTGTATTTATAAACTTCTGGGCAACTTGGTGTCCGCCATGCAGAGAAGAAATGCCCGATATTCAGGCACTATACGAAAACTATGGCTACAACAAAGAAGATGTAATTATTCTGGGATTAGCATCTCCATCATCTGTCGACAACTCATACACACAAGAAGGTGACGAAGATCATGTCATTTCTTTTCTCGAAGAAAATAACTACACCTATCCTACTGTGCTAGACAGCTCCGGTAGCCTCGAAAGAGAATACGCTATTTCAGCTTATCCCACTACATTCATGATAGATGTCGATGGAAACATCTTTGGATACCTTCCTGGAATGATGACTTACGACATCATGGAAAGCATTATACAACAAACTATAGAATCGCAATGACAATCCCACGATTGAATGTCAATTTATAAACATTAAATCAACACTTTAAAATTTATAGATAGAATTACTTTATAATTACTTTAAAATTTTGATGACATTACTTATGCAGTATGGTATATTTTTGTGTTAGAATAATACTCGAAATGACCATAATAACACTTTATTTAACAAAGGAGAACCATACAATGTCAACAATAAAATGCGGAAATAAAATCGTGCTTTTGTGTTCAAAAGCTTTGCGTTTTTTTGATGAAAGGCTCATCAGCCATGGTGAACGTGTCGCATACATCGCGTCAAAACTAGTAGAAGAACTAGGTGAAAGCAAAATAATAAACTCTTCTGCACTATACTTAATGAGTATTTTTCATGACATTGGAGCATACAAAACCGAAGACATAAATAACTTACTAAAATTTGAAACTGCCAATGCGGATGAACACTCTGTATATGGATATCTTTTTTTAAAATATTTGACACCCATTACAGACAATTGTGAAGCCGTGTTATACCATCACACGCCTATATATTTAATGTCCGAAGTTGACCCAATCGTTACTGAATATGCTCAATTGATTAATTTAGCAGACAAAATTGACGTAGCGTATATAAAAACCGGCTCTTTTGAAAATACTTATTCTGCGATATCAAAAAGTAAACACATTGAATCTAAATATCTTTTAGCTTTCAAAAAATTAATCGACAGCAATAAAATCAGTGACAAGAAGTTTGCCGAAGAATCAAAAATTTGGTCGGATAACATGGTGGATTCGCTAGAATTGTCGGCCGATGACTTAATTAAGTATCTAAAGATGATAATATACTCTATGGAATTCAAAAGTCCGGTAACTATGCTCCATTCGGTCAATACAACGACAATAAGCGTATTCCTAGGCGAAAAACTAAATTTATCAGAAGAGACACTAGAAAAACTATATTATGGAGCGCTATTACATGATATTGGGAAAATAGCTATTCCCGAAGCTATTTTGGAATTCAAAGGAAAACTAGATAGTGATAAGATGACAATCATGCGCACACACGCTTCATATACCGAGGAATTATTAGACGGACTATTCGACCAAGACATAATAGATTGCGCAGTAAATCATCATGAGAAACTCGATGGAAGCGGATACCCCAAGGGATTAAGTTCCGAACAGCTTACGGTAGAAATGCGAATAGTAGCAATAGCAGATATCACTAGTGCGCTAATTAGCAGAAGAAGTTATAAGGGCAATTATGACTGGGATAAAACCATCGAGATCCTGCAAGACATGGCAGATAAGAATCAAATAGACTCTGAAATCGCAAATATTATCTGCGAAAACAATATAGAATTACAAAATATACTTGATGTAGCATCACAGCCTGTAGAGGATGTATACAACAGGATATTTGCTGAATACAAAGAACTCTTACAGGCTATGAAAGATTTAAGCTCTAAACCAATATCATAGTACCGGAAATAGATAATTACGTATTATCTATTTTCTTTTTTGGAAGTCGTCATCTACTTTTTTACGCCAGGTTGTTTTTAATTCTTTTGTAGTTCTAATCTCGCTTATGGCATCACTCATCATCGCATAATTCAATTTAGTTCCAAAACTATCAGAATGGTAATTTACAGCTCTTTCTTTATCTATGCCGAATCTATCTGCTTCTACTTCGGAATCAATATTGGCGCCTAAGAAGATGTATTCGAAGCTATACTTTTCCTTAGTCTCTTTGATAAGCGTTTTTACTTTGCCATAATCATATTCTCGACTAGCGTTTTCGAGCCCATCTGTAGTTATGACTAACATTACTTTTTCTGGACGCTCCGATTCATCCGTGTTTTTGTACGAATTCAAAACTTTGCTAATTGTATTACCCATAGCGTCAAGCAATGCGGTGCTTCCTCTAACAAAATATTCCTTGTCGGTTATTGCTTTTACTCCTTTAAGATTAATTCTGTCGTGCAATAACTCGTACCTGTCGTCAAACAACACAGTTGTAATTATTGCTTCTCCTTTTTCCTTTTTTTGCTTTTCGAGTAGCGAGTTAAATCCACCTATTGTGTCACTTTCGAGACCACTCATCGACCCACTTCTATCTAGTATAAATACTAATTCTACTAAATCTTTTTTCATAATAATATCCTCCTTTGGTTTCATCGTAACCTAATGATAACATTATTATTTGGGGATGAGGTCGCATGAGATGCGACAATTACTGTCCTAATATTTTTTGGTCAAATTCAAACAAAATTTCATTTACTTCAAAAATATTATAATTCTTATTCGATATAAAATACTCTATTATTATGTCAAACTTACTGCTTCGTGACAATGCAAAACCCGCCGTCATGAGCAAGTCCTCTGTTTCGTCAAGCGTGAGTTCAAGTGCAAGACAAAACGAAAGAACAGTAGATTTGCTCGGTTTATAATCGGTATTACTTCTAATTTTTGAAAACAACTTCCTATCGATATTTGCCTTTTTATATACCTCTACATCAGACTTGTTTTTGATATCGATCAGTTTCAAAAGACGCTCTGAGAATGTGTCTTCTACGTTTGTTAAAATGTCTTCAAGAGACCGCGACAATTGATGTGTTCCCAAAGGAGGGGGCATCTGAAATGATGTCATCGGCTGATGTTCTTGAGGTGATTTTTGTGGATGCGGAAATTGAGACGGATTAGCTTCTTGTGGCACTGATGCTAATAAGTCATCAGATAATGCCCATAGTTCTTCCTCATTATACTCGGCTTCTTGCATTCTATTACGCATATATTTTATTGCGTGCTTTTCTACATAATTATCGTCGATATATTGAGCGACGTCATTATAAAGCTCTTTGGAAATACCAAAGGCTTTGCTATCATAAACAACTATATATACAGTCATTTCGTGTTCTAATAAGAAGTTTTCGATCACATCGGTAGCTATTCTAAAAGCTTTTTCTTTTGGGAATTTATATACACCCGTAGAAATGAGAGGGAATGCGATGCTTTCAAAATTGTTTTGTAATGCAATTTCTAAAGCGGTACTGTAACAACTTTCAAGGAGCTCTTCTTCTCCACTTTGACCACCCATCCAAATCGGCCCTACTGTATGTATGACATGCTTACTAGGCAAATTATAACCTTTGGTGATTTTCGACTTTCCTGTGTCACACCCATTTAAAGATATGCACTCTTTAAGCAAGCCGTCGCCCGCCGCTTTATGTATCGCACCGTCAACTCCACCGCCACCACGCAACGATTTATTAGCTGCATTTACTATAGCGTCGACCTTCATTTTAGTTATGTCGTCTCTGAGTATAATTAATGGCATTGGAATTCTCCTTTTTCCTTTTTATTCTCACAAATATAAATATTGTATTGGAAATCATCCGATTTATTGTTACTATAACATAAATGAAAATGATTTTCATTATTTAATGCATGTTTAGAGGAGTTTACAGATGATAAAAGTACTAATGATTTGCCACGGCAATATTTGCCGTAGTACGATGGCGGAATTCGTATTAAAAGATATGGTAAAAAAACGAGGAATATCCTCCGACTTCCTAATTGAATCGGCAGGAACTAGCAGAGAAGAAATCGGAAACGATACGCACTATGGAACTAAACGAAAACTTACAGAAATGAATATTCCATTTACTCCGCGTAGATCCCGACAAGTGACAAAATCCGATTATGATAAATTCGACTATTTAATATGCATGGATAAGAATAACTTGCGGAATCTGAGTAGAATAATTGGTGATGACATAGAAAACAAAATGCATCTTCTCTTAGATTTTGCAGGAAGACATGACGACATCGCAGACCCTTGGTATACAGGAAATTTTGATGTTACGTATCAAGACGTAGTTTGTGGATGTGAAGGTTTTTTGGAACAGATCTCTTTATAAAATCGACACAGTAACTCTTTCACTTACTTACCTCATCATAAACCATGCCCCAACACAAACGCATACTACAAATAGTCCCATCCAGACAATACAGCCAACTCTTCTTTTTTTTCTTTGCGGGCTCCTCTGAGAGTACTCTACACGATATTCTGATTGTCTTGTATTATTCTGCATGCGTCGAACCTTGTTGTTATTTTGCACTTGTTGTGCAGCTTTACTATATTGCGCGAGTGGATCGGTTCCCTGTAAAATTCTATTGTGAAAATTTTCGATCCATGCTACATCATCGTAATCACACATAGTTCTTTCGTCGGCATAATTATCATGGACTATTTGGTTGCGGATGTGTCTATAATGTTTAAGTTTTTTGTAGTCCTCGTTCCAATAATAAGGTTTAAGATTAGTGTATTTTCCATTGTCCATTTCGTCAATATATGAAGTAACACCTTTATCGCTTCTCAGCAAATCTTTGCATAGATTATCGAGCCTTTTATATGCTGACATAAATTCCATATTTTTTCCTTTATTAAATTCATGCATCCCTACGTAAAATAAATATACATTATTTTTGTTTATTTATAAATATAAATCTTCTATAAATGCTTTTTTCTGATTTCCCCCACTTTATGTATTAAATAAAAAAGGGCATTTCTACAGAAAGGACTCTCAAAATTTCCTATTCGTTCTTTTCTTTTTCGTTATCTCCCCAAACATGGTTCAACGCTTTTGCCCCCAGTATCCCCATGCCAACTGCGGTGAGTAGATTCACCTTTTCATTCGGAGGAGAGACCATTCTTTTATCGTCTTCATCAGATAAGCGTCCTCTTCGATTTTCCTCGACCGCTTGCTTCAAATCCGTGTAATCTTCCTCATACAAATAGTCCACGAGCGAATCGATTGTATCCAAGTCCAACTCTTGTATCAACCTTTCGAAGTTATCGGAAATCAATTTTTGATTTAGGTCTCTGTTGTCAAATTCTATCAAGTCTACTATTTCTGAAACACTTAAAGCTAGACCACTATCAAGTGCATTATAGATAAAATCTTCTGCATCAATATTATCTGCTAAGCAATAAATTATGTCCTTCACTTCGTCTACTGCTGAGAAGTCTTTGATTCCCAATGCAGCACGCACCTGATCTTCCTCGGATAATTCATGAAAGATGCTGTAATATTCGTCCCAAGTTAAGTCAACATAGCGCACTGGAGCTACAATTAGTTCTTTTATATCTGATACTGGCAATGTACTGTAGTTTCCCATGTATGCAAGCTGTGAAAGTGTAAAGGGCTCTCCACAAGATTTTATAAGCATTGCAAAGGTTTCTTCTTCTACGTATTCACATATGTCGAATATTTGCTTTGGAGTAAAACTTACATTTTGGCTAAGCGCTTTTTTTAAAAGACTAAGTTCCGCCTTTTCTTGTAACTCGATTAATATTTCACATATTTCCTCTGAGGAAGTGAAATCTGTCAATCCTGACATTTTACTAATCTGAGTACTCTCTGACCAATCATAAAATTTGTCATAATATTCTTCCCATTTCATAATATACTTCTCCATTTACTCAAATACTAATCTGCCATCTTACATAGCACTGCTGCACAAAGAAATAAATCTTCTCCTAAACTTCATTCTTTACTAATACTTCCTTGATTATTCCTAGGCAAAGCTCAACTGATGCGTCTAAGCATTCTTCATCAAAATCAAAATCCGGACTGTGTATTCCACCCACAATATCTGTACCAATACCAATATATACTGCTTTTCCACCTTGGCGCTGAACTCTTCCCATCATTATTGTAGCATCATCTGTACCACCGACATTGCATGTGGGATATATTTTTTTATTAAACCATTGAACTTTATGTGCAACTTTTTCAACTATAGATATCATTTCATCATCGCTCTTTCCAGCAGGAATTTCACCATAATCATCAATATCACATCCCACATCATACATTTCCGCAGCTGATTTCACAATCGAATACACCCGCTCTCTTCCGTACGCTGCTATTTCTGGAGTTTCACCTCTATATTCAAGTCTCATCATAGCATTTGAAGGAATGGTATTAGCACATACTCCACCGTGAATTTCACCAACATTTATGCGAAATAATCCAGCCTCATGTTGTGCAATACAATGAAGGTTTAAAGCTGCTGTGCATGCAGCCAACAATGCATTTTTTCCATTTTGGGAAGATCCACACGGATGTGCAGCAACGCCTGTATAATATACGTCTAACTGACAATCACTTAAAAAGTCACTTGCCCCGCATCCTATTGTATTCGATGGCAAAGGATAGCCTTCAGCAGTTAACGCCACGTGCAACGCAACAAATTTATCTACATCATCAAGATACCCTTTATCTACTATTGACTGTGCTCCTGAAAATGTTTCTTCTGCTGGTTGAAAAATTAATCTAATTTTACCAGAAAGATTTTCTCTTATTTTATATAATTCCTCAGCAAGCTGCAACCCAATAGCGGTATGGCCATCATGCCCACACGCATGAACCGAATTGCCATTTACAGATATATATCCTTCTGTTAATGCTTTACTTCCCTCTCTATGTTCTTCATAAGGTAAGGCGTCGATATCAAATCTGAAAGCAATTGTTTCGCCAGGTTCATTTCCTAATACTTCAACTATTACTCCCGGATATCCATTTGTTCTTTTTACGTACTCTTCTTTTGCTCCTTGATCTATTGCCCGCTTTATTTCTACATCTATTTCAGCATCCGTTAACCTTACTTCCTTTATTATTGACTCCTTATTAACTACATCGTCTCCCATTAGGACATTTTCATACCCAATGTTTTCTAAAATCTCTGCAATTCTTGCACTGGTTCTAATCTCTTTCCATCCGGTTTCAGCATATTTGTGAAATTCTCTTCTATACTCTATGGCATTCATTTTTCTCTCTCCTAACTTCCTTAATTTCAAAACTTTAGATTTACTTCCGCGAATTTTATGTTATTATATAAAAAGCGATAAATAATGGAGGTTATTATGAACAACATTGCAGATAAGCATACCTTACCTTATCCTGATAAGAAATCAAACATAGGTGGTTGGCTTTTAGTCTTTGTAATTATTCACATGATACTAGCACTGTACTACTTCACTAGCGGAGTTTACGCCGTTGCCGGTTTTTTACAGGTAGGTGGAGGTTGGTTTTTTGCTGCTATTAACATATGTTTTTGTATGATTCTGCCAATTACATTACTACTACTAATTTACCGCAAAAAAATATTTAAGTTGTTCTATTTTGCCTTTTCTATTCTAATGGTACTTAATTACCTATCTACATCATATTTGCTATACGGCGAAATAAGTATCCTGAATGTTATTTTTGGCATTATATTAGCACTACCTTGGCTTATATACGTCTTTAAATCTAAACGAATAAAAAACTATCTTTATTTAAAAACCTAAACTTGTAATACCCTCATAAGGTCCAATATTGGTGTTAAAAAAACAAAAAACCTCGAGCGCAATCTGCACGTCGAGGTTTAATACATCTACTAAAATAATTTTTCGAGCTCTGGAGATAGAGCTTTAGTTAATCCCTTTATATTAAGACAAGAATGGTAAAGATCATATCTATATTCGGTAAGAGCATTCTCAATCGCATTAAACAATCTTTCGTCTTTGAATATATGCCCTGTAGCAACTGGGCAGTATCTCGTTTCTGTCTGAGATAACAAGTCTTCTTCCATGTTTTTTAAGTTTTTTTCGACCGCATAACTTCTTCCAACACTATCTGTTGCAGCATCAATTGAATCCGCTATCGAGATGATATCAATAATCGGCTTTACAGGACTTTGCAGATTATCGAAATCTTTGGGATATCCAAATTTCCCGTCGAAACTTTTGTGGTGCCCAAGTGCAATATCTAAGAGATATTGAAATAGTATTGAAGCTTCGCTCGAATTTGCAAAAACTGATTTTTTAATAAATTCATTCAAGTGTTGCTCTTCACTTAAGTTCACATCGAAGTTTGACACCTTTTTAATAAACGCCTCGGCTTTTGAAGAATGTTGCTTTATCATTTCAAACTCATGGTCACTTAGCCTACGTACATAGAACGATACCAAATGCGAATAAACAATTTTTCCTATATCGTGAATAAGTCCCGAATACCATACAAAGGTAATTATTTCATCACGCTTAGCCAAAACATCCTCTACCGAATTGACATTGGGCAAAGTTAAAAGCTTTTCTGGTTCGAAATGGATAATATAATCGGTAATGATACAGGCAACTTTAGCCACCATTACAGAGTGTACAAATGTAGGAACATGTCTGAAAACCGTTAATTTTAACAATAGTTTTAAATATGTTAAATCATCAAAAACATTATAACTTCCTATCGCAAAATGTGAAAGCATTGTTGAAACTCGCGAGCCTGCCATATTATCTGGCATATTTTCAATATAACTAAATACACCATCTTCTATTTCTTTTGTTAGCCGTTTTTCATCTTCTTTTGAAACACTTTCCGGTGTGTATAGATGCAAGTAAACCAAAAATAAACTTCCTACATGGAGTTTTTTATATTGCTCGTCATAACCAAAGTCATCGTCTGTCTGCGTATGGATTTCATATAATTTATCAAGCAACTCCTCGCTACTTATTAGGTCATTGTGGAATTTTGCGGCATAATAATAGTAAATATTCTTGACTTGGACCGACGTGTAATCATTAGTTTCAACAAGTTCATCTAATCGATTAGCTTCGTAAAGAACAGTTGCTGATTCTAACAAACGCTTTTTATATTCATCTTTAACCGTTAGGCTCCTCTCAGACCTTAATGCAGTTAATGTCGATGAGCATAGGTTTTCATGTAAATTTTGGTAATATGCTTTTAGAGGAAAATCGGGATCAACCCTCTTCACTGTATTATTCCAAAATTCTAAAGCTTTGTCGTACCTACTAAAAATCTCATTAATGTCCGCATTAGCAACACTGATATATGAATTACCATAGGCTCTAGCTATGAGATTTCGGGATTCCCTATCGAGTCCCTCATATCGGTCACTAAATGCAATAACATTATCATAACAATCAGACATCTCAGCCTTAAACAAAACCCCATCAAGATAAAACAGCGCAAGTCCTTTATAAAACATATTCCTAATATACATCGCATCATCGCCTATATGCTCCGCATATTTTACAAGTGCATCACGAACTTGATAGCAAAGACCGGTATCTACACTTTCGCGATATCCCGAAAGTTTCTCGGCAAACTCCTCAATCTCCTTCGCATGCTTTTCACTTATTTCAGTAGGATTACTAAAAAAAGGCGTAATAACCTCATCAATTAAAGAATTAGTTTCATCTATTACGTTTCGAATTTCAATATTGCGCTTTGACAAATATGATTTTACATCTTTGCGTGACACTTCTTCATTTTTTACAAATTGAGTCGATGCCAACTTAGCAAAAAGCAATTCGTTTTCAATAATTCTATCAAGTGTTTCTTTCATTATTGCCTTCCTTATAAATCAATCATTTATATTCTAGCATAAAAAACAAATAATCTCTACGTTATACAAAATATAATTTGGAGAGATTATTTATCGTTCTATTCGTCCTTGGTACGTGGACTATTGATTATTTATTGATCGATTTAATTGGAATATAGAGATAGTATCCAGGCAAATATATCACTTGCGGTTTCTTTTATTGTCCCCGCTTTTAGTGGAGACTTCAATCCTATTGTATCAATAAGGTCAACAAATGTTTTGTCACTACCTTGATATAGCAGATTGAAATAACAATCAAATGCTTTTTCTTTATCAACTAAGAACATAGAAAAAATCTGGAATGCTACAATTTCAGCTATAGCATACTCGATATAATAAAATGGAGATTTATAAATATGGACTTGTCTCTGCCATCCTGCTCCCTCGCTGTAAAATGGCAAATCTGAATTATCGACATGTGGACGATATATTTTTTCAAGCTCTAACCAAAGGTCATCTCTTTTTTTAGGCGACATGTTCGGATTTTTATATATTCTTTCTTGAAACTCGTCGACTTGACATGCATATGCAATTAGAAAAAGTGCATCCTCCGCATGCGACAATGAGTATTTCTTTTCATCATCACCAAAAAAAAGATTGTACCAAGGAGTTGCAAGATATTCCATAGTCATAGAATGTAATTCTGAAATCTCCATTGATTGACTTGCATACTGCTTTTTTTCTTTTTTAAGCGATATATGCCTCGCAAGCGCATGCCCAAATTCGTGGGTTAATAGATACACATCAGTTGCTGTACCGTTTAAGTTCACAAAGACAAATGGAGAGTTATATCTCGGGAAGAAGCTACAGAAGCCTCCTGGCAGTTTCGACTTTTTGGGATATAAATCGAAAAGCTCATAATCTGTCATTATTTTTATGAAGTCCGCTGTTTTCGGAGACATTTCTTCAAACATCCTCTTAAACGATTGCATTAACTCATCGCCTTTGATTTGAAGTTTTGCAGCACCATCTTTAAATGGCAAATTTTGATCATATAAATAAAAACTATCGAGATTAAGTCTCTCTTTTCGGCTTTTTGCTAACTTATTCGTTATAGGAACGATATTCTCTAAAACTTCTGACTTAAACACGGCAATATCGCTATTATCATAGCAGTTACGTCTCATTTTCTTGTAACCGAGTTCAACATAATTATCAAAACCCAACTTATTGGCTTGTCTTGTTCTGTTCTTCACAAGTTTATCGAATATTTCATCTAACTGTTTTTTATTCGAATTATAGCACTCTCCCTCGGCTATAAAAGCGACTTTCCGAATATCTCTGTCGATACTCTCTTTATACGGAACGAGCATTGAAAGAGGCATATCTTTATTATCGAAGGTTACAGTTAAACGCGACAATAAGCTGTTATATTCAAGCACCAAAGATTTCTCTTCCTTTAAATCCTCAATAATATCGGGTGAGGAGATTTCATTTGATATTTCAATATTTTTTACAGTTACGTAGCCAATTTTTTCTACGAGTTCATCTGAAAATTCACTCTCTAAAATAATCTTTGAAATACCATTATATTTTTCATTAAAAGCCCCGGATTCACGTGATATATATTTGTATTCTTCTTTGTAATATTCATTCGAAGTATCTAAAAAATACCGAATTCTCGCAAGATTTGCGTCGGTATCCAAATCATCATAGACTTCTTCTACATTTTCGAAGATTGCAAACTGCTCGTCTGCATTTTTTGCAAGCTTCATTTTTTCAATTGCATCGTCCATAAACTCGTGCAACTTGCTATAATCAGGCCTTTTATATTGAAAATCTTTAAACTTCATAAGTAAATTTCCTTACATCTTTATTAAATAAACAGGTTTGCCACAAGTATAATCACAATTACCACTACAATCAGTATCGGCAAAAATGTAATAAATGCAGCAATTATCATGGCTAACAAGTCATTTTTTTCGAGATCAAGCGAATCGTAATGCTTATTGAGCTCTTCTTGGCTTTTTTCTTTAAATAAATTCGGTTTCAATTTTTTAAACAAAACAGGTTTCCTCGGCTCCCAAGAATCAACGCACACGATTACAGGCGGTGAATACCATGGGTTGGCTTTCTTCTCAACTATTAATTCGGATGGTGACAGGCAACAAAATGTTCCGGTTTATTCTCTCTTAACTTCGGTGATTCACTTTCGCAAATCTCTGTTGAATGTGGACATCTAGGGTGAAACTTACACCCACTTGATGTTATCATCTCCGTTTGAATATCTCCTTTAATCGGTGCCGATATTTCTTTTTTTACATCTACATCCGGTATTGCCTCGAGCAGTGCCTTTGTATACGGATGAAGAGGATTCGAAAAAATATCTGATGTTTTCGCAATCTCGACTATCTTACCGAGATACATAACTGCAATTCTATCTGAAATAAACCTTACGACACTTAAATCATGTGATATGAAAAGATACGTCAGATTGTTTTTTTCTTTAAGGTCGAGCAATAGATTAATAATTTGCGACTGTATAGATACATCGAGAGTCGATACACTTTCATCCAAAACAATAAATTTAGGCTTAAGCGCAAGCGCGCGAGCGATACATATCCTTTGGCGCTGTCCACCTGAAAATTGATGTGGGTATCTGTGCAACATAAATTTTTGCAGCCCGCAGCTTTCCATAATTTCTATAATATATTCTTCGAGGTCCTTATCATTTTTTTTATAAATTCCATGTGCCAATACGCCCTCAGAAATCATCTGCCCAACTGTTAGTTTCGGATTCAATGAAGAATAAGGGTCTTGGAAAACTATCTGAAGTTCTTGACGCAACTTGCGCATCTCCTCCGATTTAAGCGAGGAAAGCGAAATATCATTGTACAATACTTCACCCGAAGTTTTTTCGTATAAATTGAGTATCGTTCTACCTAGAGTCGATTTGCCGCATCCGGATTCACCAACAAGTCCCAAAGTTTCATTTTCATATATATCAATAGTAATGCCGTCAACAGCATATAGATACTTTTGCTTGCTCAAAAAATCAAGGCTCTTCTTGAGGTGAAATCGTTTTACTAAGTCACGTACGCTTATCAATATCTTCTTTTCAACCATCTTCATACCTCTTAATATCAGGATAAAAACAGCGGATTTTGTGGTTTTCGCAAACTTCGACGATAGGCGGCTCTTCATTTTTACATCGCTCATTCGCAAAATCACAACGTGGTGCAAATTTACACCCATCAGGAAGGTTTAAAGGATGCGGAACAGTCCCCTTTATCGCTGACAGCCGACTTTCTTTTTTTCCATGGAGTCTAGGAATACTCATTAACAGTGCTTTTGTATATGGATGAGAAAACCTACTGTTTGAAAAAATAGTATCTGCAGATGCCTGTTCTACAAGCTGCCCACAGTAAAGTACTGCCACTTCATCTGCAATTTGTCGAACAACCGATAGATCGTGAGTGATAAACATTATTGAAGTGCTTCGCTCTTTAGAAAGCTCGACAAAAAGCTCCAAAATCTGCGCCTGGATAGTAACATCAAGCGCCGTAGTTGGTTCATCGGCGATAATCAGTTTCGGTTCACAACAAAGCGCAATAGCAATCATTACGCGTTGGCGCATACCACCGGATAGCTGATGAGGATATCTTTTCGCAGTATCGGTAGGATTTGAAATCTTAACCGACTTTAGGAGTTCTATAACAACCTTCTTTGCTTCTTCCTTTGAAATACCACGGTGCAACATAAGACTTTCAGCTATCTGCTTTTCGACTGTATAAACAGGATTGAGACTAGTCATCGGTTCCTGGAATATCATTGAAATTTCATTTCCACGTATTGCACGAAGCTCACTGTCAGAAAGGCAACTGATATCACGCCCCCCAAAGATTATCTCGCCGCTCACTATTTTTTGGTTCTTTTCAAAAAGCCGTAAAACACTCATCGCAGTTTGACTCTTTCCTGAGCCCGATTCACCTATAACAGCGAGCGTCTTCCCCGCTTCTATCGATAGAGAAACGCCATTCACAGCCTTTATAGTCCCACTTCTGGTTTCAAAATATGTATGTAAGTTTTTTATTTCTAATATATTCATAAATCCACCGACTAATCTTCCGCACGTGGATCTGTCGCTTCTCTTATAGTGTCACCTATAAGATTAACAGATAATGCCGCAACTATTACGAACAAGGCAGGAATAACCCATCGCCACCAGTAAAATTCTATTACCGCTATATCCTGTGCACTGTTTAGCATATTACCGTAAGTAGGTGTAGGTTCTGCCACGCCAAACCCGATAAAAGATAGCGCAGCCTCAGAAAGTAACGATGAAGCATATCCAAGTGTTACATTCACAATTACGATGTTTAATATACTCGGAAAGATATGACGCAACATAATTGTTTTGTTACGTAAGCCGAGGGCTTTTGCCGCAAGCACAAAATCACGCTCCCTCTCAAGTAGAATTTGCGCACGTATGAGCCTTGCAAGAGACATCCACCCGAGGAAACCAAGTATTGCCATTATCATATACAGACGCTGTGATTCGTTTAAAAATTGTCCTACTGCATACGATAAAGTTATCGCTATAGGGAAAAACGGAATAGCCGAAAACACATCTGTAATTCGCATTAAAATTTGGTCTATTATTCCACCAAAATATCCGGAGATAATGCCTACAAAAAGAGCAATAACAGTTGAGATTAGTACTGCGACCGCGCCTACCGTAAGAGATACCCTGCCCCCATGTACTATTCTTGCGAATATGTCTCGTCCATATTGATCAGTACCGAATAAGTATCCATCGTTTCCAAATGAGTTGATTTCACCAGTTTCATCTATTGCATAAAATTGAAAATAATCGGCATAAAGAGTAGTCATGCCTGAGGAAAATTCAAAATCGAGTTGGTTTAAATCGTTATTTCCCCATCCAACAACTTGCCCATCGCTTCCAACTACGAAAAGGTTTCTATATCCTGCCGCTATCGATGCAACCTCAAAATCTATCTCGGGTATAGTCGTCAGAGAATCTCCCGCACTACCCCAACTATAAATATTTCCTGCACTATCGAGCACTAAAACATTTCTATTACTAGCCTCGATATCGACAATATCTACTTCGCCCAGAGCAAGTTCGCTTGGAATTTGCAAGGCGAATTCTGTCCCCTGATCACCGATAACTTTCACGGTATTATCGTCAAGTAGCAAGGCTATATTATTATCTGCTGCCGCAAAATCAACGATCCTGCCATTAATTTCTGAGGAAATAAGAAATGTATTTGTAGCATTAATATTACCCCATATAAATAGCTCTCCCTCCGTTGAAAGTAACGCTGTGTATTGTGACATGGCAGAAACCTTCGCTATCTCGACTCCATCTTTTGAAAAAGCACTGATAACATTTAAGGGTATTTCTGTCTGCCTATTCGAGTTATCTCCGAAACTATAAAATTTGCCGTCACTATCAGCCGCAAATATATGATTACCGCCACATGCTATTTCCACTATCTCGGCATCCAAAACTTCCTGAGGCACGTCAAAAATATATGTAGAAACATTTGCCTGATTTTTGTTTGGCTCTGTTCCCCATATATAAAACTCTCTAGATTCAGTAATGGCAGCAGAAAAAGATATGCCCGAAGATATTTTCGCGATATCCTCTTGCAGAAGTTCTTTGGGGTAGTTTAAGTAGTTAATCCCCGGACGGATATTCGCATGACTTAACTCAGTATAATTTTCATTTAAAGGGATAAAAGCAGAACCTAAAAAAGACAATGTGAAAACAGCTATAAATCCAACAATCCCAATGATAGCGAGTTTGTTTCTAAGCACTCTTTTTACAATTGTCCCAAACGGAGTATCAATATACTCAGTGGATTCTTCACTTGATTTACCGCCAAGTTTACTAATCAGAGATGGTATTTTTTTCATGCGTTCATCACTACGTTTTTTCATCCAAACACCTCTATCACTTAAGCTTAATGCGAGGATCAACGGCTGCGTAAACAATATCAGCAATAATCACCGCTAGTAGAGAAAGAAGTGCATAAAAAAGATTCAGCGTTGCAACTAATTGATTGTCTCGGTTTAAAACAGCCTCGATAATTAGTTTACCGATACCGTTGTAGCCGAATACGCTTTCTATTATAGCGGAGCCTGCAAATAGAGAAAAAAGAGTTCCAATAATTATATATGAAACCGGTATCATTGCGTTTCGCAACGCATGACAGTAGATAACGACTTTCTCGGATAACCCTTTTGCCCTTGCCGTTCTAATATAGTCCTGACTTATAGCATCTATCATTGCATTTCGAATATATTTTATTGCGCCGGCAAGGCTTACAATAGTGAGAGTGATGGTTGGAAGTATAAGGATACGAATCCATTCTATTACGAGACCCGCACCACTCAATAGCGCTGTGTTTGGCATTCCCCCAAGAGGCAACCAACCAAGTGTAATTGAAAAGAAATATATGAGAATGATAGCGATAAAGAATGAAGGTATTGAATATGTGATAAGCGAGAAAACCTGCCACCCGTTATCAAACGGAGACAGGCGTTTTGTCGCACATCTTATTCCAACTGGTAAAGCGATAAGAAGGTAAAGAAAATTAACACCCATATTTAATATCAGTGTGTTTCTCATAGGCTCTTCGATAACCTCTGAAACAGGTTGATTTTCTATATTTGAATACCCGAAGTCACCGCTAAAAATGCCACTTATCCACGCAAAGTACTGAGTTACTATATCTTCATCAAGCCCTAGCTTCTCATGCATTGCTTGATAAGACAACTCATACTGGTCGGGCGGCAAATCAGGAGGCAACATAAGAGCAACAGGATCTCCCGGCATAATTTTGACAGTTGCAAAAATTATTACCGATACCAAAAAAGCAACCGGAATAATAATTAGAATTCTTTTTATTAAGTATCTAATCAAAATATCACCTTCTCATTTATGATGGCAACGCTAATATAAATCTGCCATGTGCGCATATAAAGAAAAAACGTACGGTAGTAAAATGATAAATAACCCCTCTAAATAATAATTTATATAGAGGGGGGGTATTTATTTAAATCAAGGCTAAGGATAACGCAATTACATGCCATGGTTATACTATTTTTCAGTCTTGCTTATTTGGCAAATAATGTTTTCGTATCCTGCGTAAGATGTTGTATCTAAATTATCAACAAAGACATGTGCCATGTCATAATATTCGTTTGAATATAGAGGAACTTGCGCCATAATCTCATTGAATCTTACTTGGTAAGCAAGCCAAGCGTCAAGGTATCCTTCTTTGTCATCAGGATCTGTCGAACGCATTTCGACAATAAGTTCGTCTAGGATTTCGTCGCTTAACTGAGGTTTATTATTGCTTGTTCCAAGAAAATCTGAATGCCATGTATAGTATCTGTCAAAAACAGATGAGAAGTTTGTAGCAAGGTTAAATGTATTGTAAAAACGTTTATCCCCAAGATTAAATGCACTGTAGTAGTTCGTTAAAACCGCATTCCACTCGCCTTTTTCAAGGTTAAAATCAACTCCAGCGAGCGGTGCATTCGCAGAATACTGTATTTCGATTATATCTGTCAATACGTTGTCTTGACCTAAATGGTTAATAGTTAGAGGTTCTCCCGCAGAATTGTATCGAAGATAGCTACCATCCTCTGATGCTTTAGCACTATCAAACGAAGTAGTTCCATCTTGCTCATAAACCCACTCAGTGTCATCAAGATATTCATTTGCAGTTTCTATATTAAACGAAATAGGTTTAATTTCTTCTTGCAAATCAGCTCCGGCCTCAACGTACATCCACTGCCCTATTCCATACTCTGCGTCGACAGTATTACCATACCCTGAAAGTACATAATCTACTACAGCATTTCTATCAATCAATGAAGCAAGCGCCCATCTTACATTGACATCGGCAGTCGGACCTTCGTCACACATCATAGCTAGATATCCATATCCTGCACGAAGATATGAATTATAAGTTGCAGTTTCCGCAGTTTTAACAGCTTCTATCTTTTCTCCCTCTACAACTCCTTCGACAATATCTACCTGTCCACTGATTACCCATTCGACATCAGTTTCGATAGGAACAGCTTGTTGAACAACATATTTGAACTCAGGTTTATCGCCGTTTAAATCACCTTTAAAATATTCATTTAGTTCCAAAGTTACTGTTTGATTTTCAAACGAAACAAAGCTGTAAGGGCCACAAGTTACAGTCGGTGCATATCTCTCATTTTCTGCAATTCTTACGCAGTTTGAAAGAAGATCGCCCTCTGTAAATGAAATAGCAGTACCATTTGCATCGCTTGTGATTTCAGCGTTCTGAAGGTATGTGTCAGAATGTATTGGAGATACCATGACATGAACAGTTTCCCAATAGTATGGTAAATTTTCAGCTGATATAGTCAGTGAAAATTCACTATCGCTTATAAGTGAAGCACCGCTAAAGGCATCTGTTTCACCACCTTTATATTGCTCATAACCCACAAGTGTATCATTCCCAACAGATGAAGATCCTGCTTCTGTCCATTCCGGTGAAGAATACCAAAGGACTGATGCCACGTAGTCTTCCGCAGTTATAGGATCACCATTATTCCAGAATATATCATCATGAAGTGTAAACTTATATGTTTTATTTCCATCACCGTCAGTCGAAGTCTCAACCTCTTTTACAACAACGTCATTAAGTGCAATTTCACCATCAGGAGTGAATTCATATGTGCCCATATAACCGCCAGTAAGGGTTTTTATCGATTGATCATAAGCATTGTTTCCATATCCGTTGATAAAATCTCCGCTCATCTCTTGGGTTCCAACCAATAAAGTATCTAGAGGCACTTGTGATGTATATTTTGGACCACACGATGTTAAGCTTAAAGAAACAAGTATCGCAATTAACATAATTGAAACTATTTTTTTCATAATATCTCCTCCTAATAATTATGGATATTAAAATGATTGTATCACATAACAATATAGATGTAAACGAATAATGAAGTATTTTATTAGTTTTCGTGATGTTGTATGTTTCTTTTTCTAATTCAGCAAGTTTTCCCGTAAAGCCCTGTATTTACATTTTATTCGAGAATAAAAAAGCTGATGTTTAAGGGGGGACTGCCCCCCAAACATCAGCAGGACATATGGTGGAGGAAAATTATTTGGAGTTTTTGTAAATTTCAAATAGGCAAACTTAGGAACTTCATCTAAAACAAGTTATAATAACTTTATACTATACTGCTTTTCCTCTATAAGCAATGCTTTAAAATCTTCCACATCCATAGGTTTGGCAAAATAATATCCTTGTGCATAGTCACATCCGATGCTTTGTAGCCATAATGCTTGTGGGGCGGTTTCTACGCCTTCTGCAACTACTTTCATATTAAGGTGTTTCGCCATATTGATGACATCCGTAACTACAATAGTGCTATTTCCTCCTTGGTCTTTAAGGTCGAAAAACGACTTATCAAGCTTTAATATGTCCGCTTCGATAGACGACAATCTATTAAGCGAAGATACTCCCGCACCGAAGTCGTCAATAGATATTGCAAATCCGAGATTTTTGAATTGCTTAATAGTTGAAAGAAACTGCTCTGTATTTGCTTCAACTGCACTTTCGGTGATTTCAAGCTCTATCATATCTTTGGTGATATTATATAATGATAAAATATCCGATACACGGTGTACGATATTCTTAGAAAGCACTGTGTGTGTTGATAGGTTTACCGAAATACACGGTATACGCATATTATGGCAATTAAACTTTATGCATTTGCAAACTTCTTCCAACACAAACAAATCTAAATATGAAATAAATCCGTTTTCTTCAAAAACAGGAATAAATTCGTCGGGATATATTCTTTCTCCAAGCCTTGGTGTCCAACGCACAAGTGCTTCCGCCCCACCAATAGTTAATGTATTAAAGTCAATCTTAGGTTGATACTCAACGACAAATTCATGATCATTGAGCGCCTGCTCCATTCTAAACGTGACATTAATTCTATTTTCGTACTTCTTACGCATAGTATCATCAAAGGTAATAAAAGTAGTTTTGTGTTGGGACTTGCCCTCCAGCCTCGCATTGTCAGCGTATCCCATAAGTGCTGTTATTTTTGCCTTAATATCATCAATAATCACACTACCGAAAGAGAGCGATACGTTATACTTATCATTCATGTTATCCTCAATGGCAGGTAAAATATCAGTTTGATATATCTGACGCATTGTATCTCTCTCGTTAATACGCCGTAATAATAAAAATTGATCTGCCATTCTTCTGCATATAATAGTGTCTGTTCCCTCAAATGCTTTCTTTAATGCGTTCGCTATCGCTATGATAACAGTTGTACCTCTTTCAGCGCTAAAGTGTGTGTTAATTGTCTTAAACATATCAATATCGAAGGAAATCATCTCATATTCACCAGGTTGTGATTTCTTAATCTTCTCTTCCGCAGTCACTCTAAACTTATTTATTGTCATTAAACCAGTCATAGGGTCTGTGTTATACGATTGGAGTAGGGCTTCTTTCTTTTCGATTTGTCCCTTATAATAAAGTGAAATAAATCCCGTGATAGTGATGAAAAGAGCTAACATAACATAATACCAATTAGCCTTGAAAAATTCCCAAAAACCAGTCTCTGGGGCAGGTAAAGCTTCGTTGGAATTAGTTTCAATTATTGATGTATACATTAACTCTGAAAAACGGTCTATCACCACATTGAATATCGGGATATATTCGCCAGCAATATCTTGGTTTACAAAAAGCCGCATTGGGGCAACAGTATCCGTGTGTACCGTGGACATATTCATACCATCGAAGTATATTTCAGTATATGTAACTGCACTTTGTGTGCAAAAAATCATATCTACATTCCCGGCGGCTAAAGCATCGAGCAAATTGTGCCAATCGGTGTGAAAAACAAAATCAACTTCCGAATTAACTGCAAGAAATGCGTCAAAATCAATAGTCTGGTATGGGAGCGTTCCGATTTTAGGCGACTTTTCTATTATTTCCTGTAGTGCAGTTGTATCTAGTTGTTCGTTATTTATTATTGCATACATTGGAATTTCATGAAATGTTTCTGTTGGAACATAACTGTCATACTCGTGGTTGCCGCTACCATACAAGGTAAGTAATATATCATAATCTTCATATAATTCTTGTGGGTCATCAAGGCTGTAAGGGTGATAATTTACGTCAAATCTGTACTGCTCAGCATACATATTTAATATGTCCACCATGGCACCATCAGGTTGCCCTTGTTCATTGGTATATGAAATTGGTGAGAAACCCGTTACGTAACCGACTTCAAGTGGTCTTTGCCTTAACACGTCAATCTCTCCTTGTGTAAGTCCACGATGAGTTACTTCAATATTTTCCGAAAGATATTTTTCCTCAAGTTCCATGAAAATATTGCCCTCTGTATAGATAATATCCAAGAAATAAGCATCTATAACTTCCATAATTTCAGCATTTTCAAAACTAGAGATTAAATACAGATTGTGAACACCAAGATTTAATATATTGTTCAAATCGTTTGATGTTGGGTCTTCGGAGTAAGCTATATATAAATCCGCTTGTTGTTCCATATATGTTTCGGTTTCACCGTAGATGTATTCGACAGAAATGTTATTGAGTTCACAAAAGGCATTAAGATTTTCAACACCGATGTTTTCATCATAAACAGCTACGGTTTTGCCATTTATAGCGTTAACATCTGCATATGTAATACTCATATCCTCGGACATAAGCGCAATATATGTTTTGCTATACGGATTTTCGGAATAAAGAACCTTTTCGCTTCTTTCATCATTTTTAGTGTTAAAACCGCCTACATCAACATAGCCACTTTGTACAGACTCAATCATGCTGTCGGCAATTGGTACAAATTCAAATTCTAAACCACTATATTCAGAGATTTTTTCAAATATTTCATAGCCGTAACCTTTATTATTAAGACTGTCAATGTCAACAATCATATCATCAAAAGTTGAATAATATCCTACTCTTATCGGCTCACTAAAATCCAAAATGACATCATTAAAATATGTGCTTTCGTTTTCTCCAAGCGCTGTATAGGTATCTACTGTAGTGACTAACGACATAATCGACAAGAATGCAGTTAAGGTAGAAATTGCGATTACTTTACTTATAACTTTTTTCATCTTCATAGATTACACCCCTCTTACAAATAAGTTTAGTTTGTGAAACATTAACAAACTAACTAATAGAAATGATTAATAAAACTAGAAGTTGAATCGCCAAGAATAAATTAAACTCTCTCATATATTATTTTATCACTTTTTATCAAGAAGTCAATAAAATAAACATTACAATAAATTCAGGGAGGAAGTTTCTTTGTAAAAAAAAGAACTGTTGAACATCAACAGTTCTCTTTTAATGTGGCTGTAGCAACCTATTTGGAAGCTCTACCTCCGCGAAAAAAATCACGCCCTAGGGATTTCCTAGAGCGCAAAATTGTGTCCAGCGTCACGCTGGTGGAAAGGTTTCACCGTTTAGAACCCCTACCATTTATAAAATTAAAAACTAAGCTATTACTTATTTTTTTTAACCCTAAAGAAGATTAATGCACCGCCAATACAGGCAATTATCAAAATGGCAATAACTATTACCATTAAATTTCCTGATTGTCCTTCATCTTGCTCTTGCACAGTATCGATTGCCTCGGAGCTTGATGTAGGTGCTTCTGTCTGTGGCGTATCTTCAATTCCAGAATTTACCTCCTGCTCCTCTTCTGAAAAAGCACTATAAGTTCCGCTTACATTGTTTGTTCTTTCTGGCGGATCGAAAACATCGACAGGTGGGGTAGTAATATACGACGCTGCATTGCCCGATGCAATAAGCGCTTGAACCGAGGCGCTGTTTTCCCAAGTCGGGTTTCCAGCAGGGAACAACAGTTTAACATATGTCTTGTTGTTTATAGCCATATCATAGAAACTGCTGTTAAAATTCCGGGCAAATTTAATAGTCTTGGTTTTGGGTGAAACTGAAGGATCCTCAAAAGCCTTCTCATCAATTTCGGTAACATTAGGAGGTATCGTCAGTTGTGTTAAGCTGGATGTATTATTAAAAGCTAAATAATCAATCGTGGTAAGAGTGTCCGGCAGTTTAACAGAGCTTAAAGTTGTACAACCATCAAAGTTCTGGCTATGTAATGTTGTGATATTTGTGTTGCTAAGATCTATCGATTGAAGATTAGTACAACCTTGAAACGTACTACTATTTATATCTGTTAGATTTGTCGCTTGGCTTAAATCAACTGTTGTAACGCTACTTCCGAAAAAAGCATTGCTACCTATCACTTCAACAGAGCTTGGAACGATCACTGTTGTTAACGATGTCCAATTCTCAAACGCACCGTGTGAGATTTCGGTTATCACATCGGGGAATGTGCCTGTGACAGTATTGCCACTTGAATCTAATATCACTGATCGTTTAAACATGTTATACATTTCATTAATATCGAACGTACCCGAATAGGCAAAGAACGAATCTGGATTAAGTGGGTCTGGGACAGTATATGTCGTTCTAAGGCAAGACTGAAATTGCGTGCCACTTCCACTTGGCCCGATACTGTATTGCCCAGCACCCAAAACCACATTAGCTCCATCAATTCTGATCTGCATATAAACTGGTATTGTTTTTGAATTATCCATAGGATCGTTCGTCGACATAACTTGTACACTATAAAGACCATCTGGTACCGACGTCGTCGCTTCTACTGCTGGAGATAACGAGAAAACCGCCGCAAATAGCACAAAGGCAGATAAAATCACCCATTTTGTTTTTGTTAAAATATTCAAAATAAAAACCTCCAACCACTAGATGAACAACAATTCTTTTATTTATAATAACTGTCAAAAAATATATCATGTTTTATATTAAAGTTCAAGTATTAAAAAGAGCAGGGGCGGCAAACTTGTTGATTAACTCCCCCCCGATTTCTCGGTTTTCTTCAAGGTTAGCTTTTTTAACGCCGTTGCTTGTAAATACCAGTCGAAAAAGCTTTCATAACTTTAATGTACATGGGAATAATAAAAAAAGACGCTGAACCCAAACTAATTAGGTTCAGCGTCACACTGGTGGAGATGAGGAGAGTCGAACTCCTGTCCAAAAGCATTTTCACAGCATTTTCTACGAGTGTAGCTAATATTTTGGTGTTTCGTTTTTTCAATCCCCTATTAGCAGGGTAGAGAATCCACTATCTCGTTGCTCCTCTAGGATACCGAGAACTCTCCTAGAGTTTTTCCGTATAGTCGATGCCCGGGTTTCAGCCTACGGAGAAACTGAATCGGACACGCAGCTGACTAAGCAGCTAATGCGAAGTTTGTTCTATTTTTAGCGTTTATATTTAACGTGCTCTTTTTACGTAGCTGAGCAATCTACGACTCGCTTATATTGCTTCCACACCCCTGTCGAAACCGGTACACCCCCTTGACAATATTATTATACTAAATATTTTTCATTTTATCAAATATTTTTTATTTGAGCATATCACTTTTAATTCGCCCGCTTTTTATATTGTGCTCGATTAACTTAATGAGTGGCATTCCAAGTCCATAACATGCTATCAGTTGACCAAGCCCAACCCAAGCCATACATAATAGTAAAGAATATTCTACTCCGTAATAATAAAACAGCAATGCCCCCACTACTACAGCATTTACAATCACCGGTGGCAATGGAACAAGCCATTTGTTATTTTTCAACTTATGACTCAAAAATGCCGCCGCCAGAGTAGCTAAACTGCCAAACACAGCGTCTACAATCCCAGCCGGACTTAACAAATTCGCAACAAAACATCCCAAAAATAATCCAGGGAGTGCTGCTTTTGTAAACATCGGTAGTATTGTGAGTGCTTCTGCAATTCTAACTTGCAACACACCATAGCTGAATGCAGGTGCCACAAACATAGTAAGCAATGCATATATTGCCGCAATTATTGCGGCATAGGTAATATTTTTTGTTCTCATTCTTCTCATTCTACTCAATCTTTTCAGCTTTTACCTTAAACGGCTTTACAGCTTTTATCCTTGAATGTACTTTTGCTGAATTGCTTGCGACAAAGTCAAAATTGAAAATGTATTTTACTATCATATTTAATACAATATAAACAGCAATCGGTATGATACAGCTTGTAATAATTAATACTGCAATTGTTTCTATTGTCTTACTCAACACATTTTTTGCTTTATCTAATGTATCTGTAAACGTCCCAGATACTGCATTTGTAAAATCATCTTTTGTATTCTCAACCCATCCCCAAGGATCTTCCCAGAAATCACTGTTTTCATTATTTTCATTGGCTTTCTTACCTTCATTCTCAGAATTATCAATAATACCACCTATATTATTTATTTCTTCTATTCTTTGCTCTGTTGATTCATCATAGATATCCTCTATGAGTTTCGAAGCAAATATACTAGTAGGAATGACTAGCGCTAAGATTACTCCCATTGCTATCCCCTTGTAAGCCAATCTTCTGTATTTTTTCAAAAAAACTCCAACTAAAGATGATACTGGAATAATTATATAGTAAGATAAATACCCCAGTAAAATTAATAAATATTTTTCTAAATAAAGTCCGCATAAAATAATTGCAAAATAGATATCCATTTCGACCAGCTGATTGGCAATAGGCATGCCGCCATCCCCTGGAATTGCAGATATCGCAAACGATAACAAAGTAACGCTGGAAATCAAACCCATCACAGATTTTATATTCCCATCGATGTATTCCATATTAGCGGAGTGAAATTCAACATTGTTTGAGATAACTCCAAATGCAATACTTGCCACGGCTAAAACGATAAACACAATAGACACTGCCGAAAAGTTGACTTTTTTCATAATTAGTTTTATTCAACCTCATTATGGTCAAATAAATCCCCCCTTCTATTTTTACTTTACTCTATCATTTTGCATACTATAAAATTGCATAATACTGTTGTTGTCAAATCAAGTAATTCGTGCTTATTATCGCAGCGCCAAATATTATCAATATCACTAATGCTATGAAGTCCCTACCACCGAGTTTCATTTCATGGAATCTAGTTCTATTTTTCCCACCTCTGTAACACCGTGACTCCATCGCCATTGCCAAGTCTTGCGCAATTCTAAATGCGCTCACAAATAATGGAACCAATATAGGTACTAGACTTTTGGCACGCTTCAAAATTCCACCTGTTTCAAAATCCGCACCCCTAGACTTTTGAGCTTTCATGATTTTATCCATCTCTTCTAGCAAAGTTGGAATGAACCGAAGTGCAATAGACATCATCATTGCAATCTCATGGCTAGGCACTTTTATATAACTAAGGGGCTTCAACAATCTTTCTATTCCGTCAGTCAATGTAATCGGTTTAGTACATAACGTAAGTAGCGATGAAGTAATAATCAATAATATTAGCCTTACTAGCATAAAGAACGCCATGTATAGGCCCTCTTTTGTTACTTTCAAGAACCCAATTTGCAAGAGGATTTCTCCGTCTATCATAAACATGTTTAGACAAAAAGTTAAAGTCATTATAAACAGTATGGGTTTAAGTCCCCTCATTATAAATTTTATTGGAACGGTAGACAGTTTTACTAGTATTGCAAGAACTACAGCGGACACAGCAAATCCAACAAAATTCTTCACCATAAAAAATATCAAAATAAATGCTATTGTAGCAACTATTTTTAGTCTAGCATCTAATTTATGTATTGGAGATGTAGAAGGGTAGTATTGTCCTAAAGTGATATCTCTAATCATCTATTTCCTCACCAAATACTCGTATATCGCGTCTGTTGCTTCCTCTTCCGAAAGAACATTCGTATTTATATCAATTCCTTTTTCGCGCAACATATACATCAAGTCCACCGCTGGGGGAACAGATAAGCCAACGCCTTTTAATCTATCTCTTTGTGCAAATACGTTTTGGGGTGTATCCATCAAAATCTGTTTTCCCGAATCAATCACCATTACTCTGTCTGAAATCTGTGCAATGTCTTTCATGTTGTGCGACACGAATATGGTTATATTTTTTTCTGCTGCGTGAATTTTTTGAATCATTTCCAGTATATCACTGTGAGATTTTGGGTCTAATCCAGCTGTCGGCTCGTCTAGTATCAACACCTGAGGTTTCATCGCTATAACTCCAGCAATTGCAACTCTTCTCTTTTGCCCGCCAGACAGCTCAAATGGAGATCTATCCTTTATCGCCTCGTAATCTAAGCCGACAAGTTCTATTGCAGCTTTGACACGGGCATCTATTTCCTGTTTTTCTAATTTTAAGTTTTTCGGTCCGAATGCTACGTCCAACGCAACTGTTTGTTCGAACAGTTGGTATTCAGGATACTGAAACACGAGGCCTATCTTTTTTCGAATACTCCTCGCTTGGTCAGTTTTGTCTGTAATCTCTTCTCCACCTACTTTTACACTGCCAGAAGTAGGTTTCAAAAGACCGTCTAATATTTGCAAGAGCGTAGATTTTCCGGATCCCGTGTGACCGATTATTCCAATTAACTCATTATCATATATATCGAAGCTGATATTTTGGAGCGCCTCTGTTTCAAAAGGCAGCCCTTTTGAATATACGTGTGAAAGGTTTCTTACTTGTATTGCCATATATAATCTATTAATTCCTCTGTTTTAACTACAAATGGGACATCAATTCCCTTGTTTCTGAGATTGCGTGCTATATTCACCGCGAGTGGCACGTCAAGACTTAGTTTTTTGATAATTTCATAATTCTCAAAGACTTCTTCAGGCGTCCCTTGTAGTACTATTTTCCCCTCATCGACAACAATTATCCTGTCTGCATCTATTGTTTCTTCCATAAAATGTGTAATCAAGACGACAGTAATACCCTCTGCGTGCAATTCTTGTATAATTGCCATTATTTCGTCTCTTCCCTTAGGGTCTAACATCGCTGTCGGTTCATCAAAGATAATGCAATCAGGCTTCATCGCAACAACCCCGGCTATGGCAATACGCTGTTTTTGACCGCCCGAAAGCAAGTGAGGAGACTTATTTTTGTGCTTTGTCATATCTACTGACTCGAGGGCAAACTCTACACGTTCTCGTATCTCTTGTCTAGGGAGCCCCAAATTCTCGGGTCCAAAAGCAACGTCATCTTCTACAATTGAAGAAACTAGCTGATTGTCGGGGTTTTGAAATACCATTCCGGCTGTTTCCCTAATATCCCAAATAAAATTCTCTTCCTTAGTGTTCATGCCTTTTATATAAACGACTCCTTCCGTGGGAAGAAGTAGTCCATTAAAATTTTTCGCAATCGTAGATTTACCCGATCCGTTTTTTCCTATAATAGCAGTAAAACTTCCCTTTTGCACATCAAAAGAGACGCCGTCTACAGCTCTTACTGATACTTCGACTTCTTCTTCGTCCCTTACATATTCAAATATGAGATTATCTACTACTATTATAGGATTTTCGTTTTTCATTAATGACACCAAATTCTACGAATTAATTCGCAGATTACTACATTGCAATTAAGCCACAACATTGTATTTTGTGGCGAATAAGCCACACTCAAAAATTCACTAAACTGTAATTAACTCGTACTGTCTTGTACCGATACCGAGTTTTTCGCAATGTTCTAGACATACTCCCCAGTTTGTGTCTGGATGCATAGCCTTAAAGTGATCGACTTCAGATTCACAGCTTCCACAATCACATTTCGCTTGCAATCCAAGCAAGCTTTCCTTAATTGGTTCTTGTCTATTAACAGCTTCCGCACAAGCCATGTCTAATGCGACAGGATCAAATGATGCGAACATACCGACATCGGGAACTATTGGAAGATCATTTTCGCCGTGGCAATCGCAATAAGGCGATACGTCCATTACAAGAGAAATGTGGAAATGTGGACGTCCATTTAACACTGCCCAAGTGTACTCTGCCATTTTCTTATTAATTATATCGCTAGACTCATCCCATCGTGCCACTATTGCATCTTTTGGACATACTGCTATACAACGACCACATCCAACACATTTGCTATCTACAATTTGCGCACTGGAGGCAGTCATTTCGATCCCATCATGAGCACATTCTTTTAGGCACTTTTTGCACATAATACATTTTTTTCCTATAATCATAGGCTTGCTTGCACTGTGTTGTTCTTTTTTTCCAGGTCTTGATCCACATCCCATTCCGATGTTTTTAATCGTTCCGCCAAAACCTGTCGACTCATGGCCCTTGAAGTGAGTAAGCGAAATAAAGATATCCGCATCCATAACAGCACGTCCGATTTTTGCCTCTTTTACATGCTCACCATGTGGAACAGGTATTAACACTTCATCTGTGCCTTTTAATCCATCTCCAATTATAATATTACATCCAGTCGAAAATGGAGAAAATCCATTCAAATATGCAGTATCTATGTGCTCCAGCGCATGTTTTCTACCGCCTACATAAAGTGTATTGCAATCTGTCAAAAAAGGAAGTCCACCTTTTTCTTTAACAAAATCGACTACTACTTTCGCATAATTTGGTCTTAGATATGCTAGGTTACCGACTTCGCCAAAGTGCATTTTGATAGCAGTAAATTTATCTTCATAGTCTATATTATCAATCCCTGCCGCTGTTATAAGCTTATTAAGTTTTTTCAGTAAGCTCACTCCTACCTCAGTCTTAAAAGTTGTAAAAAATACTTTTGATTTTTCCATATATTAGTCCTCTCTTTCTTCGCCCAACAAGCGAGGCGGAATATTCCAAATACTAAGTTATTCGAATGCCTGCGTACGCAAGTACATACTATTATACCATAAATGGGAACGTACTGCACTAAAAAAATTCTACGAAGTATTGTAATTGCTGCGTAGAATCATAATTTAATTTATCACGGCGCTCTGCGATTATTGTCATAAAAATTACTGTAGAGGTTCGTCGATTTTCAGTAAGTTATATGTGGTCCGCAGACTTCTCGTCAATTTATTAATTTTATTAATATGCCGTACTACGGTGTACGCATTTTCTTCTTTGTACATCACCGCACTTTTCAGTGTTTGCTCTATATTATGGCATAGTGAATCGACATCATCTCTAAAAGTTTTTCTTTGGTCTTTTGTTTTCAACATGTCGTCTATAGGGTTAATAGGACACGGATATTCCATATTAAACAATTCGTGTATTTTTTTTGCAATTCCTATTTTATACTCATTGATTTCAGCAAGAAAATTTATTTGCTCGTCACTATTATTCAAAAGCTCTTCACTATGATTCTTTACTTCTGTTATATATTTATTCAATTCATCAAACTTTTTCGTTAGTTCAGGCCACGGCATGTTTAACACCTTAAAATTCAAGTTCAAATGCGCAATAGAATCTTTAATAATATCCATTAACTTTATTCGCATAGAGTTTTCCAATATGCCATCGACTTCTAGCGCCATATCCTCATTTATTTTATTTATCATATCATCTATGCCAGCTTGAGTCTTTGCACTCACAGCAAATATCGAAAACTTGTCGTTTTCCATTATTTCTTTTAGGAGATCTGTACAGTATTCCATATATTCTTTTAGCTCTGACTCGTCGATAATATCAACCTTGTTTACGGCAAAATAGAATTTGGAGGCATTTTCTTTGGCACTCTTCAAAAAATCTATTTCGATTTGATTGATTGGGCTATCTACCGACAGCAAAAAAATTACTGCATCGCTTTCCTTCATGAATGCATACGCAGTTTCCGTATTATGTACGTGATATGAACCGACCCCTGGCGTATCAACTAATGTAATACCCTGCTTCAAAAAACTATTTTGCATATAAATATCTACATGGCTAACTCCTAGCTTGTTGTTCTTGTTTTTTTGCTCGCTGATGTACGTGTGCAACGTATCAATATCGACTGTATCGTTTCTACCATTATTAAATACTACCTCTGCTCTTTTTTCACCATATCTCACACTTGTTACTACAGAAGTGATAGGAACAATCCCTACAGGTAAAACATTTTCCCCCAGAACAACATTCATCACGGAACTTTTTCCACGCTTAAATTGCCCAAGTACCGCTATTGTTAGCTGTTTTTGTTCCATCCTTTGCATGAGTTTTTCGACTCTCAATCCTTCCACTTCACAGATTTGGGATTCTTTTAATTCTCTTTCTACTTTTTGAGCGATATGTGAGATTGTTTGATTCATATTTACCCCTTAATGATTTTTTTTGGAAAACTGTGTTTGCTTATTAGTAATTTGTATTCTTAAACACTACTCCAAAAATTGTCTTTTATATAAGACATACTCATAATCTACTAAATAGAAACTCAATAACCTTTTCTCTGGAATTAATAACAAAATCATATTTGATATTATTTTTTGTAATTACTGACATGCCATTAGGTACGATACCAAGTGTATTCCTCTTATTAATTGTACTAATTTGCGAATACTCAATGCGTGTTTCCCCTCTTTGGACATTAATTAAATGTGATTTGAAAGTTAATCCTACTTCATCAAAAGTTATCTTACCTCCTACCGATTCCAGTCCACGAAAAAGATTCGCACTAATACTTGTTCCAACATAATTTTTCATTAATCATACCTCCGCAATATTCTCCTATAGCATTATATATTAATAAAAAATCGAATGCAAAAGAAAGTTTTTTATCTTCATATGTAACTAGAAAACAACATCGGCAGAATTATTGCCTTTTGTATCCGAAAGATAGTAAAAGGAAAATAAAATCTAAGAAAACACTAAGAAAACCCAAACAGGGATAAAATACACGAATGCAAACATCTTAAAAAAAGCTCTTGAGCGCATCATTTTTTCAAATTTACACAAATCGAAAACGTCAATTATTTCCTTTTTAATTTTAGAGTATTTCGCATGTACGCCAATAGCAACTATTGCAAATAGTAATAATATGATTGACAATACAGCAATCTCGCCTATTGTTATTATCGGTTCCGCTATAAAGAGATTATATATTATAATAAAACATAGAATAATAACACCCAGATAATCGAATGCTATTTTCATATATTTCAAATAGCTTTTACTATATTCCTCTCTAGTTCGGCTAATTTCTCCTCTAAGCTGTATTGTCGTTTCTTCATTTGCGCATTTTACAACTATATAATTTGATGTTTCTGCCAATAAGATGCGTGATTCTGTTTTAATTAGCGATATTATTCTCTCTTTGAAATCGTAATTCAAATCAGAAACATCTAACACTTCTATTACGGATTCATCACCTTCTTTAATGTCTACTTCTGCAAAATGCGCTTTAAAAAACCCAATATCATTTAGTTCGAGTTCGTTTTCAAAGTATTGAATATTAAAATACTTTTCTATGAGTTCTCTCTCATTAATAAAGGTAAACCATTTTTTCATTTTTTTGCTCCAATACTTTTTTAAAACGTCTCTTATTAATAAACACATTTTACCACACAACAATTTTTGCTGTCAATTAATATTTTATTTATATATAATTTATTAATAATATATGCATACAGTTATATTTAACATCATCATAAAGTTACATTATTTTACCACTTCGAAATGACAGAAAAACATAATTTTAACTTGAAATTGGGTGAAGAAGCATATACAATACTACTAAATACAAAGGGGGATAAATCTGGATTAAGCGATGAGTTATCAGAACTACTCTCTTATATCAGAGACCCAAAACATAAGTACCACACTGAATTAGTAACCACCATAGATGAAATCGTAATTGAAACTAAGGGGGCGAAAGAAACGGAGGAGGAATTCATGTTAGTAAGTGCAAAAGACATAGATAAATTAGAAACAGCTATGCAGGCAGGTATATCCAGGGGAATCGACATCGGCAGAACAATGGAAGAGAAAAAAATCATTACTCAACTTCTCAAAACTCTATCCGTAGAAGAAGTTGCTGCAATGCTGAAAAAAGACAAAAAAGAAATTGAAGAAATAATGACAATATAAGTATCGAAAAAAGCGATATATTATAAAAAATAGCGTAACAACTTAATGATGTTACGCTATTTTTAAATTAGCTTTAGAAAATTACTATTTAATACCTTCGATTGCCTCATATTCCTGCGAGATTGGAGAGAAAAACTCATTGTTTTCATTCGCCATTCTCATGCCATGTGCATCTGCCATTACTATATATGTATCCATATTTTCATCATATGATAAATAACAGAGATAATTTGAACCTGTTATCGCATTTACTGTCGTCGGAGTTTTAAAGTAACCAACAGTTTTACCTTTCATTTCCTCAGCAGTCAATTTATCGACTCCTAGTTTTTCTGCCGTACCACCAGGTTGATTTTTCATATACTCCTCTATTGATACACTTCCGCCATAGTATTGAACATGGATTGTCTCAGGCTCAAATTGTCCTTTAAAAATATTGTTGATCTCAAATTCTGCTATACTGGCAATTCTTCCATAATCAGTAACATACGTTTCAACATTTTTCAAATACTTAGCGGAAATAACCAAATCAGCAATCTCATATAAATCTTCGGGGTACATGGCATAGTAATCTGATTCAAGATCTATCTCATAATCTAGTTCTATTTCTTCTTGCATATTACTTTGTGAAGTGTCGGCTTCAGTGGAGTTCAATATATCACCACCATTATCCACGCATCCCATAAGAATTGAAGATACTCCTAATAGTGCAATCATAATAATCAAAGTTATCTTTTTCATAATTTCATCCCTCCCTTTTCTTATCCATCTAATTTTAACATAAAAATGCCAAACATTGAATATAAATTAGTTCCTATGTTGCTTTAGTCTTTGTATTCATTATACTATTCATACTCAACAGTCACTTAGCCATTTTTTTCGGAGGCATGCATATGAATATAAAAAAAGAAATAGAAAGATTAGAATTCAAAGACGATTTCATGTTTAATGAAGTAATGGAACATGAAGATTTATGTAAAGCGCAATTTACACTTGAAATTAGAAGAAGCATATACAATACTGTTAAATACGAAGGGTGATAAATCTGAATTATGTGAGGAGTTATCAGAACTGCTTTCTTATATCAGAAACCCTAAGCTTGAATATCATACAGAACTAGTAAACACCATAGATAGAATCATTGCCGAAACTAAGGGAGATGAAAAAACGACCTTATCTTTTCTTATTTTGATTTTTATTGACCACCTTGATTATCCCTCTCACTTTCATATTTGCTTATCATTCCTAAATATGCAAAAAATGAAGCAACCATAAATAGCACTGCGGTTCCGTAGTAATTGAATCCAACTCCCACACTAAGGAACAAACTTACTTGTGTCACAATTTCTATATATATCCACTGTTTTTTAGTAAACACTTTGCTAGTAAGTCTTGAATTTACCAACTTTACGATTGTGAAATAGATAAAAACATAAACGAGGTCTTGAACATGGTAATTCAAAATAAAGCCACTTGATTGCCCCTGGTATAACACACGCATTGTAGTCCCTGCAATTACCCATGCAAAGAGTGCGCCACTTAGAATTTCCTTTTCAACTTTTTTCATACCATTCCTCTTTCAAATAATTACAGTTTATTATCTACTGTGTTCATTCATTATATACTATTAATGATTCATATTCTATTATATTGCCATCATTGCAAAAACAGTATTTCTCATCAACTTCCAAAAATGTAGCTCCATATAGGGAATTACTATTTACATTATTATTGTTAAACACGCAAAAAGTTAATAAGGGATTCCTATATACGAATACCACCTTATCTCAATAGCATAATCTTAATATAGTTTGAAATAATCGAAAAGCAAATAAAGAATGTAATACTACCTAAAATTCTAAATAATACTCTGGCATTCATCATCTTTTCAAATTTGAACACATCAAAAGTACTTATTATTTCCTTTTTAGTTTTATAATATTCTACATATTTGCAAAAAACAATAGCAACTAATGCTATAGCGACTATGATTCCAAAAGTTATATCGACTGATATAACAGGGGGCACACTTGGGTTACCACCAGTAAGTATTATGCACAGTAATATTACTGCCAGATAATTAACTGCTATTTTAAGAAACTTAATATATTTCCTGCTGTATTCTTTGCGAATCTCTTTTACTTTTTCTTTAAATCGTTCTAATAAGTCTATACTAGGAATTTTAACAACTATATAATCAGAGTTATTTACCAAAATGACGGCTGCTTCAGATTCAATTAATAATTTGATTCGTTCTTTACCATCTGATTTTAAATCCATTACATTTATCACATCAATTACGGCTTCGTCGCTATTTGCGAAATTTATTTCTGTAAAATGAGCTTTCAGCCATCCAATCCTGTTGACTTCAAGTCCTCTTTTAGAATAGCGATTATTAAAATACTTTTCTATAAGTTCTGTCTCATTTATATAATTAAACCATATTTTTCTCATTCAAGTTTATCTCCCCTATCTATTAACGACTCATCTTCTATTAAATTATCATAATTGCTAAAATAATATTTTCCTTCAAATTCCAAAATTGTCGCCACATATCCATAGATATATTCGGGTAAATATCCGGGTTCTGTACGGTCGATTTCTGGATCGCTCTTCCTTTTTCCATAAATATAGTATACTTCATCTGCTACTTTGACATCTGACAATTTCACTTCATTATTACTAAATTCATGAATTGATTCCTCTAATAATTCTTTTTCTATCGTTGGTAGTTCTACCTCAGGCTCAGTTGCGTTACCAAGTTCACCAGAGGAGTCATTTGTTACTATCTCAAACTCATCAAAATCATCCATTACCTCTAAAATAAGAGCAGATGTGTAATCCTCACTTTTTAAATATGACTGTGCTAAATCATCATAAACTGCTAATTCTCTCATGTCTTCATCCGATTTATCATAGTGCAACATTCCAACCATAAATATAATATCACCAAGTTGGCTTTCATTATGCGGACCTAACATCCCAAGATCTTCATAGGAATTAGTGTTTTGCCACTCTAGCGACGTATGAGAGTATGGTACATATACTTCCCCACTGTCTAACAATACGATTGGTGTATATTCATAATAATCATCAGTCAAGTATCTCGCAACAATCTCTTGACTATACGTCTTTACAAATATCGTATATAACGTAAAACAAAGTATTGTAATCACTAATAATATAATTCCGATAATTATAATAATCTTTTTTTTCATTTTTACACCTCTTAAAACATTATTCTATATATTAAAGTCCTTGTTACATATATTTTTAGTAATTCGATCGGCGTTACAAATCTCACATCTACACTTTTCTTAAATTGAAGCAATAGTCAAGGTGAAGTTATTTTATTTCGTGTTTATTTTTATTTTTTTCTTTCAAAGTTATAAAAATAAGCACGATACTGTAAACTGAAATTATAAAAGTAACAATTCTATACCATAAATAATTATAAACTAATGCATATGGAATTGTTGTAAGCAAAAGGATAACTGCTGTAAGTAACACATTTATATTTGATATTTTTTCTCTATATCTATTTAAAATTCCATACTTTATCAACACGCAAATAGCTACAGGAATAAGTAACATAACAAAATATTTACCTCCTGTCACATCTGTTAATGCAATAAATACTGAAATAATCAATAGAATACTAACGTTGAAAATATGTAATTTTTTATATCTATTCACACTAAATTAATCCTTTCTTGTCTTTGCTTGATCTTCCTTATCTCCATTCTACTACAGAAAAAATATATTTGTCAAGATATATTTCATTTTCATATAATTATTTAATTATTTTGCGATACAGTTATATAGAATATAATAATAAAATAGTATTATATTTTTCCTTATTACTATTTGATTTCTACTTAGTGTATGATATATAATATAACAGTTAGAAGCAATATGTTTCTACGTAGACTTTTAAGATTTATATCAGGAGGCAAAATTTGTTATGAAAAAGAAACCATTTGTTTTGAGCAAGCATGAACTCGAAGTTATGAATGTACTATGGAGTGAAGATAGAGCTTTATCTCGCACAGAGATTATGGAATTATCAGTGAATCGCTCGTGGAAGGACAGTACGATACACATTTTAATTAATAAGCTTCTTGAGAAGGAAGCAATCACTGTCGACGGTTTTGTAAAGACCAACAAAAACTTCGGCAGAACTTATAAGGCGAAAATAACAGAGGGTGAATATCAAGTCATGCAATTTAAGACCGGTAGCACTTACAAAAAGAATCAAGAAAAAGCAGTTCTCAATTTTATGTCCGCATTATTTGCTGACGAAAAAATTGATTCCGCAACTTTAGATAGACTACAACAGCTTATCCAAAAAGAAGAAAATGAATAATTGATAGTGAGGTTTCTTATGCATCATGATTATATGTATAACCCATTTGCGTACGGTGACTCTGTGTACGACGATTTTATATACGACCAAGTAAATCCACTCGTGACAGAATACTCTGTAATATCCGCAATACTATGGTGTAACATTTTCATAATAGCTATATATTTTCTGAAGAGTAATACTAATTTTATTAAGAACTTTACAATCACGCCTCTTATATTCTTGGCTAGCATATGCATATTACGAATACTTTTTGTTTTTGATTTGCCTTTTACAATTAATATTGAATCAGATGTAATATATGCCTCTATAGTTTTGTTTTTTACTAATCCTCTTATCATTTTTAACAGCGGTGCAATTCTAACTATACTGGATATATTACTCACCGTATGGGTAATAGGATCATCTTGTTTTTTAGTAAAGCATGTGATCTTGGCTATACGAAGTCACAAACGTTTTAACTCTTTTGAAACTATACATGACAAGAATATTCTCGACATTTTAAACGCTGTAAGCGTGAAATATAAGACTAAATACTCTGTTAGAATTCTAAGTTCGAATGCAATTTCTACACCCATGATAATGGGATTTTTCAAGCCAACAATAATACTCCCGAAACTCGATCTTAGCGAAAAGGAATTACATAATATTTTTTCGCACGAATTGACACACTTTATAAATAAGGATTCATGGATTAAGATTTTCGTTTATACGCTTTGCATTGTATTTTGGTGGAATCCTTTTATACACATTTTCAAAAAGAACTTAGATTATATACTTGAAGTTCGATGTGACACTAACGTAACGAAGATAATGACTCAAAATGAAAAGAATGAATACTTAGAAACCATATTAAAAATAGTAAAGTACAATTTCACACAAAAAAATAACTATGCAACAGCAAATTCTGCATACTCCTATTTTGCGAGCACAAGCAAGGAGTCGGTGGTCGAACAGAGATTTAAAATCATCTTAAATGATCAAATTAAAAAAAGACCTATATACTTAATATATGCAGGCCTTATCACTCTTTTTCTAGCATCTACTATAATCAAATTCCAACCTGCATTTTATGCTGAGGATTTTTATCCCGATGACTATATCGATATTAACAGTGATAATTCTTATCTAGTAGAACTGGAAGATGGCACATATGATTTTTATGTAGAAGATGAATGGTTTGACAACATACGGGAAATAGATTTATTAACGCAACCTTATTCATTACTTGAAATACGAGAGGAGTAATTACTTACGAAAAATGCTCCCCACGGCATTAGAACTTCCGTTTATATTTAAAAAAGCCGAACACCGTGTTAGATTATACATCTAGCACGGTGTTCGGCTTTTTTATTATTGTCTTATTTGATATTATCAAACTTCGTTACAGGCTCAAAAGACTAAGCCCTTCGAGACGGTTTTTATCAAAATAGTTCTTATTCAACTATTTCGATAACAACTCCAGAACCCACTGTTCTTCCGCCTTCTCTTATCGCAAATCTCAAACCTTCTTCGATCGCAATCGGTGTGATTAGTTCGATATCCATTACGATATTATCTCCAGGCATACACATTTCTGTTCCTGCTGGTAAGCTTAAGTCTCCTGTTACGTCTGTTGTTCTGAAGTAGAATTGTGGTCTGTATCCATTAAAGAATGGAGTATGTCTTCCACCTTCTTCTTTTTTAAGTACGTATACTTGGCCTTTGAACTTTGTATGTGGATTGATTGTTCCTGGTGCTGCTAATACTTGTCCTCTTTGAATTTCTTCTCTTTGGATTCCTCTTAGCAATGCTCCGATGTTGTCTCCTGTTTCTGCTTCGTCTAGTTCTTTCTTGAACATTTCTACTCCAGTTACAACGATCTTTCTTCTTTCATCCGATAGTCCGATTAGTTCTACTTCGTCTCCTACGTGTAGCATTCCTCTTTCTACTCTTCCTGTAGCTACTGTTCCTCTTCCTGTGATTGAGAATACGTCTTCTACTGGCATGATGAATGGTTTGTCATTTTCTCTTTTTGGTTGTGGGATGTATTCATCTACTTGTTCAAATAGTTCGATTATTTTGTCTCCCCATGGACCTGATGGATCTTCTAATGCTTTTAATGCTGATCCTCTGATGATTGGTGTATCATCTCCTGGGAATTCATATTCGTCAAGTAATTCTCTTACTTCCATTTCTACTAAGTCTAGTAACTCTTCGTCATCTACCATATCGCATTTGTTTAAGAATACTACGATGTATGGCACGCCTACTTGTCTAGACAATAGGATATGTTCTCTTGTTTGAGGCATAGGTCCATCTGTTGCCGCACATACTAGGATTGCTCCGTCCATTTGTGCTGCTCCTGTGATCATGTTCTTTACATAGTCAGCATGGCCTGGGCAGTCTACGTGAGCGTAGTGTCTGTTGTTTGTTTCGTACTCTACGTGTGCTGTAGAGATAGTGATTCCTCTTTCCTTTTCTTCAGGTGCTTTGTCGATCATGTCGAAGTCAACTTTTTGTCCAAGACCATATCTTTCGAAAAGTGTTTTAGTGATCGCTGCTGTAAGAGTAGTTTTACCATGGTCTACGTGACCGATTGTTCCGATGTTAACGTGAGGTTTACTTCTCACAAATTTTTGTTTTGCCATTTTAATTTCCTCCAAATTCTAACTTTCGTTATATTTTATTTTTTAATTTTTTCTAGCATACTTTCTGGTAATTTTTCGAAGTGATCGAATTGCATTACATATACTCCACGGCCTTGAGTCTTAGAACGCAAGTCTGTTGCATATCCAAACATTTCTGACAATGGAACCATGCCTCTTACAGCAACTGAACCATTATTCATGTCTGATCCTTCAATCCTACCTCTTCTAGAACTTATATCCCCTATTACATCACCCATATATTCTTCCGGAACTGTTACTTCCACTTTGAAGATAGGTTCTAGTAATACTGGTTTAGATTTTTTGACAGCTTCTCTGAATGCCATAGATGCAGCAATTTTGAAGGCCATTTCAGAAGAGTCAACTTCATGGAACGATCCATCATAAAGTTCTACGCCGACATCGACAACTTGATATCCTGCCAAAGGTCCGACTTGCATAGATTCTTTGATACCTTCTTCAATCTTCGGTATATATTCTTTAGGAATAGCTCCACCGACGATTGAGTTTTTGAATTCGAATCCTGCACCGGCTTCTCTTGGGTACACCTTGATTTTGACGTGTCCGTATTGACCTCTACCACCGGATTGCTTAGCATACTTGTGGTCTACGTCAGCATCAGACGTAATAGTTTCTTTGTAAGATACTTGAGGTTTACCGACATTAGCTTCTACTTTGAATTCTCTAAGGAGTCTGTCTACTATAATTTCAAGGTGGAGTTCTCCCATTCCTGCGATTATAGTTTGTCCAGTTTCTTCGTTAGTATAAGTCTTAAATGTAGGATCTTCTTCTGCTAACTTAGAAAGTGCTATACCCATTTTTTCTTGTCCAGCTTTAGTTCTTGGCTCTATAGCTATTTCTATTACCGGATCTGGGAATTCCATAGATTCTAATATTATTTGATTTTTTTCATCGCATAGTGTGTCGCCTGTAGTAGTATCTTTTAATCCTACTGCAGCTGCGATATCGCCTGCATATACTACATCGATTTCTTCTCTTTTGTTGGCATGCATCTGTAAGATTCTGCCGATTCTTTCTTTTTTACCTTTTGTAGAATTTAGTACGTGCGATCCTGCGTTTATCGTACCCGAGTAAACTCTAAAGAATGCAAGCTTTCCAACGAATGGGTCGGCCATGATTTTGAAAGCCAATGCAGAGAATGGCTCGCTATCGCTTGCTTTTCTCTCGTCTTGTTCTTCGTCTTTACCTGGCAATACTCCCTTGATAGCTGGAATATCTACTGGAGAAGGCATATAATCTACTACAGCATCTAGCATTCTTTGAACACCTTTGTTTCTATAAGCAGATCCGCAAAGAACAGGGATAATATTTCCTAAAATAGTTTCACGTCTGATTACAGTTTTTAACTCTTCTTTCGTAGGCTCTTCGCCTTCTAAGAATTTCATAGTCAAATCTTCATCAAGTTCTGAAACTGATTCTACTAATTTTTCTCTCCATTCTGCCGCCAAATCCTTCATGTCATCAGGGATAGCTACAGTTTCGAAATCTTTTCCAAGATCGTCCTTGTATACTTCCGCTGTCATTTCTATTAGGTCTACCATTCCGATGAAACCATCTTCGACTCCGATTGGCAATTGGATAGGAACAGCATTCGCTTTTAATCTATCTTTAACCATGCCAACGACTCGGAAAAAGTCCGCACCCAAGATATCCATCTTGTTGACAAATATCATTCTTGGTACACCGTATTTCTCCGCTTGTCTCCAAACAGTTTCAGATTGTGGCTCTACACCACCTTTTGCACACAGTACAGTAACAGCTCCGTCGAGAACTTTTAGTGATCTTTCTACTTCAACAGTGAAATCCACGTGTCCAGGCGTGTCTATTATGTTAATTCTGTTTTCTTTCCATTGGGCAGTTGTTGCGGCAGACGTTATGGTTATTCCTCGTTCTTTTTCTTGTTCCATCCAATCCATAACAGCTCCGCCATCATGAGTCTCGCCTATCTTATGGCTTTTGCCTGTGTAAAAAAGAATTCTCTCTGTGGTCGTGGTCTTACCGGCGTCAATATGCGCCATTATACCAATATTTCTAGTCTTTTCTAATGAAAACTCTCTAGCCATATTTTTTCCTTTCTTCTATTAGCTCGCACTTATTATACGAACCGATAGTGTACTTTGCATCGCAAAAGAACACAATTCCAATTACCATCTAAAATGTGCAAACGCTTTGTTCGCTTCTGCCATTTTGTGAGTATCTTCTTTTCTTTTAACTGAAGCACCTGCGTTATTAGATGCATCTATCAATTCTTTTGCTAATCTGTCAGCCATAGTTCGCTCACCTCTTGCTCTAGTGAACTTAGTTAGCCATCTTAGCGCTAACGTTTGTCTTCTTTCTGGGCGAACTTCGATAGGTACTTGGTAGTTTGCACCACCAACTCTACGTGCTTTAACTTCCAATACAGGCATGATGTTACTCATCGCCTTGTCGAATATTTCTAGCGGTTCCTCTCCAGTTACTTCTTTGATTTTATCAAAGGCAGTATATACGATAGCTTGTGCAGTACCTTTTTTGCCATCAAGCATGATGCTGTTGATGAGTTTGGCTACTACTATACTTCCGTATACCGGATCAGGAAGCACTTCTCTTTTTGGTACATTACCTTTTCTTGGCACTTCTCTTCCCTCCTAATGCAGCAATTAAATAATAATTACTTGCTTAAAATTATCGTCTAATTTATTGAATTGCATCGTTTCTTCACCCGATTACTCGGATTACTCTAATGTAGTACTGCAATTACGCACTACTTAGTTTCGCGGGGGTACTCGACACCTTATTATATATTTATGACCATTAGATCAAACATTTTAAGGTGGCGCGGCACTCAAATCTAAATATCTTTGTATATATTTTTGAGGGCTACATCACAATATGTTGCATTATAGTAGCCTCAAATATAAATATCTATGTATCTATATTAAGAGCCCAATTCCCGATTTTATCTACTTCTTCGCTCTTTTAGTACCGTATTTTGATCTTGACTGTTGTCTGTCCGATACTCCTGCAGTATCCAAAGTTCCTCTAACTATATGGTATCTTACGCCGGGAAGGTCTTTTACTCTCCCGCCTCTGATTAAGACAACACTATGTTCTTGAAGATTGTGACCAATCCCAGGGATATATGCTGTAACTTCGATTCCATTAGTCAAACGTATTCTGGCAACTTTTCTAAGTGCTGAATTAGGCTTTTTTGGAGTTACAGTCTTTACAGATGTGCATACTCCTCTTTTTTGTGGTGAATTAGTGTTAGTTAATTCTCTACGCAAAGAGTTAAAACCTTTTCCCAAAGCAGGTGCCGTAGATTTCTTTTCTGATGAAACTCGTCCATCTCGTACTAATTGGTTAATTGTAGGCATTTATTTCTCCTTTCTTAATAAGATATATATATTCTACTCGATATAGCATCTACTGGTTGAGCATGTCGATTACTTAGCGATGACTAGATTAGCAAATCGCTTAAATTACGGCTACTACGTGAAGAACGCACACAACAAGGCAACGCAGTCAACTCGCCTATGCGATTTGATGCGTGCCATGGTTATATCGAGAACAAATATCTCAGCATGATATATTATCACACTTTTACAAATAATGTCAACAATTATTAATAATTATCAACAAATTGACGGAAATCGGCTTTAATTGTCAGCTATTCCTTGGAATCATCACCTATTTCTTCGAATTCGTCGTCAAACTTATTCTCGGAAGAATCCTCGTACACAAATATGGATTCGAACTGTTTTTTATCCTGCGCTTGCGCATTGTAAGTCGGCTCATGTTGATATCCTCTTAGCCCGTCATCTTCTTTCGCTGCATTTTGAATTTCCGCTTCTTCCATCATTTCTGTATATTCACCGTAGTCGATTTCTACAGATTTATATTTTCCTAATCCCGTACCTGCAGGAATAAGTTTACCGATGATTACATTTTCTTTTAGTCCTTGTAGTTTATCTTTTTTACCTTTTATGGCTGCATCTGTCAATACCTTAGTTGTTTCTTGGAAAGAAGCAGCAGATAAGAACGAGTGGCTAGACAATGCATTCTTCGTGATTGGAAGCAATAATCTCTTGTATGTTGCAGGTTCTAATCCATTTGCTACAGCGATTTCATTGGCTTCGTCTATCTCTGTCTTAGTGCATTGTGCTTCCGGTAACAATTCTGTATCATTAGATTCTACAACCTTGTACATAGAAAGCATTTGATTTACGATTATCTCGATATGTTTATCGTTTATGTCTACCCCTTGTTGCTTATACACACGTTGAACTTCTCGTAATAAGTAGTTGTATACGCCTTCTACGCCTTTGATCCTCAATATGTCGTTAGGACTTAGTGGCCCTGCGGTCACGTTGTCCCCAGCCTTTACGATATCGCCTTCGGAAACAACGATCTTTGCTCCGTATGGGATATTGTATGTAATAGTTTCTTCACCCTCGATAATGATTTCGGTAGTATTGTCAAGGTTAGGGGTGATAGACACGACTTTACCCTCTGCCTCACAAATTTGCGCCAATCCTTTAGGTGTTCTTGCCTCGAAAAGTTCCTCTACTCTCGGCAAACCTTGCGTGATATCGCTACCCGCTACACCACCAGTATGGAATGTTCTCATCGTTAACTGTGTTCCTGGCTCACCTATTGATTGAGCGGCAGTGATTCCTACAGGTTCTCCTATGTTTACCATTTCACCTGTTGCTAAGTCTTTACCGTAACACATCGTACAGATTCCAACTTTACACTTACATCCCATAGCAGATCTGATAGTAACTTCCTCTATGCCTTTTTTCTCTATTCGTTCTGCCTCTTCTGTAGTTATCATTTCACCTTTGCGTACTATTGTTTCTTTAGTCTCAGGATCGATGATGTCTTCTAGAGAGATTCTTCCCATTATTCTTTGGTGCAATGGCTCTATTACCTGTTTTCCGTCTGCGAATGCTCTTATTTTGGTACCCTCGGTAGAACCACAGTCGACTTCGCCTACTATCATATTGTGAGATACATCTACTAATCTTCTTGTCAAATACCCCGAATCTGCTGTTCTTAGTGCTGTGTCTATAAGACCTTTTCTCGCACCATTAGACGATATGAAGTATTCTAATACGGATAGTCCTTCACGGAAGTTTGATTTGATTGGAACCTCTACGATACGACCGGATGCGTTCGTCATCAGACCTCTCATACCACCTACTTGTTTGATTTGGTTTTTACTACCTCTCGCTCCAGAGTCTGCCATAATAAATAAGTTATTCAACGGATCTAACGCATCGATAAGCGCATCCGCAACGTCGTCTGTCGCTTTGTTCCAAATGTCTACAACTTTTTCATATCTTTCGTCATTCGACATAAGTCCCATACGATATAGCTTTTCATATTCATCTACTTTTTTCTCTGCGCCTTCTAAGATTAAATCTTTCTGGCTCGGAATTTCCATGTCGCTGACACTTATTGTGATTGCGGCTTTGGTTGCATATTTATATCCCATGTCTTTGATGTAGTCCAAAATCTGAGCTGTGCGCGCATTTCCGAACATGGCGTGACACTTGTTGATTACTACGCCTAAGGCTTTTTTGTCACATAGGAAGTCAATTTCAAGAGCATAAGGGTCTACATTTCTGTCTACAAATCCGAGATTCTGAGGCATTCCTTGGTTGAAAATAAATCTTCCAACGGTAGACTCTATTAATTTCCCTCGAGTATCTCCCTCGAGACAACATCTTACTTTTACTAGTGCATGTATTCCGACTGTACCATTTTGATAGGCCATAAGCATTTCGTCAATGTTTGAAAATACTTTGCCGTCTCCTTTTTCTGCAGGAGTGTTTCTGTCATCGCTACCTTTGTGAGTAAGATAATACGTACCTAAGATCATGTCTTGTGTAGGGGTAGTTATCGGATATCCATCTTTTGGTGCCAAAATATTATTGGTTGATAGCATTAGAAAACGCGCTTCGGCTTGTGCTTCAACAGACAGTGGCACGTGCACCGCCATTTGGTCACCGTCGAAGTCCGCATTAAACGCCGTACACACCAGTGGGTGCAATTTTATCGCCTTGCCGTCTACTAATACGGGCTCAAATGCTTGGATGCCGAGTCTGTGCAATGTAGGGGCACGGTTTAGTAATACAGGATGCTCCTGTACTACTTTTTCTAATACATCCCACACTTCGTCGTCTTCTCGCTCTATCATCCTACGAGCAGATTTTCCATTTTTGTCGTCTACTATTTTAGAGAGTTCTTTCATTACAAAAGGATCGAACAGTTTAAGTGCCATCTTCTTAGGCAATCCACATTGGTGGAATTTTAAATCAGGACCTACGACTATTACAGAACGTCCGGAATAGTCAACACGCTTTCCTAACAAGTTTTGTCTTAATCGTCCTTGTTTACCTTTAAGCATATGGGTAAGTGATTTCAATTCAGTTTTTGAATTTTGTGCTGTGACAGGTTTTCCTCTTCTACCATTGTCAAAGAGTGAATCTACCGCTTCTTGAATCATTCTTTTTTCGTTTCTGCATATCAAGTCGGCAGCTTTTATCTCTATTAGTCTCTTTAATCTATTATTTCTGATGATTAGTCTTCTGTATAAATCATTCAGATCCGCCGTCGCAAAACGTCCACCGTCCAGCTGAACCAAAGGACGCAAGTCCGGAGGTATTACAGGTATTGTTTGTAGTATCATCCATTCCGGACGATTACCTGAAGCCCTAAATGCTTCCATGATTTCGAGTCGCTTTATCAGTCTAGATTTTTTTGATTTGATAGCAGTTTTGACTTGTTCTCTCAGCTCTATTACAGATTCTTCTACATTTATTTTTTCGAGTATTTCTCTGATAGCTTCGGCACCCATTCCCGCCTTGAAACGGTTACCATACTCAGATTCTGCCTCTATATATTGTTGTTCTGTCAAAATTTGCTTATATTTTAATGGCGTATCGCCAGGATCAGTAACGATATAGCTAGCATAGTACAATACTTTTTCTAACACAGGTCCAGACAAATCTAACACTAGGCCTAATCTGCTTGGCGAACCCTTGAAGAACCAAATGTGAGAGACTGGGGTCGCCAATTCTATGTGCCCCATTCTTTCTCTTCTTACTTTTGACTTTGTGATTTCTACACCACAGGCTTCACACTTTAGCCCTTTGAATCTGCTACCCTTGAGCTTTCTACAGCTACATTCCCAGTTTTTTGATGGTCCAAATATTTTTTCACAGAATAGTCCACCTTGTTCTGGCTTAGACGATTTATGATTTATTGTGTCAGCGCTTTTTACTTCCCCATATGACCATTCTTTGATGACTTCTGGCGACGCTATACCTATTTGTATTGATTCTACTTTATTCGAATCATAGTTTCTTTCTTTCAATGGAATTACCTCCTTAACCATTTTTCAAACAACGTTTATTCTTCAAAACTATCTATGAAAAAATCGTCATCGTCTAAAACATCTTTGTCAAAAATTGAACTCAATCCATTTTCGTCGTCATATTCGTTTTCAAGGTCATCTTCTTCCGGTTTTTCTTCGTAATGTTGAACTATCAGTACTCCCTCTTCTTCTAATTTTCTTTCGTTATCTATGTTTCGTCTTGCTTCCTCGGGAGAAACGATAGCATTTTCCATGTCGAGAGGATAATCGATAGTTATTTCACTGTCGTCGTGCGTCAATACTTTTACATCTAATGCGAGACTTTGCATTTCTTTTATCAATACTTTGAAAGAATCAGGCATTCCCGATTGATTGATATTTTTGCCTTTGACAATCGATTCGAATGCCTTGTCTCTTCCCACGATATCGTCGGATTTGACCGTGAGTAATTCTTGTAAAGTATGTGCTGCACCATAGGCTTCAAGTGCCCATACTTCCATCTCTCCGAATCTTTGTCCACCGAATTGCGCTTTACCACCTAGCGGTTGTTGCGTAACCAATGAATATGGGCCTACACTTCTCGCATGTATTTTGTCATCTACCAGGTGGTGCAATTTCAACATATACATGTACCCTACGGTTACAGGGTTATCGAACTTTTCTCCCGTACGGCCGTCTTTAAGTGTTAATTTACCTGTTTTAGGATATCCTGTTTCGTCTAGGATATCAATAATGTCTTTTTCTGATGCACCGTCGAATACAGGAGTGACTATATGCCAGCCTTTTTCTTTTGCCGCCAAACCTAAATGGACTTCCAATACTTGTCCAACATTCATACGAGATGGAACGCCCAGAGGATTAAGCAATACTTGCAAAGCTTCTCCATTTTCCATGAATGGCATGTCTGATTCTGGTAAAATCAAAGAAATAACACCTTTATTCCCGTGTCTTCCTGCCATCTTATCTCCGACATTAATCTTCTTCTTCGAAGCGACCGAACATCTTACTATTTTATGTACATTCGCATCCAACTCATCTCCGTTTTCACGCGAGAAAGATTTTACATCTACAACGATCCCAGACTGTCCGTGTGGAACTTTAAGAGATGTATTTCTTGAGTCTAACGCTTTGTTCTCGAATATACGGAATAGCAAGTTATGTTCAGATTCAAACGTCGTAGGCGCTTTTGGAGTTACTTTTCCTACCAAAATATTCTCAGCTTCTACTTCCGCACCAATTCTAATGATACCATCTTGGTCAAGATTTTTTAGCTTATCTTCCGAAATATCCACGATTTCAGAGGTGATTTCTTCAGAACCTAGTTTAGTTTGAAGAGCCTTCGTTTCATATTTTTCGATATGCAATGAAGTCAAGGTATCTTGCATTACTAGTTTTTCGTTAAGTATGATCGCATCCTCATAGTTGTAACCTTCCCACGCCATGAATCCTACTAGCAAGTTTTTACCTAGAGCGATTTCTCCCATGTCGGTTGCCGACCCGTCGGCTATTATTTCACCCTTTTCGACATTCTCACCTTTATATACTATAGGCTTTTGATTTACACATGTCGATTGATTTGAACGCTTGAATTTCAAGAGGTTGTACTGATCAATTTCTCCATTATCGTTTCTCTTTATTACTATTTTTTGCCCGTCGACATACTCTACCACACCGGCGTTGCGGGCTTGAACAGTTACACCAGAATCTCTTGCGGCGCGACTTTCCATACCAGTACCAACCATCGGAGCTTCAGAAACCAGCAATGGAACAGCTTGACGTTGCATGTTAGAACCCATAAGGGCACGGTTAGCATCGTCGTTTTCGAGGAAAGGTATCATCGCAGCAGCGACTGAAACGAGCTGCTTAGGTGATACGTCTATATAGTCTACCTGCGCACGTGGGACAAGTAAAATCTCTCCACCTACTCCTCTTGCTGCAATTTTTAGGTTTATAAAGTGTCCTTCGCTATCTAGTGGTTCGTTTGCTTGCGCAATAATCATCGGCTCTTCCTCGTCCGCAGCCAAATAGTGAATTTCATTAGTTACTCTGTTATTTTCTTTGTCTACAACCCTATATGGAGTTTTTATAAATCCATATTCATCGACTACTGCATGTGTAGTCAAACAACCTATCAGACCGATATTTTGTCCTTCAGGCGTTTCAATCGGACACATTCTTCCATAGTGAGAGTGGTGTACGTCACGAACTTCTACACTTGCACGCTCACGCGATACTCCGCCGGGGCCTAGTGCAGACAGCCTTCTTTTATTCGTCAGCTCAGCAAGTGGGTTCGTTTGATCCATGAACTGAGACAGTTGTGAACTACCAAAAAATTCTTTTATTACGGATGTCAATGGATATGAGAATATCAATTTTTTAGGTGCAATCCCTCTATCTTCTACCGAAAGCATTTCTTTGATTTGCTTTTCCATCCTTACAAGACCAGTTCTGAACTGGTTTTGCAACAGTTCTCCTACCGACTTGAGTCTTCTATTTCCAAAGTGATCTTTCTCGTCAGTACGACCTATTCCATTGGCCAAGTTAAGAAGATAACTTACCGATGCAACGAGATCGTCTATTAATAGATACTTAGGACAAAGTTCGCTCTTATTCTTAACCAACTGCTCTTTTAGGTCGTCGATAGACTTTGAATTAGAAACTATTTCCATCAATATAGGGTAGAAAACTCTTTTTGGCAAATCTAATCCTGATATGTCCTCGTCAACATAAGGGGCTAAATCTACAAAGTTGTTACCAATAACACGAGTCTCATTTTCTTCTCCGTCTTTACTCATGACCAAAAGACTCTTGACCCCAGCATTTTCAATTTGCGATGCAAGCGCCTTGTCTATCAGATTGCCTTTTTCTATTAGAAATTCTCCCGTATTAGGATCGATTACATCTTCCATTGCTATTGCATTCGTAATTCTATCTACCAATCCAAGCTTTTTATTAAATTTCATCCTTCCTACTTTTGCCAAATCGTATCTTTTGGGATTAAATAGTAGGTTCTTTAGTGTTTCTTGAGCTTTCTCTACAGAAGGGGGTTCTCCCGGTCTTAGTTTTTTGTATACTTCTTTAATAGCTGTTTCGTAATCTGCTGTTGCATCTTTTTGCAATGTTTGCAATATTCTATAATCTTCGCCGAATGTTTCAAATATTTCTTCATTCGTGCCAAATCCCAAGGCACGCAAAAAAGTAGTTAGTGGAAATTTATTCTTCCTGTCTAACTTGACTATAATATTTTCTATCTTCCCGGTTTCAAACTCTATCCAGGCTCCTCTGTTCGGTATGATTTCTCCAGAAAACAGCGCCTTATTGTACTTATTATATGTTACGTAATAGTATGAACTAGGAGATCTAACTAACTGAGAAACAACAACTCTTTCCGCCCCATTATAGATAAAAGTTCCATTTTCTGTCATCATAGGGAACATGCCCAAAGAAATCTCCTGAGGGATAATCTCTCCAGTCTCTTTGTTTATCAATCTGGTCTTAACCTTTAAGGCAGCTTCGTATGTTTTCTCTTTTTCCTTACATTCGTCTTGATTATATTTGGTAAAATCTTCGAAATGATAGTCTGAAAACTCTAGCATATGATTTCCCGTATAGTCCTTAATTGGGGAAATTTCTTCAAATACTTCTTTAACTCCTTCTCGCTTAAACCACTCGTATGAGTCTATCTGATTTTTAATTAGATTAGGCATTTCGCATATTTCATCTATCTGCGAATATGTCATACGGGTTCTTTTACCAGTTTGAATAGGTTTTGGCATAGCACACTCTCCTTATCATCCATATAATCACGGTATTTTGCAACTTATAATTCTACTACTCTTTTTTAAAAAAATCAAGCATTTTCGTCATTTTTTTTATTTTTTTTGTTTTTTCATATCAGGTATTCGAATTTACCTTTATTTTCGAGCTCATTTTCGGGTATTTTGCGGGCAAACACCCAATATTTGCGATTGGGGTTAGGTTCTAATTCGGATTGAATATCACTAATTGATTGTTAAAAAAAGCTGTTGCACCCAATTATACAACAGCTCTCATTAATTTTAAAACAAAATAGAATTCATAACCATCCTTATCACATAAGATTTACACAAATTTCTATTTATTAAAATACCATAGAAACATGAGAATGTCAAACATTCTCAAGGTTTTCACATTATTTTCACATTACTTTTACATGCTTAAGAATTCTCAAAGTCAATCCTAGCTATCCGATTCAAAGCCTCTTCCAATACCGACTGGGGACAAGCTATATTTATTCGCATAAATCCCCTACCACTATCTCCAAACATACTTCCTGCTTCCAGGATAACGTGGGCATCGGCAGCAATTTTCTTAAGTAGAAGCTCCTCGTCGAGACCATAAGCATTGAAATCTAGCCATGCAAGATATGTCCCTTCGGGAATATTGTACTTGACTTTTGGAAGATTCTTATCGATAAAATCGCCTAAATATTCCAAGTTTTGATCCAACACACCCCTAAGCTCTTCTAACCACTCCTCTGATTCATTATATGCCGCAATAGTTGCTACCACCGTAAATGGAGAGATCGAAATTATCCCCGTGTATTTATTTAATTTATCACGCATACCGGAATTTTGTATTATCAAATTACTGCCTTGTAATCCCGCAAGATTAAATGTCTTATTGGTCGTAGTCCCTACAATTATATTTTCTATGTTTTTTATGCTTAATGTAGAGCTAAATGATTTATCACTCCTAATAATATCAGAGTGAACTTCATCAGAAAATATAATTACTCCGTACAGGTTAGCAATATCAACCAGCCTTTGGACTTCTTGCTCGTTCCATATATTACCTACAGGGTTATGCGGATTGCAAAGTATAAATAGTTTTGCGGTCTTACAACGTTCCTCAAAATCATCAAAATCAATGGAATATATGTTTTCACTATCTTTAAGCAATGCATTATCTGACACAACTCTATTTAAATCCAATACCTCATCGGCAAAATGCGAATACACTGGAGACTGTATTATGACTTCATCACCTACATTTGTAAACGCATTTATCACATTGCGCAACGCAGGAACAGTTCCATTACTATAGACGATCCATTCCTTGTCGATATCTACGGAATATCTTCGTCTGTACCAGTCGATAACACTACGATAATAATCATCTGTCATGGCAGTGTATCCATAGATTAGTCTGTCCGCATGACGCTTTATGCTATCAACTACATGAGGGGAACATGCAAAATCCATGTCCGCAATCCACATAGATACAGTGTCTTCATAGTATTCTAAATCGAATAACTCTTTTACTAGCTCCTTATTAGTTTTAAGTGAGCCGGTGTTTTCCCTACTAACAATGCTTGTGAAATCATATTTCATATCAGCCTCCATTTTTGATAATACATTTGCTATACAATAAATCCTAAAATAAGATATCCGACATCAGACGCTACAAAAGACAGTCGTTATTTTAGCATTTCATCACAAAATACCATTTTGCCCAATGCTAATGCAAAAATTTTGCCATTCATCAATAGACTGTCTTCATAAATAAATTCATTTTCTTCATGGCACGTGTCTTCTTCTCCCGGAAATATTGGTCCCCAAGATACTATATTGGGCATCGCTTTTGCATATGACCCACCATATGCTAGTGTGCACTCATTTTTCAAGCCGCTCGCCTCTTCATATGCTTCCGCCAATAAAGAGATAAATGGCCTCTTTGAGCTCACATATACTGCCGGCTTAAACATGATATCACTCACTCTACCCCCGATTTCTTTTGCCTTACTATCTAAGACTTGCCTCGCCTCTGCTTCTTTCAATTCGGGTCTCGTTCGTATATCGATATATACGAAAAGACTGTCTCCTTCTTCCCAAATCTTCGTCGGAGTAAAAATATTTCTATGGACAAAATCTCCATTTTTGTACTCTGACTCGCTTCGCAATCCTAGTTCGCTACCTTCAGCATCTTCAAAATATTTGATTATCCATTCCAAAACACGTTTCCTGTTGTTATTGTGCAAATTCATAAGCGAAATTTCTCGTCCACATTTAATGATTGCATTCTCACCTTTTTCCGGTTGACATGCATGCGTCGTTTTTCCAGAGAAAACAAAAGGTTCACCATTGGACATCTCCAATTTGCAATTTCCAGGAACAACATTTTGGGAAGTGCCCGCGCTAATAGAAATTATTTCGTTTTTTTCTTGTTCCTTTTTCCTTTCCATAGGAAATTCTAAAGTTACACCAATCAGTCCTTTTTCTATACTGCAAACAGGATATTCTCCGTCGGGAGTGAATCCGAAGTCGGGAAGTTTAAATTTCTCGACATATTCTTCTATGTCTACCCACTCCACTTCTTCTTGTGTTCCCAAGATGAGCTGAATTTTTTTCTTAAAAGGGATCCCTAGATTTTTTACGGCCTCCATGGCATACAAACTAGCAACAACAGCACCCTTATCGTCGATTGTTCCTCGACCAAATAATTTTCCGTTTTTGGGTACCATTTCAAAAGGTGGCGTCTCCCACTTGTCTAAATCACCTGCATCGACAACGTCCACGTGAGCCAATATACCAACAACTTCCTCACCTTGCCCTATTTCTATAATGCCTACTTGATTGTTTAACACGGAATCTACCGCAAAGCCTTTTGATTTGGCTTTTTCGAGTATGAAATCCAAAGCATTCTTCACTTCTTCCAAGTTTGTAGAAACGCTCGGTATGGCGATAAATTCTGATAAATCGCTTTTCATACTTTCCCTGCTGTCTTCTATAAACTTGATAAGCCTATCTTCCATAAATATCTTTTCTCCTTTCTAAGTGTTTGATTCAATTGGGTTCTGTATGCGTTCCATGCGGATTATGTCTCACATGCTTGCCTTTTACGAGCAATTTTGATAGAATACTATCGCTACTGGGACGGCATTGGTGAAAAAACCATGTATTCTCTTAAACTATTATAACACACACTTATCCAACTGAACTAAAATAAATTCAAAAATAACAAAGGAATAAATTATGTACGACGTACTAATAATTGGCTGCGGCGTAGTAGGGGCATCCATAGCATATGAATTATCAAAATACGATGTGTCCATCGCTGTAGTCGAAAAAGAAAACGACGTTGCCACAGGAACGACTAAGGCAAACAGCGCAATACTCCACTCCGGATATGACCCCCAGCCCGGAACTTTGATTGCAAAACTAAATGTAAAAAGTGTTCCTCTCACAAAAGAGGTTTGTAAAAAACTAGACGTTCTGTGTGAAAATATCGGAAGTCTAACTATCGCATTCAATGAAGATGACATGGCGACTTTAAAGACTTTATATGATAGAGGTGTTAAAAATGGAGTTCCTGACCTAGAAATAATAGATGCTACGAGGCTTCGAGATATGGAACCAAACATCTCCCCTAAAGCCATGGGAGCATTGTGGGCACCTACAGCTTCCATTATAAGTCCGTGGGAACTTTGCCTAGCAATGATACAGACGGCTGTTCGCAATGATACAGATCTGTTCCTAAACAACCGTGTCGATAGTATAAAGAAAAATTTAATAGATGGCTCGGATGATTATTTTGCGATTACATGCGGAGTCAAGACGTACGCGGCAAAAAATATAATAAATGCGGCTGGAAATGATTCAGATACGGTACATAACTTGATTGCAAAACCTTCATTTAATATATTACCACACTCAGGTCAATATTATTTGATGGACAAATCAGAAGGAAATAAATCCAATAGTATCATCTTTCAAACGCCCAAGCCCGGTACAAAAGGAGTTTTAGTTACACCTACTGTCCATGGAAATTTAATCGTCGGCCCTGACAATGTCCCGGTAGAAAAAGATGATTTGTCCGTGACGAGTGAACGGCTAGAACATATAAAAGATAGTGCAAGAATATCGATTCCCCGAATAGACTTCGGACAGAATATAAGAAACTTTGCAGGAATCCGCGCTATTTCGGATTCGGATGATTTTATAATTTGTGAAACCGAAATCAAAGGATTTTTCGATGTAGCAGGAATAAAAAGTCCCGGCTTATCCTCTGCCGTGGCAATCGGACATTACGTGAAAGATATGCTTTCAAACAGTGGGATAACATTAAAAAAGAAAAGTAACTACATAGATACCCGTAAAGTTACAAGATTTAAAGAATTATCCGACGTCGAAAAGAGAAGAGTCATAGAACAAAACAGTTTATATGGCCAAGTAATATGTAGATGTGAAACCATAACAGAAGGAGAAATCGTCGATTGCATAAACGATGTGATACCTCCTTGCTCGATAGATGGGGTCAAACGCAGGACAGGTGCTGGATCGGGCAGATGCCAAGGTGGGTTTTGCGAGTCACGTGTATTAAAAATACTATCTGCAAACCTAAACAAATCACCAGTGGAAATCCCGAAGGATTTATATGGCAGTAACATTTTAGTCGAAAAAATACGTTGATGAATTATTCATGATTCTAATCAAACTCAAATGATAGCAACCAAACAGCAATAAAAGTATAGTTGCGAAAAAATAAAAAAATAAATTAAATTGTTGCAATTGTATATTAAAATTGATACAATTTTAATATACACAGTTGAGAAACGAAAAACCTACCCTAAAAAGATCTACAAATCTTTTAAAATAGCAAATTTCAAACATACTTATGCGGCTAGTTTCTCCGCACTGTAATTTTAATAATCAATTTTAATGGAGGTATTTATGAATTCACAATCTAAAGGTAAAGGCGTGCGCGTATTACTTGCATGTCTTGGAATGACACTTCTCGTAGGTGTTCTTTATGCATGGAGCGTTATCAAACAGGCTCTCGTTTCAGAAGGATGGACTAACTCTCAAGCAAGCCTTCCCTACACTGTTGCTATAGTTGTCTTTGCAATCGCTTTGCTTGTAGCAGGAATATTACAAGACAAAATCGGACCGAAAAAAATCGTCATCGCAGGCGGAATTATCACGGGTATAGGCCTACTTCTTTCTAGTTTCTTAACTACTCCTATGGGATTAGTTCTTTCTTTCGGAGTTCTTTGTGGTACAGGAATCGGATTTGCTTATGGTTGTGCTACTCCGCCTGCAATAAAATGGTTCCACCTTTCAAAAAAAGGAACTATCTCAGGAATAGTAGTTGCAGGCTTTGGTCTAGCATCTGTTTACTATGCCCCTTTAGCTACTGCACTAATCGATAACTTCGGAATTTCACAAACCTTCATGATTTTGGGAATTGCTGTAATTGCAATATCTATTCCTCTTGGAATTATGATTGTAAATCCTCCTGCAGACTATACACCCGCTGTTCCATCTAACTTTAAAGCAAAAGAAGCTAAAACAACAACTGACTACACTTGGAGAGAAATGCTAAAAACAAAACAATTCTACCTGCTCTGGGCAATGTTCTTATTAGGATCATCTGCGGGACTAATTGTTATCGGAAACATTGCAAGCATAGTCGTCGATCAAGGTGGCCTTGCTAGCGGTGCTATATACGTATCATTGCTTGCTATTTTTAATGCTTCGGGCAGAGTAGGTGGAGGTATCGTATCAGATAAAATCGGAAGACTAAATACGTTGACAATTGCGCTTGTTTTACAATGTGCTAACATGATACTTTTCCCACTGTATACTTCCGCAATAACATTGCTGATAGGAACACTAATCTGCGGAATTTGCTATGGAGCACTTCTTTCGATATTCCCAACTACTACAGCTGATTACTATGGAATGAAAAACCTAGGTACAAATTATGGAGTACTATACACTGGATGGGGATTAGCTGGCGTAACTGGACCGGTAATTGCAGCATCGCTCATTGACGCTTCAGGTGGAGCATACACTTCAGCGTTCTATGTGGCTGCAGCATTAGTTGGAACGGCTGTAATAATCAGGTTCTTCACTAAACCGGTACAGTAAACTTTAGCTCACAATATCAAAGAAGTTGCAATTCGCTGAATTCAAAAATAATCAGTGAATACCGTGAGATTATTACATCTAAAATTCAAGCGCCTATTGTGAACATTCACAATAGGCGCTTTTGTATATCACCCCCTTTTATTTTCCTCGATAAAATGTTAAACTTACTATTAATAATTGCAAATGCTCAACGGAGAATAATTATGAAAACAATTTTGCTTATAAATGGGTGTGTCAGAGGAAAAAATTCGCGAACGTTACAAATTGCAAACACCTATATAGAAACTCTAAAAAATAAAGAAGAGTTTATTCTACTCGAGAAGAACTTAAATGATGAGAATCTGTCATTTTTGACATATGAATCTTTCGATCCCCTTACGGGTGAACAAAAAGAATCATCTCCAAAATTGGCATTAGAGTTTGCCACAGCAGATGAAATTATTTTGGTTGCTCCTTTTTGGGAATTTTTGTTTCCTGCTGTAGTCAGTTCCTATTTTGAACTTGTTTCTTGTGTAGATATAGCATTCACATATACAGCTGCAGGAAGTGTAGGACTCTGCAAAGCTAGCTCCTTCAAATATATTTATACGGCAGGCAATTATCTCTCCCCAGACGATAAAATAAGCGAAATATATTTAAAAAAACTAACAGAATTATATGGAATCCCCTCTTTTTCATCTATATTAGTCGATGGATTGGACATTCAAACAAATAATCCCGAAAAATTAATTAATGATATGTGCGACAAGATAAAAAAAGGTACTATCTCATGATCTACGATGTAATTATTATTGGCGGGGGGCCCGCGGGACTTGCCGCAGCATTAGCGGCAAAGGAACAATTTAACGTGCTGAAAGAGACGACCACTATTGAAAAAAAAGAGATTCCGAAAATTCTTATCATCGAACGAGACAAAGAACTTGGCGGAATATTAAACCAATGCATCCATAACGGCTTTGGCCTACACTATTTCAAGGAAGAACTGACCGGTCCCGAATATGCCGCTCGTTTTGCACAAAAAACAAAAGAAAATGAGATAGAAGTCTATCTCTCGACAATGGTTTTGCAAATAACAAAAAATAAAGAAGTACATTGTGTAAGCAAGCATAATGGTTATAGCGTTTTACGCGCTAAAACCATAGTACTTGCAATGGGTTGTAGAGAGCGAACTAGAGGAGCGATTTCCACTCCAGGCACTAGGCCTGCAGGAATAATGACGGCAGGCGCTGCACAAAGATACGTAAACATGGAAGGCTACATGGTCGGTCGCCAAATCGTAATAATAGGAAGTGGAGATATAGGATTAATTATGGCTCGACGCATGACACTCGAAGGAGCAAAAGTACTCGCTTGTGTAGAACTCATGCCCTATTCCAGTGGTCTTAACCGAAACATAGTACAGTGTCTAAACGATTACGACATACCTTTGTATTTGTCACATACAGTAACCGAAATTAAAGGAAAAAACCGAGTAGAACAGGTAATCGTTTCAAAAGTAGGAGATGACAAAAAGCAAATAAAAGGAACCGAGATAACTTTTGACTGTGATACCCTACTCCTATCCGTAGGATTAATACCCGAAAACGAATTGACTCGCAATGCCGATATTATTATCGACGACCGAACTAAAGGTCCATTCGTATATGAAAATATGCAGACAGACACCCCTGGGATATTTGCCTGTGGAAATGTAGTGCACGTCCATGACCTGGTCGATTTTGTTACAGAGGAAAGTGAAAAAGCAGGAACTGCGGCCGCAAACTTTGCAGCTAACTTTATAGGTGCGATAGAACACACAATCACCGTAAATCACAACAATGATTCTAAAACGAAACAACCTATAATCACGTCCAATTTAATCGATACATCCAAGGCTGAGCCCTATTTAGATACTGCAGACGAAAGCAAACACTGCGACACTGAAAATTATATTACAATAAAGAATTCTGACAATGTCACTTACACCGTTCCACAGCGAATTAGGATTGAAAACATAGAAAAAAATTGTGATATTTTCTTTAGAGTAAGCAAAGTATTTTCAAATGCTAAAATCGAAATAACAGACGGAATAAATATCATTGCTAAGTACAACCGAGCACACATGGCGCCTGGTGAAATGGAAAAGATCTCACTACCAGCCACTCTAATTCAGAAAGCTTCAGAAAATGAAATTCAAATATGCGTAAAAAATCTACCTAGTTGATTAAACCAGTAGACTTTAAATTATAACAAATGAGGTGACAAAATGACTGAACTTATATGTATTTCATGCCCTAAAGGCTGCCACTTAAAAGTTGATGAACAAAATAACTACATCGTAACAGGAGCTTCTTGTAAAAAAGGAATAGAGTACGGAGTAAACGAACTCAAAAATCCAAAGCGAATAGTCACATCTACAGTAGCAATTAAAAATGCAACTTTACCTCGGTGCAGTGTAAAGACGGATGTACCAATACCAAAAAACAAAATAATGGAGGTAATGGAAGTATTGAAAAATACGTCCGTGACGAGCCCCATTAGAATTGGAGACATTATTATCAGAGATATATGTTCTACAGGTGCAAACATTGTGTCAACAAGAAATATCTTTCGTTAACTCAGTATAAAAATATTGAAGATTTGATTATTATTACAGTAATATTATAAAGGGGGAAGTAGCCGACAAATCATCTGAAAATTGTTTGAAAAGAACAGTATTACAAACTTTTATCGGTAAAAATGCAATTATGAAAAAATACGTATTATCACTAGACCAAGGAACGACTTCATCTCGTGCAATATTATTTGACCAAGATCAAAAAATTATTGCTACAAAACAACAAGAATTTGCACAGTTATTTCCAAACGAAGGATGGGTTGAACATAATCCAATGGATATATACAATTCTCAATGCGCTGTATTGCTAAACCTTGTTTCAAGTAGCAATGTAGATCCTGCGGACATTGCGGCGATTGGAATTACTAATCAAAGAGAAACAACGATTCTCTGGGACAAAAAAACAGGGCTACCCGTCTACAATGCAATAGTGTGGCAATGCAGGAGGACTGCGGATATTTGCGAAGATTTAAAAGAAAAAGGTCTGGCAGAGTACATAAAGAAAAACACAGGACTCGTAGTAGACGCGTATTTTTCCGGCACAAAAATCAAATGGATATTAGACAATGTTCCAGGATTACGAAAACGTGCAGAAAATGGAGAAATACTATTTGGAACAGTAGACACATGGATATTATGGAATTTAACTAATGAAAAAGTTCATATTACCGACTATTCTAATGCATCTCGAACCATGTTATTCAATATACATACACTCGACTGGGACGACAAGTTACTGCACGAATTGCAGATTCCAAGAGAAATTCTTCCGGAAGTAAGACCATCTAGTGAAATCTATGGACACACTACAATTCAAGGTGTAGATATTCCGATTGCAGGAATTGCAGGCGATCAACAAGCGGCACTTTTTGGACAAAAGTGTTTCAAAAAAGGACAAGCAAAAAACACCTATGGTACAGGGTGTTTCTTCCTTATGAATACAGGTGATCAACCTGTATATAGTAATTCAAATCTAATCACTACTATAGCGGCAAGCATAGATAAAAATAATGTACAGTATGCTCTTGAGGGCAGTGTTTTTGTAGGTGGTGCAATCATTCAATGGCTTAGAGACGAGATGAGATTCTTCAGCGAAAGCTGCGACTCAGAGTATTTTGCAAAAAAAGTTAAAGATACGGGAGGCGTATATGTCGTGCCTGCCTTCACGGGGCTCGGCGCTCCATATTGGGACATGTATGCACGTGGATGTATAGTGGGATTGACTCGAGGAACTAAAAGAGAACATATTATCCGAGCTTCGCAGGAGAGCATAGCTTATCAATCCCTTGAAATAGTACGTTGTATTGAAACTGATACGGACATTAAACTAAAAGAGTTAAGGGTTGACGGTGGAGCCAGCAGAGATGCCTTTTTAATGCAATTTCAAGCCGATATTTTGGGAATTTCGATCAAACGACCTACTATCAAGGAAACAACTGCACTCGGTGCTGCATATCTTGCAGGACTCGCGACGGGAGTTTGGAATGATACCGAACAACTAGAATCATCTCACGAAGTAGAGACCGAATTCACACCCGATATGACAGATGATGTAAGAAAGTCGCTGATAAAAGGCTGGAAAAAAGCAGTTTCAAGAAGCTTGAATTGGGCAGAATAGTTTACAGTAGGTACGGGTTATATATATTTGAAGCGTCGAACCGATGTGTTTGCCGAATAACTTAGTGTACGAGGAGAATTAAAAATGAAAATTCAAAAAAACTACTTTACTAGTTCAAACAATGTGGACAAAATCCAATACGTTCAATACACACCCGATTCAGAAATCAAGGAGGTTTTTTCGATAGTGCATGGAAAATCCGAACATGCCCGTCGCTACGAGAATTTTGCTAAATTTTTGTGTAAAAATGGATTTGCTGTTTATATACATGAACATGTAGGACATGGCGGAAGTGTTGCCTCAAAAGAAAAACTAGGCTTTTTTTTGGATGACAAACAGGCGGAAGTAATGGTGGAAGACACAAAAAAAATGACAGATATTGCAAAGTCAGAATATCCATCTTCAAAAATAATCCTATTGGGCCATAGCATGGGTAGTTTCATTGCTCGCATATATGCCTCTAAATATAGTGATGAGATATCTGCTCTCATTATATCTGGAACGGGTGGGACTAATAAACTAGCAGGAATCGGAACGACTCTAATCAAAACAATAAAATTATTCAAAGGTAAAAACCACAAGAGTAAGTTCATGAACAAAATAACGTTTGGCAAATATAATGACAAATATGAAAATGTAAAAACAGGTGCGGAATGGATTACTCGTGACGAGGATTCGGTAGTCGATTATATACAAGATGAGTATTGCGCTTTTAACTTTTCAATGGACGGATGGCTTGCACTATTACAATTAAATATAAGGGCAAACAGTCCTGACTCTTTTAGTAAGGTACGAAAAGATTTACCAGTCCTCATAATCAGTGGTGACATGGATCCTGTAGGTGACTATGGTGAAGGTGTCGAAGAAGTAAACAATAATTATATAAGAGCTGGAGTTAATAACTGCAAAATAAAACTTTATAAAGGAGCAAGGCACGAAGTACTAAACGAAATTAATAAAGACGAAGTCTATAAAGATGTGCTTGATTTTGTGGGTGACAACATTTAAAATTAAAGGACTGCAGCACTGTGTCTATTACATATTTTCCAAATGAAAGGCATTATCTACTCGAAGTGATAGTGCCTTCTTTTTAAATACTCGCTCTTTCTAGCTGGAAATATCTATAAAAAAATAGTGTAGCAACATTCGTTGCTACACTATCAAGTTTAACTTATTGAGGTCACTACATATTCCCCCGAGATATATCGCTTTATTTTTAAAATGTTATTCTTTTTCTGTGTCACTTATAAGTTCCTTAAAAGACGTTGCAAGCCCTGCTAATCCTTGGATTTCCGATGGGATGATAATTTTAGTAGCTTTACCATCGGCTGCTTTCGCAAAAGCTTCAAGTGCTTTGATCTTGATTATTTGATCTGTAGGCGACGATGCATTAAGTCTTTCAATCGAATCCGCTAATGCTTTTTGGACTGTGATCAAAGCTTCCGCTTCTCCTTCTGCTTCTTTTATCTTAGAAAGTCTTACAGCTTCAGCCCTTAATACAGCGGCCTCTTTTTCACCCTCTGCAACTAAGATTGAAGATTGCTTCGTACCCTCAGCCATTAGAATAGACTCCCGGCGTTCACGCTCTGCCTTCATTTGTTTTTCCATCGCCTCTTGAATTGCGTGAGGAGGAATTATATTTTTTAGTTCTACGCGATTTACTTTAATGCCCCATGCGTCAGTCGCTTCATCTAGGATCGCGCGCATTTTTGTATTGATAATATCACGAGAAGTAAGTGTTTGGTCGAGTTCCAAGTCCCCGATAATATTACGCAGTGTAGTTGCTGTCAGATTCTCAATAGCTGCGATAGGATTTTCGATTCCATAAGTATAAAGTTTAGGGTCTGTAACTTGAAAATATACAACAGTGTCAATTTGCATAGTTACATTATCTTTAGTAATAACAGGTTGAGGTGGAAAATCTACGACTAACTCTTTTAATGTGATCTTCTTTGAAATCCTTTCAAACAACGGTATTTTAAAATGAAGCCCCGTAGCCCATGTCACATGATATGTGCCCAGCCTCTCTATTACGTATGCTTTTGCCTGTGGCACGATTACTACATTAACAGAAATAATAACGAGTATAAAGATTACTAATCCAATCATAATAAAAGTCATAATAATACTTGGCATTACTTACTCCCCGGCATATTTCTATTACTCATCTACATGAATATATAATACGCCTTTCCTTTCTGATCTCTTTTTTCTAGGTAAATTAATATTGAATTTCCCCATCTATATCTTATTCTTTCACCTGCTTTTTCACAATATTTAAAACAATGGTCTGTCTTGCGCAATTGATTCGACTATGGCTTAATCTTATGAAACAGGTTCGACTACGGCTCTAACTCCCTCAATTTCAATTACTTTTACTTGCGTATCTTTCGGTATTTTGTCACTACCTACTGTTTTCGCGGACCAACTTTGATGTAACACTTTGATTTGTCCAGTTTCCGTTATGGGATCAATATCCTCTGTTACCATTGCAATTTGACCGATAATTCTATCCGCATTCGTGGTTTGTTTATTTTTCCCTAGGAATTTTCGCCCGGCAGGCATTGCGAAATATAGCAATACCGCAGAAACCACGGCAAATACCCCTAGTTGTATTGCGACATTTGCACCAAAATAGGCTATTATCATTGCGACAAGTGCCGCAAGCGCAAACCATATCGATACAAGCTGCATAGTGATAGCTTCTATCACTACAAATGCTATGACTAATCCGAGCCATACATATACTTCTATCATAATATCCCCTCCTTATTCTTATATATAAATTCTACCATAAAATTATACATTTCACAAGGGTACACTTTCACCATTAAAGTGATCTTTTACGCCGGTGTCGGAATAAAAATAGCTCGGACGTCCAAAATACTATTTGTACATAGATTCCCCTTATAAGATAAATTAATGCACGAGGGCTTGTTGCTGAATTTAATCCCACAATCCATTCTAAAACGAAGTGTAAAAAAATAAAAGATAATAATATTAGAACTACATGCTCAGTATTATTGAACAATAATTCTTTCATCCGAATTTCAAAAAACACTTTTGCTCCGACGATAAACATCATAGAAATAAATAGCAACAACTGATATTTATCTCCATAGTAAGACATTAATAACAAAAACATATAACACAAAAGGATAAAAGCAAATCGTGATATCACACTCCAATCGATTTTTTTCATTATCTTATACTCCTAGTATGGTTGACATGCTAATACTTATTGTTGTTAATATAGCATGTTCTTTTTTTCCAGTCAATATATATTTAATATACTTATCACTGTTTAATATATTTATAACTGTTTACGCTTCACTTGGAAAGACCTGATTATTTTATAATAAATTTAAAACGCGAAGATATTATTTGAAAAAGTTTGGAAAACTTATATTTTTTCATTTCTTTTCACGAGTATTTGTAGTAAAATTAATCATATACAATTACGGAAAATAATAACAAATCAAAAGGTAGGAAAGAAAATGATCTATAGCAAAGATATTCAAGATTTATATTCGGAATTTCACTCTTCCAATAGTGGACTGAGTGAAAGCCAGGTTGAAGCCAATCGAAAAGAATTCGGTGAGAATAAACTATATGAGCGCAAGCGAAAACACCCCATTGTTGTATTCCTAGAACAATTTAAAGATCTAATTGTGTTAATACTAATTATAGCCGCAGTAATATCTATGTTTAGTGGACATGTAGAAAGCACAATCGTAATTTTTGCCGTTCTTATTCTAAACGCAATAATGGGTGCGGTTCAAACTATCAATGCAGAAAAATCACTAGACAGCCTAAAAAATCTTTCTGCGCCAACTGCGAAAGTAGTACGAAATGGGGAGAAGTCTTCTATTTTAGCTTCTGAGCTAGTTGTAGGAGATATCATTCTTTTAGAAGCTGGAGACATAGTTCCAAGTGATGGTAGAATTATAGACAATTTTTCGCTACAAGTAAATGAGAGTGCTCTTACAGGGGAATCTGAGAGTGTAATAAAAAACATTGAAAAACTACCTCCCGACTCGATAGCATTGGGAGATCAAAAAAACATGGTCTTTTCATCGTCTCTTGTTACGTATGGCAGAGCATATGTTATCATTACAAGCGTAGGTGTAAAAACCGAACTAGGTAAAATTGCCGAACTTATGAATAACACCACCAAAAGAAAGACTCCTTTGCAAGTCACAATCGATAATTTTAGTAAAAACTACTCCATAGGAATTTTAGTCCTGTGCGGTATTATTTTAGCGATTAATATATACAGAGGGACTTCATTTTTGGATGCAATGCTATTTGCCGTAGCATTGGCAGTAGCAGCAGTACCAGAGGCTCTATCCTCTGTAATCACAATTTCTTTAGCGATTGGCACAAAGAAAATGGCAGAGCAACATGCAATAATAAAAGAACTTAAGGCAGTAGAAGGGCTAGGTTGTGTTTCAATCATTTGCTCTGATAAAACTGGTACGTTAACGCAAAACAAGATGACAGTAACGGACACATATATTTATAACGATAGTGACTCAAAAAATCATGACAATCTCCTAATATGTTCCATACTTTGCAACGATACACATTTTATTGAAGGTGACCCTGTAGGAGATCCAACCGAAACTTGTCTAGTAAATTATTATGTTAAGCAAAAAGAAAACTATGAAGAAATGCTTTCACGATTTCCGCGTGTTTCAGAATTGCCTTTTGACTCAGATAGAAAACTAATGTCTACCCTACATAATATCGATGGCATATCGGTAATGTACACAAAAGGTGCGTTTGATGTAATGATAGAACATGTGGTGAATCTATCTGAAGACGAAATTCAAACTATAAGAGAAAAAAATCAAGAGTTTTCCATGAATGGGTTGCGAGTTCTTGGATTTGGATATAAAATACTGCCCGAAAACACTAAAACACTATCGTTCGAAGATGAAAATGATTTTAACTTCATTGGTCTTATAGCGATGATGGATCCACCGAGAGAAGAAACGGCGCAAGCTGTAACAGACTGTATCAGCGCAGGAATTACTCCTATCATGATTACAGGTGACCACAAGATAACTGCAACGGCTATTGCAAAAAGCATCGGAATTATAAATAGCGATGATGATATATCAATAACTGGACCTGAACTGGACGAAATGAGTGAAGAAGAACTTCACGATAAAATTTCGAAAATTAAAGTTTATGCGAGAGTGTCTCCTAATAACAAAATTAGAATCGTAAACGCATGGCAAGATCTAGGGCAAATAGTTGCAATGACAGGCGATGGCGTAAATGATGCTCCGGCTCTCAAAAGTGCTGATATTGGAATTGCGATGGGGATTACGGGAACAGATGTTTCAAAAGATGCATCGTCGATGATCTTAACCGACGATAACTTTGCAACAATCATATCTTCTGTACTAAATGGAAGAAACATATATGAAAATATAAAAAGTGCGATTACATTCCTGCTATCAGGGAATGCGGGAGCGATATTGGTTGTATTGTTTGCTACTTTTGCAAATTTGCCAAACCCATTTACTCCTGTCCACTTGTTATTCATCAACTTGATAACAGATAGCTTGCCTGCACTTGCCCTCAGTATGGAACCATCTAATCCTAAACTTATTTATAATAAACCACGAAAAAGAGATGAGTCTATTTTAACTAGGAGTACTGTAATATCTATTACTATTCAAGGAATATTAATAGGTATTGGAACTAGCATTGCATTCCAAATCGGACTTGGATACAATGTGGATGTCGCTATGACTATGGCGTTTGCTACCCTTTGCCTTGCAAGGCTGTGGCATGGATTCAGTGTTCGCGGAAAAGAATCTATCTTTAAATTAGGATTATTCACAAATATGTATACTATAGGCGCTTTCGTGGGGGGCACATTGCTCCTCTCGGCAGTACTATTTATACCTTTTATGCAATATGTCTTTGGTATAGCTACATTGACATTAGCTCAAGTAGGATACATTGTGCTATTCTCATTCCTACCTACAATGATAATGCAAATATACAAAATGGTAAAAGATAGCAGTGCAAATTAGTATAAGATATCGTCACAAATTAAAAATTTATAGGCGTATTCCAATAGAGAATCTAATTAAAAATAATGACGTAACCCCAAATATTGCGAATCCATACCATACCATAGTAACGGAGAATTAGAATGTACAAGCAATACGGAATAGACAGAGTACTAGAACCTAGCCACGTTTTGCCTACACCGGCATGGAAACTCGATAACGATATAAATGTCCGTCCAAACGAAGTAAAGATTAGAATAAAGAGAATACAACTAGAAGAAACAAGTTTTCGTCAAATTTGCGTCGAGGCAAATTATGACGAAAAGAGAATAAAACGGACGATACTCGATATCATAAAAAAAAGAGGAAAATTACACAACCCAATTACCGATACAGGTGGTGTTTTTTATGGCTCTATCGCCGAGATTGGATTATCATATAAAAATGAAAAGCAATTACGGGAAAGTGAAGAAGTAATTTGCAATGCATCTTGCGCATCTATTCCAATAAGCCTATACGAGATAACAAATATAGATTACATTTACGGCGCAATAGATGTCAAAGGATATGCGATGGCTTCCGACCTTATACCGATCGTCCGAAAACCAACCGACCTACCTATCGATATTCTTTTGTTTGCATTCAATCAGTCTGCTACTTTGTACCAAATTAGTACAAAAGCGGTGGGCAAAAAAAACTTCCTAGTCGTAGGAAACAATTTAATTCTAAACCTACTATTCGGATACTCCATCCGTCTAGTAGCAGGTAAACATGCAAAGATAACTTGTCTGCTCGATAAAAAAAGAAAACTATCAATATCAGGGAAAAAAGTAGACGAATTAATGTCAAAAGTATTTACTAATGTATATCACTCGAATATTTTAAAACCCCTGGAATGCATGGAGTTTCTAGATGCGAAAAATCTTTTTGATATGTCTGTCAATTGTGCCGACATTCCGGGAGCAGAAACGATTAACATTTTAGGCACAAAACCCCATGGGACTGTAATTTTTACGAAGCTGATAAATAACTATAACATAGCACTATATATTACAGAGTCAATTTCTCGGCATCTAGATATTAACTGTGCTTATGGATATCTTGAATCATATGATAAGTTTAATATAGATATTGTAGCAGGAATGGCTCCATACTTAATGAGTGCTCACATGTCTCTCGTAGTAGCTGATGATGATTCTGCCTATCCGGTCAGCAGGGAAAGCAGACTTTTCGAAGTGTCCGGAGAAAAAAAAGCAATGCTCGATTCCTTTGTCTGTGAAAGCCATGCAATGTCAAAAGTTCTAAACGAAATGCTCAGTGTTGCAAAATATGATTGCAATGTATTAATAACGGGAGACCATAGCGTAGGAAAAGAAAAAGTTGCCTCTACTATTGCAAAAAATAGCCTAAGAAAGATGCATCCGTATATCAAATTCAATTGTGCATCTACTCACTTAGACCTAATAGAGGGTGATTTATTTGGATATGATAAATCTATGTTGGACGAGAATTATCACTCCCGAACAACCGGATATTTTGACATGGCGGAAAATGGGGTGCTATTCCTTAACGAAATTACAAAGCTGCCTACCAACATACAGGTAAAGCTATTTCAGGTCATACAAGACGGCTATTTTTTTCGAGTAGGTGGAAGCACTCCAATAAACTGTAATGTTCGAATCATTTCATCGACATCACACACAATCGATTTCCTGGCGTCTTCTCCTGACTTTTTTGCTAATTTGTATCATGCGCTGAGTGTATCGCACATTCATATTCCAAATTTGTCCGAGCGAAAAGGAGACATTCCGCCATTAATTGCTCATTTTACAAAAATCTACACAAAAAAATTCAGCATTGTTCGTTATCTAGAACAGGATGCGATAGATTATATTACCGAATTGAATCTTAAGGGAAATATAAGGGAACTAGAAGTACTAATCCAAAGATTATTAACTTCATCTCATGAAGAAAATATAACCCTTCTGGACGTAATGCGCCTAGTCCATTCCGACATGGTAGATTCATCGATCACATACAATAATATTTCACCGGTCAATCCATCTAATCCAGATTCTGAATTTGATGAATCAATAGATTTAGATAAAATGGTCCAAATGTTTGAAAAAAACATTATAAGGCGTGCGTATGAAAAATACGGATCGACTCGAAAAGCATCTGCGGCGATAGGAATCAGCCAGTCACAGTTGATGAGAAAAAAGCAAAAATATAACATATAGATATTAAGGAGGAATTTATGATTTATTTTAGAAGTGATTACAGCCAAGGGGCTCACCCCGAAGTCCTAAAGGCTCTTGTTGAGACGAATGAAGCCCATTCTGATGGATATGGTGAAGATGAATACTGTGCTAAAGCAGCATCTTCGATTAAAAAACTGATCGGAATAGAAGATGTAGATGTTTACTTTATAGGTGCTGGAACTCCTACTAACGCAATAGCAATTGCATCTGCACTTAGACCATACGAATGCGCAATAGCTCCACGCACCGGACATATATATGCACACGAATGTGGAGCAATAGAGGCGACGGGACACAAAATTATTCCAATGGATACTGCAAATGGTAAGATTACAAGAGAAATGATTGAAAATGCATATACAGAATATGAAGACTATCATACCGCAAAACCAAGGCTTGTATATATTTCAAACAGCACCGAGATAGGTACCATATATTCAAAAGCCGAATTGACAGATGTAAGTAATGCATGCAAAAAACACGACTTACTTTTATATATGGATGGGGCAAGAATTGGCTCGGCGCTTACGTCTCATGAAAACGATTTGACGATAAAAGACATCGCAAATCTTACCGATGCGTTTTATATTGGTGGAACGAAAAATGGTGCACTTTTTGGAGAAGCCCTCATCGTAAAAAATGGAAAAATAGACAATGATATAATGTCGATGATAAAAAGAAACTGTGGCATGTTTGCAAAGGGAAGGTTAATAGGTGTTCAATTCTTGACATTATTTAATAACCCGACGGAAAATTGCCTATACTTCGAAATTGCTCGCAAGACAAACGAAAAGGCAAAAATGTTAAAAGATGGAATCGAAAAACTAGGATACAAGTTCGTGGGAGATTCTCCTACAAATCAAGTATTTCCTATTTTGCCTAAAATGATTGTAAATATACTCAAAAAAGATTTCTTCTTTACAGAGTGGAAAGATTACGACCAAGACAACCAAATCACAAGATTTGTAACCTCATGGGGAACTACAGACGAGGAAGTAGAGGCACTGATAGAGACTTTGGAAAAAATATCATAAAACATAATAATAGAAAGTGTAATAAAGTCTATAAATTACTTTTTCTATGGTAAAAATAAAAAGGACTATCTCATTGTGAGATTCCCAACTGATACTTCAATATAGAATATTTGAAAAAGCAAGTCAAGACGAAACTGATATACCTACTTAGGCTTTTACCGGAAGCATATCAATAATGTCATAACTTGCTTTTCACCTAGATAGGGGGCTTATATCTTCATACATTATTCTAAATTCGCCGTATACTTTTCCCATTTTGGTTCGAAACTACTGTCTCTGTCCTGGGGAACATCTATTTCGAATTCACCTAGGCTACTTCTTACCCTTTTCTTTTTTGTGCAATTTCGATAGTTGGAATTTTCACTTCTTTCGTAGCTGTCATAATTCAAATGGTCATTCATTTCTGATTACATCATACTTTTAAGGGTTCCGCAAAAAAAAATTCTGAGTACCTCTTGAATATCATCAGCTGTTTCTATATCGTATTCTTCTAATAATCCCTCGTATGATTTCTCTTTTTCTCTCTGTTAATGGTTTTACTTTATATATTTCTTTTTATCTTAGCCATAATAAAAATCCTTCTATGGTCTTTTTTATTTTACCACAGAAGGATTCAATATTTGCAGACTTTTTTTCACACTCTCTTATTTTACATAATTTACTAGTTATTTAATATACTCTGAGTCCGTTCAAAAATATCGATTCCCTGCTGCTTTAGCCACCATGGAATATCGATAATAACCCAATTTTCCGACAACTTATCTCTTTGACGACAATATACATCAACAACCTGCATGTCTGCAATTGTATCGCCACTAGGAAGACCTAAGAATCCACCAATGTTTCTATTAGATAAGTTCGGCCAGCCAAAGAAACACGCAAATTTTCCTTCAGCAAAACGAACTTCGTGTCCAATAAACGCTTTATCTCCTAATCCTCGTCGGAAGGGGCCTGTGTGTTGTTTGATGTATCTGTCGATTGTATACGTAGCGCCGATACCTGCTGGTCCGTACCAGATCATGTCCTGATCCCATGATCTTGCTAAATCATCGAATCCGGGAGGTTCTGTTGAGAGTGACTCGTTGAGCTTATCTAAATCGTCAATCATTTGCTGTACTACTGCAAGCGTTTTTTTACCTTCCTCAGGATTAGCATCATCGAGTAGTATACCATCATGAGTTCTTGGTCCTGGATATACGAAATATTCTGCGGTAGAAGGCGGCAAAGGATTAATTCCTGCTTGGATCATTATTCCAATTAAATCCATGAATAAACCTGTTTTTACGATTTTTCCGTTTTCTACGCAACTAAACTCAGCAAATCGTAAGCTTACCATCTTGTTTGTATGTCGTATTCCTAGGAAATCGTTATCGAACAACCCCATGAAATGTCCCATGGACAAAACCCAGATTTCATCATTAAACTCATTTTTACCTGCGATAAAAATATCCACCCTGCGTTGCATTGATGTAAGTGCAGTTTTAAGTGGCTTCCAGAACGTTTGAGTGACAGCAGTTTTCCCATCCAATTCTCTAAAAGGATAGCTTCCTTTAAATTTATAATTTTCTGACATGTAAGTATCGAGCACACTCGAAATAGCTGTTTCCTCGCACTTGTCGAGTGCATCTTGATACTCTAATACTACTTTTTTTTCTTCTAAATAGCTTTTCATATAATTCCTCCTTTTTACATGTATACCATACTATAAAACCGACAGCGTGAGTGTCGTCGACCATTACGAGAGCACCATTTGCTCTGCGAGAACTCATATCATTATGTATCTTTTTGCTTTTGACAAGCGTATTGCATCGATTATACTTGCGTGATTTAACGAATAACTGATGATAAAATATTCATCGGTAAATTGAGTTTCGAAGAACCCACCATTGGCACCAAAACATAAATCATATAAAATTGTGTCTTCCATTCCTAAAAAAACGGATATCTTAGCTTCTAGTTCTTTATGGATATCTTGTGTTCCACAGATAAATCTCACTGCATAAATCTCATAACCGTGAGTATCCATAGTCTCTTTTGCAGCACGTATAATCTCTTGATTGTCAGCAAGTCCAAGATAGTTGTTTGCGCACATATTTATTACATTTTCACAAAGGTTGTATCAATTTTACTGCTTTGCGGTGCTGTGATTATTCGGTCGCCTCAATACGTACCATCGCATCTCAATTCCTCCACTATGTTTTGGAAGTGTCTTAATGCTTTTTCATAATATATTATCCAATTTTCTAATTATTATTACTAGAATTTAGTCCATTCAAGCACAACTTTTCCGAATTACCGCTATTCATTACTTCGAATCCTTTTTCAAAATCACGAAAATCATATTTGTGGGTAATTATTTTATCGATGTTGAACCTGCTGCTGAGTAGCGTCATCATTTTATATCAAGTTTCAAACATTTCTCTCACATATATGCCTTCGAGCTGTACTGCCCCGAATATTATCTTTCTCCATGAAATATTTGCGTTTTCAGGGGGTATTACAAGTAGTGCAATACTCCCTACAAATTCATATCATACTGTAATTGGCGGAATAATGGTGCTTTGTGAGCATTATTTCCAATTATATATATGGAAAATCTGTACCGCATATAGATGTATATCGAACTTTTATTAACACGTCATTTCTGCCAGCTTCTGGTACAGGTATTATTTTAGCGTTAATCCTCTTGAGGGGCTTCTTTGATAAGTTTATACATCGTGTATTTATTTATATTTATTAACCTTCTTGTTATTCCAACTATGAAAATCAGAAGCGTTCTAAGCTTATTTGCTTCGAATATAAATAAACATGCCAATTGTTTTATTTAGGCTATACAGCACTGAACTAGAGATGTCAATATAATAGTTTAGCGACAGAGATATTCTACACTTTGGAATGAAAAAATCAAAAAGCATGGGCAAATAGGATAAGTTATCAATATGTATGTAACACAGCTACACTACATGTCTGTATAACAAACGAATCTCTTACAAAAAGAGGGTTAATGTTTCCACTAACCCATTATTTAAATGTTCATGTTTAGTTTCAATTTGAACCGCCGTATACTGCAAGATGCATGGACGATGGTGTGTGAGGGTCGAAATTCAAATCGATTAGACTCTACTCAATTTTCCGAACTATTACGTTTGAATTCGCAATGAATTACTCCATATATCCTAAGTCTCTTAGAAGTACAATCGAATCTTCCTCACATCTATCTAAAGCTTCTTGATAAGTAATATTTCCAGCTAGCGCATCACACAGGTAAGGTCCCATCAACGTATTAATTTGACCAAAGAATGGAAAATCAATAGAAACGAAAGGCTCTAATCCTGATTCCATACTTTCAAGCATAGATGAATACTGAGGAGCATTTGCAACTATTTCATCTGTTAGAGAAGAAGAACGAGTTACCATAGATTCCTTAGCAGCTACTTGCTGTGCAGACTCGCAAGTAGCCTCCATTATTGCCAAGAAAGCTGCTTCCGCTGTTGCTTCATCTTCGATGTTATAAGGAATTACGAAATAGTCATTTGCTATGTAAGAATAAAGTGGCATATCATCATAAACTTGAACTGAAGGGGCATAACCTACTAATCCAACTATTTGAGATACAGATTCATCTTCCATATTTGTAGAGCGAGTTGACCAAGTTTGAGCGATTACCGCTCCTCCTGTTTGGAAGCTTACAGTCAAGTCATCACTGGTATAAGTTAACGCATCCGGACTCATGTAAGAATAAAGCTCCGCTAGGCGTTCTAAAGATTCTATCCCTTCAGGGCTATTGAATATCGGTTCATTTGTTTCTGGATCAAAGAATTCTCCACCAACTGCATTCATCATATTCATGAATTCGATTTCTGCACCATAAGCTGTGCCTAGTGCAGTAATATATGGAGTTTCGTAGCCGGCTGCAACTAGTTTATCAAGAGCGGCAATAAGCTCATCATAAGTTGTTGGAACTTCAATAGATTCTTCCTCAAGTATATCCGCACGGTAGAACATCTGCAGCATGTTTGTAGTTGTTGGTACCGCTAAAATCTTCCCATCAACAGTTACTGCATCCCATAAGTCTTGAGGAATGTCATCTAGATTATACAAGTCGCCATATTTTTCAATAAACGGAGTCAAATCATATAGCCAATCATTACTTTGGAATACACCAAAGTTAGATGCCGACACACTCAGAATCTGGTAAGGGTTAACTCCTCCAGCGGCCATAGACACGTTTTGAGTTTGTAATGCATCTTGGTCCCAAACAGCATTGATTTTATAATTCTCAAAATCATTTAGTTTTTCCATTTCTGCAACGTAAGCTTCAATAACACCCATACGAGTAGAAAGGAAATTAATCTCCAACTCTTCAGTAGGCATAACAGCTTTTTCAACTTCAACACCCGAAACAGGCATAACTACTGTTCCAGTAACATCACCACCCGATGAATCGTCACTTCCACAGCCAACAACTAAGCTTAGACATAGTGTCATTACAACTAATATCGATAAACTTTTTTTCATAATGTTACCTCCTATGAAATATTATATTACCTAAAAATCAGTGAGTAGGCTCTATTTTACATTTACTCATTTTTTTTATTATAATTCTATTACTTCTAAAAGTCAAGAAGTTAGTGTATAATCCATTTTTTTATAAATAGTGAAATTAAGTGTCCGATAAAGGAATAAAAACAAAAAAGAAAAACAAGACAAGAGATAATAGTAAAAATAGTCAATAAAAGCTCCCAAGAAGTTGTAAAAGCACTAGATAAAATAGGACGAAGATTTGGCATCAAATGTTACGAAAAAATAAAGACAATTACATTTGACAATGGTAGTGAATTTCGGAATTATCATGATATAGAAAATCGGTTAGAAAAAAGGAAAGAGATTTACAATATATTATGCCCATCCGTACTGCTCAGGAGTGCGTGGAAACAACGAAAATAACAATAATTTGAATAAGAAGATTTATCCCTAAAGAGAAAGTCATAACGAACATAAGTGAGAAAATAATAAAAAGAAATTGAAGATTGAATAAATAACTATCCTAGGGATATATTTGGATATAAAACCTACTAAAGACGTCCTATCTTGTCTGTTCTATTCCCATCTTCGTCATATGTTGCCATTCCCGAAAACGAATAACGAGACAATATTTTTTTTGTACGGTCGTTTTCTTCGATTTTTTTAATGAGTTTTTGTTGTTCATCACTGTCGACAGCACTGATTTTTTTTATGAAATGGTCTATAGGTCTAGGCAGATATGCAAAGTAAACAAGCGGATTAAATATAAAATAGAAAATAAACATCCAAACAATTATGTCTACAGAAATTTTAATGAGATCACTTTGTGATAATGTGTCATTAAGTACAACACTTCCCGATTCTATGTTTAATATCCCTAATATGACAGTTGTAACTACACCCAAAAGCAAAATAAGAGTCGAAAGATGAAATTTTTCTATCTTCTCCACTTGTTTTTTTACATTTTCTGCGAAAAATTTTCCCTTTTTTTCTTTATATAAAATATCCCGTCTGCTACTTTTAGTATTAGCGATAAACAAGTATGTTTTGTAATTTTTAATGAAACTTGCTTTGAGTTCTTCCTTACTATTTTTGGTAGCGTTTGCTACTATTGAGGTTGTATTCAAATAACCATAACTTGTATGGCCCTCCGAATCAATACTTTTTACTTCATCAAAACTAGAATTTATTTTTTTTTTTCAATTCCACTCACCGATATTTTTTCGATAGCGGTAGCCATGTCGTCGAGACCTTTTCCGATATTAGACATTGAAGTAGCATATGACAATCTAATATTATTAGGAGAATTAAATGCGCTACCAGGTACAACCGCTATGTTCGCCTCTTCTAATAAATAATTTGCGAGGTCTGATACATCTGCGATTACTCTGTCCCCTACTGTTCCTCCTAACAATGCGGATACATCAGGGAATGTATAAAATGCGCCTTTTACGTCTGCACAGTTTATACCTTTCATCGAATTCAATTTGTCAATCATGTATCGTCTACGGAGCGAATATTCTTTTGTCATTTTTTCGATTTCCGCACTATTATCATCTGCACATGCAACCGCACCATATTGTGCAAACGTGGTGGCACTAGACGTCATATGCCCTTGAATTTTCGACATTGATTTGATTACATTCTTATTAGCTGCTGCATAGCCGATTCTCCATCCTGTCATCGCATATGTCTTTGCCATCCCATTGATTATTATCGTCTGATCCTTTAGTTCGGGCATGATATTTACTATCGAGTAGTGTTTTGCCTCATCATAGATAAGATGTTCATATATTTCATCGGCGATAATCCATAAGTTATTTTTTAATGCAACATTGCCGATTTCTATAATAGTTTCTTTTCCATATACAGCTCCCGTAGGATTATTCGGGGTATTCAGTAAAATTGCAACAGTACGTTCCGTGACAGCTCCTTTTATATCTTCCGTCGCAGGTTCAAAGTTATTGTCTTGCTTACTCTCAACAAAAACAGGGATTCCACCAGCAAATTTTACCATTTCCATATAACTATTCCAACATGGTGAAGGGATAATTACTTCATCTCCTGGATTGCATATAGTCATAAATGTATTGTAAAGAGCTTGTTTTGCTCCCGTCGTAACTATTATTTCATCAGGAGTATATTCTATGTTGTTTTCTTTTTTTAACTTTCTACAAATCGATTCTCTGAGTTCAACTATTCCTGTAATGGCTGTGTACTTCGTCATGCCATCGTCGATCGCTCTTTTTGCCGCATCTCCTATAGATGCTGGAGTTTCAAAATCAGGTTCACCTACACTAAAAGATATTACATCGATACCCTCTTTTTTTAATTGCACAACTTTTCCATTCAATTCCATTGTAGCGGAAGGTGTTACCTCGTTTATCCGATGTGCTATTTTTCTATTCATCTGTTACCCCTTTTTAACACGTCTATTTTTAAGTAATTAAGTATCCCTGTTACTTACCAAATACAACACCAAAAACAAAACTTAATATTCCCGCAATCGTGGGTGTTCCAAACCATGCAATAAATATATTGCGTAGCACATTAAAATTTATATTTTTGACGCCATTTGTTAATCCTGCCCCAAAAACCGCACCGACTATCGCCTGGGATGAGGATACAGGTATTCCTACGATCGCATAAATATATACAGCTATAGCGGCTGAAAGCGTTACGATAAATCCAAGCAATGGTGATAATTCTGTAATTTTAACACCTACAGTATACATTACTCTCTTGCTAAATGTCAATACTCCTAAAGCTATTGTTATTCCTCCGATCAGGCATGCGGCCTCTTTTGAAAGGATACCTATTGTACCAGAATACACGGCTGTCACGTTTGCCACGTTGTTGGCTCCGAGGGAGTAAGCTGCAAATATTCCAGAGACAATGAATCCTATTTTTATAATTATATCGTACATGACAATGCCGGAAATTTTCTTTTGGATGACCTTTTGTGATATAAAAGATAGCAAAAAACAGATGCAGCATGCGCCCAAAGGTGTAATTATCCATGCACTAATAAATTCTGTTGTTTCAGAAAAGTCCACGACACCAAACGATAATCCCCATCCTACAATCGATCCTATGACGCATTGAGAAGTAGACACGGGTAGGCTCAACACGGTCATCGTTGTAACAGTAATCCCGGCAGCAAGCATTGACAAAAATGCAGACTGAGGAGTGGTAACTTCACTTAAAAATGCATACTCACTGAGATTTTCAATCCCCCCTCCACCGTTGACAAGGGAACCTATCACAACAAATATTGCCGTCAAAATAACCGCAGTTTTATATTTAATTACTCTCGTCGTTACCGCAGTTCCAAACACGTTTGCCGCATCGTTTGAACCCAAAGACCAGCCTAGTAATCCACCTGATAGAACCGATAGTGTCCTAATCATTTTATATTCCTCACATTAACTTTAGTAAAAATCTATATTTTTATTTACATCCTAAACACTAAGCACACTTGTATTTTATCTCCTATATCTTCTATTCTATCTGATATAGAGGAGATACCTGCCACGAGTTTTTTCAGCTGATTTTTGTGTGCTAATAATGCCTTTGACGAGTAAATTTTTCGCAGCAATTCGATTTCTAGCACATCTATTTTATGCTCACACGCATTAATGTCGTCGAGAATATTCTTTTCTTTTGCCAACTTTTGATAGTCTGAAAACAGGTACTCTATTGCTGTAGACATCATGGCAATTTGTTCTTCTGTCACTTGAATTATATGGAGAATAGTTTGCACATACTCCTCCTTGATTTCGATGTTTTCGATACATACTTGTCTACTAGTCTCTTGTACTATATTTATCAAGTCATCATTTTTTTCGATTAGACTCATCACTTCTTTTCGCGTTTGCGGAAGCATGCTGCCTTTGATAAATTCTCGAACTATCGAACGTCTAAGGTTATCGCCTTGCTTTTCTATGTCGTTTATTTCCTCGAGGATTCCTTCCGTCAATGCAGAACAACCACTCAATGAATACACTGTAAAAAACTCCGCTAATTTAGATATTGCTAATCTTGAACACTCCAGATGTTCTTCCATTATCTCAATTATTATTTTAGATCTAAAAACTCCCATAAGTCCCCCAATTCAATGAATCAATAGCAAATTAATCTCTTGAAAATATTTATAAAATTACTCTATTCACGGTTGTAAACCCACGCTGCAAAAAGCGCGGTAGCAGGTACTGCAAGTAAAATTCCCATGCTTCCAACGATAGATTGTATTACCTCTACTATAATAAATTCATAGTTTAGTACTAATAGAAAATCCCTATTATATGCAGAGAATAGTAACAGCATTGCTAATGAACTACCTACGTACGCTAGAATTAATGTATTGGTCATAGTTCCGATAATATCTTTACCGATATTTAATCCTGAACGGAGCATTTTCCCATATGTTCTATCTTTCATTTCCACTGCGAGTTCATACATCGATGATGATATGGACATCGCAACGTCCATTATAGCGCCGAGTGCACCGACTATTATTCCACCCCATACTAATGCGACGAAGTCTATCTCAACACCATTATCGAGTAGCGAAAGATACAGATAATCGTCGTTTACAATTCCTGTGATATTAAAGCTATGATTTGCAAACATAGCTAGCACCCCCGCAGCAATAAGTCCACCCATGTTTCCTAAGATAGCACACATTGCTTTTTTATTCATACCATTTAATATTATTAGAGATGTAAATATTATAAATATGGTAATAATAGTTGTAATTAGATAAATATTCGCACCTGCCAACACCGCAGGGATATACACGAGGAATATTACTCCTATAGTTATTATCAGAGTTATAGTAGTATGAAATCCTTTCCATCCTCCCATGATTACAATAAAAAGCAAGAAGACACCTATTAAAACCGCCATATTGGAAGCTTTGTTATGGCTGACAAAAAACCAATCGGTCGCTCCTTCTTCAGCGAAAGCTTGCTCATCTGAAATTAAAACATTATCATCTGGTCTAATTTCTTTTTGTTGATATCCGACTGCATCGACTATCGTTTGGGTAGCCTCTACGATTTGCCCCTCGTCTTCGCCCTCTTTCAATTCCGCTTTGAAGAATATAGTCTCCTGGGTTCCGTAATCTCCTAGATCTACCGTTACAGTCTCTGTAATCTCGACCACTTTTGCTTTTGTAATACTTACGTCTACATCTGTCGTTATCTCGTTACTAAAAAGCCTATTCCCTAACAAAATAAATATCACAGCAATACATATTGTAATTATCCTAGACCAAAAATCTATCTTTTTATCCATAACATCCTCTTTACTTGACTATCCTTTGTTTTCGCATTTCACTCAATATTATGCTTGCCGCATTTGATGCATTTAACGAATTAATTTTGCCCGACATGGGAATCGAAATCGCAAAATCACAATTTTCCTTCACCAATCTACTTATGCCTTTACCCTCATTTCCGACTACTATTGCTACACTACCTGTCAAATCCCGATTGTAGTAGTTGCTTCCGTCCATATCGCACGCAATAATCCAAACACCTCGTTTTTTTAGTTCCTTAATCGTCGCTGCGATATTACTCACCCTGGCGCAAGGAATATATTCACAAGCGCCCGAAGCTACTTTTATCACTGTATGGTTAACACTTGCAGCATTTCTCTTGGGAATAATCACTCCATGTACTCCCATGCATTCTGCAGTCCTAATAATCGACCCTAGATTGTGAGGATCTTCAATTCCATCTAAAATAACAAAAAAGGGGTCTTCGCATCTTTCTTTTGCGTATTGAAATAAATCATCAATTGTGGAGTACCTATATTCTGATACATAGGCAATCACACCTTGATGATTTTCTCCCTTTGTTATTTTATCTAACATCTTCTTGTCTGAGTAATGTATAGGTATTTTCTTTTCTTTTGCTATTGACACGATTTTTTTTATCGATCCCTCTGAGCCTTCGGTTAGAATTATCTTCTCTGTTTCTCGGTCACTTTTTAACAACTCAATTATAGAATTGCGTCCTATTACAATATTTTCCATATGTATTTTTTTCTTTTATCCTATCCCAAAATAATATTACTTACTTCGTACATCGTTTCTTTTATATATACAAAACGTATAATTATAACCGTTTTCTTCGATCTGTTCGCTTTCATCGATAAGTTCGAACGAGTCATCTTTATCGATATTTGGAAAATATACATCGGCATCGAATGCCTCATGTATTTTCGTAACATAACATATATCACAATATGGTAAAAACACCTCATATATTTGGGCTCCACCAATAATGAATATTTCCTGTTCAGATAAATCATTAGCAGCCGAGAACTCCAATACTTCTTCTATGTTTCGCATTGTCTCTATATTGTCATCACTATAAGTTTTATTTCTTGTTATTACGACATTTCGACGATTCGGAAGCGGTTTAGAATTGGGTAAACTTTCTAAAGTTTTTCTTCCCATTATTACGATATTCCCCGAAGTAGTTTTCTTAAAAAACTGCATGTCACCACTTAAATGAGTCAGAAGTTTACCGTCTTTTCCAATTCCCCAATTTTTATCAACAGCTACAATTATATTCACTTTCTTTCCCTTCAGAATTTTTGCATTGTTATAGCCACGGCACGGACTAATCGTGCAAGCACGTTATCTCCTGAGCCTCGATTAAAATATTACACAGCTATTGGGATGTTTAGCACTTGCGGATTTTTTTCATAGTTCTCAATTATAATATCTTCTTTTGTGAATCTATAAAAATCTTTAATTTCCGGATTTAATTTAAAGATAGGCGCGGGAAAACTCTTTCTTTGTATAAGTTCTTTGACAATAGGAATATGCCTATCGTAAATGTGTGCATCGGCAATTACATGTACCAATTCACCGACTTTTAAATCACTCACTTGCGCCAACATATGTAATAATACGGAGTATTGCACAACATTCCAATTGTTTGCGGCTAATATGTCTTGTGAGCGTTGGTTAAGTATACCATTTAATACGCCATCTACGACATTGAAAGTCATGCTGTACGCGCATGGTTCAAGATTCATTTCGCGCAAATCTGAAAAATTATAGATATTTGTCATTATTCTACGAGAATATGGAGTATTTTTTAGAAGCCATAAGACATTGTCGACCTGATCCATTTCACCTTGGGTAAAATTATATTTTACACCTAGTTGATATCCGTATGCCTTGCCAATGCTACCTGTCTCGTCTGCCCATTCGTCCCAGATTCTGCTGCTTAAATCTTTTATGTTATTTGATTTTTTTTGCCATATCCACAACATTTCATCTACCGCAGACTTGATTGCAGTAGGCCTGAGCGTGAGTGCCGGAAATTCTTCTGATAAATCGTATCTATTTACAACCCCAAATGTCTTAATTGTGTGGGCTGAGACGCCGTCTTCCCATCTAGGTCTTACTATTTGTCCCTCAGAAGAAAAACCCTCGTCAATTATTTTTTGGCACATTTTCTTAAATAATTCATCAGTTTTATTTATCATCGATTGTTTCCCCTCTTTATTGCTCCTGCGTGTCGACTATTCTTATTTCTTCTATTATTATTTGCTCCACGCGCTCTATTTCTCCCGACATGTACAGAAACCCTATAAGGGCCTCAAATGCTGTTGCCCATTTGTACGATATTGGAGTCACATTTTTGGGCTTAGAAATAATCTTTTTGTTTTTTGCTTTTCTGATAAATGTATTTTCACTTTCTGTCAAAAAGTTTTCACACATAGCTCTAACCGCAAAAGATTGTCCGTTTGCACTTACATACTTTACAGAGTCTTTATGCAATGCGTCCACGTGGTATTTTCCCGTGCCTAGCACGTGACTCCTAACATAAAGTTCATGTACCGCATCACCGATATATGCAAGTGCCGTAATGTTTATTTTTGAAATATCTGTTTTATTACTGGATTTATGCACTATTGTTTCGCTCGGTTTCTCCAATACTACACCTTTTTCTTTCATTGCAGTTTATTATTTACAATCTGTATTTCGCAGGATATTTATACGAATATACTTCACAGTTATGTTACGTACACATTACTACGTAGAGTATATTACACGAGCTATACTTCTTTGCGGACGAGCTCGATCGTTTTTGCAATTGCGCTAGATATTTCTTCTTCGGTCTTTTCCGAGTCTCTTCGTAATTTGTATTCAACTTTACCTTCACTTGCAAGTTTACCCACAGTTATTCTAATCGGTATTCCTATAAGATCCGCATCTTTAAATTTTACTCCTGGTCGCTCGTCTCTATCGTCTAATAATACTTCGACACCCTCTGTATCAAGTTTTTCATATATTTCATTGGCAACCTTAGATTGAATCTCGTCGTCTGGCTTAACCACAGTTACGATTACATGATAAGGCGCAACACTCATCGGCCAAATAATACCATTTTCATCATTAAATTGCTCGACGACTGCTGCTAATGTTCGGGTTACACCTATCCCATAACAACCCATTACAATGTCCTTGTCGACTTGTGCCTCGGTTTTAAATTTCGCATTCATAGACTCAGAGTACTTAGTTCCCAGTTTAAATACTTGGCCTACCTCAATTCCTCTGGCATGGCTTACAGGTGCGCCACATACGTGACAAGAGTCGCCTTCTTTTAGAACCTTTATGTCTTTAATTATGTTCGCTTCGTAGTCTCTTCCATAGTTAACATTTTTGACATGATAGTCTTTTTTGTTTGCACCCGCAACTAAGTTTTTCATCCCTACGAGTTCTCTGTCGACTACTAGTTTCATCCCTTTTAATCCAACCGGGCCGGTAAATCCTGTAACTACACCGATTGAATCGCTTTCATTTTTTTCGTCATAAAACTCTATGGCGTGTTCAGGGATATCTAATGCATTTACTAGTTTTGTCATGTTCAAATCTCTATCGCCTCGAACAAATGCAGTTACATAGCCGTTTTTGACTTGATCCTTGTCATAAGTAACAAACATGATTGCCTTAATTGTTTTTGACAATGGAAGATCCAAAAAGGAAGAAAGTTCTGCCATAGTTTTTACGTTTGGAGTAAGGACTTCCTCTAATGGCAATTCTGCCTCGTCTTGCGGCTTATCGTCTACACACTCCGCACGCTCCACAGTAGATGCCATGTCACATTTTGTACAATATGCTATTTCACTCTCGCCTACATCGGATAGAGCAACAAATTCATGAGAATTACTCCCACCAATAGCACCCGTATCTGCCTCGACAGGTCTAAAGGTTAAGTTACACTTATTAAAAATATTTGTGTATGCATCGAACATTTTATTATATGTTTCATCTAGTCCCGCTTCATCCACATCGAATGAATACGCATCTTTCATGATAAATTCTCTGCTTCGCATCAATCCAAACCTTGGTCTGGCTTCATCTCTATATTTAGTTTGTATCTGATAAAGATTAATCGGCAATTGCCGATATGAATCGATTTCATTCCTGACTATGTCTGTAAATATTTCTTCATGGGTTGGTCCCAAGCAAAAATCACGTCCATTCCGGTCTTTTAATCTAAATAGTTCCGGACCATACGCATACCATCTTCCGGATTCTTCCCACAACTCGGATGGTTGAAGCGCAGACATGTGTATCTCTTGTGCACCGCTTCTATCCATTTCTTTCCGGATAATATTTTCGATTTTACGCACAACTCTCCAACCCATGGGCATAAAACCGTATATTCCCGATACTAGCTTTTTAATCATCCCCGACCTAATTAATAATCTGTGGCTATCGATTTCTGCTTCGTTAGGAATTTCTCTCAATGTCTTTAGATGCATATTTGATAATTTCATTCTATTTTCTCCTATATTTTTTTAGTTATATGCGAGCCAGCATGCATACCGCCTGTACAGCGATTCCTTCTTCTCGGCCTACAAAACCAAGTGTTTCTGTAGTAGTTGCTTTTATATTTAATTGCGAGATGTCTATTGCCAAAGCTTCGGACAATTTCATTCTCATTGATTCAATGTATGGAAGCATCTTAGGCTTTTGTGCAATTATGGTAATATCTATGTTACATATTTGATATTTATGTTTTTTTATAATGTCATCCACACGGAGTAATAATTTTACACTGGAAATCCCTTTATACGAATCGTCTGTATCAGGAAAATGCTTACCTATGTCACCCAATGCTATAGAACCTAACATTGCATCAATAAGTGCATGTATCAGTACGTCCGCATCTGAGTGACCAAGTAAGCCTTTTTCATAAGGAATTTGTATCCCACCGATTATTAAATCTCTTCCTTTTACTAACCTATGTACGTCAAAACCATTGCCTATTCTATATTCCATATATCCCTCAACGTTTATCGCTATTTCTTCAACCGCCCAAATATCATTCTTCCCGCAGATGTTTGAAGAACACTTGTTACGACTATATCCGCTACTTGCCCAATTTTCTTCCTACCATCCTCAACAACAATCATGGTTCCATCGTCTAGGTATCCAACCGCTTGGGCACTTTCTTTTCCTTGCCTTATCAAATTCAAGGTCATCTCCTCGCCAGGCAAGACTACAGGTTTAAGCGTATTGGTAAGCTCGTTAATATTAAGCACACCAATGCTATTTACCGCCGCAACTTTATTTAAATTATAATCATTTGTGATGACTTTTCCTCCGACAATCTGTGCTAGTTTTAGTAGCTTAACATCTACCTCGGGAATTTCCTTCAATGCTTTTTCTGATTCCGTATTATATATTTCTATGCCATATTCTTCTCTGATTTGATTTAGAATATCTAACCCACGTCGTCCTCTCACCCTTTTTAGGTCATCGGCGGAATCAGCTATATGCCTAAGCTCTACGAGCACAAATTCCGGTATTATTATTGGCCCCTCTAAAAATCCGGTCTTCATTATACCCATTATTCTTCCATCGATAATTATGCTTGTATCAAAAATTTTGGGGATAATATCTTTATTCTTTTTAAATTTCGTCAAGTCCTGCTGTGCAGTTTTGGCTTCCTCTGGTATCTTTCGTCGGGTGGTCGCAAGTTCACTAATAATCTCAGTACCAAAAGAACTTGAAACGACAATTCCTATATAGGCAAAAATAATATATACAACGATGTTTATTATTATTTCAAAATAACCGAATTCCGAGAGAAACCCACTATAAATCTGTGAGACTAGCGTAGCGATCAAGAGTCCTACAATCAATCCAATGACCGAAAGTCCCGCTTCTCGTCCTGATGTCTTTCTTAATTCTGTCTCTATGGTTCGGGCTAGTTTTTGCCCAGTTTTAATAAAAAGTGGCGTGATATAAAAAAATATTATTCCAAATAACAATATAAAAACAGTAATAATAATAGTTTCTTCTAAAACTGTTAGACTGCTATCTTTTATCAAAGAAATGTAATAAGGCTGAAGAAGAATAGCCAAATTTGCGAGACCAAATCCGACTAAGGCGCCTATTATCACAGATACTATTTTTGCGGATTTTCTTATCATAAGACTCCTTCTTTCTAATGTTTATAATGCATGCTGTTGGTTCACTAAACAAATGCGACCAACAGTTTATCCATGCACTGCAAGTTTATCGTCTATCATTTTCTCTACTTCTTCGAATGTAGAATCGATTGCAATAACTAATTCACTGCATAGAATTTGCTTTGCGTCGAGATACATTATTTTTTCTTTCAATGAAAAAACTTTTTTCTCTCCATGATTATGCAAATCCCTTACAACTTCTGCCAAATCAATAATCTCACCGGTATTTATTTTTTTCGTATTGATAGACATTCTTGCCGCATATTGCTTTTTAGGTTGTTCTTGTGCTTTACTTTGCAAAACATCCAAAACTTCACCTATTCTATCTTTTTCTATTATGTCTCTCACCCCAATTTGCACGCACGAGTCAATAGGAACGGTTATTGTTAAGCCACTCAGCATGACTTTCATCAAGTAGCATTTTTTCTTTTCGTCCAAGATTTCCATATCTTCGATGCCAATTATTTCAACAGTTCCTCTTGCCGGATATACTTTCTTTTCTCCAACTTCAAACATATTATCCTCATTTCTATTTAGTAATCGATTTACATAAACGAATCAATCTAATCTAATATCTCATAATATCATATTTTTCTTCAAAAATCAACTCGATTGCACACGTACATTTGTTTTTTATCTTACATATACACGTCCACCTTTTATACGCTTTCACTTAGTTTTTGCTTACGACTACTTCGTATTTTTTGTATTTATTATAATCTCCCTTTTCAAGTTGGACCTTAAACAATGCCCCTTCCTCGACATGTTCAAGATTAATCACTTCGAATTTTTCACATATTGTAGAAGTGACACTTCCTTCAGCGTAAGGAATCAATAAATCACATTCGATTTTATCGTCGAAGATTCTGGTTGTAATCTCTTCTATTAGAATATCAATATTTTCATTCTTCTTCGCAGAAATGTATACGATATCCGAAACTTCATCCTCTATATTTGCATTGACCCTTTTCTCTCCGTCACACAAATCAACTTTGTTGTAAGCTATAATCTTATTGTTGCTGTCCGCTCCTAACTCTTCTAGAACTTTTTCTGTTACATTCATTTGAAAATCATAGTTATCTTGCGAATAATCAACGACATGTACAATCAAGTCAGCATATATAACTTCTTCCAAAGTTGCCTTAAACGCTTCTACGAGCGAATGCGGCAACTTACTCACAAATCCAACGGTGTCTACAAGTATAAACTCTCTTCCCTTACCAAGCAAGATGCTCCGTTGAGAAGTATCTAAGGTTGCAAACAACATATCTTCTTCATATACGCTTTTTTCTTCTTTTTGAACAGATCCAAGGATTCTATTCATCAATGACGACTTTCCGGCGTTAGTATATCCAACAAGTGCAACCACGGGAATTCCATTTTTTTCTCTTTTTTGTCTCTGCAATACCCTATTTTTTCTTTCTCCCTCTATCTCTCTACGAATATCGAGCATGTTTTTTTCGATGTGCCTTCTGTCTGTCTCTAGTTTTTTTTCACCCGGGCCTCGTGTCCCGATCCCCCCGCCTAAACGAGATAAAGATTTTCCGAATCCGACAAGTCTTGGCATCCTATATCTCAACTGCGCCAATTCGACTTGTAGTTTACCGACTTTTGAAATAGCTCTCTTAGAAAAAATATCTAAAATTAGAATCGTCCTGTCTATAGTCCTGACTTCAAATTCATCTTCCAAGTTTCTAAGCTGTATGCCACTAAGCTCATCGTTGAATATGACAAGGTCGGCTTCCAGAGCATTAATCATTTCTTTGATTTCTTCTACTTTACCCTTACCAATCATGGTAGACCTATTAGGTGTTTCAAGATGTTGTACCGCAATTGCGAGAACTTCTATATTGGCCGCCGAGGCCAAGTTTGACAATTCATCCATAGAGTAAGATATATCTTGTCTCAATTGCACCCCAATCAATATCGCCTTGTATTTCTCCTCACTAATGATTTCATTGTTTTTCCCAAATCGAAGCACTATTACTTTCTCCTCTAAATCTTTATAAAAGTTGGAACTGCAGTCGAATCATCTTAGTCACATTCGCTAGCCCTTTCTTACAGCTCAATCTGCTTGATCGCACTCAAAAGGTTATGATTTACAATTTTAATTCGAGTCCCTTTCATTCCAAGCGACCGTGTACCGATAACTCCCGCGCTTTCCAATTTTCTCAAGGCATTTACTATTACAGACCTGGTTATTCCCGCATTGTCGGCGATTTTACTTGCAACCAACACGCCCTCATTACCGTCGAGTTCCTTAAAGATATTTCCAACAGCCTCTAGCTCGGAGTAAGACAATGTTTCTAGCGCAAGGGTTACATCTGCAATACTTCGTTCTTCACTTTCTCTCTTTGCTGCAAGATCTCTACTTACTTTCATTCCAATAACTGTCGCACCGTATTCTATAATTGCAACATCTTCATCTTTATATGGTGTCATTTTACGTGCTGTTTCAAGTGTTGCAATTCTGACATTGCTAAAAATAATTGGAACTATTATATGATACTTATCGGTATTCTTATATTTTTTTCCATATATTTCCTGTGTTTCCTCGCCGACAATATTAATCCTTGACTCTTTGATTGCAAGCAACGACTCGTTAGAACTTTTATCAAGAGGTAATAGCCCCCCCTTACCATCCTCTTTAGATGGGAATTCTTCCCCTTTTGTGAATTTTCCGCCTAAGTATTCTCCCTTTGCATCCATAATATATACATTGGAAGCGGTCATTTCACCTATTAATTCACAAAGGGCATTGAAAGAAAAACCCTCCGGGGAACCATCACAAAGAACACCATTTAGTTTTCTAATTTTATCTAATAATTTCATTTTATGCACCTCACCTTACTACAATATGTATTTGTCAATATCTTTTTCTTTAATTTTTTCCAAAAACTTATTTTTCACATATTCACTGTCGATTGTAACATTTTTTTCACACTCGTCCGGAACATTAAAAGATATCTCTTCAAGAAGTTTTTCCAATATCGTATGTAATCTTCTGGCTCCGATATTTTCAGTCTGCTCATTGAGCAAAAAAGCCATAGTGGCTATTTCATCTATAGCATCGTCTGTAAATTCAAGTGTTACACCTTCCGTTTCAAGCAGTGCTATCTGCTGCTTCAATATTGCATTTTCAGGTATTGTCAATATTTTTAAGAATGTGTCTTTCGTAAGATTATCCAACTCAACCCTAATTGGGAATCTACCTTGGAGCTCCGGGATTAAGTCGGTCGGCTTTGCAGTATGGAACGCTCCCGCACCGATAAATAGTACATGGTCGGTTTTTACAGGACCATACTTTGTATTGACAATGCTTCCCTCTACAATAGGCAAAATATCTCTTTGGACACCTTCTCGCGAAACTTCTGCACCTGTTCTGTAATTTTGATTTGAAGCGATTTTATCGATTTCGTCAATAAATATGATTCCATTTTGCTCGGCATTTTCGACTGCCTCGTCTGTCACCTCATCCATATCGATCATTTTTTGAGCTTCCTGCTCCTTCAATATCTTCTTCGCTTCCTTTACTCTAACTCTTCTCTTTTTTGTCTTTTGGGGCATATCGCCACCAAATATATTACCAATTGCGATGCTCATGCCTTCGTTACCCATATCGAGTTGATTTCCTTTTGGCCTATCAATAACCTCAATTTCGATAAACTGGTCTTCTAACAATCCTTGTTTCAATTGCTGTCTTACTTGCTCCCTTGCCATCTCGACATCGCTTTCCTCTTCTTTTTCGGCAGCTTCTTTGTTTTTATCTTCTTCATATTGCTGTTTTTGGCTTATATAACCTCCACTATTCATAATAAAACTAAATGGATTATTAGAATCTTGTTTTCTACTCTTTTTCTTGTTGCCTGGAATTATTGCTTCTACGATCATTTCTTCCGCTATATTTTCAGCAATATCATACTTTTCTTGCATTTTCTTTTCTTTTGTGAGCCTTAGAGATGCCTCTACTAGGTCACGAACCATAGAATCCACGTCTCTGCCGACATATCCGACTTCTGTAAATTTTGTCGCCTCGACTTTTACAAAAGGAGCATCCATCAATTTTGCAAGTCTTCTTGCAATTTCTGTCTTTCCAACTCCCGTTGGCCCCATCATTAGAATATTCTTAGGGGTTACCTCCTCCTTCATCTTTTCGGACAAAAGACTTCTTCTGTATCTATTCCTAAGTGCTATTGCCACTGATTTTTTTGCTTCGTCCTGTCCAATAATATATTTGTCTAATTCTCCTACGATTTCCCTAGGAGTCATATTATATAGATTGCTTCCCATATTTTTACACTCTCCTTTATAGTTTTTCTACCGAGATATTATCGTTAGTATATACACAAATTGATGCTGCAATTTGCAATGACTTTTCGCAAATTGTAGCCGCATCCATATCAGTATTATTACATAATGCTTTTGCTGCCGCAAAGGCATAGTTCCCACCCGATCCGATTGCTACGAATCCTTCATCCGGCTCGATGACTTCACCATTTCCGGAAATGACTAATAAATTTTCCTTATCCATTACTATCATTAGTGCTTCTAAATTTCTCATCCCCCTATCAGATCTCCACATTTGAGCCAAGTCGACTGCGGCACGTTTCAAATTTCCACCATGCTCCTCTAACTTATTTTCAAACTTGTCAGATAAAGCAAATGCATCCGACACAGAACCTGCAAATCCCGTCAAAACTGTGTTCTTGTATATTTTTTTAATTTTCTTCGCACTGTTTTTCATAACAGTTTTTTCACCCATAGTTACCTGTCCGTCACCTGCAATCGCAATGTCGTTAGGCCCTTTTCTTACAGCGCAAATTGTAGTAGCGTGAAATTGTGTCATTTTATAATCACCTCTCTATATATTAATTTCTTACTGTATTATTATACACTATAATTGTGATAAATTTGTGTTTTTTTGAAACAACTTACAGTCTTTCGCTTATTCTAAATTTTCAGTATTTTATTGCAATTTCACACATCCTTAGTGCATATATCAAGAAGCATTTTAGTTATTCTTACTGTAGTATGACTCAGATATGATAATACCCTAGTGAAATATTCTAGCAAAATCAAAAATGAAATTATTCTAATCTCACAAAAAAAAGCAAAATAAGCCGTGTCTTATTTTGCTTTTTTCAAATTCAATATAAACTATATATTAGCTTGGATAATATATAGCTTCCATGTGCGCATATGAAGCGAAATCGTACGGCAGGTAAAACGATAAATAACCCACAACAATTCTTCAAAGATTATTCTTTATATCCGCACTCCTTGCTACTACATACCAATTTTGATGTTTTGGTTTTCTTTTCTACCAAACGTTCCTGACAACTTGGACATTGTTTTTCTGTAGGCTTGTCCCAAAAGACTTGATCACAATCCGGATACCCGGAACATCCATAGAATAGTTTCCCTCTTTTACTTTTTCGTGCTACAATATCTTTTCCACATTGTGGACAAGGCACTCCTATTTTCTTTAGAATTGGCTTTGCATTTTTACATGCGGGATATGACTTGCATGCGCTAAATTCCCCAAATCGGCCTCGCTTTAAAATCATAGGCGAGCCACATTTTTCGCATAGTTCTCCAGTCTCTTCTTCAACCTCTTCTATTTTTGGCATTGCTTTATCCGCAATCGCAAGATCTTCCCTAAGTGTCGAATAAAATGGGCGTATTACTTCTTTCCAAAAAACTTTATCCATCTCTACATCGTCTAGCTTGTCTTCCATGCTAGCGGTAAATCCGGCGTCTACGATATAACTAAAGTACTCCACCATTAGATTTACTACATGGAAGCCTAGCTGTGTAGGGACTAGCATTCTTTTTTCCCTAACTACATATTTCCGCTCCACGAGTGTACCAACTATTGGAGCATACGTACTAGGTCTACCAATATTCTTTTCTTCCAGTTCCTTGATTAGGGTAGCCTCTGTGAATCGTGATGGCGGTTGTGTGAATTTTTGCAAGCCCTCCACCCCTTTGGATTGCAACAATTCCCCTTCATCTAGCGCAGGAAGTTGTTGATCGTCATCGTCGTTAGAGGCATATCGATATAATTTTTTGAATCCATCAAATTCCATCTTGGACCCGGTAGCCTTGAAGATGTAATCGCCATTTTTGATATCCGCATTAATGTTTTCAAAAATCGCGGCTGACATCTGACTTGCAACGAATCTAACCCAAATAAGCTTATACAAACTATACTGGTCTTTTGACAGTGACCCTTTAATTAATTCTGGATCCAATGTCACATCTGTAGGGCGAATAGCTTCGTGTGCGTCCTGTATGTCTTTTTTCTTGTTGGAATAGAAATTATTGCCTACATATTTTTCACCGAAATAATTAGAAATATATTCTTTTGCACTTACACTAGCTTCTTGAGATATTCTTACAGAGTCAGTTCTAATATATGTTACAAGACCTATCGTGCCTCGTCCCTTGACCTCTATTCCCTCATAAAGTTGCTGTGCCACAGACATGGTACGCCTAGTCAAGAAATTAAGCTTATTAGAAGCATCTTGCTGTAAACTACTAGTAGTAAAAGGGGCATACGGCTTTAGATTCCTCGCCTTCTTAGTTACAGACGCGACACTGTATTCACACTTGCTTAAATCGTCGAGGATCTTATCTGCACCTATTTTATCTGAAATCTCGATTTTTTTTCCCTTGAATGAGTGCAATTTTGCAGTAAATTCTTTTCCTTTTATGAATTTAGCAATTATATTCCAGTACTCTTTTGGAACGAAACTAGTTATCTCTTTTTCTCTATCGCATATCATCTTCAATGCGGCAGATTGCACCCTGCCTGCACTGAGTCCACTTCTAATTTTCCTCCAGAGCAACGGGCTTATTTGATATCCAACTAATCTATCGAGTATCCGCCTCGCTTGTTGTGCGTCAACAAGATTCATATTAATAGCCCGTGGTGTTTTGATTGCACTTTTTAGCTTATCCTTAGTAACCTCATTAAATTCTATTCTACATGAGGAATAAGGATCTACTCCAAGCAAAAATGCAAGATGCCAGGAAATAGCCTCACCTTCTCGGTCCGGGTCCGTAGCGAGCAGTACATTGCCTGCATTCTTTACTTCTTTTTTTAATTCTTTTATCAAGTCGCCTTTGCCGCGCACAGAAATATACTGTGGTTCAAAATCATTATCTATATCTATTCCCAGTTTACTTTTGGGCAAATCTCTTATATGCCCTACAGACGCTACTACCTTATAACTTGTTCCCAAGTACTTGCCTATCGTGCGTGCTTTTGCTGGGGATTCCACTATTACCAAAGTCTTTTTTTTATCAACAGCCGTTGTTGGCGTTTTTTTCGTGGCAGTTGATTTTGCTGTAGTTGTTTTTTTCTTAGCAGCTAATTTTGAAGCAGATGTCTTTGTTGCTGTTTTTTTAGTTGATTTTGTACTCATTTCGGTGTTTTTTACCATTGTTTTTCCTTTGCATTTTGGCGTTGTACTTTAATCTAAGGTAAAGCTCTTACGTGATTGCACAATAAGTCAGTATCAAATATTGCAAGTCCGCACGAGAGATAGTTAGGATCATGAGATGATTATTTTAAATCAAAATTCCGATATGAAAAGTTTACCCATGCTAGATATGATTATTCCCTTCATCTCAAGTACTGTAATTATTCCAGTTAATTTAACTACCGGAATGTTCGTGTAATTTTTGATTTCATCGAATGTCATTTCACCATGTGACGATAACGTGTCGTATATGTTTTTTTCATCTTCACCCATTTTTGAAATAATTGAATCTTTGGGCTTAGGTGGTCTATTTAAATCAAACAATAAATCCTCGGGGACTACCATGGGCATCGCTCCGTCTTGGAGCAATTTATTAGTCCCCATGCTAGATGGACTAGTAATGTTTCCTGGAACCGCATAAACCAACCTGCCCGCATCAATTGCCATCTCGGCAGTAATTAATGCTCCGCTTTTATATCCTGCTTCTATTACAACCGTGCTTGCAGAAATCCCTGCTATAATTCTATTTCTAGCAGGAAAAGTATATGGCATAGCTTTGTATCCCTTTGGGTATTCCGAAATAACGAGACCTTGTTCACAGATCTCTTCTTTTAACTTGTTGTTTTCTCTAGGATAACAAAGATCGATCCCACATCCCAGTACTGCTATAGTCTTGCCACCTGCATCTAATACTGCTCTGTGACATTCCATATCTATTCCACGAGCAAGTCCACTTACTACAGTGATACCATTTTCGGCAAGTATTTTTGCAGTTTTTCTTGCTACACTTCTGCCATATGCAGTGCATTTTCGGCTACCTACGGTAGCAACGCATAAAGATTGTAACAAATTCAAGTCGCCTATGCAATACAATTCACTTGGATATTTATTAGAATTTTTGAATTGTTGAGGAAAAATTGTGTCTTTTTCCGTAATTTTTACTATTTCCACCTTATCCCCCTTGTCTATACTACGAGTGTGCACACTTCGCGTGACAGTATGTTCTGGCTATATTCGTACCCTATATTGTATTGCTTCACCAATATGATCAATTGTCACATTATTGCTATCTTCTATGTCCGCTATCGTTCTAGAAACTAAAAGCAATTTGTTAAGTTTTCTTGGGTTGAGATTATATTTATCGTATATTGTATTCAAAAATGACATTTCGACAGCTGTTAACTTACATATCTCTTTCAAGATTTTTTCATTTACTTCTCTCTGAGTTTTTATATCCATCTGTTTTAGTCTTTTCTCCTGAATATCTCTAACCCTTAGTACTACTTCCCTTATCTCCTTGCTCCCTTCGCTTTCATCGCCGTTCCATTCTGCAAATTTGACATTTTCCAAAAAAATATGCAAATCTATTCTATCTAATATAGGCCCCGATATTTTCTTTTTGTATTTATCTATTTCATAGTCAGTACACTTACATGAGATAGAATTGTCACCATAGTAACCACATTTACATGGATTCTGGGCCGCAACAAGCATGAAGTCACAAGGAAAAATATAATTCATTCCGCCCCTAAAATGGGATATCATTTTTTGTTCTATCGGTGTCCGTAGCAAGTCTATCATATTGGGGTCAAATTCACCTACCTCATCCAAAAACAAAACTCCATTATGTGCAAGCGTGATCTCTCCGACCGTAGGATTATTTCCACCACCTATCAAGCCGCCTTTTGTTATTTTATAGTGTGGACTCCTAAATGGTCTTGTGGAAATAATTGGCATATCCGTGCTCAAAAGGCCCGAGATCGAATATATGATAGTTGTTTCCATCATCTCATCATATGACATTTGGGGCATTATAGTAACTAATCGTTCCGAAAGCATGGTTTTGCCAGTTCCGGGACTCCCCGTCATCAAAAGTCCATGTCTGCCCGCTACACTTACTGTTATTGCCCGTTTCGCACTGTATTGGCCTTTAATCTGATTAAAATCCAATGAATTTTTTCTTTCGGTCATCTTAAGTAAATTTAAATGACTGTCGTCATACGGAACAATTGCATCTAATTCGCAACTATCTTTAAAATGCTTTATAATATCTTTTATATGTGATGCACAATATATATTTATTCCCTTTACTAATTCCGCTTCTTTTCTGTTTTCAGCAGGGATATATACTGTCGAGATACCTTCTTCTTTTAATCCAATTAACATTGGAAGTAGCCCCCGAATAGCACAAATTTTCCCATCTAGTGCTAGCTCTCCCACAAACGCAATTTTCCCCTGTGAATTTTCTGATGTATAGTTTTCCGACTTGCACTCGAATACTCCTGCTGCCATTAGTATACCCATTGCAATAGGTAAATCGAAGTGGCTTCCCCTTTTTTTTATATTCGCAGGAGAAAGATTAACAATGATTTTCCCTCTCGGATATTCCAAGTCATTATTAAAGATTGCAGATTTTATTCTTTCCTTCGCCTCTTGGATAGTCGTATCCGCAAGTCCTATTACTTGAGTAATTGGAAGTCCATTTGTAATATGGGTCTCGACGATAACGGATTCCCCTTTCATGCCTGTTACTGTAGCCGTATATATTTTTGAGTACATATTATTCCTATTATACCTATGCATCTTTCCCTAAATCAATTTAAGTTTATTAGTGCCAAATGACTCTTTATAACTTAACCTCAAATTCAAACAAAATACATCTTTCCTTATATAAATATTTAGGTTGAAATTGGCAACCTATAACCGTGCATTAGCTGTAATTTTTCGATATATAAAAAACAATCCTGCCACACAAGTGCAATTGTACTCGCACTCCCAATTCCTCGCGGCACCCCATCAAAATGCATTCTTGATATGATTCAATTCAAGTTCAATCACATCGAATCTCACATGTACGAATGCAGGCTTTTCAGCCATTAAATACCATTGTGCCACTCTTCTTATAGTTTCCTGTTTTTTTTCGGTTACCGACTCTGCTCCATTTCCGCAAATTTTACTAAGTCGCGTCTTTACTTCTATAAAAACTATTTCATCCTCTTTTTGGCAAATTATATCTATTTCACCAAATGGAACGACATAGTTTTGCATTAGAATATGGTACCCCTCTTTTTGCAAAAAATCACGGCATGTCGCCTCTCCAATTCTTCCTAATTGTTTTTTGTTCATAATTTTCTCACATATAAATTCGTATGTTAATAAATATCTACCTTGATAACATATCCACATTTTCCGATGTGACTTTAGGATAACAGAATAAGAATAGGAATGATATGTGACAGAATAATACAAGTCGATATTTACATAGTTTTTATCTAAATTTGCATAATATATATTGCACAAAAAAAAACGAACACTATCGTTCGTCTTTAATTCTCCTTGAATTAGATTAATGCCTAAGCTATTTTCTGAATTACCATATTGAAGATAATTTACATATGTTCACACACACTCTCTCAATGTGTCGAATATGGTGCACATAGATTGCTTAGCTGACACTGGTCTTTGCCCCCACACTTGCCTTGATCCGGATTTTCCGGAGGACTTACTCCTAAGCTACGCCATGATCACTGTAGCCTTCTGCTTACAGCTTACGTGGGTCCCTTCGCCCGTAGCTGGCATGGACTTTCAACCACAGACCTAAGCAATCTATATGCACAATATGTTTTTGGCAAGCTCGAGTTACAAACTTACCGTAGGCTACTCATGAAATCATGTTAGCCACTTACCCTCGATTTTATTCCGAAACGATTCACTGAGTTTTCGGACATGATCGATCTCGCAATTAGAATCTTTTACATCTATGTAATCTACATTGCCAGAAGCAAATACTAGCACATCGACGTTTTTTGCACCCGCATTATGCAATGTCCTGGCACATTCATTTACGGTACTGCCCGTTGTCAATATATCGTCTATTAACAATACGTTGCTATCTTTTATTTTTTCAGAACGTTTTTGTGATACCTCGAATACATCCCTAACGTTATCGACTCTTTGCATTTTGGTAAGTCCCCTCATTGGGATAGTTGGACGTTTTCGGTTTAAGGCATTTTTCATGTGCACAAAACCAAACTCTGACATATTATCACATAAATGCTTTGCAATCAACTCTGACTGATTAAATCCTCTAGCATTGTATTTTTTTGTGTTTAAAGGCACTTCCAAAACATAGTCATATAAAACACCTTCCAACTTTAATTTATCGGCTAACATCTGTCCCATATATGAAGCAATGTATGTGTTTCCCCTATACTTGAGTGAAAAAATCAAACTTTGTTCATATAATCCATATTGCGTACATACATATATATTTTTCACATATTGGATATCTTCACCGATAAAAACTTCCACCCTATTTTTTGTATTGCCTATTCCAGATTCATTTTCTAAAAGGCTATTTTGCCATCTTATATGCTGCATGCAATGCGAACATAAAGAATACGTAGTGTCTTTGTCTATTAGTTTTTCACACGAGATACAATAAAGACTGGACGGATAGATGTGTTCTAATAGCGACTCTATTAATTTATTCATTAAATACACCCTTATTGCCTTCCTATTCTATTTTACACGAAGAAATTCGCTAGACTCTTTTAGGAGGTTCACAATGCTCAATTACTGTGGACAAGTGCATCGCAATTCATTTAGAAATTATATGATAGCGTATTATTCATTTCTATTATCTTGCTTTTTAATCCCGAGTATCTATGAGATACCGTATTATTATCTACTATTCTATTTGCAATTCTTGGGTTCCCGATGAGCACTACACCATGCTTTGCTCTCGTCAATGCAGTGTACAATAGATTTCGGGTCGCAAGTAGTGGCGGAAAATAAGTTAGTGGAAAAAGTACAACCGGAAACTCACATCCTTGACTCTTGTGGACTGTCATGGCATATGCTAGTTCCAATTCCTCAAGCATTTCTACGTCGTACGTTACATACTTTTCTTCATCAAATAATACTGTGGTTTTCCCTGTAGAATTGTCTATTCTTTCAATCATTCCAATGTCACCATTGAATACGCCTTTTCCACTTTCTATAATACTATTTGAGTATTTACTGTCGACTCGAATATTAGAATTAAAGCTTGAATCCCATTCAAATACAGAGTCTACAGCCTTATATTTTCGCCAATCAATTCCATAATTATTCTTTATTTGCATTACTTTATCGCCTTCTCGGAACAGTCTATCTCCAAACTTTTTTTCCGATTTTACCTCTGAAAGAGGATTCAAAACATTTTGTAATACATTGTTTAAATTTGAAATTCCCAATGCTCCTTTTCGGATAGGTGTCAAGATTTGAATGTCGGATAGAGTAGATGTTATATCAAAATAAGTATGCAATCTACCACTTACTAAACTCACTATTGTTTCAATAATATCTTTTTCACTTTTACGGTCAATTATAAAAAAATCATTTTCCTTGTCGTTATATACGGGATATTCACCGTGATTAATTCTGTGTGAATTAACTACAATCAAACTTTCTTGTGCCTGTCTAAATATTTCCTTTAAGACTATGGTATACACTACCTCACTGTCAATTATGTCTCTCAAAACATTGCCCGCACCGACCGAAGGCAGTTGATCGCTGTCGCCGACCAGAACGACACGAGTACCCTCCTGTATTGCATTTAATAACGACTCCATTAGCAACAAATCTATCATAGATGCCTCATCAATTATTACGACATCTTGTTCTAGCGGATTATTTTCATTACGGGCAAAGTTGAGACTATCATCATCAGAGAACCCATATTCTAAAAGCCTATGGATAGTGGAGGCATTTTCTCCTGTGCTTTCTATTATTCGTTTTGCGGCACGCCCCGTAGGTGCGGCAATCGCAATCTTAAAATCTTCCTCTTTAAACAAATTAATTATTGCCTTGATAATCGTAGTTTTTCCAGTACCCGGACCTCCGGTTATCACAGTAAATCCATTTGATACCGTGCTAATTACAGCAGACTTCTGTTCTTCCGTTAACTCTATTTCCTTCTCGGCTTCTGTTTTGGATATCAATCCCTCGATATCGGCAAAAAAAGGGCGAAACTCTGCTTGGGATATCTGTACAATACTGTGTGCTACATTTTGTTCGGCAACGTAATAATTCAAGAGATAAACTACTTCCATTCCCTCAATGTCGTCTATAAAAATTTTTCCCTCGATAATCAGCTCGGGCAAACAGTCATCTATGCATTCACAAGAAATGTCTAACAATTCACCTATTTTCTCGAGAAGTTCGCTTTTAGGCACATACACGTGTCCGTCATATAAATATACTTGCATGCCATACATAATAGCGCTTTTTATTCTATTCGGAGAAGTTTGTTCTATTCCAATATTTTTCGCTATTTCGTCTGCCTTTTTAAAGCCAAAGCCTCCAATGTCGTCGATTAATTTATATGGATTTTGCTCTATCAAAGAGATTGTGTTCGAACCATATGCTTCATATAACTTGTATATATGCCGTAGTCCTACACCCATTGCTTGCAACTGGATTGAAATTTTTGCAAATTCTATTTGGGAGATGTAGGAATCATGTATTTTCTTTGCTTTTTGAGGCCCTATTCCTGAAACATTACACAGTCTGTGGAATTCACTCTCTATGACATCTAAACTATTTTCAGCGAATTCTTGGATTATTAGCCTTGCGGTTTTCTTACCAACTCCCTTTATAACTCCGGAAGCCAAGAACAATTCGATAGAATCGACATCCTCAGGCATTATTTCTTCGCACTTATCAAATGCAAATTGTTCTCCAAATTTAGGGTGTGTTTTGTATGTCCCTGTTAGCTTATATTTTTTTCCAATCTCACAAAATGGAATTGAGCCAAGAATAGTGATAATGTCGGTTTCAGTTTCTATTGTGGCAATAGTAAAACCATCTTCCTTTTTTTGGAATCTAATGTCTACTACGACACCTTTAATACTTTCCTGCATTAATTTCTCCATTCGGATTACTTGTACAATGTAACGCTACTCATTGCCATAGCAATCTTACTTTTTGCAAATTTCCTGGCTTGGTTTAGGAGAATTTCTTTTTTGTTATTAATTGGATTTTTGTGTACAACATCGGTCAATTTAAAAAGGATATCTTCCGCCTTTTCTCCTTCGGCAATTCCCTCTTTTAGAATATCATCGAGAGTTATCACAAGATCCTCGACAAAGACAGGCTCTTTGAAACGAGTAATCTCATCCATGTGGAAATTACGTGCCTCGATCTTATTAGAACTATGATTAAATACGATCCTTTGTGCCTTGCTCAAATTGTGGACATAATTATACTTTTGCAGTCCATGGTCTCTGAGGTATCTTTTGAACAATATCCTATTGTTTAAGAATTGAATATTTATTATTTCATTTATTCCCTCAACCAAATATTCTTTGGTAGTCTCATCAAAATTCAGACGTTCTACAACTTGCAATGACTTGTTCTTATTGAGCACAGAAAGTAACAATCCCCACCTTCTAGTTACTACATTTTTAGTTTTATCTATGTTTTCACAAAGAGTATAAAAATCCTGAAGTTCTCTCGCTCCCATTTTGCTGCTAATTTCTTCTCCAAAAACACCCGCCATAAGTCCGGTTTCGGCGAGCATAGTCAATCCTTTTCCTGCATTGTCTGACAATAGTATTTTTTCTGTTTCTACTCGAATGTCATCAACATTTGACTTTTCCAACTCTCTCCAATTGTTTGCAATGGCTTCATAAACTTTTTCATCTAAATCATAATTGATGAGTGCCGCATATCTTACTGCACGCATCATTATTATCGGATTTTCCCTACATACCTGTTTAGGATCCCCTTCAAAATACAAAAACGTTTCATTTGTGTCCTTATATCCTTCTACTATATCAGTGCATTCCGTACCGTCTATTTTCTTTATTATGCTCGCCGCATTCCTCGGTAATTTAATCACTAGATTTCCCTCTTAATTTATTCAAAAAACAACCATACCTTCGGAGTAATTTATCTATTTCTCGAAATCTTCGCTGGCTTTGTATAACTTCCTATTGTCTAACGACCAAACTTTTTCACTAAACTCTTTCCCTTTGGTGTCTCTCAAAACTTGTTCCATGTCATACATTTTTGCATCTATCATGTCCAAATGGTGTAAAATTTCCGCCTCCGGAAACAAAGGTTTCTTAGGGCTACCAAATTCAGGTTCATAATGGTGAGAAAGTATCATGTGTTCTAACATTATTTTTTTCTCGTTAGGAGTACCTAGTTCTGAAGCAATTTTTTCGATATGTTTTATCCCCTGCACAATATGGCCTAACATTTGACCTTCAAAAGAATATTCTGTAGCGATTCCTAGTTCAGTTGCATTCATTTCATTTATCTTTTGAATATCGTGGAGAATCACACCCGCTATAACCAAATCTTTGTTTAAATTTCTATATATTTCACATAGCGCAACACCACTCATAAGCATTCTCTTTACGTGATAGAGTAGTCCGCCATACTCCGAATGATGTAGCCTTAAGGCTGCAGGGTAATACATCAACTTTTGCTTATATTCGTCTAGAATATGTAGCACTAAAGCTTTGATATCATTGTCATTTATTGTTTCTACTTGAGAGATAATGTATTGGTACATTTCCCCGGGTTTTTCGGGAGAAGATTTGATAAAATTAATTATGTCCATGCCGTCACCCTCGACTGCCTTACGTATTTTATTGATTTTCAACTGCTTCTGCCCATTCCATTCAGAAACTTGCGCTGCCACTTTAACTATTGTTCCTATGGCATTTTCATCCGCAAGCGAAATGTCAAAATCGGAAATTTCCCACTTTTTGCAATTTACTTCGCCGGTGCTATCGCCAATAATTAGATCCATATAATTCTTGTTGTTTGAACCCGTTTTGATAGAAATAGTTTTGAGCACAAAAAAATCCACTATATCCGTACCAACTTCTAAATCTCTGATATATATTTTTTTTGTTTCCATGTTATCTCCTCATTATTCGTTTCTGATATCGTCTTCAATTCGCTAATCAAATAGACGGTCTTATTACTCTACTTCTTATGTATTGTGAATGTATTTTTCCCTCTATTTTTAGATTTATAAAGAGCTTTGTCCGCAGCATCAAAAAGGTCTAAATATGAATTCCCATGGATAGGCGAGATTGATATTCCCACTGAAGTCGAAATATCTACAGCTATTCCACTTTCACTCGTATGCGTTTTTCTTATCGATTCACATATTCTGGTTGCAATGCTAACAATATTACTTTCGTCTGCTTGGTTTGAAATAAATGCGACGAATTCGTCTCCACCAAACCTTCCTATAATGTCTTGATCGCGGAATACTCTCTTTAATTCTTCATATATCTCAACCAAGACTTTATCACCATATGAATGTCCAATCCCGTCATTAATACTTTTAAAATTATCTATATCAATAACAAATAGTGCTCCTGTTTCATTAGTTTCAAGAAGATCATTGATTTTCGACGACATCGCATTTTTGTTGTATGCCCCGGTAAGGGCATCTAATTCCGCTCTAGAAACAAGTGCCTGTTCCTTTTCTTTTTCGTCTGTTATCTCGTCGGTAGCTATTATTGATACTATATCGCTCGAAGTAGGATCAGATAAAATGTATACATTCATCCTATACCAAAGATACTCATCTATGGAATTAAGATCCAAATTCACTCCCTTGTTATCTTTTAAAACTATTTTTTTAGCCTTAAAATCAAGCGTAAGCTCTCTATTAGACTCTTCAAATGATTTGATAAGATACTGCGAATCTATTTTTTTTATTTTCTCGGCATCCTCTTCTTTGATTTCAAAATGGAAATTATCTCTGACAAAATCATGCAACTTAATGTTATTCGGTATGCTCATTTCTGATGATTCGACCACAGCCCGTCTTACAAAATCATTGGTCACATTGTATTCTACTACGATGTCTGAGAACTTAAAAACCGATTCAAAGAGCATGTTGTTACTATCTATCTTCTTTTCCAGCTCTTTTATCAAATCTTTGTATGTATCGAGAGTTACTAATCTTAACATAAATAGCAATACCATATAGAAGAGTAGCATAAATATTATTGTAATTACAATCTGATGTGTTATCAAAAGTTTACTATAATCCTCTAGAATAAAAATAGAGGAATTATAAACACTAAATACAGTAACAAGAAATATTATCGTAAATATAGATGACAATAATACTTTATTTGAAAGAATCGCCTTGATATATTTAGGTTTAAAAATTACGATTACTGCAAGTATTATGATTATATGAACTATCATAGTTAGTATAGCGGTGTGCCAGTGTAAAATGGTGTTATTTATTATGCTTTGGATAGATGTTTCGTAATACAGCGACACACCACTTAAAGTGATCGCCCTAAAACTATAGAAGTGGAACATTATAATGACTGAAATTGCTAGATTTGCAAGGAGACTGCATTTAAATAAGAGTCGCACTTCTAGAATGAATAGTGCGAGAATCAAAACGTACGCCGCCACTTGACCTTCACTAAGTGTTTGCAAGAAAAATGGAGACAGCGAAGCATTAAACACTGCAACAAGGTATGGCAAATATTTGCTACCGCGATTTCCATCCGAAAATCGCTGTGCCAAATATAATGCAAGTGCTGAATGAATATAAACTATAGTATACGAAATTAATGCCACTATCGGTTCTCCTTTTCATGTTAACAAAATTGTGCAAAATATTATTTGGTTAGATCTGCAAATCTCTCTTTTTATAAAAGAGACAGCCAGATACCAACGCTGAAATATAAATAACTAAATATATGCAAACACTTATTATTAGTCTGTCATCTAATGCGATTGCATCTTGTACGTTAAGTGTTATAAATGGAGAAAAGTATAAAAGGAATTCCCCGTCATTCTGAAGAAGTTCTCCCAAATATCCCAGCATGTAACTAACAAGAACGACCGAAGAGGCTACTGCTCCTGTACCTATTCTCGGATTAACTCCCGCTAGCATCAGTGCAATGGCACCGAAAAAGAGCGGTGGAAAGCTCACAATCTTGGCAGAAGTTATTATATCTAATAAATCAAAAGTTTCTCCCCCCCCAACAAATCCGCATCCTATTACAGATAATACTGCAAACGTCAGGACTACGGCTATAGCTATTGTTGCTGTAAGGTATTTTGATATATATATTTCTACTTTGCTTACTGCCAGCGAGTATAGAAACTCAATCGATTTAGTTTTTTCTTCTTTTAATATAAGACTCGCTGAAAATGTTGCAGCAAATATTGAGACTGCAACTAAAATAAGGGAATAAATCATAGAATAATAATTAATATAATTTGACATGTCCGTCAAATCTTCCATGCCTACCAACTGCAACAACTCTTGTGGCATTGCATTGATTTTTGCCGTGGCCAAATCCTGTATTGACGGAAACAATATCATATATAGCGTCATTATCGAAAAAATGGCGATAGTCCACCCAATTATTGTTTTCCTAGTAGTGATTAAATTAAATTTACATAATTTAAATATGTTCTTAAAATCGATATCCTTCAAAATATCTCCTCTCAAATCCACAATACTCTTTTCTCACCATCGAAGTCATTTATAATAAGTAATGAATTCATCTTCTACTGTCTTTGATTTTATTTCTAAAGTTTCCAAGTCAATGTCTGCAAGCTTTTTAATCAAAGCATTGATGTCTTCTTCAATCTCATAGCTTACTTGCTCACCGTCCTTCGTTGAGTAAGTAATGATTTGCTTATGCTTTATTTTAACATCCTTCATGTCAAAATAGTCAACTAGTTCACCATCTGCGATAATCGCAACCTTATCACAATATTTTTCAATTTCAGACAAGTTGTGACTCGACAAAAAAATCGTTTTGCCTTTTTGCTTTTCTTTTAATAACAGATCAAAAAACTTAATTTGCATAAGAGGGTCAAGGCCATTGGTCGGTTCGTCCAAGACTATAATCTCGGCATTCTTGATGAATCCTTGTATTAACGACAATTTCTTTCTGTTACCAAAACTAAGCTCGTTAATTTTTTTTGATAAGTCTAATTCAAAATATTCCGCCAGTTTTTGTAATTCATCCTTTGGAGTTTTAGCGAAGCTTAGTGCAAAAGTAAGCAACCTTTCACATGTGATATTGTCATAAAAAGAAGACTCGCTCGGTACATAGCTAACCATATTTTTTATTTTTTTACTATCTGTAGCACTATCAAGTCCCAGAATTTCGATGTTTCCATGAGACGGGTTTATCATATTAAACATCGTTCGAAGTGTGGTGCTTTTACCCGCACCATTTTTTCCAACAAATCCAACGATCAGTCCTTTTTCGACTGATAGATTAATGTCCTTCACGGCCTCAAAACTACCATAAGACTTTGAAAAACAGTCGATTTTAATTGCTGTGTTCATATATTTCTCCGCATTTCAGTCTCTTTGCTCAATGTGAATTTCTCTATCTCTTCATATGAGCGCTCTTGTATCGAAAAATCACATCTCAAAGACGGATCGATTAATATAGATTTTTTTTCTGCAATATCCCTGAGAATAGATTCTGCAATCCAAGGATTTTTTGCAAACATCGGCCCTAAGCAATTTGAAAAAATGAAATTATTTTCCTTATATCCCTCGCCGAAGCCTTTGTCATTGCCATAACCATAAGTGACTTTTCCTAATTGTCTCGCATCCTCATTTAATAATAAATCTATCATTTGAATTTGTGATCCACAAACTTTATGCGTGATTCCATTGATGCCGGAAGTAAATAATATATCGTCGCCATATGGTTGACGGAGTTCTCTAGCTACTCCATCTATGATACCAAGTCCGTCAAATTCAGTATTGTCGTCTCTTATGATCTTTTTTGCAAAAATGGCACCGGTTGTTCCAAAAACAATAAAATATTTTCCGCTTTCTAAATATTTCATAAGCTCACTGCGCTGTGCATCCAATGTTCTCATTACGGCCAAAAGGTGTGTCAATTCTCCGGGAGATATAAGGAAAACATCTGTTGTATCAAAATTAATAGTTGAATCAAAATCATCGACTCTAGACACACGGATATCTAATCCTAGCTCAGAACCCACCTTTTCTAGTGCCCAAACATTTCCCCTGTCACCATGAAGATTACATATATCAGGAAATAAATATGTCAAATTTATAGTTTTCATCATAGAAAAATCCTTTCATAGGTATACGTATACCCACACATAGCAACAAACAACACACTCATTCTGGTTTAAATACTAAATAACTGTGCGGTGTTTACTTTTAATAACTAGCGTGAATTAAAACAACCATTTATTATCGCTTACGCTGGAAGTGGATCTCCACTTGTACTACTGTGGCTGTCTATTAATGAATTCTTTCATCTCGTAATATGACTTAAGCCATGTTATCAGGTAGACTTGTGAAGTGTCATACTTATCGAGCTCTCCAAATATTTCTTCGGCATCGTCTGTATACAAAATCTTAACTTTATCCGCACCTGCCTCATAAGAAAATCGGGTTGCAACATCGTATGCAATTGGTTTTCCAAAACATATAATCTTTTCGACATTGGAGTTAAGGAGTTGTTCTACATTACAGTCATATGCATAAAAAGTATTCGTGTAGTGTGGGACAAAATCTACTACTGCCATAAGTCCTAAAAGAAGAACCTTCTTCCTGCTGTCTTCCGCAACAACATCGAATGATGACTGTAATGTCTCAGGGTTTTCTTGTTTTATTCGAATGTAATGTATTTCCTTATCTTTGTATCTAAACGTCTCTGTTCTTCCCTTTTGATTCACGAAAGAACTCAGTGCTGCAGCAATTCTCTCCTTGTCGATGCCTAAATCTGATAATACCGCAACTGCCAATGAATAGTTATAGAGCATAAACGGTTCTTTGTACGGCATGTGGAATACTTGACCATACATTGTAAATTCTTCTTTCTCAAAATCGATAGAATCAATCATATTGTCGGTTACTGCAGGAGAGAATCCACACCGTGCACATGAATATTTGCCTACGTTATCTAAATTATAATGCTCAAATGTCAATTTTGATGAGCACTTTGGACAGGGCATAGTAACATCTAGAAAACCTGTTTTTTCGAAACTTTGCTCGTGTTTATTAATACCAAAGTAAACCACATTATCATAACCTTCCCCCATAGCCTTTGTTCTAGGTTCATCGTTATTCAAATATAGGGTCATATCGGGTTTAATAACGGCACTTATTTTTCGTACTATATAGTCCGAATCTCCATTTCTTTGTACTTGATCCTTTTGGAGGTTGGTTACCACTAAATTCTTAGAAGGAATGAGTTCAAGAATATTTTTTAAATATCTTTCGTCAGCTTCAAAAACAAAATAATCGGCATCTAATCTCCCCGATATGCTACTAGACTGTAGCAAAGCGGTAGTTATCCCCGATGTTAAATTAGCACCCTCAAGATTTGATACAACTCTAAATCCTGATTTTTTTAATACATGGACTAACATGTTTACTGTGGAAGATTTTCCATTTGTCCCTGTTACTACAAACACCTTGCTATAATCTATTCCTTTAAACCTCTTGGGGAAATTTTTGTCTAATTTTAGCATGATCTTCCCGGGTAAAGTAGTTCCCCTCTTTTTCCCTGATCCTTTTGAAGCAACTTTTATAAGAAAAATTATGATTTTACCTATGACAATTTTGATTGCAAACATAGACTCCCCCCTTTTATTCGTATATCAAATTATACAATTTTTTGCCAGAATAATCAAGTTGAATATGTGTAATTTAGAGTAATTTGCCGTAATTATTACCACAATTAATGCCGTAAATCAGACAAATTCCAATACTAATACAACCGCGTACATTTTCCAATAATATACGCTAAGAATTTTGTATTTTTTTACAATACACGATTTATTTATTATTCAGGAACAATCAAAACTATTCCATATAAGAAACACTTGATTATTATATATGAAAAAATACAAAGCAAGTACATCTCCTACACAAAAAAAGAGAATGATAATATATACCACTTGATAATATCTCATGATATAAATTAACACTCTCTTTTTTATAGTCAATACAATCACGGCACGGACTAATCGCACAAACTCGTTAGTCCCTTAATTTCGATTTAAAGAAGTAAGATAATTAGGAATGGATATATCTATTCCTCGGCATCACTTTTTGAAGCACTGCCTTTGTTTCTTTGTCGTACTGCCTCAGTCAACAGGTATTCAATTTGCCCATTTATTGATCGAAACTCATCCTCTGACCACCTAGCAATACTATCGTAAAGATGCTTAGAAAGTCTGAGTGGTATTTGTTTCTTGGAAGATTCATTGGATTCACGCTCAGATTTTTTTCCCTCATTTGCGCCAATGGGGGTCTCTTTCGATTTTTCTTTCATCGTACTAATATAAACTTCCTGAGTTTACTATTGGTTGTGCTTCTTTATTTCCACACAGGACTACAAGTAAATTAGAAACCATCGCCGCTTTTCTCTCTTCGTCCAAATTCACTACATCTGTTTGGTTTAATTTTTCTATTGCAAGCTCTACGATGCTAACAGCACCATCTACTATCATTTTTTTCGCATCTAGTACTGCACTAGCCTGTTGTCGTTGCAACATAGCGGCTGCGATTTCTGGGGCATATGCAAGGTATGTTATTCGGGCATCAACTATCTCAAGGCCTGCGATAGATACTTTTTCCTGAATCTCTTCCTTAATTCGTTGCGCTACTACCTCACTAGATCCTCTCAATGACCCTTCATCCGATACTCCGTCACCTGTTGTATCTACATTTTCAGTTGCATCGTACGGATAAAGTCTTACGATGTTCCTAAGTGAAGCATCGCATTGCAGAGATAGATATTCTTTATAGTTCTCGACTGTAAATACCGCCTTTGCAGTATCTACAACCCGCCAAATTACTGCTATGCTTATTTCTATTGGATTACCGAGGTAATCATTTATTTTTTGTCTATTATTACTTAGCGTCATTTCCTTCAGAGAAATCGACTGCTCTTTTTTCGGATGTGCCAGCATACCCGTTGTAGGATCCAACACATTTTTCTTCGTTGTTTGGATATCTCCACTTTGCTTGAGTGAAGTTTCAGCTGCTGGATTGAACTTTGCACAGAATGGGTTGACAAAATAAAATCCCGCTTTATTGATCGTGCCCTTATATTTTCCGAACAACAACAATACGATTGCTTCATTAGGCTTTACAAGCTTCAATCCAACTAATGGAATCCATCCTAATACCCAAAAAATAATTATTAGAATAAAAAAAGGACTGACATTTGCGATCGATATAATGAATAACGGAACACTCATAACAAGTAATAACAAATAAATAACTAATACAGGAATACCTTTTATTGGTTTTAATACAACTTCATTCATTTTGATCTCCTTCCGATCGGCACGAACAACATCGTGTTGCCATATATCTTTATGATATCATAATGATATCACTATACGTTTTTATTGTCAAGCGTTTTTACGATATTTTTAAATTAATTTAACTGACATATGATAAAACACGCTTAATATTGACCACTAATTGATTAAATGATAATATTCTAGTATACTAATGAGCAAAATGACTAAAATATTAGTGGATAAATATGTTAACCTGTTAGTTAATATGTTAATAAATTATTACAACACTACATTATAGTTATCATGATAGGTCACTAGCTCCGTGGTTTAGTCTAAAGATTTATAGAAATGGTGGAAAGTTATGAAATTTGAAGAAAATAAAATGAAAGAAGCAATTGTTAATTGGATAAGAGAGTGGTTCGAACAAAACGGCCGAGGTTGCAATGCAATTGTAGGAATATCCGGTGGAAAAGATAGCTCAGTAGTTGCTGCACTTTGTGTTGAAGCCCTTGGAAAAGACAGGGTTATCGGTGTTCTCATGCCGAATGGAGAACAGTCAGATATTGATATTTCCCGAAAGCTCGTAGAACATTTGGGAATCAAAAACCACACGATAAATATACGGAAAGCCTACGATGCGATCATCTCTGAGGTTGAGAATTCAATATCCTCAATTGAAAATACTACAATTATCAACCTACCAGCAAGGCTTAGAATGTCCACACTGTATGCAATAGCACAGTCTTGTAACGGCCGAGTAGCCAACACATGCAATCTTTCGGAGGACTGGGTTGGTTATGCTACTAGATATGGAGACGGGGCTGGAGACTTTAGTCCGCTCTCACAATTCACAGTTACTGAGGTCAAAAAAATAGGAAAAGCCGCAGGTCTCCCTTCCCTGTTTACCGAAAAAGCACCTATAGATGGCTTATGCGGAAAAACTGATGAGGAAAACCTCGGCTTTACATATGATACTTTAGATAACTATATAAGAAATGGAGGCTGTGAAGACGAATCGATTAAGCAAAAAATAGACAAAATGCATGCCCAAAATAAATTTAAGCTTTTTGTCATGGATTGCTTCAAATATGAACTACCAGATCATTGCTTGTTTAAGCAAAACAACGGGTAACCCGATCTTCTTAATATCGTAAGTGATGATCAAGGCCGTTCCGATAAGATAATATTTTACACTAAGTGCGCGGAACAAACAAATACAACCTCTATACTATTTTTACGCAAGATGGCAAGTAGAACAATAAATAATTCCTCTAAACTATTAGCTTACACAGAGTGGGATTATTTATTTTACACATATCCATATACATCAGAATTAGGATAGTACCACATTCCTACCCACATTCCATGTTCGCATTGCCACCATTCATATCTGACTTCATATTGTCTTCCATCTTGCTCCCATACAGCTTTCGCCGCAGCATCGGCCGCGGCTGCTGCTGCACTACTGGATGAATAATGAGTAGCTCCACCATTAGTAGGACAAGTAGCCGACACAGAATTATTTGACGAAGATGACGATGAGGAAGACGACGGTGCCTTAACTACTTCCTTTTCCTTTATCGATACGTTTTCTGAAAAAGTCACGACATTTCCATATATATCGGTTGCAGTGGCAATTACAGAGTTTGGATATTCACCCGAAGCATCCGATAAGCCTGTATGTTCATCGTAGTTCACGCCACTGTCATCGAATTCTAGCGATTCGACTCCGGAAAAATCATATGCAGTGATATAATCCGACCATCCATTATAATCACTATCATTTTCATCTACAACAATTGAATCAGCGGCGCTTGAAAATATGATTGGTGAAATTGTATCAACAATCTCGATAGTACATGGGATAATTTGCTCATCGTACGCAATCGATATAGTATACGTTCCAACAGGAATTATCCCACCGACTGCAGCATTCTCCAAAGCGGTTATTTCCTCCGGATTACTAAATACAACGCTACCTCTTATTTCTTCTATATCTTCAATTTCACTTTCTGAAAACTCAGAGCTCAAATCATATGATTCGGTTGTAGGTTCACCATTTGCTATTGCATCCGCCCTATCCTCATCTGAACTGAAGATAATATCTCGCTCATAGGAGTCCTTGATAAACATATATGGATGCAACATATCTGTAAATGTAATAGGAACTCCAATCGGCCATCCCATATCTAGAGAGTATCCATCGCCCAAATTAGAATATGTCTCATAGGTTTCGTCCGAGTTGACTGCAAGGCTGCCTACCTCATATGTCAAGTTAATCGTAGTTCTTTCGAAATCAACTGATTTGCTAAACAAATTTGTTAGGTTCGACAGGAAGGGAACTCCCGAAAAATAAGAAGAAGCAAAGGAAACGAAAAACACACCCATTGCAACAGAAATTATCAATATAATAGCTGACACTATAAATATTTTTCTTTTCTTCTTTTTTCTGTCCACATATGGGTTATTACTACCATGTGCCTGCGGATTATTTACAACACTACCAAGAACATTAGTTTGTGACATAGAAGCTGGGCTTGGGGGGTATACTGACTGCTGCATTTCGTTATTTTCGAAAGCATTAGTTTGTGACATAGCAGCAGGGGCTCCGGTGTACTCCGTCTGTTGAATATCATTATTTTCAAAAAGATCAGGCCCTTCCACTTCATTAGAAATTGCAGTCTGTTCCGACTGATAAACTTCTTCACTTTCAGGAGAGTCAGTTTCGGCTGTGTCGTTAGAAATTACAGTACTCTCCTGAAGCTGTTCATTCTCTTTAGTATCACTTATAGGCTCATCATTAGCACTTGAGAATTCTATCTTTACACCACAAGCACTGCAGTATTTGGCATTTTCCGCTAATTTACTTCCACATTCAATACAAAACATGTAACATCTCCTTTCATGAAAATCATTAAACAAATCCACCTTCTTGCGGAGCAAAGGCGGTAGGACAATAAATAACCCATCTAAATATTATTTTACACTGAATGGGGATATTTACATTTTACTCATTGCTTCTTCGTCTGCAACAACTACTACGTTTGGATGAAGTTGCAATATTGATGCTGGCACTTGTGGAGTTACAGGTCCACATAATGCTTGCTTAAGTATATCTGCCTTTTCTTCACCGCTTACCACAAGCAAGATTTGCTCTGCTGCCATGATAGATCCAATACCCATTGTATATGCAAACCTTGGAACATCTTCCTCTCTAGCAAAAAATCTTTTATTTGCCTCGATAGTGCTAGTTTGTAGCTCAACACAGTTCGTTCCCACTGAAAAAGCATCGGCAGGCTCATTGAATCCAATGTGTCCATTATGTCCTAGTCCCAACAATTGGATATCTATTTTACCCATCGACTTCATTACTTCATCGTATTCCTTGCACGCTTTTTCGCTATCTTCCAAAGTTCCATCTGGCAATTTTGTATTGTCAGGTTTGATGTTCACGTGCTTGAAAAGATTCTTGTTCATAAAGTAGTAATAACTTTGATCATTATCTTTAGTTAGACCTTTGTACTCATCAAGGTTAACACTTTTCACTTCGCTAAAGTCTATTTTGCCTTCTTCAAATTTTTCTACGAGACTTGCATACAATCCTTCTGGAGTAGAACCTGTCGCAAGGCCTAATACACAATCGGGCTTTGAAATAACTTTTGCTGCTATTATTCGTGCAGCTCTTTCGCTCATCGTCTTGTAATTTTTCTCTTTAAATATCTTCATTATTTTCCTCCTAATACAAAATCTTATTAATAAAAAGATTAGTTATTATATCACTAAAATATTAGTATATGCAAGTACATCTTTTCCTGTTTACTATATCGGTTTTTCTGTTTATAATTATGACACAGTGTTCCCCGCCTCTATATGAGGCAGGGAACATTTCCGGCTTTCAGTGGCGAGCACATAATCTTCCTCTGAACCCCTGCGAGCCTAATCGCCTCTCGTACTAACTTGCAATCTTCGGCACGGACTAACCGTGCAAGCACGTTAGCTCCTTAGCCTCGATTTAAATAATGACACGACTATAAAAAAATTAAAAATACTTGTAACAAAACCTTTTAATATGCCACTAATTATATGAAAGGAGGAAAAGATGAAAATAAAATATATATACCAAGAATATAAAAAAGATGTATACTATTTTTTATACCACTTGTCACAAAATAAAGATGTTTCGGAAGATTTAACTTCGGAAGTATTCTTGCAGGCAATAAGATCTTTACCTTCCTTCAAAGGCGATTCAACTATCAAAACATGGCTTCTTGGTATTGCGAAATATAAATGGTTTGAGTACGTCAAAAAAGAAAAAAGAACAAGAAGTATAAATGAAAAGCTGGTATACACCATAAATGAGGTGGATTATTTTTGTGAAGATACTATTTCAGACCGACAAACGATAGAAAGGATATTAGAATTACTTGCTATGGAAACAGAAAAATCAAAGACAGTAGTTCTGATGCGTACCGAAGGTTTTTCGTTTCATGAAATTGCAAACGAACTTTCTATTTCTGAAAGTTCGGCAAGGGTTATTGATTTTAGAACAAGAAAAAAAATCAAACAACTATTGTTAAAGGAGGGTTATAGTGATGAGTAAATTATCATGTGACATTTGTATAGATTTAATTCCATTAGTAAAAGACGAAGTTGCAAGTGATGACAGTAAAAAATCTGTATACGAACATATTGAGCACTGTGATGTATGCAGAAGCATATACGGAAAAGAAATTATATTTGAAAATAGTGACAAAAAAATTATTAGGGGAATCAAAAAAAAGTTAACAGGTATCTGTCTTACAATAATAGGGCTTTGTATATTTTTTGGGATTAGTATATCGACAAATCAATTCATGTTTTATAATATCTTAATTATGCCTACAATTGGGGGGATTGCTTATTTTTCTCTTAGAAAAAAATCTCTTTACGTATGCATGTCGGTATTTATAATAGTATATCTAAGATGGCTATATGATAGTTTTGGATATGCCTTAGCCGGCAACTTTGTACAAGCATTTATCCCTCCATTTTGGTGGGCAATGATTTATTTAGTCCTAACAGTGTTTGGGGTTTTCATAGTAATACTTCTACATTTTGGATTTAGAAAGGAAGAAAAAGATGAAAAGAATATTTAAAACTATTGCAATTATTGTTGCACTTTCATTAACTATAGGAATACTATTTGTAACGAATGCATTTGTTGGAAATCCCATTTCAAAATATTTAGTTGATAAAAACTCTGACGAATATTTAGAAGAACAGTACCCTGACTTAGATCTTGTAAAAGAAATTGGATTTGATTTTAAAAGTACTAGATACTATGTGCAACTAAAAAGTGAAACAATAGAGGATTTATATTTTACTCTTTATTATAGCCTAACAGGTAAGCTTGATAGAGATTTATATGAAAACAATATCACTAATGGCTGGAATGTAATAACGCGATTAGATGAAGATTATAGGACTGAAACAGATATCATATTTGAAGAGCTAAAAAACAACCCATTATTTAAAGACGCCGAACACTTTTACACATCATCTCATTTAATATCTAAAATTGAATTAGAGGATAGGTTAGTTGGGGCTGAAGACGTATTAGGTGGAATCGATGGTACCACACTCGAGCTTAGTAAAGATTACGACATATCGGAAATTGGCGGAATAGGCGGTGTGCTTGACATTAATGTAAGGTTTACGGATGGGGACGAAAGTTACGAACGTGCTGCTGTGGCAATGAAAGAGATAAAGGCTGCATTTGATGATGGCGATATTGGATTTTACTACATCAATTTTTCTATTATCAATGAAGAAGGGAATTTTACTTATGGATTTGAATTATTTCCATATAGCGAAATTGATAGTGAGGATTTAGCAGAGAAACTTAAAATTGCTCATGAATCAAATCCAACCGGATATGACAAATAAAAGAATGAAGTATTCTTGCGAATGTTGATAAAAAAACAGCTGATACTCCGAATGGTGTCAGCTGTTTTCTCTATTAGTAGCCGTATTTTTGCCACTGCACTATTAAACATATTTATATCAGACCACACTGCTAAACCTATTTAAGTAAAACTGGCATTATCGCTGTTTATTCTTAGATATTTAATACATCTAATACTTGGGATATATTCTTCTTCCCGAAGTGGACATCACTATCATTTACGACCATGCATGGTACGCTCATTACATTGTATTTTTCCTTGATATCTTGGAAATATCCTATATCAATTATGCTTGCATTTACATTTTCATTAAGCGAAGCTATTTTTACGGCAGAGGTTACAACTTCCGGACACATTGTGCACGATAATGCTATTAGCACTTTGACATCTAAAGGCTCGTCTGCGCCTTTAATTCTCTCCTCTATTTCAGGTTCAATCTTGACTCCAGGGCCTGCTACATTATACAAAGCAATAATAAATGAGTTAAACTCATGTCCCCCAGGCATAGCATAGAATTTGATTCCACTTGTCTTGCCGTCCTCAAACAATAATTCTATATGAGGTGAATCGTCGTCCTCTATTCCTGTTTTTTCACATTCTATCATGTCTGAAACTGTTTTTAATTCGTCAAGAAGCGATTCAAACTGTTTGCCTAAATCAGAAGAGTCTGTCTTAGCCTTCACGATTACTTTATTTTCAAATTTAGCGAAAATCGGGAGTAGCTGCTCTCTTATTTCTTCACTAATGAAATTTTCACCAGCAGCTATCTCATCGCCACTCGAATTACTTGATTTGATTTCTCCCTTACTTTCATGTTCTATATTTGAATCTTTTGTCAAAATCTCAAAAGCTGGAATGTCTAGTTTTGTGTGAAGCGATTTTACATGTTTTTCCGCAGATGTAGCGGCAGTCGCTCCATCCGAGACTGCAGTAACTACCTGCCTCAAATCTTTAATGCAAACATCACCCGCAGCATATACACCATCTACGTTTGTCCTTTGTTTTATATCGGTAATAATATAGCCGTCTTGTGTGCGCACCTTATCTCCAAGCCACAACGTATTAGGCGAGTAACCAGCGAATACAAAGACTCCAAAACCATTCTCATGAATCCTTTCGAATTCTTCTCCTGTCGTTTTGTTTCTAAGCTTTATCGAAGTAAGAACATTTTCACCTGAGACTTCAACGACTTCAGTATTAAAATTAACAGTAATTTTCTCTTCTTCATCAAGATGATCCGATGCAGTTTTCGCACATGAGAATTCGTCTCGACGCACTATCATATCTACACTAGATGCATATTTTGTAAGAAAAATTCCTTCTTCCACTGCAGCAAATCCGCCACCAACCACATATACAGGTTTTCCTGTAAAGAATTCGCCATCACACGTTGCGCAATATGCAACACCTCTGCCTTGGTATTTTTCCTCGCCCTCAAAACCTACTTTTTTCGGTGATGCACCGACTGCTAATATAACGCCTAGCGTGCGGTATTCACCTGCAGACGTCTTGACTACTTTTATGTCTTGTTCTAACTCTAAATCCACAACTTCGCATATTTTAAATTCTGAACCAAAATGCTCCGCTTGTCTTCGCATGTCGTCAGTTAACTGTTTCCCACTCGTCTTGAATATACCAGGGTAATTTACTATTTCATCTGTAATAGTAATTTGCCCCCCGATTTTTTCTTTTTCAATAACAAGTGTCTTGTATTTTGCTCTCGACATATATATAGCGGCGGAAAGCCCCGCAGGGCCACCGCCAACAATAATCATGTCATAAATATCATCGTATTTATTTTCCATATTCTTTTCCCATTACTTTCAAGAATCATATAGTGTACTAATAGTTCCATAAACACTCTCAAAGTATACTAACATATATTCTATGCTATTAAATTTGCCCTACTAAATCTAAACTAGGTTTTAAAGTTTTAGCTCCTGGTTTCCATTTTGCTGGGCAAACTTCATCCCCGTGCTCAGCTACAAATTGTAAAGCTTGGATTCTACGGAACAATTCATCCGCATTTCTTCCTACATTGCCTGCTAGAACCTCGTATGAAACGACTTTTCCCTCAGGATTCACGATGAAAGTTCCTCTTTCTGCCATGCCATCGGCTTCTATCATGACATCGAAATCGCGAGCAAGCGCACCAGTTGGATCCGCAAGCATTGGATATTTTATTTTTTTAATTGTGTCGGATGCATCGTGCCATGCCTTATGCACAAAATGAGTATCGCAAGATACTGAGTATATTTCGCAATTTACTTTTTTGAATTCATCATATTTATTTGCTAAATCTTCTAACTCTGTAGGGCAAACAAATGTAAAGTCTGCTGGATAAAAGAAAAATACACTCCACTTACCTGTAACATCCGCTTTTTTGATTTCTTTAAAATCCCCATCAACATACGCCTTTAAATTAAAATCCAAAACTTCTTTTCCAATCATTGACATAATAATCTCCTTTTTCTAAAATAATAAATTTAATTCTTACATTTTTCACAACTGCCATAAAATATTACTTCGTGATTATTTACCTTAACCTGCCCTGTTTTTTCTGCCTTTTCATTGATTTCGAGTAAAGGTTCAATAAACAAATCACTCATACTGCCGCATTTTTCACAGACGAAATGATAATGAGGTGACATTCTTGAATCAAACCGAACAGAACCATCTTTTGAATTTATTTTAATTGCTTCTCCCAGGTCGACAAGTAAATTGAGGTTTCTATACACGGTGCCTAAGCTTATATTTGGAAATTCCTCTCGAAGCTTAAAATATACAATATCTGCTGTGGGATGCTCAACTTGTGACGCCAAATATGTTTTTATTGCTTCTCGTTGCCTGCTATACTTAGTTACTTTCAACTATGTTACCTCCTTTCATATTTATAAAATAATATTAGTAATTGTTACTGTTATTATTTTAGCAGATAATATTCTTATGTCAAGAACTTTTTATATTTTTTAGTTTTCACGATTCTCTGTGATCACGTAAAAAAGCCCGTTACAGTGAATATTTTCTGTAACGGGCTTTTCCCATATTAATTATTGTTCAATAAATCAAATTTGACTTAACCGAATCATAGTCATTCCGCCTATAGTTTAACATTTTATATGAATTTTTTCCGACAGGTCCGAAATATTCAATCACAATATGTCCAATTTTCTTTTTTCGCTTGAATATTGATGTTATGTAAGAGGCAGTTTCAGTCCGCGATGTTTTTAGATATATAATTTCACTAGAAAGTCCTCCCTTGACAAAACTAATAGTATCTATTCCTATGCTCATCTTTTCCATATTGTATCTCAAAATACAACTAATCACATGGACAATGGATATCATTATTCCGAGTACAACTAACGCCGCATAGAGAAGATTTATCGGATCACTTACAAGCAAATAAATCGATGACATTAATAGGCATAGCGAAAATATAGATAAGAAATTATAAAAAAAGTATCTAAGTGTTCCTTCTTTTTCCCTAGTATATTCCTTTTCGAGCCTCACTTCTGGGAGTGCAAAAGATACTATGCTCTCTATTTCTTCTTTTTTTCCTATTGGAAAAAGTATAACCTTGAATTCATTTTGAGTATCTCCATATCCTGATACTAATGCTTCTACTGTATAATAACCAAAAATTCTCATAAGAAATGATTGCTTAAGAACAACTCCCGATATTTTTTTATTTGATAAGGTAATTGCTTTTTTGTTTAAAAGCCCATATTCAATTCTCAAAGACTTATCACTCTTTTTGATTGTAAAATTTGCATACTTTACAAGGAAAGATACAACAGAAATTACTACGGCTGAAACATAGAATATAGCTATCGTCACCATTATTATTATAAATGCGAATAACAACACATACCAAGAAATTCGTGACATGCTAATATCGCTAAAAAAATCGATATAATCCCCTATTTGTTCGTCTTCGGCGACGAATTCGAATATGTCGACTATGAAATCCGGAACGATTTGTAATATATAAATAAATGGCATGAGTGGCAACAGAATGTATTGTAATTTCTTTTCAAGAAGTCCTAAAAGTATTATACTTTTAATTGGCGCCTTGTGCTCAATAGTATAATCCTCTTGTATATAAACATTTGGATCTCCTGAGTCCATTGCAGGCACATTCCCTACGTTATTTATGTATCCTAGCTGTTCACTCATCTCACTTTCTGTTGCAGAGGACATAATTATTCTATTGCGGTTAGCCATCAGCAAAGATTGGAATTCTAATGCATCATTCTTCTTGAATGCAAATAGTGGTGCTGTCAAAGAGATACTACTAACCGTGTCTATTTTTATCAAAAAAACGTCTAGTATCTGAAAGAGAACATTTTGCGAAAAATTTACAGAAGTTACGGACTCAACAGGTATTTCCATTACTTTCTTATTAATTATACCACTACGAATATAGAAAATCTCAGGAGTAAGTTCATACGTCGTACATAGATAAGAAACAACTCTTCCACTCATCGTCAATAAGAGAATTCCAATAAGGAATAGTGGACTACTATAGATACTGTCGCTACTTGCACCAAAAATAAGTGCAGATATGATAACCAAAAATATGGGTGACATTTCAGATATGATTTTGTTGAATAGTATCAAAAAATGACTTCTTCTTTTTTCAAACATCTAGTAAATCTCCTCTTGCAGCCTATTTATTAACTTGTCTTTGAGATGCTCTGAAATCATCGTTGCTTTATCGTCTGCTACACCTACAATATGAAAAGTACCGCTTGCAGTATCCATTCTAACAGTAGATAATCCTAATTTTCTATCAATCGGACCTTTGCTCTTCGTTATATTTTGAATTCTTATTATCGGAATAGTTTGTGTAGTTAAAAAGATTAATCCCTTTTTAATTTCAACTTTATCGACTCCGATATAGTATCCCCATCGATTATATTGAATATTTGCAACTACCGTAATATATATCAGATTAAGTGCAATACATACAATTTGTATGATGATAATAACAGGCAGGCTCATATCGATATCTAATATATTTAGTACTACATGAACAGCCACAAATATAACGATCATGCATACTAAAAAAATACTTCGGGCGATTCTCCAAGATTTTTTAACTTTTAGATCTAGTTTTTCAAACATAATTCGTCTCTCATTAACACTTTAAAAAATCGAGACAGTGTTCAAACGAAGCATACCCGATTTTTTCATTCTATACAATTATTAAAGTAATATCATAGTAAAACGGGGCAGTGTTTGAATGAAACCTCTGCGTTGTAAGTGAATAACAAAATTTGCGGATGACCGAGACACTAAGAACACTGTTATGAGTGTCAGTTTGTTCTTATGTGTCTCCGTAGATGTCGGAGCAAATTTATTTCACTTGCAGCACGGGTTTCATGAGGACAACTGACCCGCTTTACTTTTATTTATTTACATTGAAATTTATCAATTGTGCAAATTGGACAGGATTTAAACTTGCTCCACCAACCAGTGCACCATCGATATGATCCTTACTCATTAGTTCGACAATATTACCAGGATTAACACTGCCACCATATAAGATAGAAACTGCATTGGCAAGTTCATCGTCATACAATTTTGCCATAGTGCTCCTAATGACTCCGCACATTTCGTCCGCTTGCTCACTAGTCGCCGTTTTTCCTGTTCCAATCGCCCAAATCGGTTCATATGCAATTACTACTTTTGATTCAGAATCTGCATATATATCCAATTTATTCAAGCCCGCAAAAGCTTTAGTTATTTGCACAGTCACAACATCGGATTGCTTATTTTTTTCTCTTTCTTCTAAACTCTCTCCTACGCATAGAATAGGAATCATTTTTGAATTTGATAACAAGGATTTAATTTTAAGATTCACAGTTTCATCTGTCTCATTAAAATATTGGCGACGTTCTGAATGCCCAATTATACAATAATCCATGTTTAATTCTTCAAGCATAGAGACTGAAACTTCACCAGTATATGCTCCTTCAAGTTCATAGTGAGCATTCTGTGCACCGATTTTGAAGTCACTTCCCTTAAATTCTTTTTTAGCTGCATCCAAGTACAAAAAAGAGGGACATATCACAACTTCAACATCTCGACTTAATTCTTCTTTCTTTATTTCTTCTGCAAACGTAGTCATCTTTGCCGATGTCATCGACATTTTCCAATTTCCTGCCACTATTATCTTGCGCATATATTCCCCCTACTACCAATTCTTACTTGATTAATTTTTATTAATTTATATCTTATACTTTTACAATTATACCTGAGTATTAATTATGTGTAAGAAAATGTTATACCTGAATGAATTTTTCGTAATACTTCTACACTCACCTAAAGCATACTATTATTTTACTTGTCTTGAATTACTGCAATCCCAGGCAACGTGCTTCCTTGCAGAAATTCCAAAGATGCTCCTCCACCTGTCGAAATATGCGTCATCTTGTCTCTAAATCCGAATTTATCCACAGCAGATGCTAAATCGCCACCTCCGATTATTGTATCTCCTTCTAGATTAGAAACTACTTCTGCAACACATTTCGTTCCATTTGAAAAGGCATCCATTTCAAAGACTCCCAATGGGCCATTCCAGACTACCGTATTTGCATCTTTAAGTACTTGCGAATATATTTCGACAGTTTTAGGACCAATGTCGAGTCCTTCCATATCACTCGGAATTTGATCATAATTCACGACTTTTATATTAGCATCTTCACTGAAGTCATCCGCCACGACTACATCAACCGGCAAATAGAATTTAACTCCTTTTTCTTCACTTTTTTTAAGCATCTCTTGTGTCAATTCGACACTATCTTTATCCAAAAGCGAATCCCCTATTTCTAATCCCATTCCTTTGAAGAATGTATAGGACATTCCACCACCGACCAATATTGTATCGGCTTTATCTATCAAGTTTTCAATAATCGGAATTTTATCTCCAACCTTAGCTCCACCTAAGATGGCTACAAGTGGTCTATTAGGATTATTCAATGCTTCTCCCAAGAATCTAACTTCTTTTTCTATTAGGAATCCAGATAGTGCGGGCAAATAGTCTGCAACGCCTGCCGTCGATGCGTGAGCTCTATGTGCAGTTCCAAAAGCTTCTTGAACAAACACTTCGGCTAAACTAGCCAATTCCTTTGCAAATCCCGGATCGTTATCGGTTTCTTCCTCTCGGAATCTTACATTTTCTAGAAGCAAAACTTCACCCGACTTAAGGTTTTGAGCAATCTTCTTAATTTCATCATCCACTACCATATCACAGCTATTGAATACAATCTCTTGCCCTAGCAATTGAGATAGTCTTTCTTTAACAGGCAACAGAGAATACTGTTTAGCCGGTTTCCCTTTTGGTCTACCAAGATGAGACGCAATTATTACTTTTGCATTATTGTCAATCAAATACTGTATTGTCGGCAGTGCTTCTTTAATCCTAATGTCATTAGCGATTTGTCCATCTTCTAAAGGGACGTTAAAGTCGCATCTAACTAACACTCTTTTTCCTTCTAAATTCTCATCTCTTATAGTCTTTTTCATCATACTCTCCTATTAACACTTTCTACTATTTGAACTAAAAAATTCTGTTTTAACTTAATAATTTAATATGCGACTTTAGCATGATAATTAACACACATATCTTTATTTATTACAGTTGAAATAACTAGTATCTTTTCCTTTTTGATGAAGAAAGTAAACCCATGCTTTCTCTATACTTTGCAACTGTTCTGCGTGAAATATCTATATCCTTTTCTTTTAAAATATCTACGATTTGAGAATCACTGTATGGATTGTTTGTGTCTTCATTTTCTACTATTTCCTTAATATATATTTTTATACTGTTCGCTGACAAGTCCTCATTAGATTCGACGGCAAGACCACTGCTAAAAAAGTATTTTAGCTCGAAAACACCTCTCGCAGTTTGCATGTATTTACCATTGATGGCTCTACTTACGGTTGATTCATGGACTTCAGTTTCTTCCGCTATCTGTTTCAAAGTAAGTTGCTTAAGATGCTTCGATCCATGTTCCAAAAAATCTTCTTGGTGCTTGACTATCCTACAGGCAATATTATAAATTGTATTACGCCTTTGATTTATCGCTTTGATTAGCCATATGGCAGAGTTAATTCTCTCTCTCAAATAGCTTTTTACTTCTTCATCGTTTTTGTGCATTCTATGGAGTTTTTTGTAGTATGGACTTACCATCAGTGATGGCGTTCCTTTTTCATTCATGGATACGACATATTCACCCTCCATCTTCTCCACAAATATCTCAGGCACAATGTATTCCAAAGCACTAGTTGCACAATAATTTCGCCCTGGCTTCGGATCTAATGTCTTAACAATATCACAACATTTAGTTTGGACCTCTTTAGGAGTCATAGACATGTTTTTTGCTATTTTGACGATTCTCTTATTTGCGAAATCATCAAACATATCATTAATTATTTTATCTAGCTCTTCTGTAAACAATCCCTTTGTTTTTAATTGGATAATTATACATTCCGCTAGGTCTCTAGCGGCTACACCACATGGTTCTAAAGTTTGTATAATAGCTAATACTTTCTCTACTGTTTCAAGGTCAACACTAATGTATTCTGCAATTTCTTCTACAGACATTTTTAGATATCCATCATCGTCGATTTCATCTAGTATTTTCGTAGCAATTTCTTCTTCTATTTCTGTTAATTCCTTGAAGTACAACTGTTTATTCAAGTGTTCTATTAAAGTTTCACTGCAATCTGCAACTTCCTTATATGCGTATGTTTCACTGTCGACTGTCGATCTTTGATAATAGTCGTAACTTGAATCGTCTTGCAATAGCGCATCTACGTAATCAAAATCTTCTTGTGAATTTGTATTTTCGACGTTACCGTTATCTCCCTCAGAGATGTTTTCCGTAGAATATTCTTCAGACATCTCGGAATCATTTGGGGCATTCTCTAAAGTCGGATTTTCGAGCATTTCCTTTTCGATATAAGCGGCTAACTCTTGGGAATTATATTGCAATAACTTAATTGATTGCAATAATTCTTGCGTCATTGCAAGTTTTTGGGTCTGTTTTATGGCTAAATCAAATCTTAATTCCACAACTACTGTAACCTCCCTTCACATTTCGCATTTTATGTAATCCAAAGACTACTTAATTCCATTTTTTTCACACACTTGGTTCAAAATACACATATCGCAGCTTGGATTCTGGGATTGGCACATATTCCTGCCATGAAAAATTAACAGTTGATGAGTTTTTGACCACCTGGTCTTTTGAATTTTTTTCATCAAAGATAGTTCCATTTTTAGCACGTTACTGGCTTTAGCTATCCCAATCCTATTGGATACTCTGAACACATGAGTGTCCACAGCAAGCGCCGGCTCCCCAAACCCTACAGATAAAACTACATTGGCAGTCTTTCTACCCACTCCTGGCAGCTTTATCAATTCTTCGTAGATGCTTGGAACTATTCCTTTGTGATTTTCTTCAAGATCCCTGGAAAGAGAAATAATATTCTTTGCCTTAGTTCGATGCATCCCAATAGGTCTTAATATTTCTGCCACTACTTCTCCCTCAGCTACCATTAGGTGCGCTGATGTTGGATATTTTTCGAATAAGTAAGGCGTGACTCTATTTACACTCTTGTCTGTGGTTTGTGCAGACAATGTAACAGCGATAAGAAGCTCGAAGTTATTAGTATAATGTAGCATGCATTCGGCATCAGGGTATAAGGTTTCAAGCATATCTAGTATTATATTTATTTCATCTTTTGTTTTCATTGTAATATTTGTCGCTTTTATTTTTTCGAAAATTCTTCTTTGTTTTTATGATGATTAGGCATGTTTCTTGCTTTGAAATTATATCATTTTGACATATTTTTGTCAAACTTGCTTTTAAGTAATTTAATATATGTTTTTTGAATTTTCCCCTGTAATTCATAAATATAAAAGCACATTTAAGAAGTAGAACGTCTAATCTATAAGTCTCCACTTGACTATTTGAAAAAATACTGATAAATAAATAGTAAGGAATGAGGTAGTAAAATAATTATGATTATAAAATCAAGCGAAAAAGACATATCCGCAATAATGCAAATATATAAGAATGCTCAAGAATATATGTGCGTAAATGGAAATACAAAGCAATGGGCTGTGGGATATCCGCCGATAAATAAAGTAATCAATGAAATAAAAAGTGGTATATCATATGTCCTCAAAGAAAACGAAATTGTATATGCAGTCTTTACTTTAATATTCGGGGAAGATCCGACCTACACGTACATTGAGGGGAAATGGAAAAACAATAATCCATATGCAACTATCCATGGAGTAGCATCTTCGGGAGAAAAAAGTGGCTGTTTTGATGAATGTATAGAGTTTTGCAAATCAGAATCAGATGAATTGCGTATCGATACTCATGAGGACAATCATATAATGCAATACCTGATTGACAAGCATGGTTTTGAATATTGTGGAGTTGTCTTCATGCTCGACAATACTCCGCGCATAGCATATAGTTGGAGCAAGGCTAAATAATAATTTACAGTGAATGGGAGGCATTTATATATTTAACCCAACCGAAACCTTGTATTCATCGTCTATTCCCAATATATTATATCCGCTCATTCTCAACTCAATCAGATAGTCTACACATTCTATGCTGTAGACTTCGCCGGGACAAATTGCAGGGATTCCCGGAGGGTATGGAGTTACCATGCTTGCACAAATTCTTCCCGCTGCATCTTTTAAAAATATCTTTTCGGTGTTTTGTGGAATTTGCTTGAGTTCCAATCTCTTTGAAAGGGGCTTCAAATTTTCTTTTGGTGACTCTATAGAACCCTCTTTTCTAGATAAATCCTTATTTGGGATTGTCCTGTTCACTTCATTTGAGATTTTGGTCTTTGCATTTTCATTAGACGTAGTTATCTTGCAAATTAAATCTAAAAGAGCTATATAATCACTTCTCTCATTCCCAATGCCTGTCATAAATGTTACTATATCTCCCGTAACCATTTCGGGATAAATATTTCGCTCGATCAAAGACTTACTAAATTCTCTTCCACAAATTCCGTGCTCGACCAAACTTATATTAATTTTTGTGTCGTCTAATTCTGGATTTATCATGCATTTTACACCATCGATCTTCATCACTTCAGTATAAAAATACTCTAGATTTGATTTCCACTCCATAATAATAGAATCTTTGTGTTCCATCAATATTTCCGCATTTAGATCTAAGCTTGCCATAAGTAAATATGAGGGACTTGTGCTTTGCACAAGTTGAAGTTTTTCCATGAACTTGTTATTATTAACTCTATCTGTCATTACATTTGCAATAGCACTTTGGGTGAAACTAGCAAGTGTCTTATGAACACTATTAATAATTATATCTGCTCCCTGACTCTCCGCAGAACGCCCAAAAATAGAGAGCTGTCCTGTTTCACTTTTTCCTTTTTCAGCAACATCATCAAAAAACTTTAGATGTGCACCATGTGCTTGATCTACTATCAATACTCTCCCACTTTTATGAACTTCTTTTGCTATTTCCCTTACCGGACTTAGAATTCCATAATAATTCGGAGATGGTAAAATTACAGCCTTAATATTCTTATTTTTATCTAGTATTTTTCCAACTTCATAGGGTGAAATTTGCCCTGCAATATCCCACTCATCGATAATATCTGGATGAATATAAAAAGGAGTAAGCTTTCCAAGTGTAAGCGCAGCAAAAATCGACTTATGCGAATTCCTTGCTATTAATATTTCGTCACCATCATCACACACTGTGAGTATCGCAGCAATCAGGCCACAACTGCTCCCATTGACTAGTAGATGTGAGCTTTTGCTTCCATACAAATCCTTATACTTTTCCATCGTTTCTTGTATTATACCCTCAGGTTGAAAAAGGTTATCCGCACCATCGATTTCAGTAATATCCATCCCTGCGACATCTTCCAATAAGCCGGAATAAGCGAATCGCTTGTATATTCTGCCTGCCTTGTGTCCAGGCATATGAAAAGATATAGAATTCTTTTTTGCATGTTCATTCAAAAAGGAAAGAACACCTCTATTTTTATTACTCATAATTTTACCCCTTTTCATTTATAATCACTATACATTATGACTCATTTTAAAGACATTTTTGATGTAATTAATTTTTAAGACACTTTGAATATAATACATTAAAAAGGCCTCTTCAATGTAATTTTTAAAAATACATTCCGAGGCCTTAGTTGCCATTCTATAATAGCATTAGCATATTACTAAACTATTTGATAGATGCGCGATGGAAGAAGAAATACCCCTTCGAATTGTGCCATGCACCTTCCATGTCTTCACTGAACAAGTAGAAGTCAGCATAGTACGCAAGTGGAATAATTGCCACATCGTCTACTAACATTTGTTCAGCATCATGCATCATTTGGAATCTTTCTTCAGCATCAGTTTCAGTAGTAACTGCTGACATCAAAGAATCGAATTCTGGGTTTGAATATCCACCATCATTGTTACCATTCGTAGTAATCATAAGGTCTAGTATTGAAGTTGGGTCAGCATAGTCAGCAATCCAACCATTACGAGCTATGTCAAATTCATCATTACGACGAGAAGCTGTGAATGTACCCCATTCTTCAGTTTGGATATCGATATTGATACCGATTTCGCCCCACATTTGTTGTAAAGCTTCTGCTACTGGAATGTGAGCTCCGTCTGGATTAGTCTTGTATTCAAATGTAGGTAGTCCTTCACCATTAGGATATCCGGCATCTGCTAGGATTTGCTTAGCTTCTTCTACGTTTGCTTCATGTGCATCCAAATCATGGAAAGATGTTTGCTCATGGAATTCTCCGCCTGCAGGATCAACGAATCCAGGACCTACGAAGTTAGTAGCAGGAGCATAAGTTTCAGACATAGGAACTTCTGCTAAATAGTTACGATCGATAGCAAGATACATAGCTCTTCTTACATTTACATCGCTTAAGAATTCATTATTGTGGTTGAAGTTAAGGTAGTATGTACCTAAAAGTGGATCTAGGTTATACTCTGGATTATCAGCTAGGCTAGGTATTTCATTGATAGGAATACTCTTTAATGCTAATAACTCTCCATTTTGGTATGCGCTGTAAGCAGCATTTTCGTCTGCAATAAGTGCAAATGTCAATGTGTCTAGCACAATTTCATCGGCAGCACGATAGTTTGTGTTTTTGCTCATTACGATGTGTTGTCCTGGAACCCACTCTGTGATTGAGAATGCACCATTAGAGATATAAGTTTCAGGTGAAGTAGCCCAAGCTTCGCCATGCTCTTCTATAGTAGCTTGGTGAAGAGGCATGTAAGTTGGGAATGCAACTAATGCATTGAAGAATGCTGTTGGAGCTCCCAATTTTACTTCCAAAGTAAGGTCATCGATAGCTGTAACTGCAAGAGCATCAACATCTCCGGCAATAGCCGCATCGTATCCTTCGATGTACTTGAATAATTCCGCGTATGGAGCAGCTGTTGCAGGATCCACACCTCTCTTCCAGCTGTACACGAAATCGTTAGCTGTCAAAGGATCTCCGTTTGACCACATTAACCCTTCACGAAGTGTGAATGTGTAAGTTAATTGATCGTCAGATACTGTGTAATCTTCTGCTTGACCCATTCCGAAAGAACCGTCTTGCTCATAAGTGAGAAGTCCTTCGAATGCATGGATAATCATAGAACCAGCATCAGATGCAGAGTTTAAAGTTGGATCCATTGTTTCTGGATCTGGGCCGATTGAAACGGAAAGATTTTGTCCGTCTGCGTCGCCACCGCCACAAGCTGCTAGTGAAAATACTAACATTGCAACGAGAGCTAAAGAAATTAATTTTTTCATTATTAATCCTCCTAAAATATACTATAACCTTTTATTATGATCGGAAAAAATTTTATATGCTAATTTAAGTTTAGAATACTAAATCTCTCTACCGATTATAAGCAATATCGTCATTTACTATTAAACATAATTTTTTAACTTTAGAAATTACGTTTTATCAGTAAATCATTGTTGAATAATACCCTAGCTAGCGTAACTCTTTATAGTGGTGGCACGCTACCATGTGTTCCCCCTCTACACGCTCTAAGATTGGTTCTTTCTCGGCACAAATCTCAGTAGCATAGGAACATCTTGTCCTAAATCTACATCCTGATGGAGGATTCATTGGACTAGGAACATCCCCTTCTAAAACTATTCTGTTTGCTGCCTTACTGATTTCGGGATCGGCTATTGGAATCGCAGAGACCAAGCTCTTAGTGTATGGATGTAGGCTGTGGAACGTGACCTCATCACTCATTCCAATTTCAACTAATTTACCCAAATACATAACACCTATCCTGTTAGATATATGTTTTATTACGCTTAGGTCGTGAGCTATAAATAGGTATGTAAGACCCATTTCGCTTTGCAAATCCTCAAACATGTTTACTACTTGTGCTTGTATCGAAACGTCCAAAGCAGAAATCGGCTCATCGCACACGATAAATTCCGGATCGACTGCTAGTGCTCTTGCTATTCCTATCCTCTGTCTTTGACCTCCGGAAAATTCATGCGGAAATCTATTCGCATGCTCTGAATTCAATCCAACTTTTTTCAACAAATCAATTATTCTATCTTGTCTTTCCTTTTTATTCTTTGTAATCTTATGAATATCTAGTGGCTCACCGACGATGTCTCCGACTGTCATTCTTGGATTAAGGCTTGCATAAGGATCTTGAAACACTATTTGCATTTTACTTCTGTAGGGTTTCATATTACATTTTGTAATATCTTTTCCATTAAACACAATGCTACCGCTAGAAGGCTCATATAATCTAAGTATAGTCCGTCCAATCGTGGTCTTTCCACATCCGGATTCTCCTACAAGGCCAAGTGTTTCTCCTTTTTTGATACTAAAAGAAACACCATCTACCGCCTTTACTACTTGTCCACCACCCACGCGGAAGTGTTGCTTTAAATCTTTTATTTCTAATAGAATTTCATCGCTCGCTACGTTTGCTTTTGATTCATTAATGTCATTATTTTCATTGATTACTTCATTCATCTCATTAGTGTTTGTTTGCATCATTGGATAGCTCCTTCTTTTTGGAATTCGTTTTTTTGATTAATCCAACAAGCTGAGTAGTGACCTTCATCTAAATCTGTATAATCAGGCATATGTTCAAGACATACCTTCATGGCCTCGTCACATCTTGGCGCAAATGGACATCCTTTAGGCGGATTCAACATATCTACAGGAGTTCCTTCTATCGGAATCAATCTTTTCTTTTCATTTTCCTTCATGATAGGAATACTGCGTAAAAGCCCCTTAGTATACTCATGGTTTGGTCTATAGAAAATATCATCGGTTGTTCCACTTTCGATAACCTTACCTGCATACATTACAGATATTCGATCACACATGCTCGCAACCACTCCCAAGTCATGGGTTATCATTATAATTGCCATGCCCAGTTTTTCTTTTAAACTGATCATTAATTCTAAGATTTGTGCTTGAATCGTTACATCGAGTGCAGTGGTCGGCTCGTCCGCAATCAAAAGCTTAGGTTCGCATGCAAGAGCAATCGCAATCATTATACGCTGCCTCATTCCACCTGACAACTCATGCGGATACTGTTTGACTCTCTTCTCTGGTTCGTTGATTCCCACGAGGTCGAGTAGCTCTATCGCCCTAGCTTGTGCTTCTTCTTTGGTCTTATTAGTGTGTAGCAAAATAACTTCTACTATTTGGTTTCCAACGGTAAAGACTGGATTCAAGCTAGTCATAGGATCTTGGAATATTATAGAAATCTCATTTCCTCTAATCGCTTGCATTTCCTTTTCGCTCATCTCGTGGATAGCCTTACCATTAAAATATATTTGTCCGTCTACTATTCTACCAGGATGAGCAGTCAATCCCATCAATGCATAGGCCGTTACAGATTTACCGCTTCCGGATTCACCTACTATTCCAAGGACTTCTCCTTGGTTCATTTGTACTGATACGTCATTGAGTGCTTTAACCTCTCCTGCCGGAGTAAAGAATGACAATCTAAGATTTCTAATATCGACTAAATATTCGCTCATTGTTATCTATACCCCTCTTACTTCTTAAGCTTAGGATCGAAGGCATCTCTCAGCCCATCGCCCAACAGATTAAAACTTAGAATTATTACCGATATTACAAATGCGGGAGCAAAAAGCCTAAATGGATACGATTGCAATCCATTGATGGCACTTGCAGCCAACGATCCAAGTGAAGGCAATGGAACAGCTACACCTAGTCCAAGGAAAGACAAAAAGCTTTCTGTAAAGATAGACGAAGGTATTTGTAAAGTCGTAGTAATTATTAGAGTAGCTATACAATTCGTTAATATATGTTTTCTTAGTATTCTTCCTGTTTTTGCGCCTATTGCTTTTGCTGCAACTACGTATTCTTGCTCTTTTATCATGAGCACTTGACTTCTTATTATACGAGCCATTCCTACCCAATATAACAATGCAAAAACTACGAAAATACTAATCATGTTTATACCGATTACATTTATCCACTCAAATGCAGGCGTTGATGCCAAAGTCTTGAGCGGATACTCGAGTGAAACCGCAAGGAGGATGATTATCAAAATGTCGGGTACCGTATATATCATGTCGACGACCCTCATCATAATTAGGTCAACCCACCCACCAAAATATGCGGCGACAGATCCATATATAGATCCAATAACAAGTATAATCACAGATGCAAATATTCCAACTATTAGAGAAATTCTCGCTCCTACCATGATTCTAATAGCATAATCTCTACCGAGATTATCTGTTCCCAGGTAATGCGGGAAAACGTCTTCGCCAGCCTCTATCTGTTCAAGTTCTTGCTCGGAATACTCCATGGGTGCAAGATTTTCTGATCCTCTTATTTGAAACTCATATGAATATGGGTAAAAATTAGGAACTATGAATGCGAAAATCATAATCACAATTAGCACAGCAAGGCTTGTCATAGCTATCGGATTTTTGCGCAATCTTCTCATTCCATCACGCCAAAATGCAACACTTTCTCGCATCTGCACAAGTTGTTCTTTTTCGGTATCATCAGCGGGGATAAAACTATCCGCATCTAGATGAAATGATGGTATTTTTTTTGTTTCTTTTGCCATAATACACCTTTATTTTTTTGATACGTTGACTATAGGCCGACTATATCCTAATTACTTTAACTTGATACGTGGATCTACTACTTTATATGCTACGTCGACGAGCACGTTAAGCGTAATCATCAACATCGATAAAAACACAGTAATACCCATTATTAGAGGGTAATCCCTGGAAGTTATTGCGCCGACAAGTTCAGAACCTAAGCCGGGGATAGTGAATATTTCCTCGACCACAAAACTACCTACCACGATGTAGGCTAACAATGGACCAAGATATGTTATTACCGGCAATACAGAGTTTCTGAGTGCATGCTTATATAAGCAAACACGCTCGGATAAACCTTTTGCCCTTGCTGTCCTCATATAATCTTGCCCCAAAACATCAAGCATAGATGTTCTCATAAGTCTAGTGATGTATGCTGTAGGATAAAATGCGAGAGCCCATACCGGAAGTATGTAGTGCAACGGACTCGATAGACCAAAACTCGGGAGTAATCCCAACTGAACCGAAAACACATATAGCAAAACTGTACACAATACAAAGCTTGGCACGGCAATACCACACGTAACGACTATTAAGATTAAATTGTCTTTCCATTTTCCTCTATTCAAAGCAGCCGTTGCTCCTAGAGGAAGGCCTATGCATAGTGCAACTATAACAGCCATCCCACCTATCTGTGCAGAAACCGGGAATCTTGTAGCGATTATGTCATTTACTGTTCGTCCTCTTTGCTTAACACTTGGCCCTAGATCACCTTGTGCCAGGTCGGTCATGTACGTCAAATACTGTTCACCGAGCGGCTTGTCTAATCCATATTTTGCCTCGAGTGCTGCTTGAGCTTCTACACTTATAGCCCGCTCCACCACGAATGGACCACCGGGAACTAAGTTCATTAGAAAGAAAGTCAATGTACAAACGGCTATTAATGTTAGGAATCCTAGACCCGCTCTCTTCAAAATGTACTTGGACATCGTTCACCTCTTTTTCGTTGATAATAATTTATTAATTTTTATAATTTCATTTTTGTGGAGATACAAAAAGAATGCATACGTAAATTGTGCTGTTGATTTAATGATATGCGAGCTCATTCACGTCTATTAACGAATCAAAAAAAGGAACTTATTCGCTTTCATTTGCATGGTAAAGTCTTAAAGTGATTTCATCAAGCAATTACACAGTATACACATATTATTTCACATATGCATTATAAATCTCCGTTATAATTCACAATTATAACACAATTAAAAAATAAATCCTAATGTTTTTTTCTTTTTCACATTTTTTCTCCCGTTTTCTTCTGTTTATTAATAAGATTTGTGATTTTTATTTTCTGTACAAACACTATTCTTGTAATTCTTTTTTAAAATAATATTAGCACATTATTTTTTATGACAGTGATATTAGTGCATTATTTTTTACACCAATAATATTCGTGCATTTTTCTATTTTAGGCCTAATTCATATTAAAAAAAAGTGCTCGCATCTTATGCAAGCACTTTAAAATTGTTATAATGTTAATATCGTAAAACTACTAATGACACGAACACGACGAACTAGAATCTTCTTTATGTGCACCGGACGAAGGGCATGAGCTATGCGGGCACCCAATACACTTTACACCTTTCTTTTTTTGACTGTACAAGTAGTAAGTCGCACCGCCGATAATAGCAAGTAGAATTATTCCAACTATTATATCCGTCATAATATCACCTCTTTTTTCTAATACTCTATGCACTTACGCATTTTGTAATTTATTAGCTGTTTTATTTCTTCCAAACATAAGGTAAACGAAGATACTTATAATAATCGCAGCCATTATTATCCCTTGCACAAGACCATCTCCTACCGTTCCATAAACGATAAGCGATCCAACTTGATATACAAGGAATGCTACAATCCAACCTGTTGCTAGTTGCATCCCTAATGCACCGAATACCCATTTTTTGTTAGGCATCTCTGCATTCATAGCACCTATTGCTGCGAAGCAAGGTGGCGTATACATATTAAACATCAAGTATGCAAGAGCCGCAACCTGAGTCATCCCCATGACTTCAACTACTCCGCCTGCAGAACCTTCAATCAATTCTAAAGCGTCAGTATCTATAAGATTACTTATTGCAAATACTGTTGCCAAAGTTCCTACTACGTTCTCTTTTGCAATAAAGCCTGTAACTGCTGCCGCTGCAAGTTGCCATGTTCCAAAGCCCAAAGGAATCAGCAAGAAAGCTATCGGCTGTGAAATAATTGCCAACATGGATGAGCTTGCACTTGCATCATCTATCGAATTCAAAGAAAAATCATAACTACTCAATATACTGACTACTACATTACATATCAAAACTAAAGTTCCTGCTTTGACTATGAATGCCCAACCTATTCTCAATGTTGCAATAAACGATTTTTTGATGCTTGGAACTTTGTAATGTGGAAGCTCTATAATAAAGAAGGAATTTCGATTATTTTCTCCCGTAATCTTCTTTACAACAAGCGCGCCCAATATTATTAATACTATTCCCATGAAAAACATGAGTGTCGACACCCACGCAGCTCCCGAAAAGAATGCCCCTGCAAAAAGAGCTATAACCGGCAGTTTAGCGCCACAAGGAATAAATGGTGCAAGCATTGCCGTAGTTGACCTTTCTCTTTCGTCTTTGATAGTCCTCGAAGCCATGACACCAGGTATTGCACACGCCATTCCTATTATCATAGGAATTATAGACCTACCATTTAGTCCAAACTTTTTGAATATCCAGTTAAATACGACTGCCACTCTTGCTATGTATCCAGAATCTTCTAGAAGTGCGATTAAGAAATATAGCACCATTATAAGTGGCAGGAACCCTACAACCGCTCCTACGCCATCCAATATCGCACCTGTGATTATAGACTGTAGGAATGGAGATGCTCCCGAGACCCAGCCTTCTACTACTCCTGCAAACATTTCGATATATGTCCCCAGGAATGTTGCCAAAAATGGTCCCACATATGTCTGAGAAATATGAAAAACACAATATATAATTACCGCAAAAATTGGTATTCCCAGAATTTTGTTTGCAAGTATTTTGTCTACCTTATCTTGCTTTGTTTCCAAATTTGACGCTGTCTTCCTTGATTCTACTTTGGAAGTCAATTCTGTAACAGCCTTATACCTTGCCTCATCGGCAATTCCAGAGTCGGTAAATATTTTTTGTTCTCCCCCTACAACCTCTAATGCTTTTTGCACTAGCAAGTCTATTCCCATGCCTGTTTCTATAGCAGCCTCTATGACAGGACACTTTAATTCCTCACTAAGCTTTGCTATGTCTATCGAGATACCATTCTTTTTGGCCAAATCAATTTTATTCAAGGCGATAACTACAGGTTTTCCGAACTCTAGTAACTGAGTTGTAAAAAAAAGTGATCTATTCAAATGTGTAGCATCCATTATATTTATTATAACATCGGCATTTTCATTGCTAATGAACTCACTTGCAATACTTTCTTCACTCGTATACGGTGAAATAGAATAAGCACCGGGCAAGTCAATTATAGCAACTTCTCCCTTCCCGAAATCTTTTTTTAGAGTGCTTTCTCGTTTGTCAACAGTAACTCCTGCCCAGTTACCAACTTTTTCGGACTCTCCCGTAAGTGCATTATACAATGTAGTTTTCCCGCTGTTAGGATTACCGGCCAACGCGATTTTCATATTAAAATTCCCTCCTATAATCATGGCACGATTCCCCCCCTCTATATACGGCGGATTCCATTTCAAACTTTCAGTGGTGAGTAAATAATCTCCCACTGAAAACCTGAGAGGCTAATCGCCTCTCGTGCCAACTTGTAATCTTCGACACGGACTAATCGTGCAAGCACGCTAGCTCCTCAGCCTCGATTTAAAACAGTAAAAATGTTACATATTGCGCAAAGTAACTATACAAATATTATTAATACTCACGCTGGTGAGTAAGAATACAGAATTAGCTTGTGATAACTTAAGACTAAAAAAATTTTTCAATCCCAGTCTCAAATTTACACGTTATTGCTTAGTGTATAAAGTAAATCATCCAATAAAATGAATTTCTTGAACAAAGCAACTCACACGAACAAAACGAACAACGCACACAATGTGAAAAACGCATAATTTAAACGATCGTTTTTTTAATGTGGCTCTATTTGAATCAAAGCAGCTAAGCTTTTATCGATACAATATCTGCCGTCTTTTACGGACAATGAATAACTACCGCTGAGTACGGACATGAGATAAATATCCTCGCCAGGGTAGCAACCTAGCGTAAGCAAGAATTTTTTCACCTCAGAATCATCTGTGTCAATGCTTTTCACAAGATATCTTTGTCCTACCTCTGCCTTCGTTACATCCATTATCTTTCCACCTTTTTGAGTTTAATCCAAGTCCAAGCTATATTCGGGGAGACTCGAGTTATATCCTTAAATTCTCGATTTACAACAAATCAATCTCAAGTTATATCTAAAAGCTTCGAGTTATCTCTCCCTAATTTATAAGCTATATCCATGATAGCATAAGCTAACACACAATGCAAGTAAAAAATTATCTAAAACTAACTTTTTTTTAAATTATTAGTATTAGAGCGTGTAAGCATTGGAAATTAAGGTAGTTCCCTATAAGCTAGTTTATTCCATGTAGCAGCTATCATTCTTCAGATTATGAGTTGACTTGTATCAGTTTATAGGGTATAATAACTAGGGTTAGCAAAGACTAACATTAATTATTTATATTAGGCGAAGTCCTAATATAAATCTGCCATCTTGCGTAGCAAGGGCGGGTAGAACTATAAATAACCCCTCTAAACAATAGGTCATACAAGGTTGGGTTATTTATACTATTGTATATAATCTATCTTTATCACGAGGTAAAACATTTTGGAAATATTATTCGCATTTGGACTTACACTTCTAGCTGGATTGTCCACAGGAATAGGAAGTGTGCTTTCACTTCTTACTAAAAAAACAAATACAAAATTCCTATCGTTTGCGCTTGGGTTGTCGGCAGGGGTAATGATTTATGTTTCATTCGTAGAGATATTTCCGAAAGGAACCGATGCATTGGTTCCAATTTACGGAGAACGCATGGGCACGCTTCTTTCCGTGATGAGTTTTTTTGCAGGAATTTGGCTCATATCGCTTATCGATAAACTAATGCCAGAAATGGGAAACCCACACGAAGTGCATACTGTCGAAGAAATGGACGGAAAAAGTGAGGAACATAAAAATAACTTAATGAGAATGGGAGTTTTCACAGCCCTTGCAATAGCTATACATAATTTCCCTGAGGGTCTTGCTACATTTGTTTCCGCATTGGGAGACAGCGAAACTGGAATTGCTATAGCCTTTGCCGTTGCAATACACAACATCCCAGAGGGGATAGCCGTCGCTGTTCCAATCTATTACGCAACAGGTAGCCGAAAAAAAGCATTTACCCTCTCTTTTTTATCGGGACTATCAGAACCTATAGGTGCACTGATAGGGTACTACCTCTTTATTCAATTCATCAGTGATACACTATTTGGTGTAATTTTTTCAATAGTTGCCGGAATCATGGTATATATAAGCCTTGATGAACTCTTGCCGTCCGCAAGAGAATATGGAGAACACCATACTTCAATTTATGGATTGATATTCGGAATGCTTATTATGGCAGTTAGCTTATTGTTGTTTATATAATTGTTTAATAGAGTTTGATTCTTCTGGTATCAGACAGATCTCAATTTTAAAACACATACTTCGTCAAAAAACGATAACTTTTTTGATTTTTTCGTAAAGTACTTTATTATTTCTTTCTAAACTTTAAAATACATGCATCAATAAGTTAATTTCATTTGTTTTTAATGAATCTTTGAAGACAAAACCTCTTCGATTTCGCTTTTATCTTTCTTCAATATATCGGCGATTTCCTCTATCGAAAGTGTTTCTAGCATTTGAGAGATAACTAAATTAATTCCCTCAGTCCTTCCAATGCTAATACCTTCCTGCATAGCTGTTTCTAATTTATCTATGTCTTTTGCACTTACTAACATGAATTCCTCCTCCGTTTCTTTCGCCCCCTTAGTTTCAATTACGATTTCATCTATGGTGGTTACTAATTCAGTGTGGTACTTATGTTTTGGGTCTCTGATACTAAGAGAGTAGTTCTGATAACTCATCGCTTAGTCCAGATTTATCGCCATTCGTATTTAGTAGTATTGTATATGCTTCTTCGCCCAATTTCAAGTTAAAATTATGTTTTTCTGTCATTTCGAAGTGATATATGCTTTCTCCAAAATTATGCGGGTCATAGTCGCATATGAATATTACAAAACTCGGCGGAAGTTCTTTATATGGGCTACCAGATTGCAGTAGAGTGCTATCTATTGCGGAATGATAATATCTACTTCTTTTACCTATAGCAGGTTCTTTTGCGACTTGCATTTCTATTGCATAAGATGTGCCTTTTTCATCAGCTATTAGGACATCTAGCCTAACAGCTTTTTTATCATAGCGAGAAATAATCGTCTCTTGGGTACTAGCGTAAGAGATACTCTCTATTTTAATATTTAGAATTGTTTCTATAATCTTTTTACATACATATTTATTTTGCATGACTTTATAAAACATAAAATCATCTTTGAACTGTAGCTTTTCTATTTCTTTTTTAATATTCATATGCATATCTCCGAATAAATGGTTAAGTGATGGTTGTATATGCACAGTTTAATAGAAATTACATTTTAAAGAAAGGTAGGAAATGCTTATATGTCAATATATGCAGTTTTTGTATAAATACTTGCTCGTTTTTACTCACGTACTCTGCATGAGATGCGGCTAGTAATTAATGAATGGGAGCTAGAAAAAGTATATGGAATCAGATTAAAAAAACAGAAGTGACTACCACATCAGCCCAATGGCCGAAGAGCAATCACTTCCATTTACGAAATTATACCATTTAGATAAAATTTATTCAATGAAAAAAATTGTAACTATTTTCTACTCACACACCCCGCATGAGGTGTGGCTTTATGAAAATATAGCAAAAAAATAAAAATAACTGCCACATCAGCTAAAGTGCCGAAGTGCAATCACTTCTATTATTCTTAATATACCATGTAGATAAAGTTTAATCACTGAAATATAAAGACTATTTATTGAATATTTGAAGCCAAAATCTCTTCGATTTCACTTTTATCTTTCTTCAATATATCGGCGATTTCCTCTATTGAAAGTGTTTCGAACATTTGAGCCACAACCTTACCCATTCCACGGTTTTCACCCAACTGCATTCCGATGTCGATTCCCTCTTCCATAGCTGCGTCTAGTCTGTCCATGTCTTTTGCACTTACTAACATATATTCACCCTCCGTTTCTTTCAACCCCTTAGTTTCGGAAATGATTCTGTCTATGGTGTTTACTAGTTCTGTATGATATTCAAGTTTAGGGTTTCTGATATAAGAAAGTAGCTCCGATAGCTCCTCACTTAATTCAGATTTATCGCCCTTTGTATTTAGTAGTATTGTATATGCTTCTTCGCCCAATTTCAAGTGTAAATTATCTTTTTATGTCATTTCGAAATGATATATACTTTCTCCCAAATCAAACGGATCGTAGTTACATATAAATATTACAAAACTAGGTGGAAGTTCTTTATATCGACTGCCTGATTGAAGTAAAGTAGTATCAATAGCAGAGTGATAATATCTACTTCTTTTACCTATATCTGGTTCTTTCGCGACTTGCATTTCTATTGCATAAGACGTGCCTTTTTCGTCAGCTATCAGTGCATCTAACCTAACAGCTTTTTGAGCATAGCGAGTAAGTATACTCTCTTGGGTATTAGAGTATGTTATACTCTTAATTTTGACATTGAGTATTATCTCTATTATTTTTTTACATACCTCTTCATGTTCCATTACTTTATTAAACATGAAGTCGTCTTTGAACTGCAACTTTTCGATTTCTTTTTTTTATATTCATATGCATATCTCCGAATAAATGGTTAAGTGGTGGTTGTATATGCACAGTTTAATAGAAATTACATTTTAAAGAAAGGTAGGAAATACTTATATGCCAATATATGCATTTTTTGTGTAAATGATTGCTCTTTTTTACTCACACACTCTGCATAAGATGCGAACATTTCAAAGCTTATTGCCTCTGCTCCGTTGAAATTTATACTCACGCACCTCGCATGAGGTGCGACGAAATAGGATTTAATATTGTAATGGGAATTTGGGATTTCTACTCACGCACCCCGCATGAGGTGCGACATCTAGTTTCAAATTCTTCTGTGGCTTTGATGTGATTTCTACTCACGCACCCCGCATGAGGTGCGACGGGTTTTAGTTGAAAAAACTAATGGTTTTGCATATTTCTACTCACGCACCCCGCATGAGGTGCGACTCAATAATAACCAACATTACAGTTAAGATTGTCATTTCTACTCACGCACCCCGCATGAGGTGCGACTAATCTGTGTATGTAGTTACTCCATGCCTTTTATTTCTACTCACGCACCCCGCATGAGGTGCGACGTATAATAATAGAGATACTATTACAAATAAAATGCATTTCTACTCACGCACCCCGCATGAGGTGCGACACACTCTGTAAAAAGATATTAAAACATTACTATATATTTCTACTCACGCACCCCGCATGAGGTGCGACTTTTAGATATTGAAACATTTGTAACTCCTAAATATTTCTACTCACGCACCCCGCATGAGGTGCGACTAGAAGCCGAAGGTTATGATTATTCATTAGTGCAAATTTCTACTCACGCACCCCGCATGAGGTGCGACGGTATGTTTATAGCTTCTAACTATTTCACTGTTGATTTCTACTCACGCACCCCGCATGAGGTGCGACGAAATGTATCCGGACTTAATGGTCCGGGTTACAAAATTTCTACTCAAGCACCCCGCATGAGGTGCGACTTGAACACCTTCGATTGATAAGAATGCTTGTTCATTTCTACTCACGCACCCCGCATGAGGTGCGACTAAATGATGTATATTTTTTTGAGTACATTTCTTCATTTCTACTCACGCACCCCGCATGAGGTGCGACCCGCACAACTACTAAGTTTAGGAGTATCACCACATTTCTACTCACGCACCCCGCATGAGGTGCGACATTCTTCCTGACACTCCTATTTGTGAGCCTTTGGATTTCTACTCACGCACCCCGCATGAGGTGCGACTAGAGAATGTTCTAACTGCGGTGCACTTATAGCATTTCTACTCACGCACCCCGCATGAGGTGCGACGCAGTTGTAGTATTCAAAATTTGTGCAAAGAATGTCAATTTCTACTCACGCACCCCGCATGAGGTGCGACGTGTAGTGTAGGCTATAGGGCTTTGGTTGCTTAGTATTTCTACTCACGCACCCCGCATGAGGTGCGACTTTGGGCGGTTTCCATGCGCCAATTTCCTCAGCAAATTTCTACTCACGCACCCCGCATGAGGTGCGACGACATGTTATCTTCGCAAATCGCACGATTAACATTTCTACTCACGCACCCCGCATGAGGTGCGACATTTCTAATATGTTTGTCAACAGTAAATCTGATATTTCTACTCACGCACCCCGCATGAGGTGCGACGTATTTTGTCAAACAAGATTTTTAATACTAATATAATTTCTACTCACGCACCCCGCATGAGGTGCGACTTTCTGTAGATGCTGTTATCACATAGCCAATTTATTTCTACTCACGCACCCCGCATGAGGTGCGACTCTCTCAGTTCGGGAGATGTCCCCGGTTATAGATATTTCTACTCACGCACCCCGCATGAGGTGCGACGTCCCGTGTATGCTACAGTGTTCCAGATGCTGTTGATTTCTACTCACGCACCCCGCATGAGGTGCGACCAGAACAGCACGTAGGGAGATGATCTGCAGATCAATTTCTACTCACGCACCCCGCATGAGGTGCGACAAATTAAGTGTTAAATAACCCATTACATCATCAATTTCTACTCACGCACCCCGCATGAGGTGCGACTAACTGTTGCAACGCCGGGAACAGAAGAACTAATAAATTTCTACTCACGCACCCCGCATGAGGTGCGACGTTATGCAAGAAATTTTACAATTAATCATGCTCATTTCTACTCACGCACCCCGCATGAGGTGCGACGGCTTGATTCTTCTAATTCATACATAAAACCTAATATTTCTACTCACGCACCCCGCATGAGGTGCGACTTTGCTTGTACTATACCTATTATAGCATTCTTCTAATTTCTACTCACGCACCCCGCATGAGGTGCGACTTTAGAAATAAGGTTGAAGTCCTATATGCGGATGAATTTCTACTCACGCACCCCGCATGAGGTGCGACGAAACATACACTACTAACTTTGAAGTTATGCTAGATTTCTACTCACGCACCCCGCATGAGGTGCGACCGCTATATTTAGTAATAAATATACACTATCATACCACATGTAGGGTGGACTATTTTTTACATAAACGAATTATCAAATTATCTCTTGAAATTCGTTAATATATACTGATTTCTTAGGCGAACCTATCTGGTAATTTAAAAACACCTAAGCTTCGCCAACTAAACTATTAAGACTCCCTCGGGGTTATATGTCTCTTTACTTCCAAAATGTTCCACCTTTCCTTGCCAGTTATTTCCTAAATAATAAAATCTTAAACTATCCTCGTCTTCTTCTATCGTTTTTAATAATTTATCCTTTACTTTCAAAAAATTACCATAATCCAAATTAATTTCAAATACAGAATTTTGCACTCGTTGCCCATAATCCACACAGATTTTCGCAATTTTTCTAAGGCGAGTCCTTCCTTTTGAATCATTCGTTCGAACATCATAGCTTACAAGTACCATCATAATATCACCTACTTATTTAAAAACACAGGATACTCTTCGATATCTCCCCTAACATATTTTGCCAGTAAATTACTTTGTACATATGGAAGCAATCCCAAAGGAATTTTCTGCTTTAAAAAAGGATGCATAAAGTCTGTTCGTTTTTTTTCTTGCCAATTTGTTATTACTTTTTTCCGACCTTCATTGTTCAAATATACGGCACCAGTAATTTGCTTCTCAAAGTCAACTTTGCTTAACACTTTCAAATTAAGCAGTCCTAAACAAAAACGCTCAATTACACACCTTGCCTCCTCAACCAAGTCACACGCAAGTGATGACCTTCCACTCCTAAGTGTATGGCAATACCCAATATAACTATCCAATCCAACTGTTTCTAGTGAACTTGCAAATTCATTAATATACATTGAATACATAAATGATAATAGTGCATTGACTTCATCCAAAGGTGGTCTTTTAGTACGAGTTATAAACGCGAAATCACTATTTTTTATCAGCTTGTCAAAAATACAAAAGTAACTATGGGCAGCATTTCCTTCAATTCCAACTACGCTCTCGACATCGGAGGCTCCATACACATTTTCTATTGACTTAGTTAAGATGTTTAATGAATTCAATATTTCGTTATCTTCCCTCAATGTGGGAGTATCATGTAATGTTCTTTTAATAAGTGTTACTGTATTTGCAAATTTCGCAGCCATTGTATTTTGAGTTAATATTAATCCCTCTTTTCGAAACTTGTCAATTTGTGAAATTCTTAGGGTTACATTCCCACGAGTTTCTCCGCAAACCTTCGCTAAAAATTTCCCGCTTGGAGTTAAAAAATTAATCGGAATCGAGTTTTTAACGCACTTTCCCATCACTGCAGGCGAACACCCTATATAACTAAAACACACAATATTTTCTATATTCAATATTGGTATTCGAAAGACTTCTTTACCCTCTATTTTACATACTATATTTTCTCCATCCAACGATAAATATGCTTGTTCATTTGTAATATATAGAGTATTTAACAACTTTCTCATATTTCGCCTCCCGTTATTCTGTATATTTCTTGGCGTACGCTTTTCGGTATTTTTACTTTTGGAAGACACAGGTCTTTTAAGGAACATCCACTGCATTTTTGATTTTTATTAATTGACGGTATTGTGTTTGTTACTAAATAATTTTTCATTTTATCTAAAATATTTAGTAGCACCTGTAAATACATATCATATTTCACATCAAATGGTAAATACACACGTTTTTTCACATCGGAATAATACAAAACTGCAGTAGAATTTGTGTGGAATATATAATCAACACATATTTTTTGAGCAAAAACTTGTAAGGCATCGTCAAAATTAAATTCTTCAGCCTTTGGTTTTGTTGGCTTGTGTTCTACGATTTCCAATTTATAGGTTTTCCCATTAATAAAAACTCCATCTTTATCTTCCGTAAGTTCAATTGCATCAATAACTCCAAACAAATCATACTTGTCGTTATATACTGACACAGAGTTTAATACTTTAGTATTTTTCTTATAAGTTATCCTGTCTGAATGAACTTTATCGTGTAGCAAATTAGCTTTTATGACAAAAAAGTTTTCCGCCCAGACGTCGTCAATCTTAATAAGTCCCCACCTATGTTCACAATACATAAAATGCTGTAAATCTCTAATATTAATATTTAAATTTTCGATATAAAATCAACTCCCTCCGGAATGTTTTCATCGACTCTAATTTCATAATCAGAAAAACTACGAGGAATATCATTTATTTCTGAAACCTTAATTTTATCAAAAAGCAAATGTGACGGATAATTTCCTAATATATTCTCATGTTTGAAAATATATAATTTTCTCATACACATTTTACCTCTCGCAGCACTTCTATCCTCTTCAAACATATTGATAATTGCAGTCCAAAGTAATTCTAAATCCTCTTCGGATAATCCTGTCACTTTATTTGCAAGTGAAGCTGATATATAACCCTCACTACGATATAGCGCATATGGAATAATACTTTTTCTTCCCATTTCAGTCGTTCCCTTACTGCCTTCTTTCTCTTTTGTAATGGCTTGTCTTGTAATTGATATATCATTAATATATATCGGAGATATCGATTTTGCAAAGCTTATTTGTACTGGTCCTCTAACTATTCCACACGGATTATCTCCTGTTGACATAACGGCTCCAAATGCTCTAACATCGAAATAGTTTTGACAAATATAATCACGTGCATTCAGTACATCTTGTTGTTTGTCGCCTTTTTTCCCTTTATCTAGTCCAAGTGCATCATAAGCTTCGGTAAATTTATCATTAAGTGTTTTATCCGTTTTGATTAAAATATTATATCCAGCATCACCCTCTTTTGCAGTGTCGATATAATTTCTAATCTTCCTTTTAAGACAAACATCTGTAATAAATCCGTGTCCCGTTTCAGGATCGACTCTAGGTGTATTACCTGCATCGGGATCACCATTTGGGTTACCGTTTTCAACATCAAATAACATCACAAATTGATAAGTATTCTTAATAGTCATTTTATTTTTCCTCCTCTATTTCTACTTCTTTTTCTTTTTCTTTATTAAATCTGTATTGCGACTGTTGATAATAACCTATGATGAATTTGCCCTGTTCCTTTAGTGATAATGTGTCGGGAAATTCATTATTCAACTTTGAAACAATATCTTTGATCTCATACTCTCTATTCTTTCCATACTTTGCATTAGACATATGGTATACAGATAATTTTAATAGTTTTGGAAATATAGTTGATGGTTTTGAACATGCAGATGAGAAGTATGTGTCTTTAATGGTTTTGTTTATATTCCCACCAGAAGCATCTGTTTGCAAATTTTCTAAAACAGCAAATAATCTACCACATAAATACGCTTCATTAGTATTTTCTAAGTTTAAGCTCATAGTTATCTCCTCCTTTTTTTCATTAAGTCTTAGTGACCGATTGATACAGGCTTTAATAATAGATATCCTTGTATTATTAAATTTTATGAATTTACTCTTATCAGTATCGCTATCTGTTTTTATTCTTAGTATTATTGTTCTGAGCAAAAATTCCGGATAATTATACCCATACAAAACGGATTGCATTAACTTTGTTACAAGTGATGGATCAACATTTGCATTTTTACTAACCGGAGATTTTAATTCTTTTTGAATTTGCCAAAAAGAAATAGGTCTTGAATCATCAGTAATTTGCATATCTATTTGATGTTTCGTGATATTTTCTATGATATCTCCAAATTTTTGTTTGTACACAAATTTGATCGCTAATCTAGATGAATTAGGTTTTAGCCCAATAATATAAAACTGTACATTTTCATCAACGAGATTAGAGAAGTTTATTCGCTCTTTAGTAATAACAGCATTTCTTGCGTCTGCTAAAACATTTTTTATTGCATCACTAGTCTCGGATTCATCCATTTTCTCGTTAATACTGAAATTAAAAATATCTTCATATATTTCTTTATCGCTCATCGCAAAGTGAATTAAGGTTATATCATCAAAATTTGTCCTATTCTTTTGATTAGACACTACATAATTAAATGCAGTGGTGTATTTTTCCATAATTTCCTTGGATATATTCGAATTATAGCCTTGTTCATTTGTATAAGAACACATAGCAGCTTCTTTTACACCGCTCAAAACAGAACCCATCGAATTAAATCCTTTTAGTTTATTATGAACTCTAGCAATATCAGTAATTTTTCCTGATATTGCACAGACACTCTCTTTCTCAGGAGGGGCATCTTTTTGACTATTATAATATCCCTCCCACGCATTTTGTATTTCTTTATCTTCGTGCAATAGAGTGGAACTATCATTTAAGCAAAATCCAAATCGTGAAGTTCCGTAGTCCTTTTTTATTAATCCTAAAAATTTATTATTAATTTCATCTTCCGGTGAAAAAGTCTCTATAAATTTTCGGTAAGCATTTACTACAGGCGTATTAATACCTTTAATAAAATCAATATTTGCCTTCACAAAACTATCATGCGACATTCTAGCTTTATTAGTTTTGTCTTCAGTTGTAAATTTATCTGAGTTTTTATCATAATTTAATCCAAAAAGGTACTCAGGACGATACTCAATCAACTTTGACCTTGTGCCGCTAAATTGGGGAATATTAGGTAATATTTCATCTCTGGGTATGAGCTTTGACTTCTTATTATTTGTATCTTCAATTCTAACATCAATAATATCTATTATTTCGCCTTGTTCCGAAATACAAACAAGAAAATGGAGTCCAATTTTTGAGTACATTTCCGATGTAATTTTCCCATTTTTTGATAATATATCATAATACTCAGAAAGTGCTTGAATCAACATATTCTCACCCCCTTATGTCTTCTCTATACTCCGATACATCGATTACTCCATTAATCATCTTCGGCCTATAAAATAAAGTAGTAGCTTTATCAGAAAACAGTGGATTTTCCCAGTCATTATTTAAAGGTCTGCCTTCATCTTGAAATTTCACAGCATAACTCATAAATCCTAAATCAACCTCACCTAAAGATTTATTTTCTTCGCTCACATCATCGAGATTAAACTCTTCTACAATATTTATTTTGCTTACTTGGCACTCCGATGTTCCCAAACAAGGTGTACGAAAAGCTTGACCTTTTTCCATTCTCCTTTTGATAATATTATAATGTTTCGCTTCACTTTCATCATCATTACTACTTTTTTGCCCCGTAAGTTCAAAATGGAATTCTATGCCGTACTTTACATCCTTTAAAAACATTGTCGCTCTTTGACTAATAGAATCTTTCGTATATATTGAAATATCTTTTGCATTATTTTCAATTTTAGCTTTGACATTCGAGAATTTCAATTTGTCATTTACTTCATTTCTTCTAATATTAATAAAGTTAATTGGATTATATACTATAATCTTATCAACTATATACCGAATAGCCGGCTTCCAATAAACACTTTTTAATAGTCCCTCTATCGCACCAGGAGTAGGAACATCATAACTTACCCTTTCAACTTTGAATTCAGGCCTTGTAAAGCACGCATAATCACCCTCAATTATTATTTTAAATCCATATCCCACTTTCATCACCTCCTTCTACATAATAACTTTTTCCAACAAAATTTATTCCGACATTTTCATCGTAGTAATCTAAATTTGTAAGAAAATACACCCCTGACTCATAATCAGAAACAACACCCTGCTTAAGTAAATCATCGAACTCCCATTTTGTAACGCTTACAACATATTTTTGAATCTTCCGAGAATCTACAAATCCTTTTTTCTGTACTTCTTCTACGATATTTTTGCAATATTCATCGGTTGGGATAACAATAGAAATAAGTCTGTCATCAATAAAATTAAAGTTCTCAGCATATGTTTTAAAGTTCAACTCATGAATATGATTTCCGTCTCCGCACACAGTGTATTTTGAAATTTCTTCTGATCTTCTGTCAAATAGTTTGTTGTAATACTCTTCTATACATTCCAAATCATCGATATTTTCATATTTTTCTATTAGAGTTTTTGAAAATCTCTGCTCATCAGTCGATGGCTTCTTATTTTCTTCAATTTCAAATACTGTTACTTTACCATTCTTTCTTTTCCCTTCACGATTACACCTGCCTCCCGATTGTAAAATACTGTCCAACCCCGTAATTTCTCTATATACTTCATGGAAATCTAAATCTACACCTGCCTCAATAAGCGAAGTCGAAACTACCGTAATTTTTCTATTCCATGGAATATCGTCATTTTTTTCAAAATCGACTTCAAGCTTTTTGATTCGTTCTTTAATAACATTAATTGTCTGTACTCTATCTATTCCCGTCATATATGTTGATAAATGATATACTTCACCATAGCATCCTTTATATACTTCACGTGCTAACATTTTACTATTTACAATAATCAACCTTGAATGTGCATTACTATCTACTATTAGATTTTTGATATTGGAAAACTCCCTAAACTCATATTTGCACTTTTTGAAATTTACAAACAAAGATTTATCTTCAATTAAGTCAGTGAATTTATGTTCTATATTAAATTTCTCGTTTATTAGTTTCGAAAAATTTGGCATAGTTGCTGTGAGTAGTAATGCGTCCGAATTTAAGAATTTTGTTATGTTTAAAATACTTTTAATACACGGCTCTAAAAACTTTATTGGCATTAAATGAGCTTCATCAAAAATAATTATACTGTCGGCCATATTATGTAATTTTCTTAATTTTCCTCTTTTGTTTTTATAAATTGACTCAAAAAATTGTATAGCTGTCGTAATAATAAAGTCTACATCCCAGTTTTCCGTGGATTTTAAAGCCCATTCTTTATAATCTTCATTTTCTTCATCTTCATAAGTGAAGCTTGACTGGTGACGTAATACGTTAAGATTCTTAAAATTTTTTTCGAAAATTTCTGCTGTTTGGTCAATTATACTATTATATGGGATAACATATATTATTCGTTTCTTTCTCTTCACTAATGCTCGACTAAGTGCAAATTTCAAACTACACAGTGTTTTACCGCTTCCTGTCGGCATGTTCATAATAAAGAAATTATTAGTGTCACTTATTTTTTCATATGCTTGCTCTTGAATTTCTTTTCGTGATTTCTGCAAAGACGTTTCCGATTTAAACCCACCCAAAATATCATTTATTTGTTCAAGTGACTTATGAAAATTAGAGCGTAATGCAATTCTATCTTTCCCAGTATGAAATTTTTCTGTATCTAAAGAGTCGGCATCTGTCAAACATGAAAAGCAATATCTGACAATAAAATCAAATTTTTCCACCAAGTCTTGCATAGTTTTACAATTTGTTTTTAATAAATTTTCTACTTTTCTCAATTCAATAGGAGAACAATTTAAATCGCCTTTATAAGCTGTATAATCTTCTGTTTCTCTCACAAGGTTAGCACATAAAGATGTTTGCTCTGCCACATCTGCACGGGTTCCAAAATTCTGCAACCCGCTGTGATGTCCCGCAATACAATACCGCATTATATATAGAATTATATTGTCATCATCGAATATATTACTTATTTCTTTAGCACCACATAACGCATGTGGAATCTTAATGTTAGAACCGTTAATTCTTTTTTGGAACGATTCTTGATATTTTCCAATATCATGCAACAATCCAATATTGTATGTTATTTCTTTTAAGGGTAGGATAGAAAAATCTCGTGCTATTGTAGCGACGTTTTCGCTATGCTCTTTTACAGTTTGAATGGTCATTTCTGTTTTATGTGCAATATAATTCATATAACATCTACCTTTCTGCAATTAACATAATTTTTCTTCTTTTCTAATTATTTACATTATACTCCCATTTCTATAAAATAACAACAACTAAGATTTTCTTTTTACACTTAGCTACAAACAACAAAAGGGTCGCGATTTATAATTAATCTCGACCCTTTATCATAATTTTAACCCAATATCTCTTTAATTATACCAAACCAATAAACTTGATTCACTGTTGAAGCAGTAGCTTCGATGCTAACAGCATCGCCATTTTCGCGACGTATGTAAATAGGATATATTTTTACAAATTGCTTGTAATCTAAATTATCTTTCATTATATACCCCTTTAGTTTACTAGGATACAGCACTAGCTCCCTATCTTCTCGGGATTGCGGTATTCGCTCATGTCATAGCCCATTGCTTCGCATTCCTCTATGTGTTTCCAATATGCCTCGTCCTTTTCGTCTTGTAATTTATTGATTTCGGCGATTTCTTTCATGTAGCGTGCTGCTTTTTGAGCGGCTGTTTCTACGTTTGATTGGAATTCAAACTTGACGCTCTTTTGCATCAATTTGATTGCGGCTTCCTTGTATTTGATTGAAAGGGCTCCCAATGATGCCATGATATAGTCGTCGTCGACCAAAATTTCAGCAGTTTCCGGAGGGAACAAGAGCATACCTGTCTCGTTATGTTTCGAAATTTCTTGCATTATTTGCACTCTATTAGGTAATCTAGTAAGTGCTCCACCTGTTCCTACGATGTATCGGATTGGAGTTAGGTCTTTTCCCTCTGCAACCATACTCCTTCCGGAGGCTGTATAAATGTATCTTATAGTTCCTGCATGTCTTTCTGTTGCACGCACTACGGCTTCTTTTGTGAGTCTTTCTACGAATTTAATTTCGTCTTCAGTTTTAGGAATTGCTTGATAAGTTTCCAATACCGAGTTCAAGTCGATACCCATTTCAGTTAGTTCTTTTACTAGTTTTTCTTCTCCGATGGATTCTATTACTTTCATGCGATTAACATATACCCCGAGGTCTCCTTCTACCGTTCTCTTCGCTTTTGGCTCGGGAGAAATCAATATTCTAGCGACTTGGTCGGATTCTTCGCATACCGAATGCAAATCTGTAGTCGCTCCGCCCACGTCTAGCACTATTACATTCCCGACACATTCATATAATAATTTGGTAGCCACCATGACGGCACCAGGGGTTGGAACGATTGGTCCGCTAACCATTTCACGCACAAATTCCATGCCGGGTGCATGGGTAATATGGTCTTCGAATGCCTGTTGGATTACCTTACGGCACGGCTCGACATTTAATTCGTCTATTCTTGGATATACATTCTCGACATTGTACAGTTTTTGCCCACTTTCCTCGTCGAAAATGAGTTCCATTTCGTTTTGATTTTCTATGTTGCCAGCATAGATTATTGGTGTTTTCAAGCCCATGCTTCGAATCATCTCTGCATTGTCTATTGCCGTTTCACGTTCACCATAGTCCACACCGCCGGCTATTAGAATCAAGTTCGGTTCGATTTCTTTTATCTTAGCGATATCGGTTCTTCTTAATTTACCTGCTGTAATGTAGTGAATTATGCCACCCGCTCCTAATGCCGCTTCTTTTGCTGCTTTTGCGGTCATATCGTACACTAATCCATGCACACACATTTTCAAACCGCCCGCAGCTGATGAGGTTGCAAGCATTTCATCGTATTCTAATTTATCGATGTTCATTTTTTTACACAAGTCGTCTATTGCGCCTTGGAGTCCTATCCGAACATCTCCTTGCATTACAGATGTTGGAGCTTGTCCTTGTCCCCAGAATATGGGGTTGTCAGTTTCCAAGTCTTTAAAGGCATTTACTACTGTCGTCGTAGAACCGATTTCAGCAACTAAGACATCTACTTTCATTATTTTTATCTCCTCCGAATTACGCATAGTGAATCATGTGTATGTATATCAAAATTGTTTACATATGTTTGGCCTTACAACTTTTTGACCTTACATATGTTTGGCCTTACAACTTTTTGACCTTACATATGTTTGGCCTTACAACTTTTTGACCTTACATATGTTTTGCTTACAAATAATAATTATTTAATATATTCCTTATATATATATGGGCTAGTTGTCGTCCTGAGGACACCACCATAACCTAATCTAAAGGATACGATATCTCCTACTTTGTATTCTCTATCGCATTTGGTCATGTCTAAGATAATGTGATCGGAACTTCCACCCATTATCTCGATTTGACAATCTGTAGGCTCCATGCTACCGAGGTCAGTGTCTTGCTTTCCAATTCCAATTATACCTCTCTTCATGATGCCTCTGTCTTCGTAATATGGTTTTTCGCCGAATGCGTCAACCCCCACTTCTCCTATAGGGAGCGATGGTTTTTCTTTTAATTCAATTATTTCTGCTTCTAATATAATAGTGTCTCCGGTAGTACCTGGAAGTTTTGTCTCATATGCGGTATCGTTTCCGAGTAAAAATGCCTCGCCCAGTCTCAAGTTGTTTATGCCTTTTGGCATCTCCCCTTTTTCTATCAAATATATGGAGCTTGAGTTTCCACCCGATACCATTTGCAATTGTATGTCGAATTTCTTGGAGATCTTATCTGCTACTTCGACTAGTATAGACAAATTATCATTCTTAGGAATAATCGCACCGTAACAAGTAAGGTTGACAGCAACTCCGTACAGGTTAATGTTATCCATTTTTAGGATTTGAGCGACTGTTTCATCTATTATTTCTTCGTCCTGGTAAAAAATTCCTTCTCTAAGGTCTCCCAAATCAATCATCAAGACGATGTCGTGTTTTTTGTTTATCTTCTTTGCCTCATCGTTTAACATTTTGATAGTCGCAAGTTCTGAGTTAAAACTTATGTCTGCGTATTCTACCACTTCTTTTACTTCACTCTGCATAGGAATTCTGAGTAACAATGTCTTTTTATTATTTTCTCTACATGCCTTTTCATACGTTTTGATGTTTTTGATTCTGGAATCCGCCAATATCTCCACGCTTTCGTGTTGAATGAGCATGTTTACTATATTTTCATCTGCGCAAACGCCTTTTGTGACTACCATAAGAGAGCAGTCTCCCTTTTTAGTTATAGAGGCACAGGCATTCAAGTTTTGTTCGAACTTGCTTAAGTCAATCGTTAATTTAGGGTACATCTTTACTCCCGACATATTACAATTATTCATTTCCGTTGGGACATTAGAATTATTCTTATCCGTTGAGGATCCAACAGCCTAATATGTCTTACCTTTCTCCCTATAATTATTGTCGCATAGGGTCGACTATATAATTCTGTTTCAAATTTTCTTCATGCTAAAAATTACTACTTAATAATTTCAATTATAAACATATTTATAACAAAAAAACAACACCTATAAAATGTTTATTTTTATCTCCTTAAAAATAGAGATAGGAAGCAGGAAATCTTTCGTGCCGACATAGTGAGCAGATTATGCAAATATTTTTGCATATGCAGTGCCGATATTTTTGCACTTTTTATTTCCATTATACCAAATCGAATAATTCGTTATTAACTCATTATATATTTGGTTCTATCGAAATTCTTATCAAAACACCTTTATTCCAATGATTTCACCCCTTTTTAATCTACATGTTCCTTTTTTATGTCTCCTATCCCCCCTTTTTCACCATTTCTTCACAAATATCTTTTGCAGTTTACATCTTAATCTTTCCAAAACCCACACTTACTCGATATATCTTAATATAACAAGTGTTTTCCCAAGCCCGAAAAATATTTTTAAATTTTTATTCTAAAATTTCCAAAGTTGGCACGAAATTTGCAAATATTTAAAAATTAGTGGCATTAAAAAATTCAAGTGCAAAACTATCTCACCAAGACTACAAGTCTTTTATCAAAATAATTTATTCGTAAATATAAAAAGCAACTTGCAGATGTCTGAGGTGAGACACTATGAATTAACGTTACAATAAACTATTTTATATCTATCATGTCGCCCCTATGCGACAATATCATAGGGAGAAAGGTAAGCGTGTTCTAGGAGAGTTTACCAATTAATAGATGTACACATTTTGTGACAACTATATTAATTGACTATCCGCTTTAAGAATATGCAAGGTAAGAAAATGGAGAATGTAAAAGTAATTATCTGGGGATTAGGTGCTATGGGTGGCGGTGTTGCCGACATGCTTCTTAAGAAAAAAGGTGTTGACATCGTAGCTGTTGCTGGCAGGGGCAAAAAAATTGGCACTTCTATGTATGACTATATCAAAACAGATAAAGGCGACAGACCTGACGTAAAAATCCAAGCTTACGAAGATTGCATTACAAAAGGCGCTGCAGATGTAGTTATCCTTTGTACTGACTCTTTCACAAAAGAAGCTTTCCCAAAAATGAAATATATCTTAGAGCAAGGAATCAACGTAATTTCTTCTGCTGAAGAAATGGCTTTCCCTCATGCTCAAGATCCAGACTTAGCTGATGAATTAGACAAAATCGCAAAAGCTAATGGCGTATCTATCCTTGGAACAGGTATTAACCCTGGTCACATCATGGACTTATTAGTTCTTGTTATGACTGGTTGCCTTACTGACGTAGAAGAAATCACTTCTAGAAGAGTTAACTCTCTTTCTCCTTTTGGACCGCTTGTTATGCACGAACAAGGTATCGGCATCTCTAAAGAAGAGTTTATGGAAAGAAAGGCTAATGGAACTATGTCTGGTCACGTAGGTTTCGCTGAATCTGTAGGAATGATCGCTGAAGGTTTAGGATTGAAGATTAAAGAATTCTCTCAAGACATGATGCCTATCACTACTGATGTAGACAGAAAGTCTCCATACGGATTCGCTGCTGCTGGTAGCTGCGCAGGAGTTGCTATGACAGCTGAAGCTGTATTAGAAAATGGAATCAAAGTTCACATGGATCACCCTCAACAAATCGAACCAGAACAAATCGGAGTTCAAACTGGTGACTATGTAATAATCAAAGGTACTCCAAACGTAAATATGGTAAACAGCCCTGAAATCGAAGGTGGCCTTGGAACTATTGCAATGTGTGCTAACATGATCCCTCAAATCATCAACGCAGAACCTGGTCTTCACACTATGCTTACTCTTCCTATTCCAAGAGCATTAATGGGTGACGTAAGAGATAGAATCGACGCAAACAAAAAAATCGTAAAATAAATATTGTAAATTAATTAACCCGAACCTCTCAGTATTTGCTAATTGCTAGAATGGACGCTTTTTTGCACCCATAACTAAAAATTCAAATATCGATGAATTCGGGTTAATTTTTAAAACAGTATTAATTTATCACAGATAATTATAGGAGCATAGAAATGGCAAAAAAAGGTGAATGGGTACGGATACATTCCGTAGTGCTTAAAGCCGATGAAAGAACTGCGAAAATTCCAGAAGACACAAAGAAAACAGACTTGCAAATGTGGACTAAAGGTACTTTGCAAGAAGATGCCAACATCGGCGATGAAGTCACAATTAAAACCGCTGCAAACAGAATTACAAAAGGAACGTTGGTAGAAGTAAATCCTTACTACACCCACAGTTTTGGAGAATTTGTTCCGGAAATAATCGAAATCGACAAAAGATTAAGAAAAGCAGCATTTGGGGGTGATAAATAATGGGAATAGCAAAAGATTATAATTCCGTAATGGGAAGATCTAACGAAATAATGAAAGAGGCTTTGGGCTTAGACTATAATGAGTTTGAGTCGGGTTCGGTAGCATTTGATTACGAAACACTTATGAAGTCGACTGGCTACACAATCGATGAAGTCATTAAGATCCAATCAGCAATGGCTGTAGGAAACACTCCTCTAATCGAACTTAAAAACATCTCCGCACTGTCTAGAAAATATGCAAAGCCAGGTTATGGCGCTAGAATTTTCGTAAAAGACGAGGCTGCAAATGCATCCGGAAGTTTTAAGGCAAGAAGAGCGGCTTGTGCAGTAGCACATGCAAAAAAATTAGGGTACAAGGGTGTTATGGCTGCAACCTCAGGAAACTACGGTGCGGCGGTTGCATCACAAGCGGCGATGCAAGGACTTGAATGCATTATTTGTCAAGAGTGTTATGACTCTAAACAAATAGGGCAACCCGAAATATTAGAAAAAGCAAGAAAATGTGAAGCATATGGCGCAGAAGTAGTCCAACTCACAGTAGGACCTGAATTATTCTATTCTTTCCTTTCTATATTGGAAGACACAGGATATTTCAATGCTTCATTATATTCACCATTTGGTATAGCAGGCGTAGAAACCTTAGGTTATGAAATCGCTATGCAATGCCGTGAATTGGTAGGCAAAGATCCCGAAATGGTAGTTTGTACACATGCTGGTGGTGGAATGATCACGGGTACTGGCCGTGGATTGCAAAAGGCTGGCTGTGTAGACACACAACTAGTGGCTGCATCTATAGACATGACTGGGTTACACATGGCTTCCGACACTCAATTTAACAAAAAATCTTGCACTACAGGACATACAGGATTCGGCGTTCCATATGCGACCGATCCGGATCACTCTGATGTTCCAAGAAGTGCGGCTCGTCCTCTTAGATACATGGACAGATATGTTACTGTAACTCAAGGCGAGATCATGTATATTACTGAAGCACTTGCTAACTTGGAAGGACTTGAAAGAGGACCTGCTGGAAATACTTCTGTTGCAGCGGCATTCGCATTAGCACAAGACTTACCTGAAGATGCAGTAATAGTTGTAAGTGAAACTGAGTACACTGGTGCTGGAAAACATATCCAACCTCAATTATCATTTGCTAAAAAGAATGGCATAGAAGTTAAATTTGGAAACCCATCCGAAGAAGACAAACCTGGCGAGAATATTGTTTTCCCAGATGACCCATCACTTATCAAGTATAAGGAAAGTGACATGACTAGGTTGAGAACTTCTTTTATTAACAAAGCGTTAAAGCATGTAGGTGTTACGACTCCTACTGAACAAGATTTAGAATACTTGGCTGTAGAAACAAAAACAGATGTTGCGTTCGTGAAGAGCGTATTAGGATTGTAGAAAGGACTTAGAATGAAAAGAGCAGACGATTTTGCAGAAAGAAGAAAACATATCGCTAATCTTTCTGACCAGGAATTATACGACAGATTCTGGGAAATGACAGAAAAAGTAGTAGATCCACTAATCGAATTGGGAAAGAAAAATACTACTCCATCAGTTGAACGTGCAGTACTATTGAGAATGGGCGTATCTTCTCTTGATACTCAAAAAATAGTAGAAAATTGCATGGACAGAGGACTTATGGGAAAAGGCGCAGGTCATTGTGTCTACAAACTCTCAAAGATTGACAACATCTCTATAAGAGAAGCAAGTATACAACTTGCAGAAGGTCAAGGATGGGATAAAGTAGTAGAAGCATTTAAGAAAGGGAAGTAATATGTCAGATATGAAACTAAAACCTGATCAAAAAATAGACGTTAGAGAAATCCTAAAGGATATCGACAAATATGAACCTCGTAGGAGAGGATGGGAGTGGAGAAAACCTGCTCCAAACTTAGAAATGGGACCTTTTACTTTCAAAGATGTATCTGAGCCTCTTTCTAATGCTGTAGGACTACCTCCTGCAAAATACTTTGGGGATATCGACCCGCAACCATTGCCTGTAATCACTACAGAAATCGCTTCTGGCCGTTTCGAAGATGACATCAGAAGAATGAGAATGGCTGCTTGGCATGGGGCTGACCATATCATGGTTATAAGACATATGGGACAATCTCATATCGATGGCCTTATGGAAGGAACTCCACAAGGAATCGGCGGTGTTCCAATCACAAGAAAACAAGTTAGAGCACAAAGAAAAGCTCTTGACTTAATTGAAGATGAAGTAGGAAGACCTATCAACTATCATTCATACGTATCAGGTGTAGCCGGTCCGGATGTAGCAGTAATGTTTGCAGAAGAAGGAATCAACGGAGCGCACCAAGACCCACAATACAACGTACTTTATAGAGATATTAACTGTGTTAGATCTTTCGTTGACGCATGTGAATCTAAAAAAGTAATGGCATGGGCCGATATCTTACAAATCGACGGAGCACATAATGCAAATGCGACTGCGAGAGAAGCTTGGAAAGTAATGCCTGAACTTATCGTTCAGCACTCTATCAACTCACTTTTCTCAGAAAAAGTAGGTCTTAAACCTGAAAACATCGCACTTTCAACAGTACCTCCTTCAGCAACTCCAGCTCCTTGCTTATACCTTGACTTACCATATGCTGTTGCACTTAGAGACATCTGTAACAGATACAAAATGAGAGCACAACAAAATACTAAGTATATCTGTTCTTCTGTAAGAGAAGCTACAGTTACTCACGTATTGAACATGTTTATATCTAAACTTACAAGTGCGGATATTCAATCTACGATTACTCCTGACGAAGGAAGAAATGTTCCTTGGCATGTTTATAACATTGAAGCGTGTGATACTGCAAAACAAACTTTAGTTGGACTTGACGGACTTATGGATTTCATCGAATTGAAAAAAGACGGTCCTTTAGGTGAACTAACTAGAGACCTAAAAGAACGTGCCCTACTATTCATGGAAGAAATCGTAGAAGTTGGCGGATACTTCCAAGCAGTTCAAGAAGGATTCTTCGTAGACTCTGCAAAATATCCTGAAAGACACGGCGATGGTATTGCAAGACAAATCGAAGGCGGTATCGGATATGGATTCATTTTCGAAAGAGATGAAGACTATATGGCACCTGTAACAGCTCACTTCGGAAACAACAATGTTGAACAATACGGCGGAAACCCAGCTGATCCAGCTGCACTTATCGGAGGATGTACATTCGAAGATAGAAGCAAGATCGTATTCATCGATGAGCTTGATGAAGATACTGTAGACGCTAGAATCGAAAAAGTTGAAAAATACTTAGATGGAAAAGCAATTACTCCAGAAGTAGAATGGTGTGGAGACAGAACTATTCAAATGACTATGATGATTCCTGCTAACCATCGTATCGCGGAAGCTACAGCTCTTGAAATTGGTAAAAAACTAGGATTAGAAGAACCAACTGTAACTTCTAAGGAAGTTTTACAAGAAGCAGAAGGAACTAGAATCGAAATGAAAGGCAAAGTTACTTTTGATATCGATCCAACTACTTTGGTAATTCCACCAGAACCAAAACACTTAAGCGATGACGAGCTTTATGCTGAAATAGAAGCTAACCCAATCACTGTAGTTTGCGGTACAGTAGGCGAAGACGAGCACTCTGTAGGCCTTAGAGAAATCATCAACATCAAGCACGGTGGTATCGAAAAATGGGGTATCAAAGTTCACTACTTAGGAACTTCAGTGCCAGTTGAAAAATTAGTAGATGCTGCTATAGAATTGAATGCTGATGCTATCCTTGCTTCAACAATCATTTCTCACGATAACATCCACTACAAGAACATGAAGAGAATCAATGACTTAGCTATAGAAAAAGGTATAAGAGACAAAGTAATGATCGCTGCGGGCGGAACACAAGTAGTTCCTGATGAAGCAATTGCTACTGGTATAGATGCTGGATTCGGAAGAGATTCACATGGTATAGACGTAGCTACTTTCTTAGTTGAAGAAGCTCGTCGTAGAAGAAACGGATAATTGAATAATTAAATAACAGCTTGTTTTAACTATAAAATATTTTCGTGAACTGGCAAAAGGGCGACAATAGTCGCCCTTTTGGCATTATATTCAGAAATGTATTAATATGAAAAGTTATTTTGCTAGTGCTATAAAATCACAATTTAAGATTGAATATCGCAAAATCAAGCACCCTTTTGAATTGTTCTTTGTATAATATTATCTTGAATTTCCTTACCTAATTCGACGAAATAAGCCGAATACCCTGCAACCCTAACTATTATGTTTTTATATTTTTCTGGTTCTTTTTGAGCATTTAACAGAGTTTCATCATCTAGTACATTAATCTGAATATGGTATCCTCCCTGGTTAAAGTGTGCCCGGAATACACTTTCTATAATATCTATCCCTTTTTCTCCCGCTGCAATAGTAGGGTCAAATCTTTGATTCAAAAGCATGCCACTTTGTGGAATTAGTTCATCACAACTTGCTAAAGAATTAACTACCGCCGTAGGCCCATTTACATCCATACCAATCATTGGTGAAGCATTATCAGCCAACGGACTAAATGCTAGTCTTCCGTCCGGCGTTGCTCCTACAGTCTTACCCATTTCTACATTATATACGACCGTCGCATGTAAACTTGTCCATTGTCCGCCATGAGCATCTTTAAATCTCTTCATCGAATCGTCTATTAACTCGATAAACCACTCACCATATTTATCTACTTGCTCTATATCGTTTCCAAATTTTGGAGCCTTATTTATCAATAGCTGACGCATATTTTCTTTGCCCTCAAAATTTGTACGAAGGAGTTCTAGAAGCTCTATCATGTTCAGATAATTTTTGTTGAAGACACACTCTTCCATAGCCGCAAATGAATCTATTAGATTTGCCATGCTTGCAATGGAAATTGTAGTATAATGGTGTTCAGAACCTTTTTGTTGCAACATTTTACCCTTATCAATACAGCCTACGGAAAAGCATGATGCGGTAATAGTAGGGAGTATAAATGCATGTGCTCCAAGTGTCGAGTTGCTTAGTTTTATCATTTTTTCTATGAAGAAATCTAATTGTTTAGAGTATGCTATTTTTACATCCTCGATACTTTTGAAATCTTCGGCCCTACCTGTTTTCGGTCCTAATTGTTTCTTCGTAACAGGATCAAATCCATTATTTAACGTAATCTCTAATACTTTATTTGAATTAAAGTTACCTGAATTCGTTTGAAAATCTGTAATACCACATACTATTGGTTCTATACACCCACATATTCCCCAGTTTCTCGCTTCCTTGAGTGTAAAACCAAGGCTTAGTAAGTATGTTATTGCGCTGGAATCATTGTAAAATGCCGGATGTCCGCCGGTATCTCTTGCCGCTTTTATAGCAAGCCTTAGCGTTTCATTATTTACATTTTGGTGATATCTGAATGAAATGCAAGGCTCGTCCGTTTGCAAGTCTAATAGACATCTCAAAAAGACATTAGTCAACTCGTTGCAAGCATCTTTACCATTTGAAGTCACTCCTCCAATCATAATATGCATCCAGAGAGGACATCCGGGCACCGCAACTGATTCTTTGTATTGCCTTATGTTCCATAATTCCGCTATTTTAAGTTTAAATTCATGTATTATTTCTTGGAAATATACTTCATCTTTTCCAGCCTTACTTTCCGCATCAAAGAATGGAAACATATACTGGTCAAATCTACCTAAACAATGATCACCCCCAACTGCCTCGATAACCATCGCAAGGTGAGTAAACCACACTAGTTGTGCGGCTTGCAAAAATGTTTTAGGAGGGCTTTCAGGAACCGTACGGCAGTTTTCCGCCATGATCAAAAGCTCTTCTTTCCTTTTTGCATTCTCACATTCTTTTGCTTGTTCCTCCGCTAAGTCAGCATATCTGTGAGCAAAAGCAATGATAGACTCCATTACAATGATCATAGCTTCCCAATTGATTCTTTTCTCCATGTCATATACGTCTTCACAAACGAACTTACTTAGATTTTCTTTGCATTCATCTATGTAGTGGCGATACCCATATTTAACCATGTTATCATAATCAGGAGAATGATTCATCGTGGATTGATTGGATACTCCATGCGTAAAAACAAGTGCGCTCACCATGTCTTTTACATCTTCATCCTGGAGAGTTGCAGAGTAATCTCCGAAAGTATTTCCTTTCCACTTTTCTACTATTTCCCTCAACTCTTCTTTTTCTTCTTCACTTTTAAAGTACAACTCGTCAGAGATTCTGCAATCCAATGTATCAAAATCGTCATAAAGCCACTTCGTTACTTCGGGATGTAGTGGAACTGTTTGAATTTTATCTCCTGCATGTGCCGCTATTTGGGAGTCGGGATCTATGAATATTTTTTTATTTTCCAAAAAATATCGAAATGCCTTTGCCCTTCTCAATATATAGTTATCCAATGATGGCTTACTATAAAATTCTGTTATTAATCTTGCTCGGTCTAAGTCAATAGTAGGTTTCGTGTTACGGACTTTGTCATTTAGACTTTTTATTCTTTCTGTAAGCATTATATTACCTCCTTATTATTATCTTTCATGAAAAAACAACTTTTCCCATTTTTCTTGAGAATGTCATTCGCAATTTTTACTAATTCCCTCATGCGTTCTTCACTCGGGGGGTCTAATCCTTTTAAGGAGTACTTCCGTCCTAATGAAGTATATTTTGATTCTCCCAGATTATGATATACTAGGAGTTCATATTCCGTTGCAGTAGGAATTTTCGAAACAAATTCGGCAATCCTACTGATATTATCGTCCGAATCTGTATACCCAGGAACAACCGGAGTTCTAATAATCAATGGAATTCCACATTCTGAAATTTTCATGATATTGCCAAGAATTATCTCATTATTTATTCCTACTATTTCCTTATGCTTATCTGTATCCATTATTTTTATATCGATAAACATCGAATTTATGTATTCCAGTGCATCTTTAAAATCATCATAATTCCCATATCCGCAACTTTCAATACATACATCTATTCCATTGTTTTGGCATTTTTTTGATATCTCTTTAAGATATTTCCCGAATGTCAGAGGTTCGCCACCCGAAAATGTGACTCCCCCACCTTTGATGTCATAAAAGACTTTGTCTTTTTTTATTTCATGAAAAAGTTCATCTATCGAATATTCTTTTCCTACTAGCTTTTTTGCCTGTGCATAGCATATGTCAGTACATTCTGTACATTTTTTTTTGCATTCTGCTCGCAATATTTGGCCGCTATCAAGTATTGCTTTTTGTGGACATCTTGTGATACATAGACCACATTCTACACATCTTGAAGGATACTCCATAGTTTCATATGTATAAGATTGTGATTCGGGATTTGCACACCAAGGGCAATTCAAAGGGCATCCTTTGAAGAAAACTAATGTTCTCAATCCATTGCCATCGTGTATCGAACACTTTTGAATATTATATATCATTCCCTCTTTCACCTCTTAGTTCTTGAGTTAGACTTATTGATAATTTTCGTTTTTGACTATCCCAAATACATTCCACCATTGACATGTAATACCTGTCCTGTAATATAGCTTGATTTTTCCGAAGTCAAAAATACTATTGAGTCGGCGATTTCATTTGGTTGTCCAATGTGATCGACAAGCAGTTTTTCTAGATATGCATCTTTACCTGCTGATATCCTCTCACTTGTCATCTCAGTTTCAGTAATTCCCGGAGCAACACAGTTAATACGAATACCGAATGAGCCAAATTCTCTTGCTAAAGTTCTTGTCATCCCAATTACTCCTGCTTTTGCGGCACTGTAATGACTATATCCAGGACAACCATAATAAGCATCTTGTGAAACCACATTGACGACTGCCCCTCGAGATTTAACCAAATACGGGATTGTAACATTAGTCATGTTAAAAACTCCATTGAGATTACAATCTATTATCTTATTCCATTGAGCAGGATTCATATCAAGGAAAAAAGCCTCTTCGAATAATCCGGCACAATTAATAAGTATGTCAATTCCACCGACAGTGGCTACTATTTCATCCACTGCGCTTTTCACTTCATCGTAATTAGTAATATCGATAGGAACTACGTACGCTCGGCCACCTCTGATGTTTATTTCTTCTTTCGCGCTTTCCAATGAACTGATGGTACGACCAACAGCTATGATAGTTGCACCCTCTTTTGCCATCTCAATTGCAGTCTGCCGACCTATTCCACTTCCAGCACCTGTTATCAATGCTACTTTGTTTTTGAAAATCATACGTGTCTCCTATATCGAACTTTGTATTGTTCTTTCTATGATATTTTCTTGGATGCTTTCTTCCAAGTCTACAAAAAATGCTGAATATCCCGCTACTCTCACAAGTAGATTTCTATATTTATCCGGATTCTTCTGAGCATCTCTTAAAGTTTCATTCGAAACCACATTGATTTGCAAATGCTCTCCCTCACCACCAAAATGTGCACGAATTACCGTTTCCAAAATATCGACTCCCTTTTCGCCTTTAACTATATCAGGGTCGAATCTTTGATTGAGCAAGTATCCACCTTGAGCGTTACGACGCTTTCCGGCACTTACAGATTTCACTACAGCGGTAGGTCCCGAGACATCCATTCCTATCATTGGAGATGCGTTATCTGCAACAGGGGTAAACGCTTTTCTTCCATCAGGTGTAGCACCTATAATTTTTCCAAGCACTAAGTTATATGATTGTGTAGCAAATACAATATCAAACTGTCCACCTCTTGCATCCTTGTATTTTTTTGCTTCCTTATTAATAGATTCTGCCACGAACTCCGCAAATTTATCGACTTGCTCTATGTCATTCCCATATTTAGGCGCACGATTGATTAGCATTTGTCGCAATTCTTCCTTGCCTTCAAAATTATTCTTTAGCAATTCAATAAGCCCTTCCATACTGATATATTTTTTATTAAATACACACTCCTCTATTGCTGCTAATGAATCAACAAGATTAGCTAGACCTGTTACACCAAAAGCTCCCCAACGACGTGGGACTGCGCCCTCCTGCATCACCATTCCCTTTTCAACACATCCTTCTACGAAACATGAACCTGTTATAGTTGGGCATGAATAAGTATGGCATGAAACAACCTTGTCAAACATTTTTACAAACATCTTTACAAAGTATTCTTGTTGCTTTAAGTATGCTTCTTTAATCGCTTCTAATGACTTAAACTTTGAGGCATCCCCCGTATTGGGACCAATTTGCATACCTGTTACAGGATCTTTTCCATCGTTCAACGCGAGCTCAAATACCTTTAATGTATTAAAAAAACCAACATTCGACTGATAGTCAGACTTTCCTGCTACGATTGCTTCTGTACAGCCTACTAAGCTATAATCTCTCGCCTCCTCTAATGTAAAACCTAGTTCTTGTAAACTAAGTATATTAGCCTCGTCTCCAAAGAACGCAGGGTGACTGTCTCCATTTAACGAAACTTTTAGTGCCAATCTGAAGGTTTCTTGGTCTATTTTTTCATGATATCTAAATGAAACACAAGGTTCCTTCGTTTGCAAATCTTCCATTCCTTTTAGTATCATTCTTGTTAAAGCATTACATGCATCTGTTCCATCAGGCTTAACACCACCCAAGATAATATGCATATATAGTGCACATCCCGGATATGCTTCCGCTTCTCCCGCACTTCGCAAATACCACATCTCTTCGAATCTTATTTTAAATTCGTGTAGCAAGTCTATCATGTATTCTTCACTGTGTCCATCCTCTAATGCTTTTACATAAAATGGATATAAATATTGGTCTAATCGACCTATCGGATGATGATATCCGTTATTTTCTATCATTATTGCACAATGGGTTATTAAAACTAATTGCAAAACTTGTTTATATGTTTCTGCTGGAAATTCGGGAACAGTTCTGCAGTCATGAGCCATTTCCAAAAGTTCAGCTTTTCTATTTTCATCTTTACACTCTTTTGCCATTTTTTCCGCCAAATCAGCATACCTATGAGCAAAATCTATTATTGCCTCCATAACAATAATCATTGCTTCCCATGTGTATTTTTTACTGGCACTTTCTAGCGTGATTCCTTCTTTTTCGAGTGATTCCAAATTACTTTTACATTCATTAATATAGTATCTATACCCTAACTTTATCATGTCCGGATATTCCGGATTCATACACATTGTAGATTGTTTAGAAACACCTTTTGTCATTACGCCTACATCGATGGCTTCTAATTCTTTTTCAGTATATTGTGACGCTGTTAAATCTTCGAATGTACTTCCATTCCACTCTTTTAATATTTCTACAATTAACTTCTTATCTTCATCTGATGCAAATTGGAAATTATCAAATTCCCTTTTATCTAAAATATCCCACTCATCTCTAAGCCATGCGGACATCTCAGGAAATATATTTACAGCTCTCAAGCGAGATGTGGTGTGCCCAGCCAAAAGCCAATCATCATCAATAAAGATCTCTTTATTATCTAATACATACTTAAAAAGCTTCGCTCTTTTTATTATCATAGGGTCAAATGAGGGTTTTTTTGAAAAATCTGTTACTAATTTTGCGCGATCCAAACACACTGTGGGAACTGTATCCCTTGCCTTGTCTACCAGGCGATTTATTCTTTCTGATATCATTTTACTTTTCCTATTTCTAAAATTAGTTACTGCAACACACGCTTATAGCTCTACTTAATAATAATTGAGGATTTATACTCGGTGAGCAACTACATCAAATTATAAATTACTCACCGAATATCAAAGGTTCATCTTATTTATTGCTCTTTTTTATTTTTACTCTCAGTTACAAATATCTTGATTAACCCCCATGTAAATCCTCCAACAAAAAATGCATAAGAAAATGCACACATTATTATAGCATCAATAGTCATCATTTACCTCCTTATTATTCATCATAATGTTCAGGCGGAAGTTCTGGGAATGTCTCGCCATTGAAATACTTATTCTTAATTCTATTAGCTACTTTGTCATTAAATAGTATAGTAACAAGTATGATTAAAGCACCTTGCGATGCAAGCGCACCTACAGTCGCACTACCAAAGATATTAAATGCTTCTGCCGGATTAGCAGAAATAGATTGGTATATCCATCCAATAAGTACTGTTATTGTTAGTAAAGGCGCTACTACTGTAATAACTATATCGAACCATCTACCCACAGGAAACTCGTCATATGGAGTATTAAGAAATCTTTCTCTAAACTTCCTTGCACCAAATTTTGTTACTCCAAAGCACACGAATAGTGCTCCAAATACTAATAATGTTCCTGAAACCCAGTCCGCTCTACCCATAACATCCATACTCCATGTAGCTGGAATACCTATTATTAATGTAATAAGACCTGTATACCAAATTGCTTTCTTTTTAGATATCCCTAATTCTTGAACTGCCAAGGCAACTACTGCGACGTGTCCAAAGTTAGATGTTAATACTGCCATGAAGAATGCAACAAAGAATAGAATTCCTACGATATATCCACCTGTCATAGTTACAAATATATTAGGAAGCGCTATAAATACTAATCCATTACTTCCTGCTGCCATTATTTCATAAGCTTGATCTGACCCTAAAGTTGCAAATAATGCTGCACAAATTGCGGTTGATGCTACAATCGCAATTGCTGTATCAGATAATCCTTGAGTTACTGTAGTTAAAGTAATATCTGATTTTGCTTTTGTATAAACAGCATAAGAAACAATTAATCCAAAACCAGGCCCCATAGACCAAGCTGTTTGAGCTAGTGCCTCAAGCCACGTATTTGCTCTGAACAGATACTCAGTATCAATTTGGAATAAGTATTGTAATCCTTCTATTGCACCTGGCAAAGTTACTGCACGTACTGCGATCAAAATTGTACAAACTCCTAATATAGGAATCATGAAATACATACTCTTCTCAATCCCACCATTGATTCCCTTTGAAACCACAAAGCAGCAAAAGAATAAAAGCACAAAGAAAAACACCATTGTTATAGGATCTTTTTCTGCGGTTTGTGCGAATAATTCGACAGTGTCAGCAGTTGCAAATGTATTAGTAACTGCATAAATCAAATATCTTAATACCCATGCGCAAACAGTTGTAAATGTAGACATAATCATTATTACGATTACCGTCATAAACATGCCCATCCATGCGAATTTTTTACCTACAAAGTCCTTAAATGCACCTGGTAATCCATGTCTTGTAGATCTTCCTATTGCGTGTTCAGACCACATAATTGGAATAGCAAATAGGAAAAATATAACAATATAAGCGATAATAAATGCTCCGCCGCCATTGAGCGTTGCAACACGTGGAAATCTCCAAAAATTCCCAGCACCTATTGCTGCTCCAATTAGAGTAAGTAATAGCCCTATACGACTGTTAAAACCACGGCCTTTTTTAACTTCATTTTCCATAGTTTATTTCTCTCCTTTCACACTAACTATAGTGTTGATAAATTGATTAGTGCCCATTGCGCAATTTTTACTTTTCGAAAAGTAAGGCAACTATACGATACAAATAAGCAATTTGTATGCCAACTGTGTTTTACTGATATCTTACTCTTTATCCTCTTTTTATATTACGTTTGAAACATAATATATATATATTTCTATAAATTACGTATACAAAATATGGAGTTTAATTCCTATTTGTGTAAAATATTTTACACAAATAGATTAATAATTTATATCCCTATGTAAATTATTAATTAATTTACTTTGCTAGTATTCACATAATTATGCAACTTGATGTTGTAAATGAAAGGCATTTCTCCAACATACAGTACAAGTGCCAAATCTAAATGTGTATATTATTATACACACCAATATAGAATTTGTATAAAATAATATACAATTATATGTTTTCTTTTACTATTTTCATAACTATTTCTTCACTCAACTTACTGTCTTCCGCCATGTATTTAATATCTTCTTGTGTAGGGTTTTTTCCTTTTCCATCTTGTAAAAGTCTCATAACTAATCTTTTTCTAATATAAGCCAAGTCTACATCCCTACACTTAATCAAACCTGGATTATCAGGTAAAATAATATTCTTTCCCGGAATATCATCTTCCATGGGATTTCCAAATCGTATATCAATTCCATTTTCTTTTGCAAACGCCAATTGCGGTTGAATATGCTTGCCTGCACCAGTATACTCTGTTTCTGTAACGACGATTATTTCATCTTCACGCATGTCTTGTGCTAAATCAAATGCACATGCCAATGCAGTATTCCCTGCGGGACCTCTCTCTAATCCCTCAAGTATCGAGAGCATTTCTGTCATGTACATTACTTCACCTTGCGAGCTCGTTACGTATCTATCCATGTATCTCAACGGGCGTGCGGCGCTTCTTGGAATATCTCCACTGTCAGGATTCATTGCATGTGGTATTCCAAATCCCGTATGTCCTGTTGTACATGACTTCATATTAAACTGCTTATCAGATGCCATATGGAGTCCAGTCAAATCTATCGAAGCACCGACTATTTCGGTATTATTACATCCACGCGCCAAAAGGCCTCTTGCTACTCCTGTAACCATACCACCTCCAGCATATGTACAGATTACAGATGCTGGTTCTTTACCATAACGCTCTCTTACTTCGTCCGCAATCTCATGCCCCAAAGTCTCTACCCCAGCTAGTCCAAATGGCGAGTACAATGATGCGTTAAAATACCCTGTATCCTCTATTAGCGATAGATGCTTATAAAATAATTCTGGTCCAACCGTCAGTTGTAAAACTTCTGCTCCCAAGGCTTCACATTTTCTAGCCTTTTCAATTATTTCAGGTTGACCGGTACCTTTTGAATCAAAACACTCTTGTACTATAATCGTCTTCAATCCTCGCATAGCAGCTTGCGATGCAACGGCTGCACCATAGTTGCCAGATGTAGCCGCTATTACTCCCTTATATCCTAGTTTTTTCGCATGGGATATAGCTATAGAAGCCCGCCTATCCTTGAATGAACCCGAAGGATTTGCGGCCTCATCTTTTATTAGTATTCTTGCACCATATCCCGGTTTCGCATATCTTCTAGACAAATTTGTTATATTTCTTAATTCAAGGAGTGGTGTTTTTCCTACTCCAACTTCCTGCTGTATTTTGACGATTTCTTTCATTCCATAGCCGGCTGCATCCATTAATTTCTCATAATCAAAGGCAATGGAACCACTTTCGAATTGTCCATATTCTAACCCTAGCGACATCTCCATTATCTTCTCAGCTCTACTCATTACTGAATTATAATCCTTAGGTAATGACATTATTTATTCCCCCTCATATATTATTTCTCTTAGACGCTTATCAATCTCAATTATTTCTGGAACAAATGCTCCGAAACTGTGAGTATACTGTGGATTTTCCTCAAGAAGAATTCCAATCTCCCTTCTACCTGTAGCAGTTTCAACATTCACAGTATCCCCAACTTCTGCCTCATTATCTAGTAGATATCCCTTAACCCACATTTCAAAATCACACTCTTGCGTATCTTTTGGTATTTTAGCTTTTCTTTCGTCAGCTTTTAGCACGATACCGTGTACACGAACCCAATCTCCTTTTTTTGCCATTTTATTCTCCTTTACTAATATGATATATATTCTTATAATTAGCAATTACTATGCCAAAACCTATAAAAAAAAATAAACTATATTTCACTGGCATAAGAATTGCTTGATAATGATATAGATATTAGATATAATTTTATTGTGCATTATTGTCATTAACTTTTAATGTTAACTAATAATAATTTTCTCTAATATTTAATCTTTTTTTTATTTAATTGGAGGTATAATTATGAAAGCAAAGAAAATGTTTAACACTATCGAAACACACACGCTTGGTCAGCCCACCCGTAATATTGTAAGCGGATTTCCTCGTGTTCCCGGTACCACGATGGCTGAAAAGTTTTTATATATGAAAGAAAACGAAGATTGGTTTCGTAAACTCCTATCCTACGAACCTAGAGGCAATGACTACATGTCATGCACATTGATTACAGAACCATGCTCCCCAGGAACAGATATCGGAGTGCTTTACTTCGAGACAAGCGGATGGCTTCCTATGTGTGGACACGACACAATAGGAGTTGCTGTTGCCTTAATCGAAACAGGTATGGTTAAAGTGTCCGAACCATTAACTACGATTTCACTCGATACTGCCGCGGGTGTTGTAGTGGTTGAGGCAGCAGTAAAAGACGGTGAGGTTCAAGAAGTTTCTTTTATAAATGCACCTGCGTTTGTGATAAAAGAAAATCTATCTATTAATACTAAGGAATTTGGTGATTTAACATTGGATGTTTCTTGGGGTGGGAATCTCTACGCAATCCTCCCTGTATCTTCAGTAGGGCTTAGTATTTGTCCGGAAAACAGTGCTAAACTTGTGGAAACAGCTCAAAGTATTGCAAAAGATATCAATTCTCAAGAGAGTTTCAAGCACCCAGATCTTCCTTTCATTGGCGAAGTTACTCACATCGAATTTTATGGAGAACCAAAAGGCAAAAATGCAGATGTTCAAAATTGTGTGGTCGCGTTACCTAAAACCGTTGATCGTTCACCTTGTGGAACAGGAACATCGGCCAAGGCTGCAGTATTATATAATAAAGGAAAACTAAAAGTTGGTGATAGCTTTATGCATGAAAGCATTATTGGTTCACTATTTAAGTGTGAAATCGTAAGTAAAACTAAAGTTTTCGATTTCGATGCAGTTATACCGAAAGTCACAGGTAATGCGTGTATCCAAGGCTTTGCAACTTGGATTCTTGATCCCAAAGACGATTTTCCGGAAGGGTTTTTATTAGGATAAATTGTATACACTAAAATAAGTAGTTTAAAAATATGTAAGGGTAAATCAGAAATGGAATCAGAACAAAAAGCTTTTTGCTATAATATTAAAATCACAGTTAGCGATGATGATAAAACATTCAAAAGAAAAAATACTGTAGCAAAAGAAATCTTTAACTATTTAATACAAAAAAACAGACTGGAATCTGAAAATCTTTTATTATCATCTTCTTCGAAAGAAATTCTCTCCTATTTTCCTCTTTCTATTACTCAGGAAGAATATGATAGCATGGTTTTAAGCATCCCCAATTCACCATCTGATAAACAGGAGTTTTATCTAGTAAGTAAAGAAACGCCCGATGATACATCAGTTATATCCGCTGTTGCAGATGAGTTATCTTTTTTAATGTCTATATTCTGTCGCAATGAGGTTCTAAATTCTTTTATTTTTGACGCACTCGACACTTTACCGAATTCAATTTGTGTCTATGATAATAAACTGAACCTAATATACGCCAATGCAGACTTTTGTAGATATACAAATATTGAAGGACGCGAACATCTTATGGGTAAATTCATAAATGATATCCTGATAGAGTGCGGAACAACTATTACATCAACAAATAAACCTTACGATTATATGAAAATAAACGACGTAATCAAATACAAAGAGCCCGTCGTAGATTGGGAGGTAGTAGTTGGCAATGAAAATGATTCAAGCCAAAATATGATTGCGTCAAACGACATGTATCCCCTATTAGATAATAATGGAAAGGTTAGAGGCGTTGCCGAAATATCTAGATCGCGTAAAACTAAAATAAAACAAGTAAGTGATACGATGGGGCTAACCGCCGACTATACCTTCGATGATATTATTGGAAATAGCATCGCCATCAATAAAATAAAATCGACTGCCATGTCATTTGCTAATAGTCCATACAATGTTCTGATTTATGGAGAAAGTGGAGTCGGCAAAGAGCTTTTTGCCCAGTCTATTCATAATCACAGCACAAGACGAAGCAAACCTTTTGTGGCACTAAATTGTGCCAGCATTTCCCCAGAACTAATTGACAGTGAACTATTTGGATACGAAAGCGGCGCATTTACGGGTGCATCAAAAAATGGACATATAGGAAAATTTGAAATATGTAATGGTGGAACTCTTTTTTTTGACGAAGTAGCCGAGCTTCCACTATCGTCTCAAACTAAACTATTACGCACATTGGAAATGAATCAAATAACTAGAATAGGCGGAACGAAAAATATTCCGGTGGATGTGCGAGTAATTGCTGCAACAAATCGCTCACTAGAAAAGATGATTCAAGAGGGACTTTTTAGAGAAGATCTATATTATCGGCTTATGGTTCTCAATATCGTAATCCCACCTCTTAGAGAAAGAAAGGAAGATATCCTTGATTGTTGCGAGTTTTTTATGTTGCAGGCTAAACGAATTAACAACTCGAGCAATAAATTAATCGATGATGAAGCAAAACAATTGCTCATGAACTATGATTGGCCTGGAAATACTAGAGAACTAAGAAATATTATTAATAGGGTATATGTAATGACATCTTCCAATAACATAAGTCGAGAAACACTTATTAATGCTTTTCAATCCAACGAGGCTACATTTGAAAAACTTCCCGAAATTAAGACTCCGGAAGAGATGATACTAGACAAGCGTCTTGCTATAGATTCTTCTTATGTTGAGTTACTAAAAGAAGCACTATTATTAGTAAATGGGAGCAAAACGGACGCCGCAAAACTACTCGGAGTCTCTAGAAAGACAATTTATAATATGCTAGAAAAATACAAAGATTATTTCGACCAATAACAATACCATGAGTCAATATTGTTAGTATATTAAGAGAGTGCGTCTATAATTGAATTAAATTTTAGACGCACTCAAAAAAAAACCCCTTCACTGGATAACAGCGAAGGGGTTTTTTACTTTACACTAAGGTTTAATATTACCACGGCGGGGCATATTTGTGCAAGCACGTTAGCGCCTTAGCCTTGATTAAACCATAAGAATTGATACAATACTATTTGCCCATTTGTTTAGCTACTTCTTCCGCAAAGTTTTCTTCTTTCTTTTCGATTCCTTCACCGACTTCATATCTAACCATTTTTACAATCTTAATATCTTTGCCGATAGCTTTAGCTGAGTCGTCGATGTATTGTTGGACTGTAATATCGCCGTTTTTAACGAATTTTTGGTCTAACAAGCATACTTCTTTTAATATTGATTTGACTTTGCCTGGGATTATCTTTTCTAAAATCTCAGGTGCTTTTCCTTCGTTTAGAAGTATTTGTCTTGCAATTTCTTTCTCGTTTTCTAGCCATTCACTATCTACTTCGCTATCGTTTAAGAATTTTGGATTCATAGATGCAACTTGCATTGCAACGTCTTTACCTAATACTTCGATTTCTGATGCTTCCGCAGATGTTTCAAAGGCTACTAGTACTCCGATATTTCCTGCGCCGTGCATATATCCAATATATACTTCACTAGGATTCGCTAATTTTGTGAATCTACGAACTGTAAGGTTTTCACCTATCTTTGCTATCTTAGTGTGCAATACTTCTTCCAAAGATCCTTTTCCTGCTAAATCAACAGCCATAAATTCCTCGATAGTATTAACATCTGTTGTAAGAGCAAGCTTTGCAACATCTTCAACAAATTCGATAAATTCAGGGTTTTTTGCAACGAAATCTGTCTCAGAATTAACTTCTACCAAAGACGCCGATTTGTTGCCTTCTCCGAATGAAAGTCTTACAAGCCCCTCAGCTGCTATTCTTCCCGCTTTTTTTGCAGCCTTAGAAAGACCCTTTTCTCTAAGCAAGTCTACTGCCTTATCTATATCACCATCAGTCTCAGATAACGCATTTTTACAATCCATCATCCCTGCACCAGTCATCTCACGCAACTGTTTTACTAATTGTGCGGTTACTGCCATATTATTTTCCTCCATATTTATTGTTAGAATTAAAATGTGTCTTCTTCTGTCGCTTCAGTAGAATCTTGTTGTTCTTCTACTACTTCGTCTCCGACCATTTCATCTAGACTTTCGCCTTGCTTCGCTTCTATTATTGCATCTGCAATAGTACTAGCAATCAATTTAACAGATCTGATTGCATCATCATTTGCAGGAATTACAAAATCTACATCATCAGGGTCGCAGTTTGTGTCGATCACTCCAACGATTGGAATTCCTAAAATTCTTGCTTCGCTAATTGCAATTTTTTCTTTTTTGGAATCAACTATGAATAATGCACCAGGCATTTCATCCATTTCTTTAATACCGCCTAAGAATTTTTCAAGCTTCTCTAATTCAGCTCTTAATTTTAAGACTTCTTTTTTTGATAATTTGTCAAAAGTTCCGTCTTCTTCCATCTCTTTAATTTCATTAAGTCTGTCTATTCTCTTGCTTATTGTCTTGTGGTTTGTAAGCATTCCGCCAAGCCATCTTTCACTTACGTAATACATTCCACATCTTTGTGCTTCATCGCCGATTACCGTGCGGGCTTGTTTTTTAGTTCCTACGAAAAGAACAGATTTTCCGCTTTTAGCAACATCACTGATGAATTTATATGCTTCGTCAACCTTATTTGCTGTTTTTTGCAAATCGATGATATGAATACCATTTCTCTCAGTGAATATATACGGTGCCATCTTAGGATTCCATCTTCTTGTTTGATGTCCGAAGTGCACACCTGCCTCTAATAAATCTTTGATTTGAATTACTCCCATTTTTTTCCTCCATTGGTTTTACTTCCACCATTATCATTTTTTGCTATATTAGGAACATGATGATGCATCACTCGTAGATTGATACGGGCAATGCATCATTAATTTCTTTTTCCTTTATGCTACAATATAACTTCTTTTTTTTACAAAGAAGCACCAATATTGCTTAATAACGATGTGTTTATTACTATTACTATCTCTTCGAGAATTGGCTCGCTCTTCTTGCCTTTTTGAGACCGTATTTCTTTCTTTCTTTCATTCTTGAATCTCTCGTCAAGAATCCTGCTGCTTTTAATACCGCTCTATATTTATCTCTGTCGGCAACACAAAGTGCCCTAGATATACCATGTCTTAATGCGCCTGCTTGACCTGTGTATCCGCCACCATGCACTAATGCGATTACGTCGAATTTGCCTTCGCAATCAGCGATAGAAAATGGTCTTTTAACTTCACGTTTTACAATTTCCATTCCGAAATAGTCGTCAAGATCTTGCTTATTAACTGTAATTTTGCCAGTCCCGGGAGTCAATCTAACTCTAGCGATAGAAGATTTTCTTCTTCCAGTTCCTTGATATTGTACTTTTGCCATTATTTTTTTCCTCCCTTCCCTATATTTCCATTACTTCCGGTTTTTGTGCCGCATGAGTGTGCTCAGGACCAACAAAAACTTTCAGTTTCTTAAACATTTGTCTTCCTAATTTGCCTTTAGGCAACATGCCTTTAACCGCATGGTTGATGATTTCCTCAGGTCTTCTGTCTAACATTTTTTCAAATGTCAATTCTCTTAGACCTCCCGGATAACCAGTGTGTCTTTTGTAAATTTTTTCTTTGCGTTTCTTTCCTGTTACCGCAACCTTTTCCGCATTGATTATGATTACATAATCACCGCAATCTACGTGAGGAGTGTAGATTGGCTTTCTCTTTCCTCTTAGAACCGATGCTACTTCCGAAGCAAGTCGACCTAATGTCTTGCCTTCTGCATCTAGTACGAACCATTTTCGTTCGACTTCATGATGTTTTGCAATAAATGATTTCATGTTTTTCCTTTCTACCTACTAAAATCTTCAGATTCTTTTCGGACCTGTCTACTGAAATTATCCCCGTGATAATTCTTTTCGACATTACTAAAACTAATTTAGCTTTGAGACTCGGACGAATCCATCCTGTCCCTTTTTTCGTTGAATTTTCAAGTAAAAATGATATTACAGTTCAATTAATTTCACTCTCATCAAATCCGCAAGATACACAACGCTCATATATATTACACTCTTTTTATGCAATTGTCAATCTAAAAAAGTAAAAAGTACTATTCAGATAGGTATGAACCTACATGACCAGTACTTTTCTCTCACACACTAATTTAATATTATTTAAGTATTGAATTTACTATGGTACCTTTCTACTTTTTTATACTGACTTATTGTTATGCATTCTTTCTCTTTTCATTACATAGCATTCTGCCAAGTATTATTTAAATCAAGGATAAGGCTATAATAAGTTTTTTACAACCTGCATCATTATTGCACATTCCATTCTTTTTTTAAATAATTTGCATCCGTATTCATAGACACCGTTCACGTCACCTGTTTCCATATAACCATTGGCAGGACACCCTCCCGAACAGTAAAAATTAGCCCAACACTCTTTACATTTTTCCTTAGTATAAAGATTGCTATGTTTAAAGCTATCTTGAATCTCCGGCTTTGTTATACCTTCCCAAATATTACCTAGTGAAAGCTCCTCGTATCCGACAAACTGATGGCAAGGAAAAAGTTTCCCCATCGGTGTTACGGCTAAATATTCTGTTCCGACCCCACATCCGGCTACCCTCTTATGAATGCAAGGGCCATTTTGCAAGTCGACTGTGTAGTGATAAAAATTAAATGGATTGCCTTCTGCATCTCGTTTGAGCATCTCGATTGCGAGTTTTTCATACTGTTCGAAAAGGATTGGCACATCTTCCTCTGTTAAAGATGTGGATTCTTCTCTTGAACACACTACAGGCTCCATGCTTAGCTCTGTAAATCCCAACTCCGCCATATGGATAATGTCTTCTGTAAAATCCAAATTGTTATGTGTAAATGTTCCTCTAATATAATAGTTTTTACCACTCCTGGATTCTATTAACTTCTTGAATTTTGGAACCACGGTATCATAACTTCCTTTTCCTGCCGCATTCAATCTAAACTTATCATGTGTTTCTTTTCGCCCGTCTAGTGACAAAACGACATTTGTCATTTCTTTGTTTGAGAATTCAATGACTTCATCGTCTATCAATACTCCGTTCGTCGTAAGGGTAAATCGAAATACCTTGTTGTGCTTCTTTTCGAGTTCCCTTCCATATTCGACAAGATCTTTTACTACTTGCCAATTCATCAGAGGCTCGCCCCCAAAAAAGTCGACTTCCAAATTAACCCTATCGCCCGAGTTTTTTATCAAAAAATCCAATGCTTCTTTTCCAACTTCATAGGTCATCAGGGCTTCTTTGCCCGTATATCTTCCCTGCGCCGCAAAGCAATAACTGCAAGTGAGATTACACGTATGCGCCACATGGAGACAAAGTGCTTTGATTATAATTCCTTCTGACATCTGTCTGGCACCAATCTCATGGAAAGAATCTTCACTAAATAACTGTCCCTCTTCCTCCAGTGCCATTATTTCTTCGTAGCATTCATTTATGCTTGCTATTTCTTCATCACTGTATTTTTCTTGCATATAATTGATGACATCGTCTTTTGGCATTTTTTTTATGATCGAAATCATATCGTATACAAGATCGTCTACAGAATGAATCGCTCCACTGTTTGTATCAAGCACGATGTTTTGACCGTTTAATTTATATTGATGAACCAATATTTTCTCCTTCTCATTATTGTCTCTATATTTAAAAAGCCACCCTGATTTGTGGTGGCTCTTTTACCTTATTAAAAAATTATATTATCGCTTATTTCTTTTCACAAGGCTGGTTTGCAACACCACAAGATGTCTTGCATGCAGATTGGCAAGAAGTTTGACATTCGCCGCATCCACCTGTCTTTTCACTTGATTTAAGATTTAATGTTTTAATTGTTTTTATTCTTTTCATATTCCCCCCCCCTGTTATTTTTTATCTACTAAACAAATATATCCTATACTCAACTACCTGTCAACCTGTCAAAAAAATTTTTACTTGTAAAATTTCCCCATTTTATTTTCACAGCTCCGCATTTATTCCCTCTACATATTGACATATATTAAATAAAGAACTATAATATTTAAGTTAAATCGAGAATAAAAAATGAGCTATCATGCTCCATTTTTGATGATTATAAGGTAACAATAGAGAGACCATATTTGTATGAAAAAAATAACTATTTTTATTGCATATTTTATCATAATAATATCTGTCACATCTTGCTCTTCGATTGAAGGGGTTGATTCTGTCAACGATGTTTTGCAATCCGAAATCGTCCGAGAGCCAAACGAAGTGACAATGTTCTTGCCTTCCGCAAGTGGAAGCTCGGTATTTCAAACTAGTCGTACATTAATCGACTACAGCAATTCGAGCAAAGGATATGTTATGGTTCAATATCTGGGAAGCAATACGGGAAAAATCAAATTCCGCGTAGAGACACCTATTGGAGAGACATACACTTATGATCTGCATGGGAAAAGTGGATATCAAACGATTCCTTTGTCCGAAGGAGACGGGTATTATACTTTCACGATGTACGAGCAGGCTTCGGGAGATCAATACTACGTAGCAGACTCCTATGGCCTTTCGATTTATCTGGAAAGTGAATTTTCACCTTTTTTACATTCGAACCAATATGTAGACTTTACGTCTGAAAATAAGGCTATAATAGAAGCGGCCGACTATTACCAACATACAGTGACCGATATTGATTTTATTAAGGCTGTTTATTCATATACGATGAATACTATCGCTTACGATGATGAGATGGCAGCTGCCGCAAACAGTGGCAACCTTTCTGGCTATCTGCCGGCACTCGACACTATCGTGGACTCGGGGAAAGGTATTTGCTTTGATTACGCGGCACTGATGACAGCCATGCTACGCTCACAAGGGGTTCCAACTAAAATGACATTTGGTTATGCCGGTGATGTGTATCATGCTTGGATATCGGTTTATACAGAAGAAGCAGGTTGGCTTGATGATGTGATTCAATTTGATGGTGTAAGTTGGGCACTCGTAGATCCTACATTTAAGGATAATCAAGGGGGAAGCAGTGCGGTATCGGAATTCATAGGAGATGGAGATAACTATGTCAAAAAATATGTCTATTGACAAGGAAAAAAAATCAAACGCATCTAGGATGCTTACAAACTCGCAACTATCATTGTTTTGCGAAGAACTATCATTGATTGTAAAAGCCGGAATCACTGTCTCCGAAGGACTTTATATAATGAGAGAAGAAACCGAAGACAAATCAGACAAAGAGATGCTAAGCAACATGATTGATTCGGTCGAGTCAGGTTCACCACTGTCTGAAGCAATGGTAAAGACCAAAATATTCCCTACTTACACTATAGATATGATAAAGATAGGTGAACTTTCGGGTAAATTAGAAGAAGTCGTAGGATCTTTGGCTCGTTATTATAAAAGAGAAACTGAATTAATGCATACTATCAAACAAGCGGTATTTTACCCTGTGATTATGCTTATCATGATGCTCGCAGTAATAGGTGTACTTGTAATGCAAGTAATGCCTGTTTTCAATCAAGTATTTATGCAACTTGGTAGCGAATTGACAGGTGTCGCAGCTACAGTATTAAATGCTGCTGAATTTGCAAGAAATAACGGCATCTTCTTTATTGTTTTACTTGTTTTAATCGTTCTTCTTATAGCGTATTTAGGAGTAACTTCGAATGGCAAAGTTCAGTTTAAAAAATTCAAAGAGAGATCATTCATAACTAAAAAAATAGTAGAAAAAATTGCTGTATCTAGATTTTCTAACGGAATGTCCCTTATGATTTCGAGCGGGTTAGATACTGACCAAAGTCTTGAAATGGCACAAAAGCTTGTAGAACACGAAAATCTTTCTGAAAGAATTACTACTTGTCGCGACAGTATCAACGAAGGAGAAGGCTTTGCAGTAGCTATCGCAAAAAGTAAAATTTTTGCAGGAATGTATGCAAGGATGCTTTCTATTGGAGTGAAGACGGGTTCTATCGACTCTGTAATGGAAAAAATATCCGATGAGTATGACAAAGAAGTCCAAAGCAGAATAAGCAGTATTATTGCCGTAATAGAGCCAGCACTAGTAGCTGTCTTATCGGTAGTTGTAGGTATAATTCTGCTTTCTATCATGTTGCCGCTTATGAGCATAATGTCGGCGATGGGTTAAGTACAAAATATTAGCATTTGATATTTATACTCAGCTGAGCATAGTGGCGACGATTAACTAATCACTTTTTATGGAGAAAAGTATGTACAATAATAGAAGTAGTAGTGAGAGATGGGCAGGAACAATAATTAAACAATTACTCTTTTTTGCTGTAATTATATTCTTCCTAATATATGCTTTTAGCTCTGTGGGCAATGTAAATGACGAACAAGAAATCGAAACACTCGAAAATGCAATAACGAGGAGTAGTATACACTGCTATGTTCTCGAAGGGGCTTATCCTCCCGATATCGAATACCTAGAAGACAGATATGGTCTTACTGTAGATAAAAATAGGTTTATCGTTCACTACGATATTTTCGCTAGTAATATTATGCCTGACATTACTATAATAAAAAAAGAGGATTTAACAGTCCAATAGAAGTGAGAGAGAATTCATTATGTTTTCATCAAAAAAAAACCGTGCAATAGACATATTTTTTATTTTAGCACTTTTTTGTGTGCTAACCGTTTCCTCTTTGCTTGTCGTAGTAATTGGGGCTAGAGTCTATGAAAATACGAACCAAAATATGGAAAGCTCTTTCACTAGCCGTATAGCAGTTTCTTTTTTGTCAAGGCGAATAAAAGAATATGACACTCAAGGTGCTGTACGATTCGATGAAATTGACGGAGTAGAAGTAATTGTACTTGATTCTGATCCTTCCGATGAACAAATCTCATATCTTTACTTTTACAATGGTTACTTACAGGAACTATATACCTTAACAAGCGTAGATGTCATATTAGATGCTGGGGACGAATTGATTCCACTAAAATCGATGAAAATAACAAAAAATCCAATTGGAACGATAGACTTCGAAGTAATCGACCAAAGAGATACTGTCTCAAGAATTTCACTTAACTTAAGGAGCGAATAATATTCAATAAAAAATGGCGAAAAGCCATCGGAAAATGAAGGTATAATTTTTATGAAAAGATCAAGAACCAGTATACTTCTTATAGAAATCATGATCGCTATTTTATTTCTTTCTATATCTATAGCGGTATGTGTACAACTGTTTGTTGCAGCCCATCTAAAGGGAGAAGAAAGCAACGATAGGAACACCGCTGTTTTTCAAGCGCAGACTATAGCAGATACTTTCAATGCCTTAGATGGAAATATAAACGAATTAGCTGCAATTTTTGAGTTCCAAGAAGAATCTGATGACTATACAGCATACTATAATACAGACGGCGAGTTTACAAGTACAACAGAAAAATACTACGTCGTAATAACTCCAAAAGAAGACGGTACAATAATATCACTTAATATGGATTTTTTCGTAACAGGAGAGGATATTCCTATTTATAACCTACATACTTCTATGTTTATAGGGGGGCAATATCATGAGTAAGAATAACGTACAAGGTGGCATGCCTCTAGGAACTAGTCTGTTAATCGTCGTATTCATTATACTATGCCTGGTCACTTTTGCGACATTGTCATTTGTCTCTTCTAATGCGGACAACGAATTAAGCATCTCTACGGGGAGATATGTAAACGAGTATTATTATGCTGATGCATTAGCACAAGAAGAACTTAAAAAAATTGACGATTCGATTTCTTCAATTATCCATAATTCGATTAACTCTACTACTTTTTATAATGAAGCAAAAACCGCATTGAGCTCCAATTATGTCATAAAGAGCGCTAGCGATATCGGATTAGGAGAAGGACTCATCATCGAATACCAAACCGATATAAACGATAATCAAAATCTTGTAAGTACAATACACCTAAAGGGATACTCCGTCGGAAAACTGGAATATGAAATAATCAGTTGGAAGACGGAAAACAAAGAAGCAAGTGATAATCAATAATTAAACATGTAAGTAATAGTCAATAGATAAATGATTGCAAATTGCTATCAAATCGGAGCGATTGTTGCATGTAATAATACGATATAAAAATTATTTAAGAGGATATGTAATGGGGTTTCAAGAAATTGCTTTAAAAGCTATAAGTGAGAGTGTTTCCGACATCTTTATTGTTGCAGGATTACCGATAACCGGTAAAGTCGGCGGAAAAACAAAAGCCTATTCGGAGGAAACTCTTTCGCCGGATGACACCAAACGATATATTGAAGAAATATATGAGTATGCAAATAATAGACCGCTGGACGAGTTGTCGACAAAGGGAGACGATGACTTTTCGTTTGCACTGAGAGGGGTTTCTAGGTTCCGTGTTAATGCGTACAAACAACGTGGTACACTGGCAGCAGTAATAAGAATAGTTCGATTCGACCTGCCTTCACCCGATGAGCTTTCTATCCCACAATCTGTCCTTTCACTCGCAAAGAAAGACAAGGGATTAATATTAGTAACTGGTGCCGCAGGAAGCGGTAAAAGTACTACATTAGCGTGCATGATAGACAAGATGAATTCCGAAAGACATGCACATATAATCACATTGGAGGATCCACTAGAGTTTCTACATTCGCATAAAACAAGTATTATTTCACAAAGAGAAGTCAATGTCGATACTGAGAACTTTGTGTCTGCATTGCGTTCCGCCCTTCGTCAAGCTCCCGATGTCATATTGATAGGAGAACTTCGAGACAGTGAGACAATGGAAATTGCAATGACCGCTGCGGAAACTGGACACCTCATCCTATCGAGCCTACATACAATAGGCGCTGCCAACACTATCGATAGAATTGTAGATTCATTCCCGACGAATGGACAACGTCAAATATTACTTCAACTATCTATGGTATTGCAGGCAATAGTTTCTCAACAATTAATTCCTTCTGTCGATGGAACACTCATACCGGTGTTTGAAGTTATGTTTTGTACTCCAGCAATAAGGAATATGATAAGAGAAGGTAAAGTTCACCAAATAGATAATATCATAGATACCTCTGACAAAAAAGAAGGTATGATAAGCATGGACAAAGCACTCATCGATTTATATAAGAGTGAGAGAATTACAAAACAAACTCTGGAACAGTATTGTATCAATTGGGAATCTGTCAATCGTCGAATAAACTAAAGACATTTTACAACGAAAAAGCGGACTCCTAACATATAGGAGTCCGCTTTTTGTGCAAGTATGTAAGTTCCGTAGTCTCGATTTAAATAAATAGCATGGAGAAGTGTAAATATCATGCCAGAAACATTAAGAATTGCAGTATGCGATGATACTGCAAAAGAAAGAGAAAATCTTGCTGCTATACTTGCAGACACCAAAATTAAAAATGTAGCCTATTTTTTCGTATCCGGAGAAGAGTTCCTAAATTCGTATGAAGCAAATAAATATGACTTAATATTCATGGATATTTATATGGAACAACAAACCGGAGTGGATGTAGTAACAGAAATACGTAAAATTGAAGAAGATGTTCCAGTAGCTTTTGCTACTACGAGCAAGGAACATGCTCTAGACAGCTATAGATTAGACGTCATCAAATATCTTGAAAAACCATTGCAAAAAAACTCTGTCGAGGCAGTGCTACGACTCGCAAAAGAAAAAAAGGAAAATGTCCCCAAACTAACAATACATGTCAACTCTAATACAATCAATATTCCTTTTTTCGAAATTGTCTATCTAGAACAAATTGCTTCCAAGGTTTCTATACATAAAACAGATGGGACTACCATATATTTTAGGGCAAAGCTCACTAACCTGATTGAGGATCTGGACGAAGATATCTTCTTTCCTTGCCACAAAAGTTACATCGTCAATTTTTCTCATGTAGTATCGCTCGATAAAGAGTTGCTTCTATTTGAGATGAAGGGAGGCGGAAACGTCTACATTAGGAGAAATACCCTCTCGGCTGCTAGGAAGGCATATGAAAATTATCTTTTCAGTAAAGTAAGAGGAATATAATCATGAAAAAAAATTTACCGAAGGCCATTATTATCACAGTGATTTGCCTTACTTTTTTGGTCATCACATTTTTTGACCTGTCTAGGCTAGACACTACTACAGAATATTACTTCAACAAAGAACAGGTGCAAGAAGCCACTACAGTTCTCGTTACCAATGGTGATAGCAAGGAAACTTTAAATTTACCCTATACATTCAAAGATTTAACGCCCAACACGAAAATTTCATTCACGTTTTCGTACGAAGATGAACCACAAAACTATTTATATGTACAAAGCTTGTTTACACCTTTTACTATATATGTAAACAGCGAAAAGATTTTCCAATATGGGCGAACGGACAGATCCCAAAGTTCATTGCATGACAATCTCTTTTTACCCACATCAAAGCTAATTCTTTTACCGGAGACATCAGATGAAAAAAGTGATGTGACTATAGAATACATCGTGCAAGATGGAGTCGAAGACTTGCATGTCGATCCATTTTTGATGGGTGACTATAATGATTTGATAAGGCAAATCTTTAGTATTCACATTCTTCCTTTTGCAATATCAATAATACTAATAGTAATTGGAATTATTCTGTTCATCGCATCTATTTTTACACTAGTCTTCCGAAAGAAAATGCTAATCTTCTTGTGCATGTCGCTATTCTTACTATTCGTAGGAATTTGGACTCTGGGAGAATCTCCAATATCAATGATATTTTTTGAGGAATACTGGATAGTCTTTTTCTTTTCGATGTTTTCGTTTGGACTTTATCCGTTACCTCTTGGATATTTTTACTTGCTATCGACTGAAAGCGGGGACACTTTAAAGCTTAAGATATTACTACAACGACTATTGCTTTTATTTGCAATACTCATTTCTATCGGATCACTCAGTGGAATGTCTCCTCAAATGATAACGAAGGCTGTGCAAATATGTACATACATGATTACTGTCTTGTTTTTCACTTTTACTAATATTTATACTAAAAAAACGAAAAATCCAACAGGATTCAGTACGCACATCTTTATCTTCTTCTTGATTTTGATATTATTTGCAACCGTGGAATTTTTAAATATAAATCAGCGTTACGGATCAATATTTTTGAATTACTTCCAAATTGGGACGCTCATTTTCTCATTGGCTGTTTCGATTACCGGAGTATTTTATACTTACGAAAATATTCAGGAAGCGAACAAGAAACAAAAAATGGAATATGATCTCAGCTTGTCAAAATATCAATTGTCTGAACAGAAAAAGGGATTACAACTTATGCATGACAATGCTGCGGAGATAAAAAGGCAGCGTCATGATCTCAGACACCAACTTATAACGATTCGGAGCTTAATTGAAAACGATGAAATAGATTTACTAAAAGACCATATCAATGCTTTCATAAAAGATATCCCCGCACCGCAAGGAAAATATTGTGAAAATTTGGCAGTTAATTCCATATTGACTTACTACGTAACAACCTGTGCATCTAATAATATTGAAATCACTACACACTTAAGCATCCCAGAAACAGAAAATCAAGAAACAACTTCTGATTTATGTGTGATATTTGGGAACATGCTCGAAAATGCTGTAGAGGCATGCAATAGAATGAGTGAAGGCAAAAAATACATAAAAATAAATTCTAGAACGCATCACGATACGCTTACCATAGCCATGGACAATAGTTTTAATGGGCAATATAAAGAAGAAAATGGTACTACTATGTCGTCAAAACGAAACGACATAGGGATAGGATTATCGTCGATAAAACAGATAGCTAGCAAGCACAGCGGCGCTGCAAATTTTAAAGCAGACGGAAATGTATTCTTGTCATCGATTTACTTAAAAATTAAGTGAATTACATACTAACGACACTGCTCACAGATGATTGCATTTTCGTGAGAAAAATATTGATAAAAAGAGTATTGGTTCTACTTGAAAATGACCAATATATATGCTAGAATACATTATTGTAAAACTAAATATCGAATAGAGGATCATGAGTAAAATACGTGTTGGGATTGTGTTTGGCGGAAGATCAGAGGAACATTCTGTATCTCTAATGTCGGCCAATTCTATTATAAATGAAATTAACAGTGAAAAATATGAAGTAGTAAAAATTGGGATTACGAGATATGGCGAGTGGAAGCTATGCGATACTGAATTGAAGGAGATCAAAGACGATTCATGGCAAAACAGTGCAATAGACCTACAAATACATCAATTGCCTGACCTTGTCGATATTGCATTTCCAATTATCCATGGAACTTATGGTGAAGATGGCAAAATACAAGGACTGTTTGAAATGCTTGGTATGCCATACTGTGGATGCGATGTCTTATCATCCGCAATAGCTATGGACAAAATCACGGCAAAATCTGCATTCATAAATGCAAATATTCCTTGCGGAAAGTATGTTCATTTCACTTCTCATGATACTTCACATATGCATGATGACCCTGATGTTATGAATCAGATGATATATAAAGTAGAATCCGAATTAAACTTTCCTGTCTTCATCAAGCCTGCAAACCTCGGTTCAAGTATAGGAATAACATGTGCCGCAAATAGAAGCGAGCTCGTAGATTCACTTTGTATAGCAACAAAGTATGACAACAGGGTAATCGTAGAAGAGCGTATTAATGCGAGAGAAATCGAAATATCAGTACTCGGCAACGATAATATCATCCTAAGTGAACCCGGAGAAATTACGGCGTCTCAGGAATTTTATGATTTCGAAAGCAAATATTCTGAAGGTGCTAACGAACAACTAAGCATTAATGCAAAGTTAGATATCTATACAAAAAAACAAATCAAAAACTATGCTGCTCTCGCATATAAAGAATTAAATTGTTCGGGCTTTGCTAGAGTTGATTTTTTTCTCTCAAAAGATTCTAATGAAATTTTCATTAATGAGATCAACACAATCCCAGGATTTACTAAATATAGCATGTACCCTAAAATGTGGGAAGCAAACGGAATTGGCTATAGCGATTTGATAGAAAGGATTATAGAATTAGGATATGAAAAATATAATGTTAAAAATAACTAGTGGTGCACTTGACCCTACAGTAGATGATAGAATGGAATTTATTACAGAAGGAAAATTTTATCCGGAAGAAGATTCCTTCCGTTTAGAGTATGATGAAACCGAAGTGATGGGATATGAAGGCTGTGTAACCAATTTGTATTTTGCAAATAACGCATTTACGATGAAACGAATAGACAAAAAGAGTGGGAATATTGCCTCTGAATTGAAATTTGAAACAGGAAAGCGTTTCCAAGGAGCTTACAACACTCCGTTTGGTGTAATAAAAATGGAGGTATTAACCAAAAATATTAAGAACAACGTTTCAAAAGACGGAAAAGGAAAATTAACAGTCGATTATTTCATAAGTATGGGTGATATGAATGAATCCAGCAATGAACTAAATATAGAATTGTCGTAGCTAAGGAATAGGGATAAACGAAATAATGAAGTTAGGTTTTGACACACAAAAATACATACATGAACAATCTAAATATATACTAAAACGAATTAATATGTGCGGAAATGAAAGACTATATTTAGAGTTTGGAGGAAAACTCGTACACGATAAACATGCTATGCGAGTCTTGCCCGGATACGACGAAAATGTAAAAATCGAACTTCTTAATAATCTGCGAAGTGAGCTTGAAATAATAATATGTGTTTATGCCGGAGATATAGCAACGAACAAAACTCGTCAAGATTTTGGCATCACATATGACTTGGAAGTTTTGCGTCTTATCGATGTATTTCGAAAATATAACCTAAAAATCAACAGTGTTGTCATCACTCGTTATGCAGAAAATCATGCCGTAGACACATTTATCAATAAGTTAAAACGTAATGATATTAAAATATATAAACACACATTTACAAAAGGGTACCCTACTGATATAGACACTATTGTGAGTAAAGAAGGATATGGTGCAAATCCATATATTGAAGTTACGAAACCCTTAGTAGTAGTGACAGGGCCGGGCGGTGGAAGTGGTAAACTTGCGACATGTTTATCTCAGCTTTACCATGACCATAAGCTAGGGTATTCCTCTAGATATGCAAAATATGAAACATTTCCAATATGGAATCTCCCACTCAAAAACCCGCTCAATATTGCATACGAAGCTGCAACGGTGGACCTCAAAGATGTAAACATGATCGATCCTTTTCACATGGAAGCATACGGAGAAACTGCTGTCAACTACAATAGAGATATAGAAGTATTCCCTATTGTAAAAAGGATAATAGAAAAAATAACCGGAAAAGAATCGGAATATAAATCACCCACGGACATGGGAGTCAACCTAATAGAATCTGGAATAATCGACGAGAAGATATGTTCCGATGCCTCACACCAAGAAATAATTAGGCGATATTTGATAGCAGAGTGCGCCTACAAAAAAGGAATAATATCAGAAACTACTCTAGAAAGAGCTAAGCTATTAATGGAAGAAGTAGGCCTGAATATCTATGATAGAAATGTAGTAGAACCTGCAAGGAAATGTGCTGAGAAAAAGCGGACGCTAGGCAAACGATATGAAAATGTAGTTGCGATGGCAATCCAATTGCACGATGACACAATTATTACAGGCCGAAGTTCGAAGCAAATGGTTGCTGCGGCGGCAGCACTCTTAAATTGCATAAAGTATATGTCTAATCTTGACGACGAGCTATTACTGATTTCACCCCAAATACTAGAAAATATTCAAAAGTTAAAGACGGAAACTTTAGAATGCGAAAAGAAAAGTCTCAACTGCGAGGAAATACTGCTGGCACTATCTATTTCTACTACGACGAACCCAATTGCGGAACTTGCAATTGCTAAGTTGCCAAATTTACGTATGTGCAAAGCTCACTGTACAGCAATTCTTAGTGATAGAGACGAAGAAACATTGCGTTCTCTAGGAATTGATATTACATGTGACCCCGAATACCTGACATCTAACATATATAGCATTTAAGATCTAGCTTAGTGGATTATTTATCGTTCTACTATCCATTGCTACGCAGAAAGTGTATTAAAGCTATAAAAATGGGGAGGATATTCACCCTCCCCATTTTTATAGCTTTTCCTAAATTCAAATGATAATATACAAGTTTTACACCAAAGTTATTTGATGAAATTTTTTCTTTCCCTTTTGAATAAGTAGTTTGTTTTCAGTGAAGTTTTCTACTGTTATAGTCATCTTTGTATCTATTACTTTTTCTCCGCCGATAGTTAAACCGCCTTGTTCTATGGTCCTAAATCCTTCTCCGTTGCTAGTAACTAATTGCAATTCTCTAATAAGATTTACAACACCTATTCCTTCTTCAAATATTGATCTTTTCATTTCAGTCGTAGGTATATTATCTAATTTGCCCTCGCCACCAAACGCTGCATTGGCTCCTTGCAAAGCTTTTTTAGCTTCATCTTCGCCATGCACTAGTTTTGTGACTTCATACGCTAGTACCTTTTTTGCATGATTAATCTCTGCTCCTTGCAACGAAGACAATCTATTGACCTCATCCATTGGTAAGAATGTAAGCATTCTTAGACACATATTAACATCAGCATCTGCAACATTTCTCCAGTATTGGAAGAAATCATACGGCAACGTTCTATTTGCGTCTAACCACAATGCTCCTTTTTGAGTTTTACCCATCTTGACACCTTCAGAAGTTGTTAGAAGTGAAAATGTCATTCCATATACTTCTTTCGATAACACTTTTCTCGACAAATCGACTCCTCCGATGATATTTGACCACTGATCATTTCCACCGAACTCCATCTTTACATCTAAATCTCTAGCTAAGACCATATAATCATATGATTGCATTAACATGTAATTAAATTCAAAAAAGGACAATCCACCTTGCTCCATTCTTTGCTTAAAACATTCTGCCCTGAGCATTGTATTGACGTTGAAGTACGTCCCTATTTCACGCACAAACTCGATATAATTGAGAGGTAAAAGCCACGATGCGTTATTCACACATATTGCCTTCCCTTTTTCCGGCTTTTTATTTTCTTTTCCAGCGGTGAAAACGTCTCCACCTGGCATATACTTCCAGTCCTCATCAAAATCAATAAATCTATCAAATAATTTCTTAAACTGATTGCAATTGTATTGTATAACTTCCGGAGTCATTACATGTCTCATGTCAGTTCTACCCGACGGATCTCCTACCATGCCAGTACCTCCACCGATGAGAACTACCGGAGTGTGTCCGAATTTTTGCATGTACATCATAATAATAACTTGCATAAAATGACCTACATGCAGACAATCCGCAGTCGGATCAAAACCAATATAAAATCTAACAGATTCATTTTGCAAAAGCTCTTTTATTTTTGATTCATCCGTAGATTGCTCTATGAAGCCTCTTTCTTTTAAGACTTCAAATACGTTATCTTTTTCACTTACATTATCAGGTATAAAGTGCATTGTACTTCCTCCAAGGGTAAATTAAATTACATTACATTATTTCAAATTATAATGTTTGATTTTGTATTCTCTTTTATTTTTTATATTATTTTATTTCGTTCCAAACAATCTGTCTCCAGCATCTCCAAGGCCAGGCAGTATATAGGCTTGGTCGTCCAATCCCTCATCTTTTGACGCAATATATATGTCAACGTCAGGATGGCCTTTTTGCAATCTGTCGATTCCTTGTGGAGAAGCGATCATACACATAAAAACTATATTTTTTCCGCCGTGTTGCTTGATTACATCGATCGCGGATACTGCACTCCCGCCGGTTGCAAGCATTGGGTCTAGTACAAAGATTTTCCTCTTGCCTATATCTTTTGGCAACTTGCAATAATACTCGATAGGATTACGTGTATCATGATCTCTATATAAACCGATGTGTCCTACTTTTGCATTGGGCACTAGCGCCAGGAAGCCATCTACGAAGCCAAGCCCTGCTCTCAATATTGGTACCAACGCAATGTCTTCTCCCGCAAGCATTTTCTTCGTAGTCTTACACATCGGAGTCGTTATTTCTACATCTTCGAGAGGTAAATCCCTAGTCGCTTCAAATCCCATAAGCATGGCAATTTCTTTAGATAGTTCTCTAAACTCCTTTACACTCGTCTCTTGTTTTCGCATAAGAGCTGTCTTGTGCTGAATAAGCGGATGGTCGAAAACATAAATTTTACCCATTTTTTCCTCCTAATTTAGATATAATCACAGCACGATGTCCCCCTACGTCTTATGAAGTGGCGGGGTCCATTTCCGACTTTCAGTAGCGAGTACATAAGCTCACACTGAAACCCTGAGAGGCAAGCCACTTCTCGTGCTGACTTACAATCTTCGGCACGGACTAATCGCGCAAGCACGCTAGCTCCTTAGCCTCGATTAAAACATATTACCGATTTTACGTAAGCATATTTAGACGTCTATCGTGCCTACCACCCTCGTACTCTTCCTCAATCCAAATGTTTATCATGCTAATTGCCAAATTCTCGTCAACAATATTTGCACCAAGAGATATCATGTTAGCATTGTTGTGACGCTTAGCCATGCGTGCCATTTGTTCATTAACGCAAAGTGCGCATCTAATCCCTGGAATCTTATTTGCCGCTATAGAGATTCCGATACCTGTACCACAAATCACTATTCCTAAGTTTGAATCACCACTCGCAACAGCTTCGGCACATAGTTTACCATACACAGGATAGTCGACAGATTCCTTACTCTCTGTTCCAAGATCTATTACTTCCACTTCTGTAGAATACTTATCCTTGAAATGTTCTTTTATTGTTTCTTTTAAGTTATATCCAGCGTGGTCTGATGCTATCGCTATTTTCATTTTCTCTTCTCCATTTATTTTTGTGAGTATTTCATTGTATCAAACAAAATGCAATCCCAATATTTTCGTTCTATAATTAAAAATAATCAAGAAAAACACGTATAGAATAGCGCTTTTTTATCATACTTCTCTAGAATCTACACATGAATTATGTTATATCCGGAAGCTTTGATCATTCTATCCATAAGAGATAGGCCTAATCCCTCGGAAGAAACTGCGCTTGCAATGATAATGTCTACATTTAATTCGTCCATCGCCCGCAACTTGTTAAAGAATTCGCGGATTGCAATTTCCAAAATTTTTTGGTCGGGGGATAACCCATAATTCAAGACTCCAACTTTTTTACCAATGCTCTCTAATCTATTCTTTTCATTTTCTATTGCAGCTTGAACCGATTCAGGTGCACCACTTATTACTATCATTTTTGCTTTTGGGGCATAATGCCTATATTTTATGCCAGGGGACATCGGTGCGGAACTTTCATATTTTGCGTGTTCTGATATTTTCGCCAAATCTTGCCCAGTTACTTGCTCTAATATTATCCCTATTTCTTTCTCTACTGTTTGCTTCTCACCTTTGTTATCTAATGGATTATTATCAAAAAGTGTTTTTTGTTTAAGAATATGGTTGCTAAAATATACTTTTACTTTTAATATTCTCTCCAAGTCTTCTCGAGTAATTTTACCCGGACGCAATATCACGGGGAGAGAGCTTGTCAAATCGAGTACGGTTGATTCTATTCCGATTGAACATGTACCTCCTTCAATTATTGCATCTACTCTTCCAGTCAAATCATTGAAAACATGATCGAAAGTCGTAGGACTTGGCTTTCCAGAAATATTTGCACTCGGAGCTGCTATTGGAACTCCCGCCTTTTCTATTAGAGATAGTGCTACTTCGCTATCGGGAATCCGAACAGCTACAGAAGACAACCCTCCTGTTGTTTCGAAAGGAACAGACTCACTTTTTTTCAAGACAAGAGTTAATGGTCCAGGCCAAAATGCTTCACTCAGTGCATTTACACATTGGGGAATATCGAACACAATTTGACTTAATTGTACCATATTGCAAACGTGCACGATGACAGGATTATCTTGTGGACGCCCTTTTGCCTCAAATATTTTCTTGACAGCTACGGGGTCGAGGGCATTTGCACCTATCCCATATACTGTTTCTGTTTGAAAAGCTACTAGTCCCCCATTTTTTATTATACTCGATGCTCTATCCATGCCTTGTTCAGAACTAGGCAATACTATTGTTTGCATTTCCCTCATACTTTCCCTTGATTGCAATTTGCTCGTTTTTATTGATTACATGTTGGTTCGCTCGAATACGCATGTATTGTACTTTACTTAAAAGTTATAAAATATTAGTTATTAAAAATTTTTCATTTTTTCCGCTTGGTCGTTAGTAATAAGTGGGTCGATCAATTCGTCCAATGCGCCATTTAAAATTGCATCTAATTTATATAAAGTGAGTTTAATTCTATGATCGGACACCCTGCTCTCAGGGAAATTATAAGTGCGAATACGCTCACTTCTATCTCCCGAGCCAACTTGGCTTTTTCTGGCTTCTGATATTTCTTTATTTTGCTCTTGCATTTTTAAATCGAACAACCTTGCACGCAACACTTTAAAGGCTTTTTCTTTATTCTTTATTTGTGACTTTTCGTCCTGACACGTAACGACTATTCCTGTAGGTTCGTGGGTTAATCGAACAGCCGAATCTGTGGTGTTTACAGATTGACCACCATTACCGGATGAGCGATAAACGTCTACCCTTACCTCATTTACATTTAGGTCGACCTCTACATCATCGATTTCAGGAAGCACAGCGACTGTAGCAGCGGAAGTATGAATTCTGCCGCTCGATTCGGTTTCCGGTACACGTTGAACTCTATGGACACCGCTCTCATACTTGAGCCTAGAATAAGCTCCCTTGCCCTTTATCAAAATGACCGCTTCTTTTATTCCACCGACTCCGGTATCGCTAATGTCCATTATTTCTGCCTTCCAGCGATTTACTTCGGCATATCTCGTATACATTCTAAGGAGATCATTTCCAAACAGTGAAGCCTCGTCTCCGCCTGTTCCTGCCCTTATTTCTAAAATTACATTCTTTTCATCATTAGGGTCTTTTGGCAAGAGAAGGACCTTTAATTCGTCTTCATTAGTTTCTATTTGCTGTGCAAGTTCGTTAATCTCAGCTTTTGCCAATTCTCTCATTTCCTCATCAGCCTCGATATCTAATAGTTCCTTGGTTTCAGCAAGGGATTCCTTTGCTTTTTTGTATTCTTCATATTTTTTCACAACTGGCTCAATTTCTGCCATTTCCTTGATATGTTTTTGCCAAACTGCCTGATCGGCAATTATTTCTGGATTTGATACCTTTAGAGATAATTCTTCATATTTTGAAATTATAAAATCTATTTTATCGAACATCATTTACTCCTATAAATACTGTGATGTTTTTTCAGCATTTTTCGTAACGCGCTATTTACATAGTCAATATAAAATTATTTGGATAATCAATATAAAAAAAGATAACCCGAAAATTTCTTTTCGGGTTTGGTTTAAAAAATTTAATTAAACTTCAAGATTGTATTTATTCTTAAATTTTTCTACTCTGCCGCCCCTGTTGATGAATTTTTGTTGTCCTGTAAAGAACGGATGGCAGCTAGAGCATACTTCTAAGCGTATTTCTTCTTTTGTTGACTTGGTAACAAAAGAATTGCCACATGCGCAAGTTACGTTACATTCCTTGTAATCAGGATGGATTCCTTCCTTCATGTTTTACCTCTTTTCTATTATTAATTAGCCATGTGCTATCACATGCAGACTAATTATAACATTCAATTGCCTTTGTATCAAGTATAATTATACAAAAAAGCATATTTTTAGCCAAATATTCGTGAATTATCTAAAGAACAGATTCTTTTATAAAACAAAATGACAAGCATACCGCTTGTCATTCTGTTTTTATTTATTATTAATACAATTTGATACGCCGTATCCTATTTTAGGAAAACAACTGGTTTTATCAAGTCTGCTGGCTTGTCCTTCATAAGCATGATGGCCTCTTCAACTTTATCAATCCCATCAAATCTGTGAGTTACAAGTTTAGATGGATCCAAACGGCCTGACTTTACCATAGCTAGTAGTCTTTCCATTTGTCTACGACCTCCTGGCATTAGACCTCCAACTATTCTTTTGTGTCCCATTCCAACTCCCCATTCGGCTCTTGGAATTCTGATGTATTCACCTTCTCCTAAGTAATTAACATTACCGATAACTCCACCCGGTTTAAGCACATCAACCGCTGTAATGAATGTGTCATTATCTCCACCTGCGACAATTACTCTGTCAACGCCTTTTCCATCTGTAAGTTTCATTACTTGTTCTTCGATCGAACCATTTTTATAGTTGATAATTTCTGTAGCACCATAAGCTTTAGCAACTTCAATACAGTTTGGTCTAGAACCTACTGCATAAATTTCAGATGCACCCCTTAACGCTGCACCCGCAACCGCCATTAGTCCTACAGGTCCAATTCCAATAACGAGTACTTTATCACCAAACTCTACTTCTGCTAGCTCTACACCATGGAATCCTGTTGGCATCATGTCACAAAGCATTACTGCTGTTTCGTCGTTTATATCATCAGGAATAAGAGCTAGGTTACCATCCGCATCATTTACGTGACAATACTCTGCAAAAACTCCATCTTTGAAGTTAGAGAATTTCCAACCAGAGAGCATTCCGCCTGAGTGCATTGCGTATCCACCTTGCGCTTCTACAGAATTCCAGTCTGGAGTAATTGCAGCAGAGATTACTCTGTCACCTTTTTTGAAATCTTTAACTTCCGATCCTACTTCTTCAACAATCCCTACCATTTCATGTCCTAGAATCATATCGGTTCTTTCGCCAAGAGCGCCAGCCCATACAGTATGAACATCAGAAGTACACGGAGAAACCGCAGTTGGTCTAACGATTGCATCATTAGGACCTGCAACAGGTTTATCCTTTTCTATCCAACCTGTTTCACCAATTCTTTTCATTGCGAAACCCTTCATAAATACCTCCTCAATTATTATTTAACATTATACGTATTATCAAAAACATTATATATTATTAAATTTTTCTTTGCAACACTATTTTGTTATTTTTTTAACATTTTTTTTAATCTTAAATTTACTAGCTTTTTCAACTTCGCATCAACGATGGTAGTAGTATTATTATTTTATCACATACTTTAGTGCGTTACATATTAATACATTGAGAATGCAAGCTATTATTGCCTCGGGGATTCCGTTAATTCCTATTACGCTTAAAATAAATAATATCAAAGTATCGGTTGCATTATTTGTCGCTTGGGCATACTGATTCCCAAAAAAAACGTATATTAAACTCATTACTCCTATTGTATTCACTATCGAGCCTGTAAATCCTGCGATTGCGTATGCAATATTCTCACCCTTTTTATTTTTAAGCTGACGATTTTGACTCTTTTTACCTGCGACTACCTTATATGCATATCCCGCGGTAAGTCCAATTAATACCCTAGGAATTATTGCCACGATAAGGCTAGAGAAGTCTCCAGAAAAATCATCATTTAAGCTATAAAATGGTGTAAAAACGAAAGAAGTTACGATAGGCTGAAATGTTGCGATCAGCACGCTAGTTACGCCGAAGAAAAAACCGAGAATTCCACCAATTTTTGGCCCTAACAAACACGCCCCTACAATAACTGGGATATGCATTGTTGTCGCGCGCATGAACCCTAGTGGAATGTATCCAAGTGGTGTAGTTGCCATGATTCCCATTAGCGCTACCAATAATGATACTTGAGCAATAACTTTTACACTAATTTTTTTATTCATTTTTACCTCCTGCTGCCTTCCACTACTTGTGGTAAAGTGCAATTTTATTATTATACATAATATTAAATTACTTGTAAAGCAGATAAAAACAATAATATTTCTCTGTTGCAACACTTCTATTTAGCTAGTTTAAGACACTCCTACCACAAGGGCGAACCGATAATGGTTCACTTATTTTTCTTACCTGCTTACGCTATTTATATCGCTGAAGCATATAGACACTTTCTTAATATCAAATTATAATTAGAGTAGTGATATTCACAAAATATATAATCAATTTTAGAAGTATATTATTTTTAGGAGGTAAGCAATATGAAAAAAGGATGTCCATATGGAACACACAGAGTAATTTCACCAAAGGGAGTATTACCACAACCCGCAGACGTAATCGATAATGACATGGAAATTTATGACAACGAAGTTAGAATCGATGTAAAAACTTTGAATATCGACTCTGCATCATTTACCGAAATCGAAAAAAGAGCAGGTGGCGATCTTGAAAAAATCAAAGAAACTATGCTCGGAATTGTTGCAAAAGCAGGTAAACATAAAAACCCATGGACTGGTTCTGGTGGCATGTTGATTGGAACAATTGATGCGGTGGGCGATAACTATGTCGGCGACTTAAAAGTAGGCGACAAAATAGCTACATTAGTTTCTCTATCATTAACTCCACTTGTAATCGACGAAATCTTAGAAATCAGACCTGATATTGACCAAGTAGATATCAAAGGTAAAGCAATATTATTCCAAAGCGGAATATATGCAAAACTCCCTGAAGATATGGCTGAAGGATTAGCTCTAAGTGCATTAGATATCGCAGGTGCACCAGCTCAAGCTGCAAAACTAGTTGCACCTGGGGACACTGTAGTAGTAATAGGTGGTGGCGGAAAATCTGGATTAATGTGTCTATATGAAGCAAAAAAACGTGCGGGAATTACGGGTAAAGTAATTTGCATTGCGGGTTCTCCAAATTCAATGAAGAGAGCTCAAGATTTGGACTTAGCTGACTATTACTTTGCTGCAGATGCAACCGATGCGGTCGGAATTTATAACAAAATAAATGAAATAACTAATGGTGAGCTCGCAGATTTAGTAATTAACTGCGTAAACATCGAAAACACGGAAATGGCTTCGATTCTTTCTTGTAAAGATGGCGGAACGGTTTATTTCTTCTCAATGGCTACAAGCTTCACAAAAGCTGCACTAGGAGCGGAAGGCGTAGGAAAAGACGTAAATATGATAATAGGAAATGGATACACAAAAGATCATGCAGACATTACCCTGCAAGTATTGAGAGAGCATGAAGGCCTAAGAAAATTATTCGCCGAAATGTATTCGTAAGTTACCTCCTTATTTATACACGCGCATCCTCTAATGCGCGTGTATATCCATAATAAGGCATCCCGCACAATCGCGTATTTAAGTATAATAAATTGCCGTATTATATCAAGTATCTTCAAAGAGTTACATAACATGAACAATATTTGCCAATACAATTGAAATGATCAATAAACATTGAATATTTTATATTATACTGACGATAAAAAACAAATACTCTTTCACAAGGAGAAATATAATGAAAAGAAATTGGAAAGACATCCCTTTATTTAAAGGGGTAACAGACGAAGAATGGAATGACTGGAAATGGCAAGTCAAAAATAGACTTACAACCGTCGAAGACATTGAAAAAGTAATAAATTTAACAGAGCAAGAAAAAGAAGACATTGCAAAAGTAATAGATGGATTCAGAATAGGAATAACTCCATATTATGCTTCTATCATGGATCAAGACGATCCTAGAGATCCTGTTAGAATGCAAGCCGTGCCAACCTTAGCCGAAATGCATCGCTCAGAATCAGACGATGCAGATCCGCTCCACGAAGACTCAGACTCTCCAGCACCAGGACTCACACATAGATATCCTGATAGAGTCTTGTTTTTAATAACAGACCAATGCTCCATGTATTGTAGACACTGTACGAGAAGAAGAGTAGCAGGAGAAACTGATGGAGCTCGTTCTCAAAAAGATATAGACGCTTGTATCGAATACATACGTAAAACTCCTGTGATCCGTGATGTATTGCTTTCGGGCGGCGACGCACTTTTAGTTTCTGATGATTTGCTAGAAAGCATAATAAAAAGACTACGAGAAATCCCTCATGTTGAAATAATTAGAATTGGATCTAGAGTTCCGGTGGTAATGCCGCAAAGAATAACTGATAATCTATGTAATATGCTCAAGAAATATCATCCAGTTTGGTTAAATACACATTTCAATCATTCAAATGAAATTACTCCTGAAGCAACAGAAGCATGCAGAAAGCTTGCGGATGCAGGTATTCCATTAGGAAACCAATCTGTACTACTTAGAGGAGTAAATGATTGCAAACACATTATGAGAGAGCTAGTACATAACCTAGTAAAAATGCGTGTTAGACCTTACTATATCTACATTTGTGACCTTTCAATAGGTATCGAACATTTCAGAACGCCTGTATCTAAAGGTATAGAAATAATCGAAGGGCTTCGTGGACACACTTCGGGGTACGCTGTTCCAACATTCGTAGTAGATGCACCTGGTGGTGGCGGTAAAACTCCTGTAATGCCACAATATGTAATATCGCAAACACCTCGTAAAGTTATTCTTAGAAACTACGAAGGGGTAATTACGACATATACAGAACCTCACTTGCCGGAATTAGAATGCACATGTGATTACTGTACCGGTAAAAAAACTTATAAGCAACAAGGGGTCTCTGCACTAGGCGAAGGCCTGCAAATTGCATCTATGGAACCTTCTAACTTAGCTAGACACGAAAGAAACTCACACTAATTAACTACTATAAAACTGCTAAGTGTAAAAAAAAATAATGAATCATTATATATGCAGCTTAAAGGATACTTTCGCTAAGCTGCATATATTAGATTAAAATTACGACATATATCAAAAAGTAGAACATCCCACGAAACGGTGATAAGAATTCGATGGTATGCAGTCGATGATGCGTCACAAATGATACGTAGTAAATGGTACGATTATGAATTTGATTTTAGATATATCTCAAAAATACAAGATACTTTCGATCGTCGGAATGGCAAAAAATGCAGGAAAAACAACCGCTTTAAACTACTTGATAGAAGAGGCCGCAGACGAACAAATTACCCTGGGAATTACTTCTACAGGAAGAGATGGAGAGACTCAAGATTTAGTAACTGGCACGGAAAAGCCGAAAGTCTTTTTGTATGAAGATACCCTTGTGACAATCCCCACTTCGCTCTATAACTTTGCAGAAGCGGGGCTAGAGATAATAAAAAAGTCAAAATATAGGACTTCTCTAGGCGAACTACTAATATGCAAAGTAATCAATAGTGGCTATGTGCAAATTGCGGGTCCTACCACTACGAGCGAATCAAAAGAACTGTGTGAGGAATTACTTTCTATGGGTGCTTCGCTTATCCTAATAGATGGAGCTATAGACAGGCGCTCAATTGCATCACCCGAGATATCAGAGGCCGTAATTCTTTCTACAGGAGCAGTTGTTTCTCGCAGCCAAAAAAAAGTTGTAGATGAAACTGTACATGTAGTTTCACTGTACACACTTCCCGAATTACATGACAATAAAATCATAAAAATTATATCTGATAATACAGATGATAAAATCCTAGTAATTAGTGATAATGAAGTCAAAATCTTAAACCTCTTGACAGGACTTGGTTCTTCTAGATATATAGATGAAGCAATAAATGACGAAACAAAATATGTGTATATACCAGGGGCCTTTACAAGCAGTGTCATCTCGGATATTCATTACTCGAAATTGAAAAGAATTACTTTTATATTAAAAAATCCATCGAAGATATTTATCGATTCTCTCACTTTTAACCAACTTCAAAAAAAGGGCTTGTCGATTAGAGTTATAAATAATATAGAAATAGCCGCAATTACAGTTAATCCAATATCACCTAGTGGCTATTCATTTGATAGGGAAATTCTACTAAATTCACTTGAAAATACACTGCCACACATCCCTATTGTGGACGTGAGGATGTAACTATTACTTCCAAATTTTACAAGGAGCAAAAATGAAAAAGAGCAAACGGCTAGCAAATTCAAAAACGAAAAATGAAACCGGATTTGACTATGTTTTGTCGTGTTTAGATATCTTTTCTCCATTTGGGAATCAAACGTTAAAAGAAATAAGACCTTTCTTCCCTGGAGAAGAGGTGTTCTTACAAAATGAGTTGAACAAATTAGAAAGCATAGTCTCTCTCGTGTCAAGTAACAAAAGAATAATAGAAACTCTCTGCGAGTCATTCATGGAGACGAATGATATCAAAAAAACGATAGAACGTAGCAGAGATTATAATCTTTCGGTAGTCGAAATATATGAAGTAAAATCTCTACTCTTGATAATGAGAAAAATATTCAATATAATAGATACACTTGGAGATACGATTAAACAAAACTTCGCGCTAGAAGATACCGAAGAACTACTAAATGTGCTAGATCCTGAGGGCAATAGACTAAACACTTTTTACATATATGACAGTTTTTCTGAAGAACTTAAATCTCTGCGTGCAGAAAAGAAAAATAATGAAGTATTGATACGACGAGAGCAAAAAAACAAAAGAGATGTGCTGCAAAAAGAATATGGTGTAAATTTAACACCGAAATTTGACATCGTAATATCTAAAACACATTCCGATGTTTCACTACTTAATACTATCTCTGACTTATATCTTGCTGACGAAGACTATATTTCATTTACATACAAATTGAAACTCCCTGATTCCGTAAGTGGATATGCAAATTTGATCGACGAAATAAACCTAAAAATAGAAGATGAAGAAATAGCGGTACGAAAAAAGTTGTCTCTTCAAATTGCAAAGCATATAGATACTTTACTATACAATTGCCAAAAAATAGGCAAACTGGATTTTGCTATAGCAAAGGCAAAATATGCCATATTACATAACTGTACAAAACCCGAAATATCAGCCGATCATGTAATCTCCTTTATAGATGGAAGACATCTCAAAGTAGAAGACTTGCTCATAAAGAGAAGAAAACAATATTTGCCCGTATCAATCCACTTAGAAAAAGGAGTGACATGCATTACGGGAGCAAACATGGGAGGGAAAACAATCTCACTTAAACTAGTTGGACTAGTAGCGTTACTGGCACAATATGCTTTCTTCGTCCCATGTCAATCGGCAACCATTGGTTTGTCAACTTTTACACAAATGCTAATCGGTGATACACAATCTATGGAGCGTGGATTATCAAGTTTTGGCAGTGAAATGGAAGAATTAAAAGATATACTGGACAAAAGCACTCCAAAATCTCTTTTATTAATTGATGAGATAAGCAGTGGTACAAACCCTATCGAGGGACTAGCCCTAACAAAAAGTATCGTCGATTATCTAAAAAAGAGAGATTATATTACACTCATTACTACCCATTACCAAGCCGTAACTAAAACTAGTGAAATTAAAAATATGCAAGTTCGCGGACTTGCCGATGCAGACTTTAGAAAACTTGACAGTGAAATTAGTCGTGCTAATCGGAAATCACGAATTGATATTATTTCCAAGTACATGGATTACAGTCTCTACCAAGTCGACGACGAAAATGAAGTCCCCAAAGATGCTATAAACATAGCGAAAATACTAGGAATTAATGATGAAATAATATCGAGTGCAAAAAGTTATATGCAATAATTTTAAACAAAAAATTTCTTACCCCAATTGATAAAATACGAGGAGAACACGAATGAAAAGCAAATTAAATCTTGACCCTAATGTAGTAACTAATGCGCGTCAATCTGCCGCACAAATTGCACACGATATGCAAGGCTTTATTGACAGACACACTACTGTTAGTACAGAAAGAACAATCCTGCGACTATTAGGAGTCGACGGTGTAGACGATGTCGAAACTCCCCTTCCAAACATTGTAATCGACCAAATCAAATCTGCCGGTGGTCTCTCACGAGGCATAGCATATTGGATGGGAAATGCGATGATCCAAACAGGCTTAAAGCCTCAAGAAATTTCAGAAAAAATAGCGCAAGGAGAATTGGAAATTACTAAACTCCCTACAGCATCCGCAAAGGAAGCAGAAGAAAAAATTCTCCCCATAGTCCATGAGTCACTAAGTAGGATTAAAGAACAATCTAAAAAGCGCGAAAAAATGATCGATGAAATTGGAGAAGGACGCAAGCCGTATCTTTATGTAATAGTTGCAACAGGCAATATATACGAAGATGTAATACAGGCACAAGCGGCAGCTAGACAAGGCGCAGACATTATCGCTGTAATAAGAACTACGGCACAATCACTCCTAGACTACGTGCCTTATGGTGCGACTACCGAGGGATTTGGGGGCACATATGCTACGCAAGAAAACTTCAAAATAATGCGTAAAGCACTAGATGAAGTGGGAGATGAAGTAGGTAGATATATTAGATTATGTAACTATTCTTCAGGAATGTGTATGCCGGAAATTGCAGCAATGGGAGCACTAGAAAGACTTGATGTAATGCTAAACGATGCAATTTATGGAATTTTGTTCCGTGACATCAATATGCAAAGAACAATTGTTGACCAATATATGAGTAGAGTTATCATCGGATATTGTGGAATTATTTTCAATTCCGGTGAAGACAACTATTTGACAACTGACGACGCCTTTGACGCTGCACATACAGTATTGGCATCTCAGTTTATTAACGAACAATTTGCTGTACTTGCCAATATAGATGAATCACAAATGGGATTAGGCCATGCTTTTGAAATGGATCCCGAAATAGAAAATGGGTTCTTATATGAATTATCACAAGCGGCGATGGCCAAAGAGATTTTTCCAAATGCTTCTCTTAAATATATGCCCCCTACTAAATTCATGACAGGAAACATATTCAAAGGACACATACAAGATGCTCTTTTCAACATGATTGCTGTTTGGACGGGACAATCCTTGCAACTCCTTGGAATGATGACAGAGGCAATCCATACACCGCATATGCACGATAGATATTTATCTATTGAAAATGCGAAATACATATTTAATAACGCAAGAGATATCGGAGAAGAAATAGAATTCAAATCGGATGGAATAATACAAAAAAGAGCGCAAAAAGTCCTTAAGGACGCAGATGAACTCCTTGAGCAAGTCAAAAAAGATGGTCTATTCTCCACAATAGAAGCAGGTAAATTCGGTGGAGTGAAAAGACCTAAAGATGGCGGAAAAGGATTAGAGGGTGTATGCACTAAAGACGAAGACTACTTCAACCCATTTATTCCACTTATGTTAGGAGGTAAATAATAATGCAAGAGACTAAAACAAATAATATAGCATCGAACAATCCGGGAAGTGGACTCGATTTAACTAAAGTAAAACCATATGGAGACACGATGAACGATGGCATGATAGAGTTCACATTTTCTCTTCCTGTACCATATGGAGAAGAAGCTAGTGAAGCAGCTAAGCAATTAGTCAGAAAGATGGGTGTAGATGAGCCAAGTGTAACATATTCACATGATATGGGCGGTGGATTTACATTTTTTGTAGTCTATGGAAAATGTCAACACGCTGTCGACTATACTTCAATCAAAGTTACTAAAGTCGATGTCGATGTGATGGATAGAAACGAATGCGGTGAATATATACAACAGAACATCAAAAGAGATGTCATAGTTGTCGGAGCCTCTACAGGAACTGACGCTCATACTGTAGGAATAGATGCTATAATGAACATGAAGGGATTCCACGGACACTACGGGCTGGAAAGATACAAAAATGTTGTAGCTATTAATATGGGGTCACAAGTTCCAAACGAAGAACTAATTGCAAGGGCAAAAGAGTTAAATGCAGATGCAATACTAGTATCTCAAACTGTCACTCAAAAAGATGTGCATATTCAAAACTTAACCAATATGGTAGAATTAATGGAGGCGGAAGGTCTTCGTGACAAAATTTTACTAGTTTGCGGTGGTCCTAGAATATCTCACGAATTAGCACAAGAACTTGGATATGATGCAGGTTTTGGTCCTCACACTTATGCAGAGCATGTAATGTCTTATATTGCGACTGAAGTTGTAAAAAGAGGTCGTGCATAGCCAGTTATTATTTTTAGTATATGGATTGTATGTACTATGCTTATTTGCAACATGATTATGTTAATAAATAATTCTTAAATTTGTTAAACAAATATGCTAAAATATAGTATATCAATTAAAGTCTGCAAGATAACTAATAACAAAGGAACACAATAAACAGAGAGGAACTAAATATGTTAAATAAAATAGTCACGGCCGATGAAGCTGTTGCGGGCGTACAAGATGGCATGACCATAATGGTCGGTGGATTCATGGGTACTGGAGCACCTGAAATATTAATGGATGCATTGGTTAAAAAAGGAGTGAAAAACCTAACTGTAATCGGAAACGATGCAGGATGCCCAGCGGGTCTATTCGACGCAAAAATTGCGCGTGGAATCGGAAAACTAATCGAAAGAGATATGGTTGACCACATAATCGCTTCCCATGTTGGTCTCAACAAACAAGTTGCAGAAAAAATGAATGCAGGAACTCTTAAATGCACTTTGGTACCACAAGGGACTCTTGCAGAAAAAATTAGGGCTGCCGCATACGGACTTGGTGGAGTCCTTACGCCCACAGGGGTAGGCACTCCCGTGGAAAATAGCCTCGATGAATTAGGGAGAGAAAAAGACGTTCTCATATTAGAAGGGAAAAAATTCCTGTTAGAAATGCCACTACACGCGGATTATGCCTTCTGTAGGGCATCTATTTCAGATACCTTTGGTAATTTTTCATGCTACAAGTCTACAAAGAATTTTAATTATCTATTACCTGGAGCTGCAACGCATACTGTAATAGCTTCTGAAAAAGTTGTAAAAATAGGTGAAGTAGATCCCGATACATTTAGAATGTCTGGCGTTCTTATCGAAAGTGTAGTGGAAGGAGAAAAACCATGGGAGATATAAAACAAAGAATTGCAAAAAGATGTGCAAAAGAATTTAAAAATGGAGACTTCATCAATCTTGGCATTGGACTTCCTACCCTAGTTTCAAACTACATCCCCGAAGACATTACGATTACATTACACTCTGAAAATGGCTTTGCAGGACTCAGTGGACTCGCGGAACAAGGAAAAGAAGACGTAGACATCATTAACGCAGGAGCTGCTTATGTAACTGCTGTTCCGCATGTCAACTACTTCGATTCTGCTACAAGTTTTGGATTCGTAAGAGGTGGACATGTAGCTGCGACAGTTTTAGGTGCGATGGAAGTTGCCGAAAACGGCGACTTGGCAAATTGGATAATCCCAGGAAAAATGGTTGCTGGTATGGGTGGTGCTATGGACTTAGTATCCGGTGCAAAGAAAGTAATAATTGTAATGCAACATACCCAAAAAGGTGCACCCAAAATATTGAAAGAGTGCACACTGCCTTTGACTGCACCTAACTGTGTAAATCTAATTATTACCGAAATGGGAGTCATGGAAGTGACTGAAAAAGGGTTGCTTGTTACAGAATTACATCCCGAGTTTACGAAAGATGAGATGCAGGCTGCTACAGGATGTGACTTAATATTTAGCGAGAATTTAATCCCCATGGAAGATTAGTATGAAAGTTTCATGCATATACTCATGGTACGATTAGCTCCTTAGATTCGATTTTAATATGTCTAAATCTTCTAATTTTATGTAGCCTAAATTGAGAAAGCAAAAAGCAAGTTGTAAGTCTATAAACGACATGCGACTTGCTTTTTTTTGAATAAATTGATTAAACTAATTACAAATTAAACTATCACAATATAGAATTGCTCTCTTCTATTTTAAAACGGGGAAATCAAGTTGTCTAAGTGCTTCAAACAATATAATATTAGCACTGTTTGATAAGTTCAAAGATCTTAGTCTCGTATTTGCGCTCATGGGGATTCTAACTGCGAATTCTCCATGCTCTTGGATAAAATCCCTAGGCAACCCCGTAGTTTCTCTTCCAAAAATTAACATGTCTTCTTCCTGATACGAGACCTCTGTATAAATCTTGGAACCCTTAGTCGTGGCGAGATACTTTCTGTTCTGTGAATATTTTGAAATGAAAGCATCCAGCGAATCGTGAACTTCTAAATCTACATATTCCCAATAATCAAGTCCTGCCCTCTTTACTTCTTTAGACTCTATAGAAAACCCCAATGGTTTTACTAGATGCAATCTTGTATTCGTAGCCGCACACGTCCTCGCTATATTTCCCGTGTTTTGTGGAATCTCCGGATTTACTAATACGATATGTAACACTTTCTTTTCTCCTCATCTTAGTTTATTTTTCTTTTAAAAATGCAAACAATGTTTCTGGATGAACCAAAATCCTGCGAAGTAGAATTACAGCTTACTAATTCCCATCCCTCGCTACCAAGTCGATTTAATTCTGATGATAACAGGGAGGAATCAACATCTCCTCCCATAAAACCTTTTGTAGGTAAAATCAAAGTATAATATTCAAATCTTTCCATTATACATTCCTTTCTATGATTTCTATTACGACTTCGATAAAAATAAATTCTATCCGCTCTTATTCGTACAATTTTTTTATTTGAAAGTCGTTTTAATGTAGATATAAATTATACCATATTCGCCCCAAAATGTCACAACTGATAATATAAAATCGTGTTAAATAATTATAGGTAAATTATTTAGTGCTAAATAGTTTAATCTAAAAATCAGTTGAAATAATACTCTTTGTGCTGTATAATAATACTAATGTGGGACTTCGAAATTTTCCCCGCATGATTACATTGATTAAATCAAGGAGGTAGTAAAATGAAAATCGGTAACAAGGATTACTTAATAGTAAAAGAAAAGAAATCAAATAGTGGCGTTGTGACACTAATTTCAATAGGAGCAAGCCTCGCAATTGGAGCTTCAGTAATTATGGGGCTAAAATATTTATTAAAAAATATTGATCCTAAAGATGAATTCATCGATGGAGAATGGATTTCTGATGACGAGATTTAATCAGATCTAAATTTACATACTTATAATTAAAAGAGTTTTTACACTCTCTAACATAAAAAGGGCGAACTAAGGCGCCCTTTTGTTTTTAGAAAAATTCTTTAATTAGTAAGTTTATTAGCTTAAACAATGCAATCATCTTCCTTAACTACTACTTCTTCTTCCACTGTCACTTCTTCTGCAACTTCTCTATAAGTGATTTCTTCTTCTACGATTTCCTCAGCTGCCATAGTAACAGGCTTTTCTGCTAATGTATCCGTAATTATTAGTGGTTTGCCATCAACTATATCTCTAGCCCTTTTTGCAACCAAATTAACTAAAGTATATCTATTATTTACCTTTTCCAGTACATCATCCGCCGATACATTTATCATTTATATATCCTCCTTATATTTTTGTATTAAACTATACACGTTATCTGATACTCTCAAGTGTTCCGCAAGTATTATCGATTCTATATGATTAACAGAATCTTCTATTTTATCATTAATTACACAATAATCGTATTTATCGACATATGCCACTTCCTCGACAACCTGTGACATCCGGAGAATTATCTCCTCTTGTTTTTCTGTTCCTCTATTCTTCAATCGACTCCTAAGTTCAGAAAGTGAAGGTGGTAGAATGAAGATAAAGATCGCATCAGGATAAGACTCTTTCACTTGCATCGCCCCTTGCATCTCAATTTCCAAAATCACGTCTATTCCCTGTGAAAGTTTTTCTATGACCTTCTTTTTCGGTGTTCCGTAATAATTTCCATACACTGTGGCATATTCTAACAAATCATTACTTTCTATAGATTTCTCAAATTCCTCGGGAGTAACGAAATAATATGTTTTTGCTTCTACGTCACCTTTTCGCTGTTTTCTCGTGGTCATCGAAATTGATAATTCAAAACTGTCTCTTCTTTTTAGGAGCTCGTTACATACAGTTCCCTTTCCTGCTCCCGAAGGTCCCGAGATAACGAAAAGTTTTCCTGTTTTTTTAAATATATCTTCCATTTTAATATCCCTTATTTTTTTAGATATTTACTTATATTATTTTTTATAAGTTCATGAATTATATCATTTTTTTGAGTAAAATGCAACTACTTGTCCCCTTGGTTCGGACTAAATTTTCCTGAATAGAGTATAATCTAACTACGTACTAACCACAGAATCGCCTTTTGATTCTAAAATGAAAGTCATCTTGGAGACTAAAAGTAAAATTCACCTTTTATTTTAAATAAAAATCCTCCTATGGTGATTTTCCAGAGTTCCCAATCGCTAGATTATTTGACCTAACTTTTAGGGCACGCTACATTTGTTACCACAGAAGGATTTTTATTCGTGTTTTACTATCGTTTAATCAGAAACTTCTTATCAAAGTCATATGATTAGAATTAGTATATTTTTTTCATTCCACACTCATTAATATCAATATTTCTAGTAAGGGTTAATGATTGACGCGGTTCTCTCAAAAATGTCTAATCCTTGACATTTTAGAAAGTATGGAATATCAAAATAGCACCAGTTTTCTGATATCTTTCCATCTTTTATGTAATAGAAATTAAGGTCTGCATGAAGTGGAATATCCTCTGCTCCCCCAGTCATGCCTAACCATCCTCCGATAGGAGAAACTTTTTGGTTTGAGTATGAACAAAGGAAATCTCCTTCCGCAAATCTTGATTTTCTTCCATAAGTACCAGTTAGTATTGTAGAAGCGAATTCTGCAACATTTTGTAATTCTGATGAGTTCGACCTATTTTCTATAGAGCATCTTTTTGCAAAAGACTCTCTATCATTTTCACTTGCATAATTTGCATCCTCGGTAAGTGGATGTTTTTTATCCAAATGTTTACGGAATGGGCCTGAATGTTGTTTCAAATACCTCGGAATCGTTAAGCTTGCACCTACGCCACATGGGCCATACCAAATCATGTCGTCCGCCCAAACTTTTCTCATTTGGTCTACAGGAACAGTATCAAAAGACCCACTCCTACTTAATGCTTGGTTCATATTACTCATGCCATCACATACGGCAAAGTTTCTTTGTACTGTATCGTTAGGATATTCGCCAAACAATAATCCATTATGGTCTCGTGGTCCAGGATAACAATAGAAGTGGCCAGTTTCTGGCGGTAGAGGATAACATCCTGCTTCCTTCATGAATCCAATTAAGTCGACGAACAGTGCAGAGTCTACAATTTTACCATTTTCGACTCGGTTAAACTCACTATACCACAAGTTTTGCATTTTCCCTGTCACACGAATATTAAGGAATTCTTCATCGTATAACCCCATGAATTGTCCCATACTAGCAACCCAAATATTTCCATCGATTGCCTCTCCTGCCATGAATATATCCATACGCCTTTGCATATATTTAAGAGATTTTTTTAATGGCTTCCAAAAAGTTTCACCAATATTTTTTGGTCCATATTGGAACATGAAAGGATAAGAACCTTCCCATGGGCAATCAGCTACTTGATATTTACTCAATACCGATTCAACTTCATCGACAGAACAATTTTCCATCTCTTTAAAATAGTCTAAAATAAGTTTTTTTGCTTCTTGTAATTCTAACATAACTCCACTTAGTATATTGATAAATATACAATGATTTAATCAATATACTCTTCCTTTCTCCCTACAATTCTAGCTGTATAGGGGCAGCAATGTTAAAAATAATTTTAAAAAATATTGTTTTATTAAATTATCATTTCAATTTCTGATATAACTACATTAAAATCATAATTAAACCCGAAATCGACATGAATCCATACACCATTTTTCTCAACAACTTATCGTCTACTTTTTTATTTATCTTTTTACCTGCAAACATTCCTACACCAATCGCAACTAAGCCAAATACCCATAATTGCATGATTTCCTCTGTAAAAAGGCCATTTAATGCGCGATTAAATAGATTAAATGCATTTGAAAGCAGGAAATAGCATTGTATGGTTGCTAAGTATTTCACTGAATCTGTTGTAGTCGACAAAAAATAAATTACTATCGGAGGACCACCTGTTCCAAACAAGCCGCCTAAGATACCACTTATTCCACCTGCAATAATACCATTTGTGAATTTTGCCTTTATTTTTATTTTATGTGAATAAAACATAAAGTAAATTGAAAGTAGGAATAAAAATACTCCAAGCATTTTTTTCAGTGTATCATCAGATTGAGTGACGGAAAAAGCAATTATAAACGCATTGGTAAGTGCATATCCAAATAAGGGAGCAATCAATAGCTTATAATCAATTTGCTTTCTTAACTGTACTGTCGCAATCAGAACGATAACGAATGAAAAGCTTGTTGATAATGTTACAGATGACACATAAGATGAGACAAAATATGGCAATAACGTCATCGCAAATATTCCGAATCCGAATCCAGTTACTGTTTGAATGACTGCACCTGTAAAACATGTAATAGACAAGAGAATTATTATTTCAATAGATACCATAGTTTTGCTCCTTTATACTAGAATATCATACCGAAAACTCAATATGATATTTAGTATTTTATTATTTCAAATAAACGCAGAAAATATAAATAACCTCACACCGTCTCAATTATATTTTAGAAGGGTTATTTTCCGTTCTACTCGCCGTGCGCGTTCTCTTTGTTTGCGCACATGGCAGATTTATATTAGCAAAGCAAACATAAATAAACTCGATGCTAGACCTTCATATGAAAATTTACATACATATCTAGCATCTCATTTTTAGTTATTCTCTCACGACTTTAAATTGAAATATTAAGCTCACTTTCTTTATCAAAGATATGAATTCTGTCTTTGATAAATTTAACTCCAATTTTATCGTCCATTTTTTTAGTAATTTTCTTTTGCATTTTTGAATAAAACAATGTATCACTTGTTCTGATAGAAACCATTTCCTCTGTTCCTAAGAATTGTATAACCTCAACCGTTGCTTCAAATTCCGCATCGTCAGTTTCTAACATTATTTCATCTGGTCTAACTCCCAGGACAGATTGTTTACCAACTTGATTTCGGATTTTTTCTGTATGAAGTCTTTCCGGCAAAGATATCTTGAAGTCATCGTTCTTAGCATATAGTTTTCCATTTTCTTCTTCTATAATGCAATCGAATAAATTCATTGGCGGAGATCCCATGAACCCTGCAACGAAAAGATTCCTTGGCTTTTCGAACACTATGTCCGGCTTATCTATTTGCTGAACTACACCATTATAAAAAACTGCAATCCTATCGCCCATTGTCATTGCTTCAACTTGGTCATGCGTAACATACACTACAGTCCTTGGAATTTTATCGTGTAAGTCTAATATTTCTGAACGAACTTGTACTCTAAGTTTTGCATCCAAATTGGACAATGGTTCATCCATCAATAAAACGTCCGTTTCTCTAATCATCGCACGTCCCATTGCAACCCTTTGTCGTTGTCCTCCAGAAAGAAGTGCGGGTTTCCTGTCGAGTAGTGGTGTTAACTCTAACAGTTCCGCCATAGCCTCAACACGTTTTTTCAACTCTTCCTTATCTTTAATTTGAATTTTTAAACCGAATCCTAAATTTTGAGCTACTGTTAGGTGAGGGTATAATGCATAGTTTTGGAAAACCATAGAAATATTTCTATCCTTTGGAGGTAGATCATTTACAAGTTTTTCACCTATGTACATTTCTCCCGAAGTAATCTCTTCTAGCCCAGCGATCATTCTCAATGTAGTTGACTTACCACATCCAGATGGACCTACCAATACTAAGAATTCATTGTCCATTATTTCCAAATCAACATTGTCTACAACTAAAGGACCATCCTTTGTATACTGTTTTACTACTTGTTTTAATTTTATACTTGCCATATTTTACCCCTTTACTGCACCGGCTCCCATTCCTTGAACTAATTGTCGTTGGAAAATGAGAATTATCAATATAAAAGGAATTGCCATTAATACACTACCTGCAGCCGTGATTGACCAATATTGTAAATCTTCTCCTCCAAATGTCGCAATAAGTACAGGCATAGTAACGGCTTGTGTAGCTGTGAGGGCGGATGTGATCAAATACTCGTTATATGCTGTAAGCAATGTAAAAATAGAAGAAGTTGCAAGACCCGGTCCGATGATTGGAAGAATTACTTCTTTGAAAGCTTGGAATCTTGTTCTACCATCAACCATCGCAGCTTCATCCAGTGCTTGTGGTATTGTTAAGAAAAAGCTTCGTAGAGTCCAAACCGTAAACGGTTGATTTACCGCAACTACTACAAGGATTACGAGTATTCTTGTATCAAAAAGACCTAGCTGCTGTGCGATGAAGTAGTATGGAATAATGAATACCATACCAGGAAGTGAACGGAAAATTAAAGCAACTGTCAGTAAGTTAAAACTGGATCCTCCACCATAACGAGATAAGGCATATGCACAAGGACAACCAACTATTAACGCTAATGCTACAGATGTAAACGCAATAATCAGAGAGTTTTGCATATAGAATAAGAATTCGTGTTCGACAAATAAAGTTTTGTAGAATTCAAATGTCGGTTCGAATATCCATCTTGGAGGACTTGCAAACGCATCGACAGTCGGTTTTATTGATGTCATGAATCCCCAGAACATTGGAAGTATACATATACTGACCCAAATTAATAGTGCTATTACGATTAGTATTTTTGTCAATTTTCGTCTTCGTTTATCGTCGGCACAAGTTTTGTCAAAATACTCTTTTATTTGTTCTTTGGAGTAATTCTGAGATGTCATGTCCATTAGTGATATTTTACGCATATGCAGCTCCCTTCCTTCTTTTCTTTTTTGACTTACTGTCTAATGAACGAGTTTCACGCCTCATCAAATACAAACATGGAGTAATCAGTAAGAATATTGCAAGAATCATAAGTAAACTTATACAAGATGCTTGTCCCAAATTAAAGTGGTCGAATGCAACCCTGTAACTGTATAACGAAATAGTTTCAGTCGATAAACCAGGGCCACCCTTGGTCATTACAGCAACAGAATCATACAGTCTAAATTTGTCCATAATACTTAAAGTAGTACAGTACAATAATATAGGCGAAAGATACGGTAAAATTACGAATCTAAGCTTTTGGAAAAAACTCGATCCTTCTACTTCTGCCGCCATTAGAGGTTCCTGAGGCATTGCTAATAGTCCTGCGTATATTACTAGAGAGATAAACGATGTCCCAGACCAAATCGCATGCATTATTATTAGAATCTGCGAAGCAAGTGGATCCGAAAACCATAGTATATCTATCCCTATCAGGCTTAATGCGTGGCTAACTACACCCCAATCATCTTTGAAAAGCCATGAGAATAATAAAGTACTAACTACCGGTGCAATTGCAAATGGAACAAGCACACCTGAAACTAAAAATGTTCTAAATCGTTTATTTGTGATTCGAACTAACATCAATGCGATGCTGAGTCCTAATAAAATTGTAAGCGGTACAATTATTATGGTTAGAACAAAAGTAAAACCCATTGCATCCCAAATTCTATCATTTGTTAGCACATTAATATAATTACGAAATCCAACAAATTTAAATGGTCTACCGTAAGAGTAAGTGCAAAAACTAAGAATAATTGTCAGCACTAAAGGAACAATCATTAAAAAAATCATCACCAACATACTTGGCATCGAGAATCTATAAAATTCTTTTTTGGTCATTTTCATAGACAGAACCTTCCTTTCTATAATCTAAAGTATTATATTGATATTACAAAAAAAAGAATAGCAATATAGTCTAGTGACAAATAAGTTTTGATGTTTCTTTATCAAATAATAGAATCTTTTCTAATTTGATTGTGAATTCTTGCTCTCCTCTTTCGAAATTTCGCTTATCATTCTCACGAGCTATCATCTCATTGTCAAAATAATTCATATAAATATTTCTTTTTGTTCCCGTTATTTCGACTAAGTGAATAGCAGCCTTTATCATTCCACTTTCGCCATCCTTAATAGGATTCACATATTGAGGCCTAATTCCCATAATTATTTTACCTTCTGGCCTGTTTGCCAAAGGCACCTGATATTTTTCTGGAAGTTCGATTGTGCTCCCATCTGGCATTACGATACAACACTTATTAGAATTTTTTACTAGGTCTACTTCTATCAAGTTCATCTTAGGACTTCCCACAAATGTCGCAACAAAAATATCCGCAGGCGCATCATATATTGCCGTAGGAGTATCTATTTGCAAAACATCTCCATCTCTCATAACAACGATTCTATCTGCCATTGTCATCGCTTCAATCTGATCGTGCGTTACATATACAATTGTAGTTTTTAAGCGTTGATGAAGATGGATTATCTCGTTACGCATTTCTGCTCTTAAGCGAGCGTCTAAATTTGATAAGGGTTCATCGAACAAAAATACGGATGGATTACGTACAATAGTCCGTCCAATTGCAACACGTTGCCTTTGTCCACCTGACAAACTTGCAGGTCGACGATCTAAATATTCTTCCAACCCCAATAATTTGGCAGCCTTCATTACCTTTTCATCTATTGTCTTAGGGTCTTCCTTTCTTACAGTTAAACCATATGCAATATTATCGTATACATCAAGATTAGGAAATAAAGCATAATTTTGAAAAACCATGCCTATATCTCTATCTCTTGGTGTCAAGTCATTTACGACTAAATCATTCATCAGCAATTCCCCTGATGAAATACTTTCTAAACCAGCCAACATCATTAATGTTGTAGATTTACCACATCCCGATGGACCCAGTAGTACAATGAATTCGCCATCTTCGATTTCTAAATTCAAATCTTTGACCGCATGGAATCCATTGTCATATAGCTTATTGATGTTCCTACATGCTACTGTTGACATGTTCACCCCTTTCTTTTTAATTCTCCCATTACTATAAGAGTATTTTACGATTAGCTATAAATATATAAAAGGGGAAGAAATTAACGTATGAATGAACTATCTTTTAATTTCTCCCCTATATTTTATACTTTCTAGCGTTACTATTTAATTAGAATAAAAATACCGGTATTTAAGATAGTTATTCCATGTATCCCAAATCTTGAAGCAAGACTGTTACATCTTCATCACATTTTTCCAATGCTTCTTCGAATGAAATATTTCCAGCCATAGCATCATTTAAATATGGACCTACTACACCCATTGCTTGGTTGTAGAAAGGAAATGCTATCGCAGTATGTGGAGCCAATCCAAGTTCTGTAGCTTCAAGCATTGCAGCATATTGAGGCGCTGCAGCTAAGTTTTCTTCGGTTAAAGAAGAAGCTCTACTTACCATAGATACCCCACCAGCACGCTCTTGTGCAGGTGCACAAGTTGCTTCCATTATAGCAAGGAAAGCAGCTTCAGCAGTTGCGTCATCAGTAATATTGTATGGGATAATAAAGTAGTCACTAGTAACGAAAGAGAATAAAGGCATATCTTCTTCGATTCTGACTGAAGGTGAATATCCAACATTACCTGCTATCTCAGAAACTGTAGTATCTTCGAAGTTTGTAGCTCTAGTGGCCCATGTTTTTGCAAAAACGGATCCGCCTGTTTGGAATTCAACAGTTAAGTCATCAGAATTATATGTAATTACATCTGGATTCATATAAGAGTATAACTCTTCAAGTTTTTCCATAGCTTCTAGTCCATCTGGAGTATTGAATTGTGGAGCATTTGTTTCAGAATCAAAGATCTCTCCACCTATTGCATTCATCATTTGTACGAATTCATTTTCTATTCCAAATGGTTGAGTAAAAGCACTGATATATGGATAATCATATCCGCTATCTTGCAATTGATCTAAAGCATCTATAAGACCATCATATGTTGTCGGAACATCGATTCCTTCTTCAGTTAAAATATCTTCCCTATAAAAGAGTTGGTACATGTTTGTAGTAGCAGGAATACCATATATCTTACCATCTTTTGTAACGCCTTCCCAAAGAGATTCTGGTATATCGTCTAAGTTATATAACTCCCCGTATTTTTCTATAAATGGTGTCAAATCGTAAAGCCAATCATTATCACTGAATAAACCGTAGTTCCCTGAAGCCATACTCATTACTTGATATGGGTTTACTCCACCCGCATTCATAGATACAGTTTGCGTTTGCAAAGCATCTGGATCAAATACTGGAATTATATTATAATTTTCAAATCCCGTTAGTTTTTCCATTTCAGCCATATATGCTTCAGTTATTCCCATTCGAACTGTAAGAAAATTAATTTCTAGTTCTTCTCTTGGCATTACAGCCTTTTCAACTTCAACTCCCGAAACAGGCATCACGACTGTTCCTGACACATCTCCTCCATCAGAAGAAGAATCTTGACATCCCGTGAATAGTGATAAAGATAATATTAGTATTAGTAATATAGATAAATATTTTTTCATTTTTGTCTCCTTAAATTATTAGAATATGACATAAAATAAACAACTCAGTGATAGCGTTACTAACTCCTCCTTTCAATAATGCTCACTGTCTAGAAAAAAAAATGGGAGAGCAAACAAAATGTAAATATACACTTATTCGCTCTCCCGTATTTGAAATATATTATACTCCCGTATTTGAAATTATACTTCAAGTTTCGGAATGCAGTCCTTTTTCTAATCCTTTTGCCTGAAAGATTCACATAACACTTTAGTCATGCTTGCCTCTTCGGCGCTTCTTAAACGAAGTCTCTCCTAGAAATCATCAACCCGCTTTGATTCTTATTATGTCACGCTACTAAGCTAAAAACATTATACATAATTAGATATATTATTGCAAGTGTTTTTTGGCCAAATCAAATGTTATATCTTTTTATTACCGATATTTTAGCTATATTTTATTTTATAAATATGTTGAAATTTCAAAACTTTTTGTAGATTATATTCCGAATTTCGAATATAATAAAATAAAAAAAAAAATTGTTAATACGATATCACAAAAGGAGAAAAATATGAAAGTGAAACGATTCATTGGGGGCGCATACGAGTCTAATGGCTATGTGCTTTACCACGAAAGCAAAAGAGAAATTACTACCAATTTGAGTAAAGAAAAAAACAATTCAGTCGGTCAGCTTCACGCAATAATAATCGATCCAGGATATTCGCCAAAGAAATTCACCTCTTTTTTACGTGAAAAAAATCTAATCCTGGATGCGGTCATACTCACACACCACCATTATGATCATACCGGTGCAATCCAAGGGATTATGAGTGAATTCGAAGCCGAAATAATGATACATATAGACGATGCGGATATGTACGGAAAACATATAGATAGATACTTATATGATGGGGACGAGCTAGTATTAAATGGCGAAAAAATAAAAATAATACACACCCCAGGGCACACTAAAGGTGGAATTTCAATTTTGGCAAATGACAGCAAATTGATGTTTACCGGAGACACAATATTCCTTACAGAACTTGGCAGAACAGATCTAACAGACGGAGACGAGCAAACCCTTATGGATACGGTAAATAATATTATAGAAAACTGGGATAACTCACTAAATATATATCCCGGCCACGGCGACGGTGGCGTATTGGGCAACATTAAAAAAAACAACTCCGAATATAATATGCTGACAAGAGGGCGTGACAGATACGTATACTTCGATTAGTAATTTCATCATCGAAATGCGTTTTCAAATCTTTCTGAGGGACTAACTCACTTACAGACTTTAAATCGACTAAACTTTTTTAATAATGATACACTTTTTTGTATCTCACTAATAATACTACACATATAATAACACCGATAAAATCGGCAATGGGAATTGCTATCCATAATCCAATCTCACCAAAAATCTCGGGCAGTATTATCAACATAAGTGATTGCAAAATTAGGGTCCGCAAAAAGGAAATAAATGCAGATATTTTCCCATTGTTCAATGCAGTAAAAAATGAAGAGGAAAAAATACATATACTGCTAAAAATATATGAAACTGAATAGTATCTTATCGCCCTTACTGTCAAGTCCATAAGGGCAATGTCGTAAGAAACAAATATTCCTGCAAGTTGAATCGCAAATATCTCCGCAATGATTGTAAGAACAATGGACGAAGATATCATGATAACCATACTCTTACGGTAAAGAGATTTTAATTCGCTATGATTTTGCGAACCATAGTTATAACTAATTATTGGAGACACTCCAACTGTATATCCGATAAAAGTAGCAATAAATACAAAAGATAAATACGCGATTATTCCATACGCAGAAACTCCCGCATATCCGATTAGTCGCATTAACTGAATATTATAGATTATGTTTACTATCGTCATAGACAAATTAGTCATCATTTCCGAAGATCCATTCGTGCAGCTTTTAGTAAGGGATTTCATATCCCATTTGAATTTAACAAAATATAAATTAGTATTTTTTCTTTTCACAGCGTAGTAAAACAACGGAACTACACCGCCTATTGCTTGACCAATGACAGTCGCCCACGCCGCACCTGCAATGCCCCATTCAAAAGTTACGATGAAAACATAATCTAACAAAATGTTCGCAACTCCGGAAGAAATCGATAATATCATGCCCATTGATGGCTTTCCGGAAGCAACCATAAACGATGGAAACGACGTTTGGAGTGTAAATGCCGGAATGCCTATCAACATTATCGTTCCATACGTAATACAATCACCTAGGAGCTCCTCGGTGGAGCCCAACATAAGTGCAATATCCTCAACGAAGATAATTCCGACTCCAGCAAGTATTATCGAACCGACAACTAACACTACATATATCATTGTGAAAATTTCTCTTGCTTTTTTATCATCCCCTTCCCCAAGATACTTAGCAACGAGGGCACATCCACCTGTCCCCAGCATGAAGCCAAATGCACCGTATATCATGATAAGAGGATATATCAAATTAAGCGCAGCGAAAGGTATTTCTCCAACATAATTGGAAACAAAAACCCCGTCGACCACGGAATACACAGAATTGACTACCATCATCATGATAGATGGAAGAGTAAATTTTACTAGTCTTGAATATGTAAATGAATCTGAAATCTTGATTCTCATTCCTTTATTTTGCATTGGATTATTCTTCATATTTTTACCTTTTCGGATTATTCGCATCGTGCTAACAGCTGAATCCGACCGATAATTAAATTAAATACTTAAAAAAAAATCGCATGACTAGTGCGACTTGTCAATTCCTTTTATTGTTATTGTAACATCTACGATGTTGAACGCCGTTATTTTTTCTAGACGTTCCTTCAACTCAAGTTGAAATTTTTTTGATGATTTCCAACCTCTATGTCCAGGAAGCAAATTAACAACGACTTTAATGGAAAAGTTATCATTACTTATAGTTTGGTGTGTCCTAAATACTTTCCCAATCCCAGGTGTTTTACTGGCTATAATTCTGACCATTTCCTCGATTGCAGACTCCGAGATAAAAAACTCACCTATATAACTAAACGTCGGACGGACGACTGTTCTTTCATTATACTCCCCTCTATTCTTAGCACTACCATCGATAAATCCTTTGATAGTATCCAAAAAATATCCGGAAAAATCTCTTTTGAGCTGCAATGTGGGCACAGGAATTACATGTTTACCAAAAATGTTTCTCTGCTTATTCGCAATGAGGCGTTCTTTTTCTGTCGTAATTGATTCTATATATACTCGTTTATCAATCATTCCAACTTGGAGCCTTGCTGCTATTTTGTCGACCATTCTATCGGATGTTCCTAATATTAGCATTTTTTTTGGTGAAATATGTTTTATTGACTCGCTTACATTTTTCATTTGCTCATCAGAAATAAAGAGTGCTGTTTTGATAGCACCTACGGTTGTACTTTGCTTCTTTGCGCTTACTCCAGATATTACACGGTTTTCGTGTATAAAAAGCCCATCATCTATTATCGAGTCAATATCATGCTTTTGGCATAGATTCAATGCTTGATGACTTTTTCCAGTTCCACTTTTTCCAATCAGTGCAAAAATTACCATTACCTTACCCTTTATTCAATAAGTTAGAGAGTCTCTAGCAAATTATCTATTGCTAATTTGAGGAATACCCCTTGAAAATAATTATGGATATGCTATAATTAAAAATATGAAACAAGACGATTGTCCTACTTTGGCATTCAAATGAGTTTCAATTTTTTTGTTAAATACCTAAGGAGGTGTTATTATGGCTTACAAAATTACAGACGAATGTATAGCTTGCGGTTCTTGCGTGCCTGAGTGTCCTGTCGAAGCTATTTCGGAAGGTAGCATCTATACTATCGATGCTGGCAGCTGCATAGACTGTGGAGCATGCGCTGGAGTATGTCCTGTAGAAGCTATCAGCGAAGCATAGGAATATACAAGATACTCCCTCTATAAAAGAGGGAGTTTTTCTTTTTTTTGCTTACTAAATAAGTTTGTTATCTATTATTTTCCCTCGCCCATATAGTATAGCAAGTAGTATAGACTATCATTGATGCGAACGTTTTCCACAGTAATATCGGATGAAACGGATATGTCAGTAGGAGAAAAGTTCAAAATAGACTTCACTCCTGCTTTATCTAGTCGTTCTGCGACACGTTGAGCGGCTTTCGCTGGCACACATAGCACCGCTATTTCTATTTCACTTTCCTGTATATTAGGAATTATTTCCTCGCATGCTTTTATTTCAACGCCTTCTATTATTTTCCCAATTTTTTCTGGATTGTTATCAAATAGACTCACTACCGTAAATACGTCCCGGTTTAGCTTAAGATGGTTTACAAGAGCTTGTCCAATGTTACCGATTCCGACGATTGCTACGTTATGGGTTTTTTTTAGTTGTAGTAAATTGTTAATTTCATCATACAATATTTCTACATTGTATCCATAGCCTTGCTGTCCAAATCCGCCAAACTGATTTAAATCTTGTCTGATTTGCGGGGCTGTAGAACCCATTATCTCACTTAACTCACAAGAAGATATTTTTGCAATTCCTTGTTCTCTTAACTGTCCAATATATCGCCTATATCTAGGCAATCTTCTGATCACTGACTCGGATATTTTCTTTGTATCTTTCACATTACATCTCATTCTATTTAAAGTATATTAATACTATTCAACACACGCATTTTCTTCTACATATCTTACTAGGTCTTCTACTGTCTTGAATCCCTCTGCATCTTCGTCCGGTATTTCTATTTCGAATTCTTCTTCGATACTCATAATAATTTCTACCGCATCCAGCGAATCCGCCTCTAAATCCTTCATTAAATCTGTTTCTAAAGTGATTGAGTCTTTTTCGACACTTAATTGCTCATGGATTATTTCCTTAATTTTTTCAAACATTTTTGTACTCCTAACTTATTCTTTTTTTAATCTAATTGTACTGCTATTGTGTTCAGTACAGGAATTTCCTACTAGCATATTATTAATTTTCACTTAAATATTATATATGTAGGCTTGCTCCTAGATACGATTATAAATTATCTTATTTTTGAATGCAACCTCTTTTGTAAAAAAAATTTGCTACATCACGAAAAATTCACATTCATTTCTCCTATGAAAAATACTATTATAAATACAGTCTAAATCGGATTATCATCATTCACTAATAATAACTTCTTCAATTAACACTGTTTTAAATATTCAATTTCGTCTTTCCTCATTTTTCTATAATGTCCTTCTTTTAGCCTTCCTAGTTTGATATCGCCTATTGCTATTCTTTTTAACTCCTGCACAGGATTTCCTACTGCCTTAAACATCTTTCGAATCTGCCGATTTCTTCCTTCATATATAGATATTTCTACAATAGTAGAGGATTGTACTTCTTTTAATATTTCGACTTTTGCAGGAGACGTAACGAATCCACCAATATCTATACCGCCTCTTAGTTTTGAAATCTTTTCAGGAGAAAGTCTTTTTTGAATCTTTACAAGATATGTCTTGTATATTTTATGCTTTGGATGGGCGACTATATATGAAAATTCCCCGTCATTCGTCATAATCAATAGTCCTGATGTATTATAGTCTAATCTCCCAACAGGAAATATTCGCTCTTGGACATCAGGCATCAATTCAACTACTGTAGGCCTACCCTGATCGTCTGAAACGGCGGTTATATAATCTAAAGGCTTATTTAAAATATAATAGACTTTTTCTTCTTTTTCTACAATCTTCCTTCCGCAAACTTCTATTATATCATTCTCACCTACATCTACACCAACCTCACGAACTATCTTTCCATTTATTTTAACCTTGCCATCTTTGACCAACTCATCGGCCTTCCTCCTACTAGCAATTCCCGACTGTGCGATATATTTATTTATTCTCATTTTTTACTCCACGATACAAAATCAACTTATGTATAAATTACTTACTACTAGCATACTTTACCACATATAGATTACTAAATCAAACATCTTTCGAGAGCTGTATTTTATTGTATTGACATATTAGCTGCATGTATTTATAATATATACATTTAATAGTAGAATTGAGAGGTAACATGAATAATAATATTACATTTTACAACACTTCATCAAAAAAACTAGAACCGTTCGTTACAAACGAACCCAATATAGTAAAGATGTATACCTGTGGACCGACTGTTTATCACTACGCTCACATCGGAAACCTTAGAAGCTACCTAATGGAAGATATTTTAGAGAAGTTTCTTTCTTTTGCGGGTTACGACGTAAACAGAGTTATGAACATTACTGATGTAGGACACTTGACTAGTGACTCCGATGAAGGTCCAGACAAAATGGTTGAAGGTGCAAAACGCGAGAAAAAAACCGTGCTCGAGATTGCGAAGTACTATACCGATGCTTTTTTTAACGACTGTGCTAAATTAAATATCAAAAAACCTGATACAGTCGAAAATGCTACAGATTGTGTACACGATTATATCGAAATGATTACGAATTTAATCGATAAGAACTTTGCATACCTTGCAGGAGGAAACATATATTTCGACACTTCTAAACTGAACAATTACTATGTGCTTACAGGGCACAGTGCTGAAAATCTCGAGGAAGCGGTAAGAAAAGATGTTTCTGTAGATGAAAACAAAAGAAATAAGACGGACTTTGTACTTTGGTTCACCAAGTCCAAATTTGACGACCAAGACTTGAAGTGGGAAAGTCCTTGGGGTCTTGGATACCCCGGATGGCACATAGAGTGTTCTTGTATTAGTATGAAACATCTCGGAAACAAATTAGACATCCACTGTGGTGGAATAGATAATATCTTCCCACATCACACAAATGAAATTGCACAGAGTGAAGCCCTCCTGGGACATAAATGGTGCAACTATTGGTTCCATGTGCATCACCTCACTATGAAAGACTCAAAAATGAGCAAGTCCGCAGGTGAATTCCTTACCTTATCACTACTAGAGGACAAGGGATATTTACCACTTGCATATAGATTCTTCTGCTTGCAATCTCACTATAGAAAACCACTTGAATTCAGTTATGAAATATTACAAAACGCAACTATAGCATACAAAAAATTAAGAAATAAAGTCTCAACTTTAGATAAATCCAGCTCCGTAGATAGTAATGTGTTCTCTGACTACAAATCGATGTTTATTGATGCACTGTCAGATGATTTAAACACGGCAAGGGCTTTAAGCATTTTATATGATGTACTCAAAGCAAACATAAGTGAATCGACAAAATACGCTATCATTAAGGACTTTGATGATGTACTAGGACTTGACTTAACCACCGAATTGCTCGATACAAGAAAAATATCCGAAGAAATGGAAGATTATATCAACCAAATGATAAAAAACAGGATAGAAGCAAAAGCATCTAAAGATTACACAAAGGCAGACGAAATCCGAAACGAATTACTATCAAAAGGAATCACTCTTAAAGATACAAAAGATGGAACAACATGGGGTATTGAAAATAACTAAAGAAAGGAATATTTCGATTTATTAATCGAATAAAGTGAAAAATGAACAAATTAACAAGAATTGAGTTAAACGACAGTATGTTAGTATTGATAGACTTTCAAGAAAAACTTATGCCTTCTATTTACGAAGCTGACAAACTTGAAGATTCAGTCTGCAGATTAATTAAAGGATGTAGATACTTAGGTATGCCTATTATTACAACACAACAATATACGAAAGGTCTCGGAGAAACTGTCGAACATATTACAAATGCCTTAAATGAATCTCTGGACGAAGTTAAGAATGTCGAAATGTCACTAGTGGAGAAAATAACATTTAGCTGTGTACAAAACGAGGATTTTTCGTCACTATTAGAAAATTCGGGGAAAAAAACTATTCTACTTACAGGAATAGAGGCACATATTTGTGTTGCACAAACTGCACTCGATTTAGTGGATAAAGGATATAATGTAGTCCTTATTACTGACTGCATATCGTCAAGAAAATTAGAAGATAAAAATATCGCAATTAAGCGATTGTTGCACAGTGGAGTTACAATTACGACTTATGAATCTCTACTTTTCGAACTTACTGGTTCTGCAAAGCATCCACAATTCAAAAATATTTCAAAAATTGTTAAATAAATGACTATCTTACGTGCCTGATTGCAATCATCACAACATTCTAGTCGTGCATGCATATTGCTACTTAAGTGCTTTTATTAAGAACGCTTAAAATTTTGCTGATAATTTAAATTATAGCGAAGTGGCAAAAGCTACTTCGCTATAAAACTAACTTATTCTATTATTCGATCACTTCGTACATGCTTGAACTATCTTCTTTTTTAGTAGTTTCTTTTATTTCCAATACTTTTACTTTGACAGGACGTGTACCAAATTCAATAGAAATAATATCTCCAATATTTACTTCTGTTCCGGCCTTCGCAATTTTATCATTCACGCTAATCCTATTCTCATCACAAGCTTGCTTTGCAATAGTCCTTCGCTTAATTAATCTCGAAACTTTTAGGAATTTATCAATTCTCATTTCATTTCTAATGCACTAAGTTACTAGAGCATTTTCCTTTCCGTACCAAAATAAAATCTGTTATTGGAGTACAATACCGCAGATGCACATTCATAGAAAAACAACCTGATAATACTCCAAAAAATATTTCTTATTTATAAAAAAGGCAACTTACGTTGCCTTTTCACTTATTTTTTATTTACTGTGTCTTTTAAAGCTTTGCCCGCTTTGAATGCAGGTGCAGTAGAAGCAGGAATTTGAATTTTTTCATCAGGTTTCTTAGGATTTCTGCCCATTCTTGCTTTTCTTTCACGAGTTTCAAAAGTACCAAATCCGATTATTTGTACTTTTTCACCTTTTTCCATAGTTTCACCTATAGTGTTGAATACTGCATTTGTAACTTTGTCGACATCTTTCTTCGCTACCCCTGTTTTTTCTGCTACAGCTGCAACTAAACTAGTTTTGTTCATAAAATTCTCCTCCTTTTTTCAATGACAAAAATCTTTAGAAGATTTATTGTCAGTTAAGAACATTTAATTTTACACATGAAATGCTACCTAATCTCCGCAGGCATAAGCACACTTCATATTCCCCGATTCTATTGTTATTACTAAATATAAACAATAATGTACAAATCAAGTATGTGCATCTTTATAACCACAATTGTGTATCCATAACACAAAAGAGTTATTGCTCCGTTATGATTACAAAACACTTATACATATTGCACAAGAAGCTTCATTCTTCTTTACAGAATTATGGATAAGTGTCGTAACGTCTTGCTTATTTTCTCATTTTTTTATTGATTTGTCAATCATTTTATTGTTTTTTTTTTACTTTTTTAGAAGGATTCTATATAGTATTTTTTATCTTTACTTATTTTTATTTTAATGATATTATTATGTAATCATATTTTCAACTACACAAATAAAAGGGGGACTAAATGTCACTTACAGATTGTACAATGGCCAATATTTACCTTAATGATGATTTAGATATCAATCTAACGGCAGTAGTATTGTATATCACAGACGACAATTCTACTTTAATCGTTCAACGGTCTCAGATCGATAAACTTACTACTAATATGATTATTTCTTTTTACGGAAAAGGCCATCCACCTAGCTACTATCATTGCACCCTATCTAATCCATCAAACTGGGATGATAGTTCTAATGAAAGAGAATTCCTAATACCTTGTACGATAGGAGAATTTATAAAAAAGGTCGAGAGAAGAGATGACTTCAAAGTCCCTGTCCTAATAACAATCGATACATTATCTAGGCTAGAAGGAACAAACTATGTACAAATTGAAAGTAATAATCCTCACAGATACATACGAAATTTGAGTGCCGGTGGTGCGCTATTAGAAACGTCCGATTCACTAAAGCCGGGAGATACTCTTCTTTTTGAAATAGTTGTTAATGGTGTGATGCCAATTGAAGCTACTGCGGAAGTCATTAGAGAGGCAACGGCTCCTCCCGACGACAATTTTGTAATAGAAAATAAAAAGGAAAGAGCTAAAAACAAGTATTATGGTCTGCGTTTTGTAGGTCTTTCCGCCGAAGCGGAAAGACGCATCAGAGAACTCGTGTTTAAAGTGGAGGCGATCCATAGAAAAAATTTATATAATCGACTTTAATATATCTTGTTATTTTTACCTTAAGTTCAGAGCGAAGAATACATACAATTCCTAATACCTAGCTGTGCTACCACTCTAAAATTCAACTTGTACTCCATAGGACTCGTAGACAACGTTTATATAGTATATCACGATCTTTAAAAAAGTGTGTGCAACTAAAAAAAGAGGGGCAAATGCCCCTCTTTTTTTAGTTGCTAGTATTTATCATCGTATTCGACGAATACATCGTCCGATATTTCCTTCGTATCTTCATCATCTACTATTTTAATATTTGCATTTGCACTATCTCTAAGTGTAAATCCACTAATAAGCTCTTTTAACATGTTTGATTGTCCAGATAACTCTTCACTCGCAGCTGCACTTTGCTCCGCTGTCGCTGAGTTAGTTTGAACCACAGCAGATATTTGCTCGACTCCAATATTGATCTGTGTCGCTGCAATGCTTTGCTCCTCTGATGCAGCCGCAATGTTATTTACAATTTCGCCGAGCGACTTGGCACTTTCATATACTAAGTTGATCGATTCAGATGTTCCCGATGCAATTTTATTACCATTTTCTACTACCGCAATCGTTTCTTCTATAAGTATTGCCGTATCTTTTGCAGATTGCGCAGATTTTGCCGCTAGATTTCGAACTTCGTCCGCAACAACTGCAAATCCTTTACCTGCTGTTCCTGCCCTTGCCGCTTCAACAGCAGCATTTAGTGACAAAATATTTGTTTGGAATGCAATATCGTCTATTGCTTTTATTATTTTGCTAATCTCTGTAGACTTTTCGGTTATCTGTCCCATAGCAAGCATCATTTCTTGCATTTGTTCCATACTTTGTTGCAGAGCACTCGATGCCTTATCATTTACTTCTTTACCTGTTTTAGAATCTTGGGATGTCTCTTTGATTTTTTCCGTTACTTCATTGATAGATGCCGATAGTTCTTCTACTGCAGACGCTTGTTGTGTAGATCCTTGTGCTAATGCTTGTGCACCTGATGAAACTTGATCACTTCCCAAATCTACCTGTTCCGCAGCTAGTTTCACTTGTGATAGTGTGGACGTCATTCCATCCATCAACTTATACATTTCTTTTGCAAGTTGCAAGTAATCTCCCTTATAATATTCGGGAGCGGAACTTTCACAAGCAAAGTTACCTTTCGCCATTTCTTCGAGACCATTACCAACATCTCCTATTATAGTTGAAAGGCTCTCCACAATGGTTTTAGTAGACTCTGTTAGTTCGCCAACCTCGTCTTTTGATTTTGCTTCTGGAACTTCCGAATAGATATCTCCGTCTGCCAATCTCTTAATTCGTTCTGTGCATAAGTTAATTCGCTTCGTAATTGAACGTGTAACGATAGTGGCAATAATTATTGATATTAGAACATTGGCAATAGAAATAGCAATACTGATTATAAGTGCTGTGTTACTTCTCACCTGCAATCCCTGAGCAACACCTTCACCAGTTTTTACTTTATAGTCAAACAAGTCGTAATATGCATCATGCAATTTATCATACATAGGATCAAATTGTTCAACAACTTGTTGCTGTATTTCTAATGCTACAACATCGTCTGTAAGATCTAGCGAATCTCTTGATTCCAATACAATATCCACGGCTTCTTTCCATGTAGCGTATAATTCATCGATTTCCGCTAATTTCGCTTTACCTTCATCATCGAGTAGCGTTTCATCCAGTACGGGACGATATATCTCTTCATAATCCGAAAGATTACTTTCCAGTTCTTTTATTTGATTATCAACCTCATCAGGATCTAAGTAGGTAATAATATTGGAAAGGTTTGACTGCGCATTTTGGAGCGCAACAGTAGCCTGTGCCACATCTCCCTGGCCAAAACCATAGATCTGCAAGGCACTATAGTATTCCCTATCTACCTCTACCATGTGCAGTAAGTTAAAAGTAGTTGGAAGTGCTGACATAATTAAGACAAAAAGAACTAGCAACAAGATCTTTTTACCCATTTTCAAATTCTTTAACATTTCAATCTCCTTATAATCAGTGTTGTGATGATATAACCCTTATAAATATTTTACTAACAAATTGATTTCATTACCTAAAGTACTCCATTATCTTATCTGGCATCTTATCGAGTGAAGTTCGACAAGAAACCGCACCTATATCATATGCAACTTTTGGCATGCCATATACTATACAACTTTCCTCGTCTTGTCCGAGAGTGTAACCGCCACTCTGTTTGATTTTGAGTAATCCTTCTGCTCCATCGCTTCCCATCCCTGTCATTATAATTGCCAAAACTTTACATTTCGCTACTTCAGCTACAGATTGGAACAATACATCTACCGATGGTCTATGCCCTTGAACCTTTTCGCCCTCTTTACATGATAGGAAATAGTCGTTTCCTATCATTTGTAATCGAGTGTGCATTTCTCCTGCAGGGGCGATATATGCCTTTGATCTTTCTACTTTAACACCGTCGTATGCTTCTTCTACTTCTACATTGCAGAATTTATCTATATATTTTGCGTACATTGCCGTGAATCCTAATGGCATGTGTTGGACTACTATTATTGGAGGACACTCCTTGGGCAACATCCTCACTACCTTTAGAATTGCATCAGTCCCTCCTGTAGAAGCTCCTATCACAATTATCCCTTCTCCCATTCGGCCATCTGTAATCGTCTTTTTATCTTTTACAGGCAATGTATCTTTTTCATTCTTATGGGAAGCGATGGGTGTCGCTCTAGGAATCATCGCATTGCTTTTTGGCTTTTGACACTTTGCCTTCGAAGCAATGATTATTTTCCTTGTAAGTGTATCTATAAATTTAGAATTAAGATTCTCTTCTCCTTTTGATATTTTTTGAATAAAATCGACCGCACCATATGATAATGCTTGAAAAACCGATATATCTAAGGATGATACCATGACGACAGGGACTAAATATATCGGCAAAAGTCTGCGGAGAAGCTCTATTCCATCCATCACTGGCATTTCCACGTCCATTGTTACCACGTCAGGTTTTACTACGGGTATTTTCTTCAAAGCATCATTAGGGTCGAATGAGCGACCAACTATTTCTATTATGTCGGAATGCTTTGACAGTTCTGTTTCCAAAAACTTCCCAAAAAAAAGCGAATCGTCTACAATATATACCTTTACTTTTTTACCTTTTTCCATATGTTAATTCCCTTAATGTAAAATCGAGAACCCTATTTAATAATCAAGAATATCACTTTTATTTAACAAATCCCGATGGCATAATTTTTTTATAGTTAGAATCTAAATGAGATATCGTTTCAGAATGCCCAATAAATAAATATCCACCCTGCTTAGTTGCATCATAAAACCTTCTTATCAATTCATTTTTTGTTTCATTATCAAAATAAATCATTACATTTCTGCAAAAAATCACATCAAATTTTGCTTTAAATTTTATTGGATCCATCAGATTAAAAGTTCTATAAATTACATTTTCCTTAAGGGTTGGCTTTACTGTATATATATCTCTATTTTTATCGTAAATAAAATAGTCCCTTTTCCATTCTTTTGATACATCTCGCAACGTGCTTGCACTATATACTCCTTCTTGCGCAGTCTTCAAGACTTTTTGTGATATGTCGGTCGCAAGAACTCTAGTATCCCATTTACCCGGTTTGTCTTGGAAATAATCCTTCATAATCATGGATAAAGTGTATGCTTCCTGCCCTGTAGAACATCCTGCACTCCAAACGGCGAGACTATTATTTGTAGTTTTCTTTTCTAATATCGGAAGGACGTGTTGCCTAAAATAATCGAAATGCTCAGTCTCTCGCATGAAGAATGTATAATTTGTGGTCAAGCTATTAATCATCAAGTCAATGTCTTCTTGGTTATTGTTGTTAATAACACAGTCGACAAATTGAGCAAAATTTGCGAAGTTTCTTCTTCTAAGCGGGTTCTCTAATCGACTAGCAACCAAATCACGTTTTTTCTCTATTTCAATTCCATAATTTGACCTTACAAAATGCACAAGCCTATTAAAGTCCTTATCTTCTATATGCATAATACACCTTATTCTATATTATCCATTAGGAGAACTTTGCTGCAATCCAATAGGAACACGACAGTTTGATCTTCTAGTGTCAACATTCCTTCCGCCAATCCACTTGAATCTTCTGTAGGGATATCCTTCCTAGAAGACATTTTGATATCCAATACTTGCAATACTTCGTCCACTGTTATGCCAAACATATTTCCCTCCACATCAAGGATGATTGTGCATGTTGTGTCTGTATATTCCTGAGGGGCTTTTCCCATGCGCTCTCGCAGATCTATTATTGGTAGTACTTGTCCTCTCAAATTAATAACGCCTTTTACGAAATCAGGAACAAGTGGCATAGACCTTACCATATAATTTGTTATTATTTCGACTACATACGAAGCTTCCGCACCAAAGATTAAATCATCAGATTTAAAAGTCAAAAACCTACACATGTCTCTCTCGATAGATTTTTCATAATCTTCCATCATTTCATAGTCCATATCATCAAGATCTACATTGGCTAAATTTCCCATGACTATTCTCCATTCCTACTTGTTTGATTATGGGAGTTTAAGATATTTACTGCATCAAGTATTACACTTATATCTCCATTCCCCATTATAGAACATCCACTTATTCCAGCTTCTTTTACCTTGAATGTACTTAAATATGGTGGGAGTGGCTTCACGACTACTTGCTTCTCTCCGATTAACTCATCTACTAGTAAACAAAAGGCATTGTCTCCTGCCTCAAGCCACATTATTATTCCCTCGTCTACTGTAGGACAGTTTGTAGGTATTCCAAAGTGGTTACTCAGCCTAACGAGTGGATAAAATTCACCCATAAATGGAACTATTTCATTTCCTGATGCATCCCGGAGCACGTCTTCTTCAGACGCTTTAAATGACTGCTTTATGTTTTGAATTGGAATTGTGAATCCTGCATCACCAACATTTATTTCCATACCAGACACGATTGCGAGCGTGAGTGGTATCTTGAATATAAATGTAGAACCCTTTCCTACTCGGTTTTCAATGTGCAAAGTACCGCCAATAGTTTCTAGATTTTTCCTTACGACGTCCATTCCAACGCCTCTGCCAGAATACTGCGTGACATCCGAATTCATTGAGAAACCAGGCGCCATGATAAGCTCTAATTTTTCTTTTTCTGTATATGCCTCCGCAGGCTTAGTCAGTATACCTCTTTTTTCCGCCTTAGCAAGAACAGCGTCAGTATTTATCCCCCTACCATCATCACTAATAGAAATAATGACATCGCTTCCCATGTGCTTTGCTGATAATGTAACTTCCCCTTGCGGATCTTTACCTACGGCAATTCTATCGTCGCTAGATTCTTCAATCCCATGGTCCATCGCATTACGAATGACATGCATAAGTGGGTCTCCAATGCTGTCTACTATCGTCTTATCAACTTCGGCATCTCCGCCTATCATGGACAACCTTACATCTTTGCCTAGAGATTTTGCCATGTCTCGCACAATTCTATTCATCTTTTGGAAAACACCAGAAATCGGAACCATTCTTAGTGACATTGCTATGTCTTGCAAATCGTCTGTGAGCTTGCGGAGCATAGAAGTCGATTTTGTAAATCCATCTAACTTAAGGTTTTTCAATTCGGGCGAATCTATTACCATAGATTCTGTAATAACTATTTCACCCACTATTGCCATTAACTTATCTAATTTATCAAGATTAACACTTATCAAACTTTGCTTTGCATGCTTAGTACTATCTGCATTGCTAGCGGTTTGTTGATTTGAAGTTTCTTTTACCGATTCATTTTTTGTTGTTGGTGAAGTCTCAGACTTTGAAGTACTCGATGTTTTTTTATCTTCTACATTACTTTCCTTATCGGTCTCAGAATTAGATACAGGGTCATGAGAACCATATGCAGTATTAGTACTCACATTATAACTATGTATGTACGACATGCTTTCCATACTATCTATAGCCTGCTTGAGCGAACCCTCATCAAAAAATCCAACAAAGAACCCTTCCGCCTTTAGGAATTCACATGTGTCACTATTCGTCTCTACGTCAATAGGATAAAACTCGTGGTCTAAACCCGCATCTCGGAAACTATTGACTAAGATAAACGCGCGCAAATTTTCCATTCCACAGTCCTTGTCAAAAATGATGTGTAAGACATACGGTGCATTTACCCTCACTATATTTGAATTGACATCGCCATCCATTGAATTTTGCTCGTCACTAACTTTCCCAGAATTTGGCGATTGGTTGTTTTTCGAAGAATTGCTTTCTGAGGGCGCTCCCTTTAGTTCACGAAGAAAATCATCGATTTCCTCTATAAAATCCGAAACGTCATCACTAAGCGCTATGCCACCTTCGACTTTTTCTAAATCCCCTCTCATTCTATCCACCGATCTAAATAGAATATCAAACAAAGTGTCTTTTTGCTGTTTAGTGAAAGCAGACATCCCGTTATCTCTAATGTCAAAGAACAAATCCTCTACATGGTGTGCAATTTCCATAAGCGGTTTAAATTCCATCATTGCAGAGGATCCTTTAATCGTATGCATACTGCGAAAAATCTCGTTAATCTCATCTTGTGTAAAATCACCCGTCTTTTCGGAATCTATTAACATTTCATCCAAATTTTCAATCAACATATTCGATTCGAACAAATACGTTTCCAGAAGACTATCCATTCCATTGCTCATATTATTACACCACCTTTAATCTGTCTCTCGTTAGGTTATTATATGTGACTAATAAAATTCATTTTTACTAAGTTATTTGCTAAGTCATTCACAAGATTTAATCGTAAAATCCACGCAAAATCGAACATTCTTTTTAAGTTGTATATTTTTGCTTTATATGATATTATACTACTAATATCAACAACTGTCAAACTGATTATTGTAGAATACTTGGAGTTTTTATGGCAAATGTACTCAAAATTACTACCCCGAATATCACACACAATCAATCTCAGCAAACTAGAACTACTGTCGATCGCAATATCGCAAGTGATATACAAGGACCAATTCAACCAAGCAGGGTATTAAAACCCGATGCGCGTAGTGATTCTACGGGACAAGAGCAAGGAATTGGTCGACATTTTAGATATGAATCAAACTACCAAAATTTCATAAAGCAGGTACAATCTTTCCCGACCGTGTCCGAGGGGTTTGCGAAGCTCTTTTTTGAGCGTTTTGCAACGATCGCTACGTCCGGTCTATCAAAAGGGTTTGCAGATGAACTTGCTTCTTTCTTTGATTTTTCCAACATTTCCATCGAAAACATGCCAGCTTTTTTAAAGCAACAAATGGTAGTTTCTTCAAGATTTCAAGGTGCTTTCTTTAACTTGCTACGACAAGTAATGGATCAGACTAATTCCGTTGAGTTAAAGTCGGATATACTCAACTTCCTAAAGACATACACCGATATGTCCGAAAGTTCACACCTGTTAAAGCAAATTGACACATTAATCGAAAACATTAGCGCTAGGCTTTACCCAAACGAAAAGTCCGAATTGTCGCTACTCAGGAATTCTCTGTTGGCACAATCTAATTCCCCATCGGAAGAGGCAATCACTGCTAATTCGAAACTTCTCAAGGAAAGCATACTGCCTTTTTTGAACAAGTTCGTATCATCTACACACGACAGAGGAGAATTGCGTGATCAAGTGGCGTTGCTATCTTCTCTCATCGCTCGCCATGAAAACAGTCTTCCATCTAGGGTAATAGCTGCATTTGAAACACTACTCGGATATCAAGGAATGCAGCAATCATTTACTAATCTTGATAGCAATATTTTACTTCAAGTACTGCAAAATACTGATTTTGAAAAACAATCACGGAACCGCGCTTGGCAAGAAAATTTTATTCATCTCATTGAAAGTGGGATAAAAGGTGGTGCCGGAATTGACAATGTATCTGTTTTTAAAAATTTATTGCAATCATTTTTGCTCAATGAAAGTGTGTATATGCCGCTTCAACATATTATCTTTCCTATGCAATCCGAAAATAGAAATATGTTTGCACAGATGTGGATAGACCCTAACGCAGAAGGTAATTCAAGATACGCGGATCCTAATAGTAGAGCCATCCAAGGATTATTAAAATTTGATATACAAGATTTAGGATTTTTTGATTTGTTTTTTATCTATCAAGACAGTAATATCAAACTTCAGCTCAGTTGTCCGCCGTCTCTTCCGATTTCTGAGCAAACGATACAAGCCGACTTAGCACAATTACTAGCTGCCAACAATATTAGAGCAGAAGAACTATATATAGAAAAAACGGATATTTCTATTCCTATTTCTACTGCTTTTCCAAAAATATTTGAAAGAGAGAATGCAATTAATGTCAAAATTTAATAGTGTACTAAATCAAAAAGCTGTTGCACTTTCGTACGATGAATCAAAACAAGCAGCACCGATTATCGTTGCTGCGGGAAGTGGATACACTGCAACAAAAATTATGGAGATAGCTAACCAAAATAATATTCCAATTTACGAAGATAATTCGCTTGCAACTATGCTTTCCCAATTAGAATTAGGGCAGGAAATACCCGAAGAATTATATAAAACTATCGTAGATATATACGTATATTTTCTAAACTACATACCAAAACATCAAGATGAAAAAAGTGCCGAGGTTGATGATACTCCCCCAGCACTTGGTACAGATATTTAAAACATACTATATTAATAATATATAACGAACTTATTCTTTCTCAAAAATTCCTGCCGCTTTTAACAGGAAAGTGCTAGACAATAAATGCTACACTTTTTTGATCAGTTTTGTACTAAGTTCCTTTAGTCTTTCTATGTCAGTTTTTGACGTTACTGCTTCCTCGTTAACTTTCGCAGCTTCAATCAACTCTTTTCGAAAAACTTTAACCTCTCTAGGCGCTTCTATGGCCAATCTAACCGAATCACCGCTAATTTCATGCACGATAATCTCGATGTCATCCCCAACCATTATAGATTGACTTTTTTTTCTATGTAATACTAGCATTTTACGATTCCTCGACTTCAACTTTTTCTAATTTATGCCGTAGCATATACTCTTGTGTATCGAGTATTGTTTGGATAGCTTTGCGAGTCTTTGTGTTGACCACTATTGGACACTTCATGTTTACAGTGCTGTCTTTCACATATTCATGAAGTGTACATATCACGAAATATGACAAATCCTCTTCGTTGTTCGTTCCTAACTTTCGGTAGTCTTCTTCCGATAAAACAGGAGCATAGCTCTCATCTAGCTTAAAAGGATTCATAATAAAAAATGAAATCTCTGCATCATCGACACTATAAAAGTACAATGCATCGTGATTATTTTCATCTAGAGGTAATGGAATAAATTTTTTATGTTGCTCGAATCCGAACATTCCATCATCAAGTATTATTAGTTCGTTTTCGTCATAAAATTTGTCTAACTTCATATATTTGCTCTCCTACGCCATCTCATCTAGAACCGATCCATTAGCATCTGTCCTAGGCGGAACATAAATAGGCGCACCTACATATTCTATCGTTACAGAAGGATTTTGCGTTATCATTAACTCTATAGCTCCAGGAATAAATTCAACCGTACCACTATTGATTCTTGCGTCGAATTTCAGTTTATCCATTTCATATTTTACCGAAATCTCCGGTGGAGTCCAATCGATTTCCGGACCAACGCTAGGCAGAAAATCTATGTTAAACTGTCCTGTTGGTAGTTCTAATCTACTTGCTAGCATACTATTAATCGTCTCATTTCCTTCTCCTGGCTTACTCCAAGTCATTTGAGTTATTTCATCACTATATCTATTACCAGCATCAAAAGAAGCTTGATTCCCTTTGGATGCAGCTTGGACTACAGATGTCATAGCTGTCGGAGTTATTGAATTTCGTGCATCATATGTATCCATATTAAGTCTGACAGGTTCGCTTCTAATTCGAAGGCCTCCTTCATCCCTTGATATAGCAATTCTTGCCTCTCCTTTTCGTCGTTCAACACGAGCATCTGTAATTTTCATTTCGTACTCAATCGGAACTGTCGTGATTTTAATTAGTTGCTCCATTATAACCCCCTTAAAAAATTTATTATATTATCATTTTCCTAATACTCTAGTTTGTTTCACTATTTACACTTTATTATTTCTTCGTATCTCACACGCCTGTCGTCGGTTATTGCACGAAATCTAGCAACGATGGAGAAAGAATACTTGTGCCTATCTTAAGTGTTGCATTATAAAGATATTGTGAATATGAAAAGTTTAATATAGCCTCGGCTTCATCAATGTTAACGGTTGTATCAAATTGCTCGATTATATTAAGTTCCTCTGATTCTAAGTTGCTTAATGTTGTCTCCATGAATTTTGATTTAGTACCAATTTCAGTAAATGTAACACGCAATTCATCTGCTTTGGCTGTATATTTTTCCCAAAGCATCTCATATTCCCCCCTGTTGAAGTTAGGATCTTCGAGAATATCGGCCATTTCTCCCATAATAAGAATCATATTATTGGTAACACCATTAGCATCGTGACCATATCCAACGACATTTATTCCCGGCATTGATGCATCGAATGCTGTAGACGCAACAACAGCACCCGCATTGGGATTAGGAGTAACTCCATCTGCCAGGAATTCAGGCTCAAATTCCAATCCTATCCCAAAATCGATAAAGCTCGTTTCTGCCGCCATTTCGTCCAATGCTGCTTGTGAAGCAGGATCGCTTAGGCTAAGACCTCTGTATAGTACATCCCCCGTGTCTGTTAATTCGAAAGGAGCTTCGTTTCCTTCAGAGCCACCTCCCGCCATTACATAAGCGTTTCCAAACTTTGCGTTTAGTGATTGTACCATTGACCGCTGCATTTCTCGGAATGTAGCCGCATATTCCGTCCTAACGGATGAATTAGTATCGTTCAACGCTTCCATACCATATTTTTTTGCAATTTCCTCTGCAATGTCATTTAGCTGCATTATTACATCTTCTTGTGTGTCTTGCCAGTCCATAGTGTTGCTGACAGATGCCTGATAGTCCGCATTACGCGCAAATCTATTTTCCAGCAGTACGGCTCTAGCCGCAGATAATGGTTCCTCGTAGGAGGACATAAATTTTCTACCAGTCTCTACTTGATTCCTCGCTTGTGTTTGTTTGAGTAAAGAAGATTGTAATGAATTTTCATAATTCCTTCTCATCATATTGGTTGTTATTCTCATGATTACCTTCTTTCATGTATAGTATACTTATATCCTATATTTCGAATTATCTATCTACCGACTACGCCTGTTCCATTGATTAATTTGTCTAATACTTCGTCCAATGTAGTCATCAACCTTGATGCTGCGTTGTACGACTGTTGGAATCTCATCATGTCAATTACTTCTTCATCTTGGTTGACACCAGATACAGCGTCTTTAGAATCAGAAATTCTATTTAGTACCGTAATTCTATTACTCAAAATTATTGACGAGGAACTTCTTTCAATTGCTTGGACATTTTGTATATTGTCATAAATCTCTTGTAGTGTCCCTGTAAAAACCGTCGTATCAGCGACTCCGTCATAGTCGGAGTCTATTTGGAAGTCATGTTCGTCTTTAGACAATGCACTTACCATTATTAATATGTTTTCGTATGAATTACTTCCCCCGGTTTGCGTTGCAGTTAATGTAACAGAACCATCTTTCCACTCTTCCGATATTTTAATATTAAGAGCCGTAAATTGTGTCGACCCATCTGTGGTAGTAAATAAGTCTTGCCTTGTAACCGTTGGTGGTGGGCCAGGATCTTGCTTTGCGTTCAAATCATTCATTGTCGTCGCAAGTCCATGAATAAATGAATTCAACATTTGTTCATAATATCCAACACCTTTGATGTTTGTTCCATCGAAAATCTCAGCCTTATTCAGCATGTCCAATTTTCCCTTAAACAACCCGTCTTGCATTACGTCGGATATGTCATATGGTGGACCAGCAGGCGCACCGGGAGGAGTGATAAAAGATATTGATGCTGGTTCGAGTGTTATCGTTGCAGGCACTGCAGGAGTACCATTAGTAGCAGGAGGTCCGGGCATTGGCAGTGTTTCGGGTGTTCCTTCTGTAAAGCTAAATGTCGATCCCTTATCGTCGTCTATCAATGTATATTCTATTCCATTCGTGTCAGTAAATGTAATTTCTAGTAGATTAACCCTTGTATTGCCATCAGGAGAGTTATGATACTTAACCTCAATTGGCAAATATGTAGCCAACTCATCGATGAGCATATTTCTTTCATCCATAAGCTCTAGTGCAGGAGTACTTAGGACTTCACTATTTTTTATTGCTATATTTAGGTCGATAATTTTATCCAAAGTAATGTTTACGCTAGGTATCAGTGAATCTTGAAACTCGGATACCAATTCCGTATTAAGCTCTTCTACTTCTACGCCTTTTTGTCTTGCAATGTTAATTAATGTTTCAAATGCAGAACGAACCAAAACATCAGAAATTCCCTCGCTCGCTGTCGAAGGATTGGATATGCCATTTAATTGAGAAATTACCTCGTTGAGGGCGTTTCGCACTGCTAAAGTATCAGTCTCATCGAAAATAGTACCAATTCTCTCCAAAGCAGCATCCATGGCATCCGCAGTTCCTACTTTCGCAATTTGGTTGCGATATTGTACGTCTAAGTAAGGGTCTCTTATTTGTGTAACCCCTAACATTTCAACACCTTGTCCCACTCTCGAGTCATATATTGACACGGTCGAACTTACTCCTGGTGGCATTATGCTTGCTAAATCCAGTCGCTGTCTCGTATATCCCGCAGTGTTAATGTTAGATAAATTGTGCCCAGCAACATCTATTGCTCTTTGAGAGGCTTGCAACGCTCTTTGCGCCGTGCTAAAACCTATAAAAGTCGAAGTTATCATTTGCTATTTCCTCTTTTCTTCATGAAAAATCATAATTATGCTTTTGTATCTGTCCCCGGCTTATTGTTGTCTGAATATATCCTAGTTCCTTTTTTTTTGCTTTCGTTTATCTTCTTTTCCCAATCTCGGACACTAACATCCAACATTACTATTACTTCATCGTTTATCAATTGAAACATTTGTATTGCCCTGCTTAATTCTTCAAACACAAGAGCATATTCTTCCTTATCTTTAGGCTCCACTTTTTCTAAAATTTCACGAAAAGAAAGACCTGCAAAGCCTAATTCCTCCATTGCGGCCTCTCTTTTTACTTCTAATCCTTTTAACCGTAGAATTATTGCTTGCTCCTTCGTCATACAGTCGTCTATTACTGAGAGCCTGTTGTCTTTAGCCGCTTGCAATTTACTATTCGCAATCTGTGTAAGTTCATTAAAAACTTCTGTCAAATTTTTTACAATATCTATGAGATTATTCATACAGTTCTACTCCTTCGAGCGAAAGTATTCTATTAGCTATTTCCTCATTATTAATTTCATACTGACCACGCTCTAATAGAGACGATATTTCCGAAACTCTTTCATTTGAAACTTCTCTTTTTACATCAGTCATAACTTTTTTTGATAATCCCTCTGATAGTTTCTTTTCTTCTATTTGGCTTTGATTTGATTGTATTAGAATCTTATCAAAATTACGCTCATTAATCGGCGATTTTTCTTTTCTTTCGTTTATAACACTTTGCTGTTGTATTTTATTCTTGTATGTTCCTGTTATTTTATCTATCGAAAAACCCATATTTACTCTCCTTGGATGCACAATATCAATATTACTAGATTTTCACAAAAAATCCTCTTCTTTCATATATATTATATCGACATCTTTTTTATTTTGTTAAGGCAATTTGCATACTAAAGTTTGTTTTTTTTGAAAAAATCAGGTGATATATTTCTGTTAGAAATTATTTTCCGTTCTTCGATGATGTCAATCTTTCTTTCATCATAACGACCACGCCTTTCATCGGCTACTATGACACCCGCTACAAGACTTATTGTTCTCTTTTTCATTATATTTACAAGCTCTCTCGAGTGGCTTGCTATTACAACAGTAGTCCCTTTTTGATTGATATCCTCCAATAGCTGCATAAAATCCCATGCATCTGTTGCAGTCATATTTGCGGTCGGTTCGTCTATCAATAGTATTTTAGGGTCTAAACTGATTGCACGTGCTAACATCACTTTTGCATACTCTCCCCCAGACAATTCTTGCGGATAAGAATGCCTTTTTGAGAGGATATTCATAGTCTTTAGCAATGCATCTATCCTAGAGACTCTCTTTTTCTTCGATAGTGACGACATCGAAAGAACAAAGTCTATGTTTGAATAAACATCTTCACCTGGAATAAGTCCCATTTCGGGATCAAATATACCAAACTTTCTTCGAAAAAAAGGGACTTTCCTTTTATTTATCATAGTAATGTCTTCATTCTCGATGAGGATCTGCCCATCTGTAGGCAAGATATATCCTCCCATCATCTTCAAAATCGTGCTTTTTCCCGAGCCAGAGCGTCCAATGAGGAATACAAACTCACCGCTTTGGACACTAAAATCAACTTTATCTAGTCCAACATCACTTCCTTTGTATATTTTCGTTACGTTTTTAAACTCAATTTGTTTGTGCATTAAAATTCCTTCATATTTCAAATATCTTTTTCTATAATTTGACGAAAAGATATTCACATATATATAAACCCCTGCTATGAAAAGTCGTCGCTTTTATGCAGGGGGCATATTTCTTTGTATACGTAATTTATACGTGTGATTATTTTTTTGTATTTTGTAATCGGTTATAAAAAGAGTCCTTGCCGATTAATCGTTTGCTTATTTCAGAGTCATTTTCTACGGTACTTTCAAGTATTTTGCGTATCCTAAACAAACGCACTGAGATATTGTTAAATAACTCCTCCACCAAAAGTTCCGCTTCTGTTGTCTCAAGCTCTTCATTTTTTGAAACACTTTTTATTAATTCTCTTATTCTTCGGGGTTCTTTTCCCAATCCGCGCAGAAAGTAAATAACCTCATCTTGTTCCCTAATTCCATAATTATACAATAGGTTTTGGATTCGCTCGTCACATCTTACACATTTTTCTATTTCCTCTCCACGCCACTTTAGCTGAAGATTTGATGTCACCTTGTCGTTATAAGAAAGTTGATTTCGCAGTTCCTTAGTCTGCTCGTATATTAGAGTCACATGTGTGTATTTTGTCTCTAATTGCTTTTCTATCTCTTTTAGCATTTGTATATAATTCATTTCATTACCCCGGTGATGCGATTACTGTTCTGTTTTGTTCGCATCATTCATTTATACTTTATTGCATTTCTAGAGTGTGCTGTTACTGAATTGTATTGTCCACATCGTACGGTTTGACTTATTTATTGTTCCAATATTATTGTTGCTTATTTGCGGTGGTCATATTCACATTTCCGGATTACATATCAATCTTCTTTTGTTGAAACTTTAATATTCGAGATCGCTTGAATCTGTATGTTATTACCTATTTCACTAAACGACAACACATATATATTAGGATAAAATTGCTTCAACAGTTGGTATAGGTAAGGTCTTATTACTTGACTTGTCAATATAATAGTCTCCTGAGACAACTCTTGGAATTTTTTCATCGCTTGGTTGATTTGAGACATCACACTTTGCATTACATCAGGGCTCAGTGCGATGAAGATACCTTGTTCGCCTTTGTTCATTCCCGCAACCATCATTTTTTCTAGTTCTGATTCCAGTGTGATTACGCGCATTTTACCATCTTCGCAGAATCTTCTTGTAATTGTCCTTTTAAGTGCCGTTCGAATGTTTTCTGTTACGGCGACAAAATCAAGGCCCTTGGTTGAATTTTCGGCAATAGTTTCCAATATAGTCTCCATGTCTCTGATAGGGATTCCCTCCTCGAGCAATGTTACCAATATTTTTTGCAAGTTACCCGGAGTAATTATATTCGGAACTACTTCATCTACGAGTTCCTCCGATATCGATTTTACGTTTTGCAATATCAATGCAACTTCCTGTCTACTTAACAGCTCGTGCGAGTGTAGTCTTATAGTTTCCGACAGATGCGTAACCATAACCGATAGAGGGTCGATTATAGTATATCCATATATTTCAGCCATTTCCTTGTTTTCAGGCAAGACCCATTTACTAGGTATTCCATATGCTGGCTCGATCGTATCGATTCCATCTATTTTTCCTGTTGGATTAGGTGGTTCCAATGCGAGGAAGTAGTCGACTAGGAGTTCACCTCTTGCTACTTCCTCACCTTTTATTTTGATAACATACTGATTAGTATTTATGTTCGAACTGTCTCTTAATCTGACGGAAGGGACTACGAACCCCATGGTTTGCGCATATTGTCTTCGGAAAATTACTATTCTATCTATTAATTTTCCGCCACTTCGTTCATCTACGAGTGGAATTAAGCTATACCCAAATTCCATCTCTATCGGCTCGACACTTATTAGAGAATAAACATTATTTATGTCTTTATAATACTCCTCTTCCGTTGCAGGGATTTCTTCCTTGTCTTGTGTTTGTTCCGCTAATAACTGCCTTTCTGCTTTTTCTCTTAGTTTTCTAGAAATGTATATTCCACTGACAATAAATGCGACTCCCAGCACAAACATCGGAACAACCGGCATTCCTGGCACCATCATTATTATTAAAATAATTCCACCCGTCATCATAATTGCGCGTGGCTGTGCCAAAAACTGCTTAGAAACATCATCGTTTAGACTACCCTCAGAGACAGCCCTTGTTACAATCATTCCTGTCGCTGTTGAAATCAATAATGCAGGAATTTGCGAAACCAGACCATCTCCTACTGTCGCTATTGAATATACATTCATTACATCGGTAAGAGACATTCCAAACGATATCATTCCTATTACAGATCCACCTATCAAATTTATGGCTGTTATTATGATGGACATAATGGCATCGCCTTTTACAATCTTAGTTGCCCCGTCCATTGCACCATAAAAATCTGCTTCTCTTTGTATTTTAGATCTTCTAGCCTTAGCTTCCGCCTCTGTAATTAATCCCGCGCTGAGATCGGCATCTATAGCCATCTGTTTTCCAGGCATTGCATCCAAAGTGAATCTAGCAGCTACTTCCGCAACTCTTTCCGCACCTTTAGTTATTACGATGAATTGAACCAATACAATTATTATAAATATTATAAATCCAACTATCGCGTCGCCTTGCAAGACAAAGTCACCAAATGATTGAATCACCATTCCAGCTTCGCCTTGGTTTCTCAAAATGTTTCTAGTTGAGGAGACGTTTATCCCCAATCTGAATAAAGTTGTAATCAAAAGCAAGGAGGGAAATATTGAAAATTCAAGCGCCTCTTTTATGTTCATACTAATTAATAGTATTATTAGAGACAACGATATATTAACGATAATCATGACATCCAAAAAGAATGTGTTCATTGGAATTATCAAAAGTAGTACTATTACTATTACGAACAATGCTACTCCCTGATTTAAGATTTTTTTCATATTATGTTATTCCACTATCCTATATTAATTCAACTATTGCCACTATTATTGCAGAAACATCATATTAATCAACATGATTATTTTAATTATTGCGTTATGTCTATAATCGATTCATTATATTTATAATCGTTGCATGAATTCTTATGGTCTTTTACGATAAGTCCGTGCAGCGTTTATATCTTATTCTTTAGTTTATATACGTATACGAGGACTTCCGCTATTGCACCATACAAAGCCGCTGGTATTTCTTTATTTAATTCACTCTGCTCATATAGCTGGCGTGCAAGCGGTCTATTCTCTACTATAGTAACGTCATGCTCTTTGCCTTTTTCAATTATTCTAAGTGCAAGGCTATCTTGTCCTAGTGCAAGTACTACGGGAGCCATATTCTTTTCGGGAGAATATGCAAGTGCAACTGCGTAATGTGTTGGGTTTCTAATTATTACATCCGCATTTGGCACTGCCTGCATCATCCTGGTCCTAGCACGTTGTCTCTGTATCTCTCTTATTCTTCCCTTAATTTCTGGATTGCCTTCTGTTTGCTTATATTCTTCTTTTACCTCATGCTTGGACATCCGAATTTTTCTTTCATAATCCCATTTTTGGAGCATATAGTCGAAAAAAGCAATGACAGCAAAGATTAAAGAAATGTTGAATATCATATCGAGTGTCATTTTAAAGGTGTATGATACAGAACTAAATATATCCATGTCCATAGTCCGAGATATATTTACGGTGTATCCGCTTAACGTATAGTATAGTAGCGCAATCAGCACTGCCATTTTTAATAGATTTTTTATCAGTTCCACAAAGTTCTTTGTAGAAAAAATTTTTTTGATTCCCTGTAAGGGACTAAGCCTATTAAATTTGAAATAAAACTGTTTCGATGTAAATAAGAAACGAGTTTGTACCCCATACAATATAATCGAAAGTAACGCACAGATCAACCCAAATGGCACGATTGTCGTCAAAATTGTCATCCCGATGTCAGAACCTAGCACACCTGCGTCCGCAGCGGTAATCGCTCTTGTAACAGATATCGAATATATATATTTTTGCATAAGCTGGGACATTGTATCGTATAGATATGGAAAAAGTATTCCTATAGCATAAAATACCACCAATATAAACACGACATTAACGACATCTCTACTCTGAAATATATTACCTTCTTTTCGTTCGTCACGTCGCTTCTTGGGGGTGGCTTTTTCCGTTTTCGAGCCTGAGTCTGTCGCCATTTTTTTCCCTTTATATAATCGTTCCTATTTCATCAATACGGATGTAGCGTTTGCATTGATTTCAAGAATATTTTAACTACTTCACAAAAGATATTCCACAAATGTAATATGGCGCAATAACCGTGGCTATATTTTCACAATTACAGTAATATCCACCTCTACAAAGCTAATAATAAAGCTTCTAATGCCATATACATTTGTTCCATCAAGGAGTTCATGTAATCCATTATAGTCGATGATAATAAGTATAAGATAAATAATCCAACTACTACTCTAAGTTGGATACTCAATACAAACAAGTTTATTTGGGGTATCATTCGCATCAATACTCCCATGCCTGCCTCTACTAAAAATTCGAATGCAATAATTGGAAAGGCTAGTCTAATCATTAATGTGATACAGTCTACGAATATTAATAATACAGTGTCAAAAGCAAGTGGCCCCAAAGAAAGTTCCCCATATGGAACTATGTCTCCCGAAGCAATAATCATTCTTAAGACAACCAAATGGCCGTCCACTGCAAAAAATATCAATAGGAAAAAAGTTTGAAATATTGTCCCTGTAATTGCCATTTGCGTTCCGCTTTGCGGATCATATACGTTTGCCATCGCAAGTCCCATTTGGTTGTCCATGAATGCGCCTGCATATGTCACTATCATTTCAAACAGCTGCATCACATATCCAAACAAAAAACCTACTGCTAATTCCTTTAAAAGAAGGATAACAAAAAAAATAGTAGAATTGATAGTAACGACTTCAACATCAGTCATCATCATCGTGATGATTGATATCACGAATATCAATCCACCTTTGGCCGTCGAAGGGATATTTCGTCTCCCAAAAATCGGATTTAATACAATTGCACCTGTAACTCGCATGAGTACAAGTGTAAATGTGAGAAATTCAGGTGAGTTTGTTAGTGTCATATATTTCCCCTAAAGGCATATTATCAAAAACCATTTACGATAAGTTCAAATATATCACTCAATAGTTCTTGCAATGTTAGGAGCATATTCTCACCCATCAATACAAGAATTATACCTATTACAAGTAGTTTCGGAACGAAAGTAAGTGTCTGCTCATTTATTTGAGTTGCAGCTTGCAAAATTGATATTAAAATACCTACAGCCATAGAAACAAGTAAAATTGGGCCTGCGAGTTGCACAGCCAACCAAAAAACCTGATAAAATGTATCTTGTATTTGAACACTCATAGTACGCTCTCTTTTTATTATTAGATATATGCTTGCACATATGGACTCATACATATATTATACATTATATTTTTCTTGAAAAATGTGCAATTATTAACGGTACATAACATACATTTGGGTCACAAGAAACTCTCTACAACCGTTTTGAAAAGCAATTCCCATCCGTTTACACTTACAAATAATAAAATCTTAAAAGGCAATGATATCATTGCGGGTGGTAGCATTATCATTCCCATCGACATTAATGTACTCGAAACAATGATGTCAATTAGCAAAAATGGAATATATATTAATAGGCCTGCCGTAAAGCCTCTCCCTAATTCACTAGTCATAAAAGACGCTACGACTACTGTTATTGGCAATTCCTCTACAGGTGTTTCGTCTTCGATACCCGCCATGCTCACAAATAAATTGATACTACTCGTATCTGTTTTGTCTAGCATAAATTCTCTCATAGGCACAAGCGCTCTGTCTATCGCCTCTTCTTGAGTAATCTCATTAGCCTCATAGGGAGAAAGCGCTTCAGAGTCTATTTCGGTAAGTACAGGTGTCATAATGAAAATGGTTAAAATAAGAGCCATACCAGTCAAAACCATATTAGGCGGTGTTTGAGGCATTCCTAATGCACTTCTTGTAAATGAAAAAATAATGATTATCCTTACAAACGACGTCATCATTACGACAATAGAAGGTAAGAGCATCATTACTGTAAGCATTAGGAGTATATCTAATGTAGGCATTTGCTCCGCATTTATCGAAACTAACGCATCATTCATCTTTTCCCTCGCTTTTTTTTATCTTATCGAACATAGCTTTGAAAGGTAGTGGTGCAACATTAAGAGATTCGACTTTAATGTCCGCGGACTCTTCCTCAGTTAAGTCTTTTAGAATTGAAATGTTGCCCGCAGTTATTCCTACTACGTGATATGCATCCATAATTTTAACTATTGCAATCGTTTTATCCTTAGATAATACAATCTGTTCTACTACTTGTATATTTTTAGATTTTGCCCCAAACATACTTATTTTTGCAGTATATTTGGACGCAATAAATGCTAAATACAATATCGCACATACTACAAGAAGAGTTCCCATCATTGTAAAAAACTGAGCCATTACTCTTCTCCAAAAATGTCTCTTGATATCAGCTCGGTAACCCTGATTCCAAAATTATCATCGATGACTACTACATCGCCTTTAGCAACTAATTGCCCATTTGCAAATAAGTCAACATGCTCGCCTGCCAGTCTATCTAAAACAATCAACGATCCTTTATTTATTTCTAAAACATCTTTTATCAGTTTCTTCGTTCTACCTATTTCAACACTTACATCTATAGGTACGCCCATCAACATATCCAAATTACCATCAAAATCACCAGGAATAATATTACTATTGCTCAGATTACTCATTAAAGGAGTATCGGCTTTAATCTTTTGTGGAGCACGGGATTGATTCATTTGATTCATTTCCATCTGTTGTTTCATAAGTGCCATCATATTTTGCATCATTTCGACGAGTTGGTTAGCTGCCTGTCCATCCAACGCAGTATTTGCGACCGAATGAGGTTGGGATTGCGCAATTGCGGGTTGGAATGGAGGAGCATTATTGGTATCCCCTGTCATAAATGGCTGAGGAATACTTCCAACTTGTGAAGACGCTTCGATATTTTCCGATTGTCCTTGGTTTAACTGTCCATATTCGATATTTTGATTCATTGCTTGCACACCTTCTACTTCTTGCGGATTGGATTCATCGATATTATTGCTATTTTCCGGAGTGTTTTGTTCATGAGAAACTTCCGTTTCATCAGTCATATAGTCTTCATCATTTAGAAATTGTGAGACTAGTTCCTTAACTAGAGGAATCGCCAACATGTTAATGAATTCACTCTTCATTTCGTCGCCCATTTTTAAATCAAACGTAACGACAGCTATTTCCTCGTTTCCTTTGAAACAACTCTCTTTAAATTCATTTATGTCTTCGATTTCTTTTGCAATAGGAGGAGAAATATTTACTGTTTTACCAAGGATTTCAGATAGGGCAGTAGCAGAAGCTCCCATCATCTGGTTCATTACCTCGCAAACAGCACTCATAGATAGCTCGTCTAATTCGAAGTCTTCCTGACTGGTCTCCGTGCCTAGTAACATGTCAACTATCATCCTAATGTCACTCAGTTTCAGTATCATTATACTGTTGCCGTTAATGCCCTCAACATACGCAATATCTACCGCCACAGCTGGCTCTAGGGGTTGCAAATCAAAATCTTTTTTACTCTTGATTTCAACCTTTGGAGTAGTAATACTTACTCTCGTAGAAAGCATATTAGAAGCAGACGTCGCCGCAGTTCCAAGACTTATATTTAATAATTCCCCTATGGCATCTATTTCTATTGGTCTTAATTTGTTATCACTCATTATTCAGTTCTCTTTCTAAAGTTTAATTGATATTACTTCCCAATTGCTAAAGCCTTTTCTGCCATTAATTTTACCGCGTTGAATGCGGTAATATTTGCTTCATAAGATCTAGTAGCAGACATCGCATCCACTGTTTCTTTAATTAAATCCACATTTGGCATTAGGACATAGCCGTCCTCATTTGCATCCGGATGTGTTGGATTATAAACAGCTTCAAGCTCTGTGCCATCTTCGATAATTTCAGAAACGATTACTCCACCTGCCTGGCTATTTTCTCTAGTAATATCATCCAATATGCTTTGAAAATCACTTCTTTCTTGAAAAACAACCATTTTTCTACGATATGGAGTACCATCTTCGGTTCTTGTTGTATTAATATTGGCAATATTTTCTGCTGCTACATCCAATCTAAGTCTTTGTGCCGTCATTCCTGAACCTGTTATACTCAATGAATTCAAAAAAGCCATATTTTTCTCCTTCTTCTATATTACCTTAGCGACTGCCTCTAATATTCTTTCCGGCTTGAATGGTTTTACAATAAAGTCCTTTGCTCCTAGTTTTATCGCTTCAATTACCATGTTTTCCTGCCCCATAGCAGAACACATTATTACATTTGCACCGGGATCGAATGCTTTTATATCCGCTAGCGCTGCCAATCCATCTTTGTTAGGCATTGTTATATCCATCAAAACGAGATTTGGTGACTCATCTTTATACGCCTTAACTGCCTCTACTCCATCCGACGCTTCACAAAACTCAGAGTGCCCCCCCTTAGTTAAAGCATCTTTTACCATTTTCCTCATAAAAATAGCATCGTCAACTATTAAAATTTTTGCCATCTTACACCTCTCTTAAAATATTATTTACCATTATCATTAAAAAATTTATTAATCTGTACTGCCGTGTTTTGTTTATATACCCCCAAGGCCCCCTCGTATAGTGGTTCATCTTCTACTAACATCGTAATACTCGAATCCTTAGGTATATTGAGCTCTAGAACATCTCCTATCTGGAGATCATATAATTGCTGCGTTGTAAGTTGTGTTTGTGCAAGTATTCCCCGCATCTCAATAGGACTTTTTCGTAGCCGAGATAATATTTCCTCCCGACCACTGGCAATGTATCCGAGTTCATCATCGTCATCAATTATGCTATGCCTGTCTACATTTTCTAGAATACTTGTTATCATTCTGCTAGGAAGACAAACCGTAATGTCTCCTTCGATTTCCCCTATTTTCATATTAAGGAACACGATAAGAACTTCTTCGTCTATCCTAATGTCTTGGAACAGTCCTGGGTTTGTCTCCACCCTAATACTATCCACCTTGATTTTTTCATAATTCGCCCATATGTTTTCAAGAACTCCTGTGATGCTTTCCATAATTTTCGCATACAGTTGCAATTCTATATCGCTATAAGCGTAACTTTCACGAACATCCACATTTGACACATTAGTTGCGCCGAGCATCCGATCGATCATCTTAAGATTGGATTGCTTATTGATATGGAAGACAGACGGATATTTTCGTCCGCTTTCTGACTTGATAATTCCGACTGTAATCACATCATTTTCTGACAGTGTGTTGTCTAGTTCGGCATACCGCTGTTCTTCTATTGACAATACTTCGATTTCGGCAATCGATCTAAATAGCCCATTCAAGTGTAAGCCTACCAGTCGTGCGTAATTATCAAACAAGCCTTTTAGAATCTTCAAGCGATCTTTTGAAAACTTTTTGGGGCTATAAAAATCATATTTTCCCCAATTCGCCTCTTCTTTTGACTCAGGTTTAGTTACCGTTTCTTCCCCGCTTTGCATTGAGTTTAACAAGGCATCTATCTGCGCCTGAGATAATACTTCTGCCACAGAGGCACCTCCATTTCTTCTTAGTATTATTAATTATTTATTTGTATTATCTTATTATTTTTATTGCGTACTTCCCGTTGGAGGGGAATCCAGCTGTATACTAGTTATTCTAAATTCTACACGTCTATTTAACACATTTCCCTCCTCGGTGTCTGTTGGTGCGATCGGACGAGTTTGTCCATATCCATGGGAAATCATTTTCGCTCCGGGAACAGTGCTATTTTCTTCGATATATGCAGTAACAACTGCGGAGCGCATTGCAGATAAAGTTCTTGCTAAATATATCAAATCTAAATTAACTGGTGCAGTATGTCCCATTATCTCTACCAATTCGATTGCATTTTCCGAAGATTCCAAAATTGGAATCAATATATCTAATGCTTGTACTCCCGCAGGCAATAATACATGGCTATCGGGTGAAAAAAAGACCCTATCACTATAGGTGATAAATATTTCATCTTCCCCAAGTTCGATTTGAAGATTCGCTTCGGGTGATATATCTGAACTCATATTGAGGAGTTCTTCGTACAACACTTCAAATTGAGCGTCTATTTGGTCCTGAGTCTCCACCCCCGTGGTATCTATGTCTCCATCTACAGATTCCTGTGATAAAGAATCTGCATCCGGGTTCAAACTTCGTACCAATGCTGCCCATTTTTCTTCACTCGTGGTAGAAATTGAATATAATAGAACAAAGAAACACAGAAGCAAAGTAATCATATCGGCATAAGTATCTAGCCAGCTACTTTGGGCACCTTGCTTTTTGTCTTTTCTCTTCATATATACCCCCTTTCCTTTTGATTGAAATATTAACTACATATTGCTTAAACCATATTGCTTAAGTTATAAGATTATTTCTTTTTCTTTTTATCTGAAGAATCGTCGCTAGGTGCTGCTCCATCGGATTCCAATATTTTACTTCTTTTCTTTTGATGTATAAGCGAAGCCAATTTTTCTTTTAGAATTTTGGGGTTTTCTCCGCCCTGGATTCCGACTACACCTTCAATAATTAACTGCTTGTATAGACATTCCTCTTCGTTTCTAATTCCCAATTTTTTTGCCATCGGAGAAAATAAAACATTACCAAGCAAGCTACCATAAAGGGTTGTGAGGAGGGCAACTGCCATATCTTGCCCTATAGATGATTGGGCGCCTGCTTCGAGGGACATATTATTAAGCATATTAACGAGTCCAACCAATGTTCCTATCATACCAAACGCCGGAGCTACACCCGCAGCCTTCTCATATAGGTTTATTTCTTCTTGATGCCGACTATCCATATTTGCTAATTCATTTTCAAGCAATTCTCTTACTTTATCTGCTTCCATCGCATCTACTACGAGCATAATCCCTTGTTTAAAGAATGGATCTGTAAGTTCTTCTGCTTTTGTTTCCAATGCAAGTAAGCCATTCTTTCTAGCTACTTGTGCAAAATCCACCAAAGAGTCAATCGTTTCCCCAACAGGAAATTCTTTGCCCTTCAGCAATTTTGGAAAATGTTTTACGACATTTTTTAGTATCGAAAAAGGATAGCTGGCAACAACGGCAAATATCGTACCCCCTATTACAATTAGTATACTAGGAATATTAATGAAAGATCCTATATCTCCTCCATTCATTATACCCATTACAACTACGGCGAAAGAACCTACTACACCTATAATCGACGTCAAGTCCATACTATTCATTCTCCTTTATGCTCATCAATTGCCCATTAAAGTTTCTTTTAAGATTGAAATCCAACACTTTTTCTACTATTTCTTCCTTTGTTTGGATTACTACGTGGTGCTTACCATTAAGCATCGTAATCTTCGATTCCGGTATTAATTCAACATATTCTATTTGATCGGAGTTTATTAGTATTATTTCTCCGTTTATTTTCGTTAATTCTATCATTTTTTTACTTCCTTATAACAAAGGCTTACTTCAATATCTATGCCCCTACGCATCGACACAAACCTTAACATTATACAGCATGCTAGTTTACTTCGAATCACTTTGAGATGAAATTACATATTCATTATATACATATTCATTATATACTTTTTAGCAATATTTTAAAACTAAGATATTATTTAGGGAAGAACCTCGCCGTGTAATGTCTCATATCTATTTTTCGATTTATATTCTGAAAACTAAACCTATATGTTATTACACTAAAGGTTCCACCCTAAAAAAAACTATTCAATACATTTAGACACTATCTCTTCATATTAACTAGTACTTCAAGCATTTCATCTGTGACTGTAATTATTTTGGAGTTCGCTTGATATCCCCTTTGGGTGGTAATCATATCTGTCAATTGAACCGCAAGGTCCGTATTAGACATTTCTAAATTGTTACTGATAATTGGCCCTCTAGCACCGGAAGCAGGCACACCTACCGAAACTTGTCCAACGTTTGGCCCAAATTCATATAAGTATCCTTCTGTTTGCACTAAACCATTCGTGTTTGCCACGGTTACTGTTGCGAGTTGACCAATTACTATTTCGCGGTTATCGTCTACAGTAACTGCACGTACCGTTCCATCTTGGTCAATAGAGTATGCTTGCAAGTCATATGGAAGCGTACCCGGAGTGATAGTTCCTGTCGCAGGATCTACCGTAGAAGCCATCGGTATTCTTATTGGAGCTAATTGTCCTGGAGGATCAGGTATTTGCCAACTAATCGATTCATATGGATTAGTTGTAGCATCAAAAGGCAATTCCGGATCGCTTAGTACTGCCGTAGGAACAGGCTGATAACCATACACATGATTTCCTGTGCCATCTACCAGATATCCATCTCCATCGACCGAGAATATACCTACTCTTGATAATGAAACTCCACTATCAGCTACGTTTTCCGCAGCAAACGAATCAGGAACGCCATCTGGTGCAGAACCAGGAGTCGCACCCACGTTATCAATTTTTGGTCCTACTATAAAGAAGCCTGATCCATTTATCATCGCATTAAGACCAAAACCTGTAAAGGCTCTACCGCCTGTAGAGAAATTTGTCGCAACAGAACTTACATACGTACCATATCCTAATTGAGAACTGTTGATACCCCCATAAGTTCCACCACCAGTACCACCTGCTGTACTACTTATTGTGTTTTGATACATCGCATCTTGGAAATTAGTAGTCCTACTTTTGTATCCCCAAGTGTTGACGTTAGATATATTGTTACCAATTACGTCTAGTTTTGATTGGTGTGACTGCAATCCGGAAACTGCAGCAAACATTGATTTAACCATGTTTTTCCCTTTCTATTATTATTGATGTGCGTTTTCCTTATCTCAGTCGCAGACAAGGATGCACCCCCCTGAAAGGTCCGGCACTTACATTATTACCGCACTATCAATATTTGTAAAAACGTGTTCTTTCATTTCGAGTAAATCCATAGTAGTGACAATCGTGTTATTCTTTACATTTACAATGAAAGCATTGTCTCTGCCAATAACAACTACATCATTAGATGCACCTTTTTCTCGCGCTTTGTCTACTGCCTTTTGGAGTTCCAGTTGCAGGTTCTCCGTAAAATCTACTCCCCGCTCATTCATTCTGTCAGTAGCGTGTTTTGATGTTTGCAATTCGCTTATGCTCGACAGTTGTTTTATTTCGTTAATACTCACTTTTATTCACCCTACATAATCATTTTAAAATTAAATTTACAACATCCATTATCCACTAACCGTTTCGTCTTCGACCTCAGGCTCTGTTGGCTCGGGAATCTTTCCTACAGACATTATTTGCTGTATCGTATATTGTTTGCCATTAATGAATATTAGTGGCGGAACTCCCATAGAAACTCCCTCTACAATACCTGTAGTATCTTCACCCGTATAATTACCATCGTTGTCAACCTCGGCAACTGTAACTTGTTCCCCAAGCATTGAAGTTGCATAGTTCGTAATATTAGTAATTGATAATTGGTCGATCGCCTCAGACATGCTGTCCAAAGTAGTAATCATTTGCGTCTGTACCATTTGTGCCATCATTTCCGAGTTACTTAATGGCTCGTTAGGATCTTGATATTTTAGTTGTGCAGCAAGTAATTGGTAAAAATCATCGATCGACATTTCTCCGCCCGCTACATCACTTGATTGATAAGATGCCGTTTGTGTCGTAGATGAAATCGCTGCTGCATTGTATGCGTCTATACTAGTTGACATATAATACTTCCTTTCTTGATCAACTTTTTAAGTTAATCCCAGTCTCAACATGTGCAAGAAATCAGAATTATCCTTGTGATTTTCTTGGCTCGTATCATCACCTTGCTGTTGCCCGTGGTATTCATCCTTTTGCCCACCTGATTCATCGTGCAAATAATCTGGCTGCGCTTCGTCAATTATGACTACTGTGTCCGCCTTAGTGTTGGATTCAATGATTTGACCTAGCTCACTTGCATTTTGGGATAAGATTTTCATCGTTTCATTGTCACTACAGATGATTGACATTATCGTCTTTCCTGCATCATAAACTACTTTGATATCTAGCGTTCCCAAATTTTTAGGTGTGAGTTGAATCTCAATAGTTTCATTTCCTCTAGCTATGTTTTGGAAAATCTTGTCTTTTACATCTTTGCTTAGTATCTTATCTAATTCCAAGTTAGGACTTGATGTTAGCGGATCCGTCAGATTATCTTTTGGAAATGTAGGTTTCGCTTCCACTGATCCACTTTGATCGCCGAGAATCACACTTGCAAGACTATTGTTTTCCGTCTGTGATCCACTATGCGTGTCGCCACTATTGAAAGAATCCCCAGTGTTCGTAGTTTTTTGAATTTCTACCCCAGGAACATTTATACCTTGCACTTGTACTTTTCCAGAATCCTTTGTCGCACCAGTCAAGTCGAAGCTACTATTTTCTGCAGCAGTGTCTAGATCTACTTGCATTTGTAGCATAGTTGAATTACCATTGTTGTCGCCCTGAATCGTTGAGAGTTGATCCATTTGTGATATGGATTCCGCTCGGTGTAGTTGAATTCCGCTTAAAAACAAAGTATTGCCCTTAAGTAAAGAATTTTCTTCGAGCGGGACATTTTGAATGTTACCTAGCAACAATGGTATTTCACTTGCCCCGTCCGCCTCATCACTTTTTTCTTTTAACATGTCATAAAAAGAAACTTCCTTCTCGTTATCTAACGGCTTCTTATTCGCCTCTTGCTTGGAGTAATCTTTATTCTTTGAAGGGGTAACTTTATTCGAGTAAGTATCCATGCCTATGTCAAAGTTAAATGAATTCATTCGCTCTTCCTCCTTTCTTGATAGATTTTGCAAAATGCATTGCATTTTGACTTTAGATTAGTCTCATGAGACACCTCATCAAATCCACAAATTCCCTAAGATGTTCCACGGATGGGATATTGGGATTTGTAGGCACAAAATTAACTAATCAATATATAGAAACTGCCAATTACAAATAATTAACAGCGACTATCACTTTTGTAGAATTAGGAAACTCACATGTTCTTATTTTGAATGGACGATGAAGATGCGAAAAATTCCTCAAGCTGTCTTTCTTCTTTTTTTTGTAGCATTTTAGTATGCTCGTCGAGTCGCTTTTCCTTTAGCTTGTCTATGGTGGCTTCTTCTACTTTCGCTTGGAGTAATTCATTACGACACTGCTCCACCTCGGCCCCACACGCTTTTACTACTACTTTTACTTCTTCTATTTTCGTCCTCAAGACTAGAAAATAGTTTTCGTACATGCGTATCTGCTCAACTCTATATGGCTTCTGTTTATCTTCTTCCATTTTGAGAGCATACTCGTCGTTTTCATTTTCTAAATCCAACAAGCGCTCTTCCGCCTTTTTTAACTTTGCTATTGCGTCGGCCAGCTCTTGTTGTTTTTGATTCTTTATTTTTTCTTTGTAATTAAGGACTTTTTCCAACGAAAAATTAAACTTCATATACAATCCCCGCTGTGCCCCTTGCTATTATACACGAAAACAAGCAACTCAAAATGCGAGTGATTAACTCGCTGAGTTGCTTGTTATTATTCCTCTTCGGCCATAATAGCATCAAATTCTGCCACTACTTTTTCAAATAAATCATCGTCCTCTATGTCGAGAATTTCAAATTCATCTTCTCCAACCTCTTTGTATTCGTAAATATATACATCATCAGAACCATCCAAAGGTAAAAGCGCTATGTATTCAGCTTTTTCATATTCGAATATTCCCATGATTTCACATTCGACGTCGTTATCACCTTCAAATTCCAGTACAATTGTTTCCATTTCTTCATTATGGTTTGACATTATCATTCCTCCCTATAAAATACAGCTATCAGTACTAATATATACCATTAAAAGGCATATATTGCAATACTTATTTTATGGAATTTACATGGATTTTACCGTAGAATGCAATGCTTTACGAAGAAAATAGGTGATTAATTATTCGACTATCACACCGTCTTCGTCAACAACTATTTTTTCCTCCGATGCAGCGCTATGGGAACTGGTATCGAGAAGCATTTTTTCAATCTTGTCCAATATATCGGGGTTGCTTTCCAAGTATTTTTTCACATTTTCCCTGCCTTGCCCAATTTTTTCGCCTTCAAAACTATACCATGCGCCCGATTTTTCGACTATTTTATTATTAGTCGCACAGTCCAACACATCGCCGGATCTAGATATTCCTTTTCCATACATTATGTCAAATTCCGCTTGTTTAAAAGGAGGTGCAACTTTATTTTTTACAATCTTTACCCTAGTCCTGTTTCCTAGCATCTCTTCACCACTCTTAATAGTTTCGATTCTTCTTACATCTAGCCTTATAGATGAGTAAAACTTAAGTGCTCGACCACCGGTTGTAACTTCGGGACTGCCAAACATGACACCCACTTTTTCTCTCAATTGGTTAATGAAAACTACACAAGTATTAGATTTGTGTACAGTTCCTGTCAGCTTACGCAATGCTTGAGACATTAACCTAGCCTGCAATCCAACATGAGTATCACCCATCTCACCTTGTATCTCTGCTCTAGGCACAAGTGCCGCAACTGAGTCTATTACAATAACATCTAGCGAACCACTTCTTGCAAGCATATCACATATCTCAAGTGCCTGCTCTCCTGTGTCGGGTTGCGCTACTAGCAATTCATCTACGTCCACTCCTAAATTTTTGGCATACTGCGGATCAAGTGCGTGTTCTGCGTCAATAAATGCTGCCCTCCCCCCACTTTTTTGCGCTTGTGCAACAATATGTAGTGTGAGAGTTGTCTTACCCGAAGATTCCGGCCCAAATACCTCGATAATTCTTCCTTTCGGAACTCCACCGATTCCCGTAGCCAAGTCTAAGCTTATTGAACCTGTAGATATTGATTCTATATTTAACTTCGCAGTTTCATCTCCCAATTTCATGATAGAGCCTTTTCCAAATTGCTTTTGGATTTGTGCCATCGCTTCTTCTAGTGCCTCCATTCTATCATCTTTTTGCTTTTTTATTGCATCACTCATGCTATTTCTCCTTTCGTCGAATCCACGGCTTTAATATGATTATTTGCTGCGAATCCTATTTATCTCCCTAACTGTCATGCGGGCTCATAATTATTTGCATACATGACATGTCTATATTAGCCAGTCCAATTTGACTATATTCTATATTCTATATTCAATTATATATATTCTATATTATTTTTCAATCTATTTCTATTTTACTATGCAACAAAAACAAACATAAATACATCATTATTCGACATGTTTTTTAATATGCCCTCACATATTCGTCAAAAGTAATTCCCTTGTTATGAATCTCCGTTGCTACGTCTACTCCCAAATATCGTAGGTGCCATGGCTCATAAATATATCCTGTTATATATGTTTTATTTTTTGGATATCTTACAATAAAACCATATTTGTGTGCATTGTTTTCGAGCCATATGCCCTCAGGCATACTTCCCATTTCTTCACTCAATGAGTATCCAAGGTTTGCAGTAGATACATCGATAGCATACCCCGTCTGATGTTCGCTTGTTCCGGGGAGTGCGCTGTACATTTTGGCATTTTCTACTCCGTCTCGGTCAGAATATTGATTAAAGAGTCTCAATTGGAGAGCATAATCTCGATATGGTGAGATTATGAGGTAGTCTATCCCCTCGGATAATGCCGCCTCATACATTGATTTATAGGCGTCCAGAACGACAGATTTTATCATTCCCCACGCCCCATACGAACCTACACTAACCAAATCAGTAGGAACATAATTTTGAGAAAGCTTAGTTCCTGTTTTACTCACATATATAAGCACATCACCGTTGTCCGACTGTCTACCCTCATCCGAAGAAACTACAGCATATCCAGAGAGAGTTGCAGAAGAAACTATTTCTACACTACTACTTTCAGACGATTCATTTCCATGCTCGTCTGTCGCTGTTGCTTTTACGTAATATTCGCCTTCTTTGTCAAAATTGCAATCCGTGTTTATCTCAACATCATAGTTGCTAAAATCACTCACAACGAATATATTCTTTAAATCTTCGACCGAATAACCACCACCTGCGGCAAATTTTATTTTTTCTATTGCAATGACAGGGGGAGTTGTGTCTTTGATAATAACATCTACCGTTACTTTTTCGGCTTCATATTCTATTATTAATTCATACTCTCCGACATTAGAAAAATCGACATTACTAAAGTCAACCGTAGAATTATCTAAATATTCCTGCTCGCAGGAATCTGATAAGTAATCACTAGACTCTTCGGGAATTATCGTTTCACCTAGCTCAATGATAATACCATTGTCCACAAGCGAGTTTTTTAAAATGAGTTTTACGGGTTCTCTAAAATGTAAATACGTTGATAAACCTACTGCTGCAAAAAAAAACATCACACATATAAAAATTATTCTATTCTTCTTCTTTTTTCTCTTGTGACTCAATATACTACTCCAGACCTATCAGCTCATAGCAATACTAAACTAATCTGTATCCTTCCTTTTTGAAGCATTCTTTTATTTGATCTAGATGTTCATGGTTTCTAGTTTCCATTGTTATATGTAAAATACAGTCATTAACAGAAGAGTTTTCTACACCGACTTTATGATTTACCTTTGTAACATTGCCGCCATTTTGGGCTATGATTGTAGAAACTGCCTGTAGTTGACCGGGTTTATCTAACAATTCAATTGCAATATCTGTTAACCGACCCGACATTGACAGTCCGCGGTTTATTACTCTTGATAGTATACTTACATCTATATTTCCTCCCGATACGATCGCACAAGTTTTCTTTCCCGCCAACTTAAGTTTGTCGAAAAGCAATGCTGCAACAGAAACGGCACCTGCACCCTCGGCAACAAGCTTTTCTTTTTCCATCAACATCAAAATTGCTGCAGCGATTTCATCATCCGTAACTACAACCATATCGTCCACATATTCCTTGCATAATTCATAAGTCAAGACCCCCGGTTGCTTAACCGCAATTCCATCTGCAAACGTTTTAATATTATTAATAACAGTTCTGCTATCTTCTTCTATTGCAGCAATCATACTTCCTGCACCACTCGCCTGCACACCGTACACCTTGCACTTTGGATTGAGTTTTTTGATTGCATATGCGACCCCCGAAATCAGTCCACCACCGCCGATAGGAACGACTACAGCTTCAACATCGGATAATTGCTCGAGAATTTCGAGTCCAATTGTTCCTTGTCCACATATGACATCCTCATCGTCAAACGGATGTATGAATGTTGCATTTGTTTCTTTTTGAAACTGCACTGCTGCTGCGTAAGCATCATCGTATACTCCATCGATCAGCTTAATGTTCGTGCCGTACGATCTAGTGGCCTCTACTTTTGCGATAGGGGCTGTACTGGGCAAAAATATTGTTGCCTCTGCGCTCATGACTTTTGCTGCCAAAGCTACACCTTGTGCATGGTTTCCTGCAGAGCAGGCGACTAGTCCTTTCTTCCTCTCTTCCTCAGAAAGATTAGCAATCTTAAAATATGCACCTCTTAATTTAAATGACCCTGTTTTTTGCAGGTTTTCCGTCTTCAAATATATTTCGTCTGACTTCCACATATTTGCAGCTCGAATTACTTCTGTTTTCCGTGCTACTTTACTTAATTCAAATTGTGCTTGATAGATTTTTTCTAAATTCATTTTATTTGTACTCCTTCAAGAATGACCTACGGTGTATTGGTGTAATCCCGTATTTAGTTATGCCCTCATAATGTTCTTTTGTGCCGTAACCTTTATTTTTTTCGAACGCATATCCATCATACTCCTTATGTATTTCTACCATATAATTATCTCTTGTAACTTTTGCCAATATCGAAGCTGCTGCTATAGATATACACATCTCGTCTCCCTTGACAATAGAATCACTGGAAACATTCAAAGCATCTATCCTTACTGCGTCAATAAGTACATGTTCAATATGTCGCCCTTCTTTTTGATTAAGTTTATTGTCTAAACTTTCGATCGACAAAATCATCGCCCTTTTTGTCGCATTAAGTATATTAATTTCATCGATTACATTATTATCTACAAATGCAACGTCATATGCAATAGCCTCTTCAATTATTATTTCGTAGAGCTCGGCCCGTTTTTTTGCAGAGAGTTTTTTGGAATCGTCTATTCCCAATATACTTATTGTCTCCGGAAAAACCACAGAAGCCGCAACTACGGGGCCGGCAAGGCACCCCCTGCCAACTTCATCAACCCCTGCTATATACCGAATCCCTTTCTTATGCAATAGGTTCTCATATTTTGTCATTTCTGCTAACTTTACATTTAGCTTTTCTAGCCTAGATTCATTCATGGTCAAGCCTCTGATTTTACTATCTTCCGGAAGCACCTGCCTCCAGCTGAAACTCTGAAAAAGTTAAAACACGCTCAGCACTTATTTTATTGAAACTATGAACGTCGTCGTGCTAAAGTTATATCACATAGAACGGTAATAAGTCAAACGAGTGCTACTGTGGAGATTTCAATATATGCATTGCTGCCGAACTTTCAATACAAGTGTTGCTGCTGGACCTGTCATATTAGTTGTCCTTTGTTCATAAATTCAAGCGTAATATTACCGATTTTTCCACTTCGAAATTCATCGAATATAGCCCTAGCACATCTCTCATAGTCAATTCTATTTCCAGATAAAATATATCCTCTTTTTATGGCAATTTTTTCCATGTTTTCTAATGGTATATCTGATAATTGTTCTATTTTATAACGCTCCATGAGCCCTCTCGGATAATTAACTTGTAAGACTTTTATTAACTCTAGGGCAAGATCTGCTATATCTAGTATTTCATCCCTTATTGATCCACAAAATGCCAAGTTAAGCCCTACATTCATGTCCTCGAATTTAGGCCACAATATTCCGGGAGTGTCTAGCAATTGCATATCATTTTGCAATGTGATCCATTGCTTTCCTTTTGTTACACCCGGCCTATCCCCTGTCTTGGTACTCTTTTTGCCAACCATCCTATTTATCAAAGAGGATTTTCCGACATTAGGAACCCCCACAATCATGATTCTGAGAGGCTTCTTCCTAATACTACCCTCGTTTATTTCATCTTTTATACTAGCTAATGTCTTATTTAAAGTGTCTAAGCCTTTGCCATTTAAGGAGTTCATCATAATTGTTAAATTTCCAATTGAATCAAAATATTCTTTCCACTTTTTATTATGCGAACTGTCGGATAAGTCGCTTTTATTCAACACGATAATTCTTTTTTTTCCGGCTACCAATTCATCTATTATAGGATTTCTGCTCGAAATTGGAATCCTAGCATCTATTACCTCGATTACTACATTTACAAGCTTTAGATTTTCCGCAATCAATTCCCTGGTTTTTTTCATGTGTCCGGGATACCAATTTATGTTAGCATTAGAAGTCGTTGATGAATCCTTTGTACCTTCGACTTTCTTATTTTCTCTTTCTGCCCTTTTTTCATGCATTTTCATGATATCGCCTCCATTTACCAAAATCTGCTGCTCACCGCCTTATTATACAATAGAAAAAGCCTATATTTCAAGGCTTAATAATTACTATTCTCATTTATTCGCTATTGTTTTATTATCTAACAATAAAGCAATTCATTTTTACTCAATTTCGGATATGCAGTTTTCACTTGTTAAGTTCTATTTCTAAGGGTAACACTACCATATCTCAAAAAACATCATTATTGCAGGTATGAAAGCTGCGAATATTCCCTCCGCTATGCAAAGGCAAGGCGTGAACTTTCCGAGTGGTTTATTTAGCACAACCTCGACAAACGTAGAAGCCCACAGAATTGACCACGCAAACCACAAATACGCATAATTATATGTAGCGGTATTTAGCGAGCTAATTCCCATAACAATTGCAAATATTGCTACCATTAAAGAATACCATCCATTTGCTTTTGGATCTAAATCAAACAACAAATTACACGCTATGATTGCATAAGTAAATCCGAAGAGAAATCCGCCCCCTACATTACTATAATCCACCATCGTTTCCGCTCGTCCTAATGCAATGAAATTACCAAATATCAAAACAATTGCGGTTATTATATTCATAAGTGCGATACTCTTAGGATTTGATTTTTGTAATATTAAACATCCATTTGAGATGAGTGTAATTCCGACAAATAATAAAGCTACTCCTAACATTTTATTTCCATTTCCTTTCTATACGGCACCCCCTTGGTGTCATGACACATGTATATACTACCATGCGCATGGAAACTATTCAAGCAATACTTTAAATGATATGCAAAAATTCGTGTAGATTTTGATTTAAAACGATATTGCGTAATTTTAGGTAGTAACGTGTATTTTTTGCAAAACCCTTTTTACTTCTTCGAAATGTCCTGAAGTGGGGCAATACAACGTATGAAAATGGTAATTATCGGAAAGACTGCATAGCGGCTTAAAATCACTTCCTTCTAATCTTTCAATAAACTCCGCAACATCCTTATTTGTGTATATGCTGAGATTCGCGGAAAGTTGCCCATATACTTCATGTTCTATCACTACGTCGACAACGCCACAACCACATTCAACTATTGCATATAGTTCTTTTGCGACATCTTCTTTGTTGTGTTTACACGCAATTACATATCGTGAATCGTTACTTTTCTCTATGATATACCCTTTCGGGGTTGCCGTTATTTTTTCTCCCCTTGCACGAAGCAATGCAATATCATTTACAATCACCTGCCTACTGACAGATAAAATTCTTCCCAGCTCACTTGCACTAATCGGGGCTTCGGAAACTTTTAACTTACTTATGATATACGATTTGCGACTTTCAACCATTCAAATTCCCTCCATATTTACCCATTATAACATTCAATCATAATTCTGACACACAACTATTTCTTAAAGGTAAGAATTATTCCAACAATTGACCCTACAAAATAATTGGAGACACCCTTACGAATATCCAGCGAAATATTTTTTCCTTATTCTATTCCAACAGATTTTTCAACAAAAGTTCTCTATTATTTATAAAAAGTTCTGTCACAGTATAACTTTCTGTTTGAGTATAATCTATTCTTCGAATTTCTTTATCATCAAACGATAATATATCCGCATCCGGAGTGCCTAACAAAATCGGCGAATGACTTGCAATGATAAACTGCGCACCTGCTTTCGCAAGCCTTTGTATTTCTATCATAAATGTCAACTGTCTTTGCGGAGAAACGGCCGACTCAGGCTCGTCCATTATAAATATTCCTTCTGAAGAAAATTTGTCTTGTGCAATTGCTAAAAAACTCTCTCCATGTGACTTCTCGTGTAATTTCATAGAAAGATCTGGATGTTCTGCATATTCTAATTCTTTACTTGCCACATTATAAAAACTTTCAGCCCTTAAAAAATATCCGTATTTTTTCTTATTTATGCCCTTACTCAAAAGAACAGCATTATGCAACTCAGAATGAGAATCAAAAGTTGCAAACCTATAGTTTAAAGAACCTCCCTCAGGGTTAAATCCATAGTTCACGGCTATTGCTTCTAATAGTGTCGATTTTCCCGTGCCATTTTCTCCGCAGAAAAATGTAATTGGGCTCTCAAAACTTAAGATATCTATGTTTTTAAGTGCAGAAATCTTATTCAAATAACTCTGCTTCGATATTTTATTCCAATCAATCGTCATGCCTTCAATATGCAATCGTCTCATATTTTTATCTCACTTTCAACTGCTATTATCTTATTCGTCATTATCTAAACAGGTGTTTATTTTCTGCTGTCTTTTTTCATTTAAGTAGGCTAATATTTTTAGTACGACAAATGTGACAACAGTTCCACTGATGAAACTTACGACAGCAACCGCCGAAACATGTATAACAACCGAATCCTGAACTTTATCACTATAATTAAAGTAATTTTGTACTGTATTTATGACAGCTATAACAAGTCCTGTAAATATGCTTTGGGTAATAATGAGCGCATTACTTTTTTTATTTCCTGTAGGATAGAATTCATTACCTTTTACTAAATTAAAAAACAATAAATATACACTCATAAATAAGAATACAACTATTTCAACAATATACTGCGTAATAGGTGCACCTAAATACTGTTGCACAAGTGTAGAGACTAAAAGGATTAACCACACTATCATAAACCCATCGCTTTGAATTTTCCTTTTAGAAAATATTATTCTTTCATCTATCATTTCATTTTTCATAATTCTTCCTCCCAAAATAAGTCATTTAATGTTTTCCCAAGTGCCTTACAAATTGCTATACATAAATTTAATGTAGGGTTGTAATTGCCAGACTCGATTAGTCCGATAGTTTGCCTTGTCACACCGACAGCTTTTGCTAAATCTTCTTGCTTCATATCGCATTCTATCCTGGCTATTTTTATTTTCTTGTTTTTCATAAAAACCTCCCTGTGTTTTTATTATAATGTATAGATTACATAATGTCAAGCATATATTGCATTTTGTTTTATATAAAATGCAGACTTTTATTTAAATCTGCATTTGCTTGTATATGTATATTTCAGATTTAGTTGCTATTTACTAAATCTAGGGTGGCGTTTGTTTCTTCCTGTTTTTATAGGGATTTTACATTCATTTAGCCTATCTTCCAATAAAACGCCTCACCACCATATTCATATAGAATACTATCATTAGCGGTATGTACATTAAAGTTTTCATAAAATACTGCTAGCTTTTTACCTTCAAAATCATATACTTCAAAAACATAATTGTGATTATCATCCTGCACTAGTTTTACATAATATGTATCTTTTAAATGATACTCTATATGCATCATATCATATTCTAAATCTTGTATCTTTTCCCCATTCGTTAAATCATACAATCCCCTGTTTTCACCCTCCGTTACAATTGCCTTGTCTGTATTATTTTTGTAAATTAATGCTTCATCGGAAAAGAACTCTTTATATCTATCATCAATTACAAACGGATTATCATTAAGTATCTCTCCTGTTATAATATCCTCATTAATATACTTATAATCGCCATCTTCTCCAAATCCGTCACGATAGTAAATATATCTTCCGTGAAATTCTAAATGAGCATATTTATCATCTGATGGGTATATTTCTCTTACCACATTGCCTTCGCTATCAATAAATATTGCAAACTCCTTTTCTCCATCGTGTCCATGCAGCATTGCATATCCATCTATAAACTCCGGCGTATAAAACAGATCGGCCAGAGGTTCATCATACATAAATCCGTGATTTTTTACATAAAAATTATAGCTCGTTTCTGCTGCAACATCATTTGCTCCATTTAACTCTTCATTCTGGATATTATCATAGTAAGAAACACAAAAAACATCGTCTTTTGCATAATCGATATCTAAATTCCCTTCTTGCCAAGGCACTACAAGATTTCCTTCTAAATCTATAACCGCACTTTTACTGTCATGCCATGTACTGATATAAATATTTCTTCCATCGAAATCATCAATTGCAATTTCATCATTGTAAAATACAAAATCAATCTTACTAATAGCATCCAAAGTGAATATTTCCGGTTTTGTTTCAATATGTTCTCCCGGTTCCACTTTTACACCTTCCTGATCTGTTCCAGTAGTACATCCGGTTATGATAACCGCTACAAAGCCTATAATAAGTAAAACTAATATTCTTTTCATGTCATCTAGTTCCTTCCACTGTGTTATCATTTCTTCCCCAATTTATATTACCTTTTTTGTATGATTTCATGTATCATACATCTAAATTTTTTTCACAAAAACACGAGTCACAAGCTACTTAACGATAATTTTTATTAGCAATACTAAAGGAAAATATTCTTTAAAAAAATATATAATGCAAAAAATCCGCCACCAATCATGTAAACTGAAAGTAGTAGCATTACAATATCACTAAATTTTATCATTCTTCGTTCAACTATATCAGTCGGAATTTTAGGATTGACGTAAACTTTATACTGTAATCCAATTTCATGTCTTGGTTTTTTATATCGATATCTTTCGCGTATTGATATTTCAGTGAATGTTTGTCCATTAATTATATATTGGAAGACAGGAGCTATATATTGTTTACCATTTTTCTGATTTATTTCCGTGGCTATTACAGTCGCTTCGATACGCTCGGAACATTTCAATACATAGTTTATTTCTTTTAATAGTGAAAGAAACAAGATTACCCCTGCAGCCAATATAATTACTCCCACTGTGAGCACATCTGATGCGAACGAAATTATAAAAAGCACAAGAAATATTATCCACATAATTATGCTTGACTTACGCCATGGTTTATATTTTTCTCTAATAAAGCTTATTATCACACCTATTAAGCCTAAAATGACTAGTAGTCCAAGTATAAATTGTAGTTCTTGCATATTCCCCCCCCAACTAAACTGTTAAGTTATTGATAATTCAATATCTGTAATCTAAATCTTTTATTTTTCCACCACTTCGTTTTATATAAACACGAAAACATATGATATTATCACAATTATTAAATTACCTACTAACTTAACCGCTTTGTTCTTTCCAACATAATAACTACTAAACACAAAAAGAGAATAACATAAGAATGCAAGCATGCTTATCACTATGCAACTTTCGAAAACAATCACTGTAATTATCGTAGGAATTACCGATAAACTTAAATTCACTTTAACATACGCTAGTGTGATTGATTTCCTGGAATAAGGTAAAAACAATCCTGCCTTTGCTTTTTTATATAGTAATTCTTTTTTACTGCTTAGTATTTCTGTTATATTGATAAGAACTACTGCTAAAAAACCCATAACTATTATATCCATTTTTAAATACAATAGGTTTATTATAGCACTGATGAAATATATGATAATCATGCAAAGTAATACGTTAAAATCAATCCGCCTTATGTTTAATATTATTTTTTGTATAATTGCATTTTCATAACTTAAGTTCTTTAAAAACGTGACAACTCGCTTTTTTATCGCACTATACTCCATCTGAATCACTTGCATTTCTCCAAAGTCATTAATCCTTGCTGAGTGCTGTATCTTATCATACATCATCATTTCTTGTAATAGCTTCTCTCTGTTGAGCCTTGTTTTTGCAAATTTATACATAAGCAATAAATTAAATACAAAGAAAATAGCACATATAACTATTTGAATTTGATTATAAAGATAGGCAGGGACAATTGAAATATTTACCATGAATAATAAAAGCCTATTACTTCGTAATGGCAACGAATGGTACAAAATTAAATTTTGTACCATTGCACCATTTATGATTAAAAAAAGCAAGAAAACATCTATTATTGTCGCATATTCATTGAGCAAATTACATATTGCAGTAGCGACTAGTAAAAATATGATACTTCTTGGAATAATGAATATTTTAATTAGCTTTTCTTTCAAGGCATCAGGAAACAAGTAAAAAACATCTGCATGATGAATTTTTATTACATGCTTTTTACTAAACAATCCAAACAAACATATAGATATAGCGCCTAATAAAATAATTATATTGGATACTTGCCAAATTATATGCTGATTTGCGACGTACATTCCGTACAATGTTGGAAACATGAAAATTATTCCAACAATCGCCGCAATAAAAAATAGTTTATGATTTATCAACAATGATTTCCATCGGCTTATCAATATATTTATGTGGTTTCTTATTATAATACTATTCATCGTTGCCTTCTTTATCATTAGAGTCTTCAATGAAGAACTTATGGTATAGTTCCTCTATATTCTCATTTGAAGATTCCATTGAATTATCAGGGTTCGGAGTTTCATATACAATATTTCCATTATCAATAATAATAAACCTATCACATATTTCTTGCACTATATTCAACTGATGTGATGATATAAGAACTGTCTTTCCTTGATTTTTTTCTGATAGAAATAGATTCTTTACATTTAAAACCTGGGTAGGATCTAATCCGCTAAATGGTTCATCTGCAATGAGTAATTCATATTTGCGTAATAACGCCAATAATATCATCATTCTTTGCAAAGTACCCTTAGATAATTCTTGAGGAAATTTATTTAAATAGCTTCTCAGATCAAGTTTTCCAATAAGTCCATCGACTTTTTCAGAATTTCCATACATAGCCGAAATAAATCGAGCGTGTTCACCTAAAGTCAATTCTTCGTAATACACTGGGATATCGGGGATATATGAAATTTTATCTGCAGTAATATTAAAAGTATTTCCAATCGATATTTCTCCTGTATAATCTTCATAAAACGATGTAAGGCATTTTATTAACGTGGTTTTTCCTGCACCATTATTGCCTATCAAACCAGTTATTGTACCACTCGGTAAAATACAATTAATATTCTTTAGTATGTTAAAATTATCAAAGGACTTATTCAAATTTTCGATTTTAAGAGTGGACATTCTTATTTCCTTTTTGATTTTCAAAGATTAATTATTTTGTTTTTCGTTTTAATATACTAGTTTTTTGTTTCTTCACGTTATGCTCATAACAGGATTATTCATCTTTTGACATTACTTTTTTACAATATTTTTTAATACCACAATGAGGGCATTTAAGTTTTCTTGTAGATGCCATATGAACAGCAAAAGTATAATCTCTCACTGCAGGAACAAATAATGTGCCACAATTAGAACATTTGTAATATCCTATAGTTCTCTCATTTTGCATTGTTGAATAAAGCCCTACGATAAAGATTGAACAAGCAATAATAATAATTATTATTTTAGCTGGTAAACTAATTACTTCTGTGTAAAGTGTCACAATCATAATTAATGTAATAAATGAAACAATGGAAATAACTCCAGTTACTATCATTGATTTCCACTTTTTTTGATTTTCTTCTTTTTCTTTAATTAAATTCATAATATTTTCCTCAGCTTTCTGTTTATAATTATCGTCAGATAATCGCTTTGCCGATAAAAGCTCATTTACAGTAATATCTAATTCATTACATAATGGAAGTAGAAGTGATACTTCCGGGAACCCATTTCCACATTCCCATTTAGATACTGTTTTGTCGCTGACAGCAAGCCTTTCCGATAATTGTTTTTGTGTGTAATTTTTTAATTTGCGTTCTTTGGCAATAAACTTACCTATTTCAATTTGGTTCATATTTTTCCTCCTTACACACTTATTATACAGAGTTTATTAAGAAAATAACACACACGCTCCGTAGAATACCTGTAATTAAAAGCTCTACGTTTCGTAGAATGCTTGAATGTTATAAAAATAACCCCACATCGTCTCAATTATATTTTAGAAGGATTATTTATCGTTCTACCTGCCGTGCACTTTCACTTTGTATGAGTACGTGCTATTTATATCGAAATCTTTCGCGTACTGACATTTCAGTGAAAGTTTGTCCTTTAATTATATATTTGAAGATATTAATAATTCAATATCTGCAATCTAAATCTTTTACTTTTCCACCGTTTCGTTTAATAACACGTTTCCAACCTGATTCAGCGTACATTTTGTATAGCCAACGCGGGAAGAAATCAATTGAAACATAAAGGTTATCAGATGTTTTCTTGTTTTTAGTATTTTCACTCAAAGTATTAAACGCTGCGCCAACAGATTTTTTTGGGCCTTTTCCAAGTGGCTTCGATGCAATTCGAGGAAAAGCACCACCTGCACCTATCCCAACACCCATTCCCCAATGAAACTCCATTTTATTACACCAGTTTTCCAGTATCTGCAACGCGATTTCAGTTTGTTTACCTTCATAAAAGCCCGCATTTACAATTCCGTACACCACGATATTTTTATTGCGCATCCCCGCTTTTTCCATTTGATACAGACAAGAAAGCAATTGCGATGGTATTCCATCAACATAGAGTGGGCATGCGAATATGAGCACATCGCAGTGACTCAGCTCCTCAAGTGTTGAGTCATTAATTTGAGGTTTGTTAAAAGAGAATATTTTGAACTCCGCATCTATTGATATGCACGTTTGCAGCTCTTGAAGAAACAGATTGCTTGCACTTCTCTTACCTTTTGGGCTACCGTTTATCATAGCAATTTTCATAGAGATATTTCCTCCAAGTCACATTTATTATTCAGAAATTCAATCTGCCCTGCTTCACCGTCAAAATTCACCGCATTTGCTTGTATTAGTTTACTAGCGGTCATTTTTTCCGCATCGGTGATATTTTCACCATAAAAATACGAGGAAATTTTTATTATATTACTATATCTACGTTTATGATGCATTTCACCATTTCGAATGGAAAAATTGGGATGAATATATGGAATGGAACGATCCATCACATTTTTTACAAAAGGGCTAACGCTTCCATAAATACATTCGCTTACAATTATTAGCTCTGTACATTGGCTCAGCAATTTCCCCATTTCTTCATAACCATCTGCTATAATGCATTTTCCCGGCGTTTTGATCCAACAGGCAAAACATCCCCTGCACGGTTTTATTATTCCATTATTTTCGATAAGCACATTAGCACCTTCAATATTTAAATTTGTATTTGTGGCATCAGATATTACTAACTTCATTTTTCCCCTTCGGCAGTTACTTTACCGCTCACAAATTACTTTACCACTATTATTCTAAATGATTCCAAATAAAATAAAACCAACCGTGTTGATTGCAAAGTTTGCGCACATATGTATCAACCACGATATATAGATATTTTCTGTTTTTTCATTAAAATAGTTAAAAATCAACCCTCCAACAAATAGGCCGATTAATGCAAGTAGAATCAATTCAATGCCAAACCATCCAATCATCATCGCAATGTGATACAAAGCGAAAACCGAAGAACTAAAACAGTAAGCAAATTTTCTTGAGGAGATACGTTTCAAGGTTAAAAATGCAAACCCGCGGAAGAAAAACTCTTCCAGCAGTGAGTTTACAAACGATATATACAAAGCGACCCAAACAAAGTTTCCAGTGTCAACACCTATAGTGCTCTCTAGCGTTGATGTGATTGCCGAAAAATCAAAGATATTTTGCAGAAGCAAATATGCCCCGACGATTAGGATATAGATGCCTATTCCCAATCCTACGGCAAACAAAAGACCGCCTTTTTTCGGTATCCATAGCGATTTCAAATTTGTTTGTCTATCCCACAAAGAATAAACGGTGGGCAAGCAAAGAAATGTAACGATTTTGATAACGGATTTTACAGCATATTCAGGCTGTATAATTGCATCTACAATACCCATAACTATGCAAGCTATAATAACAATTCCTATTAGGTAGTTTTTTCGTGCCATGATTACCTCTTTTCATAACTGACTGCATCAAAGCGTTTTTACACTTAGTGTCATCGCACACTATTCCTCGAACTCTTTTTTCGTTTCAACTCCTTTTAATACACGTCTAAATGTAAAATAAAACAAAATTGCTGTGAATATCGCCGCAGATACATCAGCAATCGGTTCTGCCAAAAACACCGCCATAACTTTGTTTTCGAAAAAAACTGGCAATATATATATAAGCGGAATCAGCAATATGACTTTTCGCATAATTGCACCAAAAGCAGATTCTTTTGCGCATCCAATGGCAAGAAACGTCATTTGATTCGGTATCATAAATCCTTTAGTTATCGTGCCTGCCATATATATTCTCAGTGCAAATTTCGAATACTCAATAAGTGCAGCATCTTCTGTAAACATCCCAGCAAATACTTGCGGGAAAAACATGATAAATAACCACATCAATGTAGTAAAAACCACCGCCGACATTAATAGAGTTTTATAAACTCTTCTAACCCTGTCAACATTCCCAGCACCAAGGTTATATCCAGTAATTGGCTGTGCGCCCTGCGATAGTCCGTGCAACGGTAACATTACAAGCTGCATTGACGATGTACAAATAGTCATTGCACCGACAGCGATATCACCACCATATCTAAGCAACGAAGAGTTGAAACTAATTATTGTTATACTCTCTGTGATTTGCATAATAAACGGAGAAAAACCAAGCGCAACGCATGATAAAATGACTTTCATATCGGGACGAAGATTTTTCGTGCGTATTCTGAGGTTACTGTGTCGAGAAAAAAGAAAACTGATAACAAAAAACGCAGACAACCCTTGTGAGATTACGGTTGCAAGTGCCGCCCCTTTAACTCCCATATTCAGGCCAAAAATAAAAATAGGGTCTAAAATGATATTTGTGACTGCACCGAGTAGAATTGCGCACATACTTATTCGAGTAAATCCTTGTGCAGTGATGAAAGAATTCATTCCGAGAGCCATCTGCACAAAAATAGTACCGAAAGCATATATGTTTAGATAACTTGTCGCATATTCGATTGTATCCTCACTCGCACCGAACAAAAGCAAGAATTCCTCCGAAAAAATCACGGTTATAGGTGTTAATATCAACGAGATAATAAAGAGGGAAGTGAAACAGTTACCAAGCACTTTTTCTGCGGCATTATTGTCGCCTCCTCCAAGAAAAATCGATGCGCGCGGTGCACCACCATAGCCGATAAGTGCTGCAAAAGCGGAAATAACAAAAATAATCGGCATACAAATGCCGACTCCTGTCAGTGCTAATGCACCAACATCTTCTATACGTCCTATATACATTCTATCTACAAGGTTGTAGAGCATATTGATAAGTTGTGCAGTGATTGTAGGAATAGCCATCCTGAAAAAAAGCCTGCCAATAGGCGCAGTTGAAAGAAAGCTTCCCTCATTTTTTGAAGTGTTCGATGTCAAAATAAAATTCCTCCCTCATGCAATGTTCATATCTTATCGATACTACCTTTTTTCATAAACTACGTCAACAATTCCATTGTAACTTGTAGTTGATTTTAATTTTAGCTTAGTTTCAAAATCAGTATTAGTAAAAAGCTTTACTCCACCGCCTAAAATAATAGGTATTATTGACAATGTATATTCATCTATCAACCCAAGTTCATGGAACTGCATAGCAATATTCGCCCCACCACAGAGCCATAAATCTTTGCCTTCGGATTTTTTTAGTTCTTCTAGTAATTGTACAATATCCTTACTTGTAAAGTTGATTTCTTCTTTATTCGGAATATCTCTATGTGTAAGAATATAACTTGTTTTTCCTTTATAAGGCCATTCATCAGGTGATAGTTCTGTTACAATCTGATTGTATGTGCTGTAACCCAAAATTACAGTGTCAATAGTTTCAATAAAATCAGGGTAACTACCAAAATTTTGTTCATCACTGCCATCACCACCGAGAAAGGAAACACCTCCGTTTTCATCTGCGACAAAACCATCTAAGCTAATAGCTATATATAATTTTAGCTTTCTCATAATATTCTCCTTATTTTTCAGATTATGCTCATTTTATTTACCGTTATCCAAAATAAGCTACTGTATGCCAAAGTTGTTTTAGATATTGGAATAATTCAGATTGATTACCAATATCAACCCAATCAGATTTATCACAACATGACGCTTCACCTATTAAATAAGCATTGATAACTCCTTTATTATTCCCGAAAAAGGTATCTATCCTCTCCGCTAAAGGTCTTATTTTATTACCACGAAACAACTTGTTTATCTCATCAACTCGAATTTCTCTTTTGGGAATAAGCTTTAAACTTATATCATATTTATCACATAGTTTTTTAGCTTTTTCTTCAATAAATGTATTTTGATAAGAACTATCTATGTGAAACTCTCTAATATCAGTTTTAAGGTTAATATCACCGTGTATATGTGTTTCTATATAATGGTCTAAACTTCTTCCTAAAAAAGTCCTTTTTGAATTATGAAACAAAACAGCTAAGCCCTCTTGTATTGAAGAAGTTGACTGGTTTAATATTTTTGCATTAGTTTGTATATCTTCAAGAATTTTTACAATTATTTCGTCAAAAGTATCACTTGTACATAACCCTTTAGGGTTATTAGAACTATCTCCATACGCAAACGTGCATCTTTCTACAACACTATGACTTAGCACAAAATAACAAGAACCAAAACGTGGTGTTGCACCGTCTGAGTAATTTAATATATTCAAAGCCCCATATTTAGGACGTTCAAGATAATCTTGTGGATAAGAGTTGAAAAACAACTCTTGTTCCCAATTAAAACGTTGACCACCTATATACGCTGTATCACCTCCGTTTGTTGTTTTGGTGATAAATTGCCCTTCATATTTTCCGTCATCAAAAAGACTATCCAATATAACTTTACCATTTCCACACAATCTGTCTGGGTGAAAATTTAAGGTAATTGGTTTTCCCAGTAGTTCTTCAATTAGGCGTGTTTCGGTAATATCATATTCTTGACAAATACTTCTGATATAAAAGATATTTTTAGTGGTATTTTCGATTGTATTTTTTCTTATTTTTTTTATTGCTATTTCCGAATAATTCGTCATAATCTTAACTCCATACTATCGTGTTATATAAATAACCTACCCTTGCTCATACCGCGACATTGGTGAAACGTTCGCCAACCGTACCCTAAACTATGTTTGTTCTGTTTTCTTTACGCTCCGGTGCAGGCATATTCATACAACCATACCCTGCTGCAATGGCAATAATAGGTGAATGACCCGCAGGTATTCCAAGTGATTTTAGAGCTTCGTGCTCAGGGTTCACTTTAAAAAGCTCCATCGCAAGTCCAACAATGCAAGTATCGATATTAAAAGATTTTGCAGCGATGCAGATGTTTTGTGCGACAATTCCGGTGTCAATTTTTGTGTAATGTTCGTCGGGGTTATCTGCTGATATGATAAAAACTGCCGGTGCATTGTAAAAAATATTTATTTCAGAACCCGCTGCAAACCGTGCTTTTAACCGCTCTTTTGTATCGCTGTCGAGGCAATCGTTGGCCGCACGATACAGTGCGGTTATAGCCTCACTTTTTGTAACAAGTGTTATGTGACATTCTTGTAGGTTCATCGCACTCGGAGCCCACTCAGCGGCTTTTAAGATATCCTGCATTTGTTCCATAGGCGGCAATTCCCCTTTAAACGCACGCATACTGCGCCGATTTAAAATGTTATTCATAGTTTCGTTAGTATTCATTATTTTTCTCCTTTGTCATTTTGAAATTCCAGCACTAGCTTTATTTCAAGCAAATTTTGATGACTATTTTTTTCTTACTGATACAATACTAGCATTTAAGAAATATGTAGTCAATAACACTCTTTACCTCTTTTCATGAACTACGTCGCTGGCATTTTATCTTTCCTTGCGCCTCAGATCCCCGGGAGTAAACCCTGTGTGTCTTTTAAAACACTCGATATAATAACTGGTGCTACTAAATCCGACTTCTAATGCAATTTCAGTTATATTTAACCCTGTAGTTTGCAAGAGGACAATGCTCTCATTTATTCTATACGAAATCAGATATTCAAATGGTGAAATATTAATTACACGTTTAAAACTGCGACAACACTCCGCTTTGCTGATGTTATTTACATTTGCCAAATCAGATAGTGTAATTTTTTCCATATAATTCTTTCTCATATATATGATCATGTTCCTAACACGAATCTCATCTTCTTTTTTATATGAAACACTTCTTTTTGTTGCACTCGCTGTATTTGTTATTAGCGAAAAAACTATATTATGTATCGATTTATAATTCCCAAATGCATCTGCCCTAATATTTTCTTTTGATGAAGAGTATATATCCTTTAGAGTGTCTAGTATATCACATTGCCATGAAGTAGAAGTGGTTAACAATATAGAGTTCAATTCCTGTGCAGTAAAAAATGGGAGTAAATATTGAGTATATATATAGTTTTCTTTTGAGACAAAAATATTTGTCCCAACATTAATCGAAACATATACGCAATCATACGGTTCAATTTTGTAAACTCCATGTATACACCCCGAATTAATAAACAATCCGTCACCCTTAGTGATTTCATAGTTATTGTTGTTTACCATAAATCTTGCTTTTCCCTCAAGCACATAAAGAAGTTGAATTTCTTTATGCCAATGCGGTGGCGTGTGCTGGTAAATTAATTTTGAAAGTTGTGTCGCATACGTGGCAATAGGAAAGTCGGGTGTACCATGAAACATCATATCTTCCATGTCTGTATTGGTATCGAAAATCTCAAACCCCTCGGGATTATAAAACCGCTCGTATTTTTTCAGCTTTTCCTTCATATTTATTTACCAAACACTAATTATACAAGCACATTGTATCCTTAGTTCGACTTAAAGTATTTAATAATAATATTATTATTTTAATATTATCAAGCATACTTAATCACAACAAACACTTAAAATTCAATCTTTTTAATACTAATCATTATACATCCATTTTATAATTAGTCAATATTTTTATACTATTTATTAATATATTGATAGAAACTATCTTTAAGTTGAAATATAATTAATATACAACCAATTCACGGGGCAATCATGGATACTTACCGAGACACCGACATACGCGAAATCATTAGCCTCGGCTTAAAATAAGTAATAATAACTACAACCCAACTAAAAAGAGAATAGGAGATTAATATGTACAAAAAGGAAATGAAATCAGAAATAATGGAGAAAATAAGTTCGTATCCGCGTTTCCCTCTAGCTTTGCTTCCAACGCCGATGCAATCTTTAGAAAATCTTTCAGCATCTTTGAGCGATGTTGAAGTTTGGATGAAGCGTGATGACTTGACAGGGCTCGAAGGCGGTGGCAACAAAACTAGAAAACTAGAATTCCTAATCGCTGATGCAAAAAATAAGGGAGCAGATACGCTTGCAACAATAGGTGCTATTCAATCAAACCACACGAGACAAACGGCAGCATCGGCAGCCAAGGCAGGCATGAAGTGTGCTTTGCTGCATTTTAAATGGACAAAAGATGCAGGAGAAATGTACCGCAAGGTGGGAAACATATTATATAGTAGTATATTTGGAGCAGATTTATATGTTGACAACAAAGAAAGGCCTATCGAAGATCAAGGTCCGCTAAGCGAGTTTGGAGAATATTTAGAATCAAAAGGACAAAAGCCCTACTTAATTACAGGAGGGGCATCTGAAAACGAGCTCGGATGTTTAGGATATATGGTTTGCGCAGTAGAAATAATGGAACAATGTGATGCGCTAGGCTTTGAATTTGATTATATAGTTCATTGCACGGGAAGCAGTAGTACACAAGCAGGCTTAGTCGCGGGGCTTGCGGCAATGGGCTCAAAAACCAAAGTAGTTGGAATTCCCGATGATGAAGAGACTATTATCAAAAAAGTTCGTGTAGAAGAATTGTCAAATAATACATTGAAAATGTTAAACATTCAAGCAAGTGTATCACAAGACGACTTTGATATTATCGCTTGTGATACAAGTCATTACGGTGAATCCGATGCTACCACATTCGAGGGAATAAAAGAATTTGCTCGAATGGAAGGCATCATAGTAGATCCTGTATACGAGGGAAATGCGCTGCGTGGACTCAAAGAACTAACTAGAGCGGGCCACTTTGAAAAAGGAAGCAAAATCTTATTGATGCACCTCGGTGGCACACCTGCTGTCCATGCATACGCAAATCAATTTGATGAGATTACTCTTTTGGAAGATTTCAAACCTACTTGTTAAAAATAATTTTTCATCATGATCTTTTGCGAGTAAAAACTATTCCAATAATAGCTCCTAGAAAAAGAATTGGTGATATTCGCACAAACACCCATGAAAACGCATGGAATAGCACTTTAAATACTGACATTTCAGGGGCATTATAGTCCCATCTTAAATCTATGGAATCAAATATTCCAATTGTAATAAATATCATTACTACGGTTAGCGCAAATAAGATGAATATCAAATGAAGCATTTTTCGTTTCATGACAGCTTTTTGCGCTAGCTGCAAGTTAATAACCTCTAATTTTTCCGAAATTACTTTTATTTCATTGTCGTCTATCTCAGCGATGGTTTCTCCGAGCAATGTACTTACTGGGACTTCAAGATTTTCCGATATAGTTAGTAACATCTCTGAGTCGGGAACAGATAATCCTTTTTCCCATTTGGAAACTGTTTGTCTAACTACGTTTAGCTTGACCGCAAGCTCTTCTTGTGAAAGTCCTTTTGATTTTCTTATTACTTTAATATTTTCGTTTAACATAGCAAATACCTCCTTTTGCTTATGCTTAAACTATAGTCAAAAACTACCTGCGCAACAAGCAACGCGTATTAACATTATCATAATTTCTAGTCTTTATAGTCCCACCATTTCAATCTTCTTTCCTATACCCGGAATATTTTTTAAATCATTGTAATTCATTTTATATTCTCCAGTGAATTCATATAAATTGCATTATATTTGAAGTATTTCATGTCTTTGATAGTCTCTCCGCTACTTTTTTAAAAATCTACGTACTCTCCATTAGTTAATTATATCATAAATGAAAAATAAAAAGTAAAATCAAATGTATTTTTTGATTAATTTAACAAATTTCAATTTTACTATTGACAATAGTGTGTGTCATACAGTATAATACATGCAACAGCATAAAGAATGAATGACTAAGAAAGGAATAATTTTAATATGAATGCAAAAGAAATTATATCGGGCTTAATGCTTGAACTCCGCAGAGGAAGCCTTACTATTTTAGTTTTAAGTCAGTTAAAAGAACCAACTTATGGATATAAGCTAGTTAAAACTTTAGAAGAAAATGGAATTCCAATTGAAGGCAACACGCTATACCCTTTAATGCGAAGATTAGAAGCTCAAGGGTTACTCGAAAGCAAGTGGGAAGTTACTGAAGCGAAACCGAGAAAATACTATATTATAACCCCTATGGGAACAGAAGTTTTGGGGAAAATGAAAATTCACTGGGAAAGCTATTCAAACAACATAAACAATTTATTAAAAGGAGATATGAATAATGGAAAAGAATAATGATTTAATTGAAAGATATTTATATGCAGTTTCAAAACACCTACCCTATAGACAAAAGAAAGATATAATAAACGAACTTCGTTCAATTATAGATGATATGCTTGATGAAAGATGTGATGACATAGTTCCTAGTGAAAAAGATGTAAGAGTAGTTTTAGCTGAACTAGGCACCCCAGAAGAAATAGGTGTTCAATATGGGCTAGGAAAGCAAAAATCACTTATTAGTGGCGTTTATCTTATTAAATACATGGCCTTTTTAAAAATTATTTTGCTGGCAGTAGTACTAGGATTTTCGCTTTCTACTGCAATAAATATATTGGTTAATAATGTAAGTGCTGTATCAGGAATATTCAGTTTGTTTGGTGATATTTTTTCAGTTGGGCTATCATTAATCGGAGCGATGACTATTGTTTTTGTGATTTTAGAGAGAAAGTCATTTGATTTAAAAGAATTTCAAAGTGATACTCTGCCTCCTGTACCAAAGAAAAAAGAAAGAATAAGCTTGGTTGAAAGTGTTATTACGATAGTTGCAACTATCGTCGTTACTATTATTTTCTTAGTTTCACCTCAAATATTAGCTGTTGGATTTACTGAATTTGATGATGTTATTCCCGTATTAAACGTAGATTTTATTAGAAATACTTGGTATATTATTTTGCTAATTGGAGTTGTAGGTGTCTTTGATAGTGTTATTAAAATAGTAGATGGGCGATATACAAAAAGAGTTATGATAGTAAGCATCATAACCAATTGTATTTCGATAGCCGGATTCTTGTACATATTTAATGGAAATAACATTATTACAGATGAATTTATCGACTTTGCTATGAAAAGCGATATTTCGATAAGTTACATTAACTTTTTCCCGTTTATAATCGCAGTATTAATTCTAATTGACACAGCAACCACTATTTATAGAACGCTAAAAGTAGAAAAAGATAACTTACAACTATCCTAATTTTTCTTCACTAGAAATCTACATAGGTATTACTTTTATCAAGAACACAAATTAATCTTATATAGTAGAAAAGTATTGACTTTTCTGCTACAAAATACCATGCTTATTAAATAGAACAAATACATAGGAGTATGATGTAATATGGATAAATACGTATTGGCGATAGATAGAGGATGCACAAACACAAAAGCGGTCATCTTTGATAGCATGGGTAATGAAGTTGCAGTTTATAGAAAAATCAACCAAAAACCCCTATTTGACGAAAATGGTAGTGCAGAAGTAGACATGCAAGTGATGATTGAGGAAGTATATGATGTAATAAAAAAAGCTACATCCAATTTATCTACCTCTGCACAAATTCAAGGAGTGGGAGTTGTAGGTCAAGGAAGTGGCCTTTATATTGTAGATAAGGATACAAAACCACTACGCAAAGGAATATTATCCCTAGACACACGTATGGAACAACAAGTTGAAAAGATTAGAGCTCGAGGTATTGCGCAAAAGTACAAAGAAGACACCGTTGCAACGTTAATGCCCGATAAACCTCTTGTATTGTTACGTTGGATTAAGCAAATGGAACCTGATATTTACTCGAAAATTGATAAAATACTCTTTTCCAAAGATTGGATTAATCTAAATCTCTGCGGTAAAGCCTATACCGATATCACCGATGCAAGTTCCGCAGGGCTCTTGCGAAAAAGTGACTTAAGCCTTTACAAAGAAGGCTTTACAATGCTTGGTGTCGATGAAATGGTAGGCAAAATCCCCCAAATAATGTCCTCGCATACTAAAATAGGTACAATCACAAAAATAGCAGCTCAAAAAACAGGACTTCTCGAAGGCACCCCTGTAGTGTGTGGTGCACATGACTTGCAAACATTCCCATATGGTACGGGTACACTTAGTCCACATTCTATTGTATCTATAATGGGTACTTGGGGTACCAATACATTACCTGCAAAAAAAGAAAAGAATGTAAATACAAGCGGGTTTGAGCATATTGTACCCGGCTACGAAGTTTACGCAAAGTTTGATGGAAGCTCTGGTGCTGTTTTAGATAATATGCGTGAGCTAATGTATCCTGAAATATCCTATGTGGATATAGAAAAAATGTTAATTGATGTACCAAGAACTTCCGTCTGTTTTGTGCCTCACATATTCGGCAAACCACAAAACGAGCATGCAAATGCAAGGTTTTCTGGTCTCCGTACCCATCATGGAAGGGCGGATATTATAAGGGCAGTATATGAAGGGGTTGCATTTGCGCACTACGAGAACATACAAAATATTATGGGGTACGAAAATGCACGAGAAATATGGCTCGTAGGTGGTGGATCAAAAAGTGATGGAATATGTAGGATATTTGCAGATATTACAGGATTTACACTACATACATCATCCGTGGAGGAAATTACTGCAAGAGGAATGGCACTAAACACCCTTGTAGGAATAGGTGTATACAAATCACACGAAGACGCATGTATAAAAGCTCCTATTAGTAAAACATTTGAACCGATACCTTCTAACAAATCGTACTATGAAGAGAAATATCTAATGTACAAAAAACTATGTAGTTTTGAATAATGATGTTATTGCTATAATGTTCCAATAATTAATTTACAAAAAAGGAGTAATAAAAATGGCTATTGTAAATCTTGAAAAAATGCTAACAGATGCACAAAATGGAAATTATGCGGTGCCTGCAGTCAATATTACATGTTGGGAGACATTTAAAGCACTGTCGCAAGTGACAGAAGAAGAAAAATCACCTATAATAATGTCGCTTACCCCCAAGTTTTTGAATTTTTTAGGTGGTGATTATATCTGCCCTGCAATCCTAAAGGTAGCGTCTAAAATGAAAGTTCCCGTAGCTCTTCATCTCGATCATGGAAAAAGCATGGAGGAAATAGTTTTAGCAATTCAAAACGGTTTCACATCGGTAATGATTGATGGCTCACATCTTCCCTTTGATGAAAATGTACAAATCACCTCGCAAGTAGTAAAACTCGCTCACTCTGTGGGCGTTTCGGTAGAAGCAGAACTAGGCAGTATTAAGTGGGATTTTGCGCGCAACGAAGGATATACAGATGATCTAACAGATCCGGATAATGCAGCTGAGTTTGTACAAAAAACACATGTAGACTTACTCGCTGTAAGCGTAGGCAATGCGCATGGTATGTACAGTAAACCCCCAAAAATTAATCACGATATTCTAGCAGAAATACAACAAAAGGCAAAAATTCCATTAGTGTTACATGGGGGCTCTGGGATCAAAGATGTGGAAAAATCGATAGACCTCGGTGTACGAAAAATAAATGTAAATTCTCACCTACAAGTAGCAAATAGAGAAGCCATAAGCAAAGTTGCTGCGGAAGTAAAAACTCCAGGCACTTTTTGTGACGACTTCACAACAGCCTCCATCAACGCAATGAAAGAAATTGCTAGGGAGTATATCCGAAAATTTAGAGCAAATGGAACCGTTTAAAACACGTCTTTTACATGCTGTGTCATCGTCTCCATATTCTTAACAGCAGAGTCGTTTAATAAGTCTTTAAATATATCACTGAATTAACCTTGTTTGCGTATCCTCGAGATTGATACCATACAATAACTTAAGTGTCTTTGCCGATATACGGTTACCAAGCATACTTCGTGTCGGCGTATTTTCGTCAAATTTGCGGACACACAAAACAAGACTATCCTCGTTTTCGGATAGAGCGACATCTATTCTCAATACGTCACTAACAGAATGCTGACCATTCGCATCGGCAGTAATAATGCCGTCTATTTGGGGCATATTTTCGCTAACATATCGAACAGCGGTCTTTATCGCTGCACCTTTTCCCATATTTTCAGCTTCGATAAGTTCTTAATTTTCACTAGCCAAATAAAGTTTTATTAGGCCTCTTATATCTTTTTCATCGTCTACTATTAAAATCTTCATAAAAACTCCCAATCATAGTATCTATATCAAGCAATTATAGCACATAAATTAAAGATTTCTCGGCTTCAAACGGTATTCTTTCAAATGTTTTAACGATTGGTGTGCCGGCATCATTTTCAACTATCCTTATGAGTGTTTCTCAAATGATTTTAAATGGGCAAATGTCAGAGTATGGCGATTTAGCATTAGCCGGTATTGGTGTTGCTATGAAAGTTACTATGATTACAAGTATGCTTTGCATAGGATTAGGACAAGGAGTTCAACCATTATTAGGATATACTGTCGGTGCCGGAAATAGAAAAAGATACAGCGATATTATGAAATTTTCACTTTCTTTTGCATTTGTATTGAGTGGCGTTTTGACAATCGGTTGTTATATTGGCTTAGAGCAAATAGTAGGAGGATTTTTAAGTGATCCGGCAGCTTTTGATTATGCTCTCTCCTTCTCGCAAATTCTCCTATCAACAAGTATACTATTTGGAATACTTTTTGTAATTTCAAATGCACTACAAGCAGCAGGTGCTGCCACTGCTTCACTCATTGTAAATATCAGTAGACAAGGACTTGTGTATATTCCAATGGTTTTTCTTCTAAATGCAACATTTGGTGTTGATGGATTAGTTTTCGCTCAACCGGTATCAGATATTTCAGCATTAGTGTTAGCACTTATCTTATATTTTAATGTATCAAAAAAAGCTTTTGAAAAAAATGAACCAGATAAACCTAACATCAAGAAAAATGTTCTTAATCTCGAAATTGCTTAACTATAAACATAAATGCAATCACTTTAAAGATGAATCAACTGATTCATCTTTTTTACTATCCTAATGCAAGTATTAACTGAAGTATAATTGGGATATAACGGAAAAGTCACCACTTAATTTGTGGTGACTTTAAGCGTCAGCTATTTACCTATAAATTCATTTGTAAATTCATTATTACCATCTAGTATGACTTTCTTGGGAAGTTTTTCACCTTTTCTATTATAATACTTTCCAATTATTTGTTTGGAGATAGTTTCTAATATATAATTTGCAACAATGTCTCCTGCAATCTCTGGTTCGACCATTCCAAACATAGAAGATAGCACCAGTGTAATTTTATTTTGGCTTTTAACTGTGTTTGTGTTTACAATACCAGGCTCAAAAATTCGTGTGGAGTATTCACAAGTGAATTTTTATTTGCAAAGTTTACAAACAAATTATCAGCTGTAAATCCCATTCCAGTGGCTTTAAGTCCACCATAGTTTGCTAAGTTCAAACGGTCATACAGAATATGCGAAACCATTGTTGCACCACCAATATGTGTAACTCTTGAATTCTCGGTGTTTTGTAGCATTTCTTCAAGTGCAAGGCTAAACATATTTCGAGATATAAAACTAACCATAAAAGGTTGGTCAATACCATCAATAGTGAGTATTGGTTTGTTCGGTAATGCATTAGCATTTAAAACGAGTAGATCAAGATTTTGATATCTCGCTTTGTATTGTTCTAAAAACTTGTTATTATTTTCTACTGATGATAAATCAACTTTGAAAGTTTTATGTTCGCCTTGTGGGTTTGCAGATTTTACAAGTTTTAAAGCTGAACTCAGTCTTTGTTCGTTTCGCCCAAGTATGTGAATAGTGTATCCATTTTTAGCAAAGGATACAGCTAAAACCTTTCCAATACCATCAGATACGAAATGCAAAAATGAATTGCAGAACATATTACTAATCCTAAAGTCCATAAGATTTTTGTTTGTTTGAAAAGAAGCTGTTTATTAATGTGTCATAAATCACCTACTGAATTAAAGTTACTACCATTATACAAAAAATGTATAGTTGTTTCAAAATTTATCAAGACTTATTTTCACTACCTAATGCGAGTATTAACTGGGATATAGTGGGAGTATAGTAAGTCTGAAAAACAGATACTACTAAAAATAGTATCTGTTTTATTTTAATAAGATAAACTCATTTTTAGCATAATCGATTATTCCATCTTTTTTCATTTTTGAAAGCTCATTTGATAATGCACTTCTATCTGCACATAAAAAACTAGCAAGCTCTTCCCTATTCATAGAAATAGAAAAATGCTTTCGCCCCATACTTTCGTAATAAAAATATGTTATTATTTTATCTCTTAATGATTTTTTAGAAATTATATCTATTCTTCTGTTAAGATATAAGCTTTTATTTGCAACGACATTTAGCATATTTGAAATCAGTTTTTGATGAAAAACGCAAGATGAACTGCAAGCTGTAATTATTTTTCGGTAATCAAAAAATAAAATTTTACTTTGGGTGGTAGAGATAATTGACACAGGACTTCTAAAAATTTCTGCACAAGCAAATACTTCGGCGAAAATATCACCGTCTAAAACTTCGGCAATAATCGACTCGTTACCATCGCAATCTGTTTTGACTATTTTTACAGAACCTTCTAGCACTGCTCCAACAAAGTTTATACTATCACCTTCGTTTAGAATAACTTCATTTTTTCCATAGCTTTTCTCAAAAGCACCAAGACAATTAAGCATCGAGTAAAAATCTTTTTCTGAAATATTACTAAAAAGCTTATTGTTTATAATTTTATTATATTTTTTTTGCATACCCCTCCCTTATGTTGTTTAGACAACGGAAACGTTAATTCAATTATACTATAATGAAATAAACTTAGTCAAGGAGGTTAATTTTATGAGTGATATGAGAAGAAAAGACAGAGAAATGCCAAAAGAATTTGCTTTGGGTGTTAGTGACAAGTGCGAATGGGCAGTTATTAGTATGATAGATAAAGAAAGTATGCCTTATTGTGTTCCAATAAGTATTGTGAGAAAGGATGATATTATCTACTTTCACTGTGCAAATGATGGAGCAAAAACCGAAAGCTTAAATCTAAATAATAATGTCTGTGTAAGCTGTGTGGGTGATACCTACCGAATACCTGATAAGTTTACCACAGAATACGAGTCGGCAATTATCAAAGGCAGGGCATTTGAAGTGTTAGACAAAATGGAAAAGATTGATGCACTTAAATTGCTATGTTTAAGACACACACCTACTAATATGCCTGAGTTTGAAATGGCTATCGAAAAAAGCCTTAAAAGAACAGCGGTTTGGAAGATTGAAATATCAGAAGTTACTGGGAAGCGGAAAAAATACGATGAGGATAAAAAAGAAATGAAATTTGGGAGAATGAAATAATGAGGAAGAAAATTATAGAAATTGATGAAGAAAAATGCGTGGGTTGTGGGCTTTGTGCTAATGCTTGCAAGCAAAGTGCTATTGAGATTATCGACGGAAAAGCAAAAGTAACTCATGAGGATTATTGTGATGGTATTGGAAACTGTCTTCCTGTATGCCCTGTAAATGCAATTAGCTTTTCGGATAAAGATATTGCGATTAAAAATGATAAACCACTGCCTTGTGGTTGTCCAGGGAGCAATTCAAAAGAGATAAAACCCAAAAAGCAAACTGTAAGCATTCCTACAAGTCAGGCTGTATCAGAACTTAGACAATGGCCTGTGCAGATAAAACTTGTACCTGAAAATGCACCTTATTTTAATAATGCACATCTTTTAATCGCAGCGGATTGCACAGCTTATGCTTATGGAAATTTCCATAATGAATTTATGAAAAATAAGGTGACTTTAATTGGTTGCCCAAAACTTGATGTGGGAGATTACACAGATAAACTTACAAAAATCATTGCAAATAACAATATTAAAAGCGTCACTGTGGTGCGAATGGAAGTGCCTTGCTGTGGTGGAATAGAAAATGCTACTGTAAATGCTCTTAAAGCAAGTGGTAAATTCATACCTTGGCAAGTAGTGACTATTTCTACAGATGGTTTAATTTTGGATAATTAGTTTGGTGACTAACATTGGTGTGGCAAATATGAAAATTATTCTTTTAAATTGTTATAGACTTTTTTAGAATATCCAATCACAAAAATAGTACTAAGTAAAAGCATAACTATAATAGAAATACCCGCTATTTCTACACTAAAAGCATTAATAATCGCCAAAATAAATCCCATAACAACAAACATTCTACCACAAGCACGATTTGTTTTTACCCAAACAACTTCGCTTTTCAGTGTCCACTTTGTTCTGGCACCTATTACTGCATTTTGTTTGAATTTTGGCATTATATTACCGGTAAGTATTAAAATAATAGCAAGGGCGATATTGACAGAAAAAAATACAATATCGTTATTTATCACTGCACTAATTTCACCATTAGCATTGTTAATAGCAGTAATGTACATTGAGACATTAATTGCGCCGAAAATAAATACAGGAAGGATACCTATATAGCATAATATTTTTTCATTTTGATGCAGAGATTTAATCTCTTTTTCATCAGTTGTTTTTTCTGCTTTTTTTCTCATTGATAGAATGCTTAAATAAAATATTAAATTCATTAAAAGTGTAGTTAATGGCAAAATAAACATTTCGTATTTTGAACCATATCTTGTGATATTTCCTGCGAAATCAAAGTGTGCTGGTATTTTTTCTGGTAAAAAAACAAGAGCTATTCCTAAAGTTACGATATATATAAAAGTAGCTGTCCACATAAGTTTTGTGCTTGATTTTTTCATAACTAATTCCTCTCTCCAAATTGGTTTATCCATAGTATAAGCTCATCAAAAACACTTGCGTTAATTTCATAGTATATGAAATTCTTTTGCTTATATTCCATAACAAGGTCAGCATTTTTTAGCAATTTTAAATGATAAGAAAGTGCAGCAGGAGTAATATTAAACTTTTCAGAAATTTCACCTGCGGAAAGTCTACCATTATTTAATTCTTGCAAAATTTCTCTCCTTAGAGGATCAGATAAAACTTTAAAAACATTAACTAAGCCCATTGCATCACCACCTATTTAAAACTTTCTTTAAATAGATTATACTCCTATCAAGCAAAAAAGTCAAGGCTATTTAAAAATATTTTTAAATAGCCTGCAAAAGTAAGACACATCACAATCATCCTAATGGAAGTATCAACTGAGATATTATTCCAAATTAATTTCTCTCTGATAGAAATCACACGCGCAGGTGCAACTTCCTTTATTTCAAATTTGTAATCCATTTTAATATTCTCCTTAACAATATTTATAGTTTTTTCTTTTAGTTTTTTAACAACATGTTTTTGTCTTTCGATTTGTTTTAATATCTTAATGCCTTAGCTGTTAAGCCTGTGATATTTGAAAATTCACTGATTTTATACATGATTGCCTCCTCTCTAAAAGTATTATAAACTATCCTGTAAGGTGGAATGTCAATAGGTTATTTCATTATTTAAATCGAGGCACTAAGGAGCTATCGTGCGCTCACGATTATATCGAAGTTATTTCTGCTATCCTTATACAAGTATCTTTTCGGAATATTATGGGTAATGTGATATATCATTTCTCACTAATTCATTCCCCAAACTGCAAGGGATTGCAATACTGGGATGAGTTCTTTAGATTTCTCGGTTATAAAATATTCTACACGGATCGGCATTTCATTATACTGCACTCTTGTTATCAAACCATCTTTTTCTAAATCCTTTAACGAAGAAGCGAGCATTGTATTCGTGATGCCATTCACTTTTTTCATTAGTTCATTATATCTGATTCCTTTTTCGGCGGATAACACGCATATAATAGGAATTTTCCATTTGCCACCGATACGTTTAAGTGCTGTATGCAAAGGACATTCGTCATTGCATGGGCAGTGTTCAGCTTTACACTCACTCATATTTTTCTTACCTCCTCATATTTATTTGCGTTATTGACAATATATTTTCTAAGTGCTACTATCATATCAACTAAGAAAAACAAAGTCAATCATTATAACTTATCAAGCAAGATATCATATTAATTTATCAAAGGAGATTAAAAATGAAAAACTTAGAAAACGTAACAAATTTATTCAAAGACAAAGAAAGTGTTAAAGTGATTAGCACAGTATCGAAAGATGGTGAAGTACATTCTATCGTAGCCGGTAGTATTATGGTAGTCGATGATAATACAATGGCAGTTGCTGAAGTATTTATGCACACTACTGCTGCGAATTTAGAATCAAACAACAAGGCATCTTTACTTGCAGTAAAAGGTATGGAATCATACTTAGTAAATGGTACTGTCGGAGCGCGTTTCACTGATGGCGCATTATTCGACGCTGTAGCTGGAAACTTTGCAAAGATGAATATGCAAATCAAAGCTGTTTGGACATTTACAGTAGATAAGATTTTTGACGAGAGCGCAGGACCTAATGGTGGTAAGCAGCTTTATTAATTAATACTGGTGATATAGATAGATACAGAGAAGAAATCAACAAAATAGCAGATAACTTAGAAGCTTCTCCTACTGAGATAGAAGGTGATATCTCGTTGTTGCTTAATTTTTTGGATGGGAATTGGGATGAAAATGATTTTACAGCAATTCCTCCTAATCATCAAATTATAGCAACACACGATGAGAATGTAGTCGGCTACGAAAATAAAGGGGCAACAAATGCCTTGTGATGATGTTGTAACTTATTGCAGCTTCTGTATGAAGTCAATGGCAAACGAAGAAAAAACATCATATGACAATTTCAAGTAATTCTTTTAATTCTTTAATTTCATAGTTAATATGAATTGATTTGTTTTCGTTTACATTGCCCCTTGGGTTGAACCAACAACAGTCGATTCTGGCATTATTTGCCCCCGTCATATCGCTTGATAATGAATCTCCGATAATAATAACTTCTTCGAGGTTAATATTTGAAATATTATTAAATACATGTTGGAAAAATCTAAGATCGGGCTTTTCATATCCGATTTCATCTGAAATGAAAACTCCATCGAATAATTCACCTAGCCCCGTTTTTCGCAACTTTTTATTCTGAGCGACTACTGTGCCATTTGTGACGGCATACTGTTTTTTACTTTTTTTCAAATGCTCGCAAATTGCATATGCGCCGTCAGTCATAACCGCATTTTCACCGAGTGCAACTTGATAGAGGTTATTCATTTCTTTACAATCGATTTTATCCAAGGACAGCTGGCGCGTGAAATCTTCAAATCTACGAACTAGCATCGTAGATTTTTCTATTTTTCCTTGAACTAGCAGTTCCCAGTAATTATGGTTTATTTCAGAATACGTTTGCACATCTTCGTCAGTCAAAACAACCCCGAACTGCTTAAAACACATTTTCAGAGCTACTCTTTCCGAACTCTTAAAATCAATCAATGTATCGTCTATATCCCATAGCAAATTTTTGTAGTTTTTTTTCATTAACGCCTTGCCTTTCATTATATGATTTTTATTTTACTTTTTCTTCTCTTTCACTCACAGCGTGAAACTAAACATATAGTGCCTGACTTTCCTGTATACGGAAGTCCGCACACATCATCAAATGCTTCTTTTACAGAAAATCCACTCTCAGCAATTTCAGCTGTTAATGATTCTAAATCGTACATCGTGTTCCAAATCAAGTATTCTTTTATTTCCGCACCGGTTATTACTATATATTGGTTAACTGCTATTGTGTTTTCTTCAAACTTATGTATTGCTTCTAAGCAGATATGTGGTTTGTCGCTCCAATATCCTCCATTTTCGTAGCTTGCCCATGATGACGGAGATTCCTCATTTTTAAGAGATGAAGTACTGAATACATCAAAAATAAACAAGCCATTCGGTTTTAACGCACGTTTAATATTTTTTAATAGTACCTTGCGCTCCTCTTTTATTAGGGCAGCATAATCGCAGTAAATTAAGATCACCGCATCGAATTCATTTTCAAATTCCATTTCTAGATAGTTTTGATACAGATACTTTGTCTTATCGTCTACTCCCTTGGCATATTCAATAGATCGCTTTGAGTAATCAATCCCCGTTACAACATATCCCCAATCGGATAGCTTGCTTGTGTAAAGCCCCGGCCACAGCCTAAATCGAGTATTTTACTATTGGGTTTGATAATCGATGTTAACCATTTTACTGATTTGCTTATTGTGTCACTTGTACGACTTGCAAGTTCCACATCGGGATTGAGGTGCATTTCAAGCATCCCTTTTGAAATATGCACATCATCCCAAAACAGTTCATTACTTCTTTGCCATAACGTAGGCCTTTTGGCAAGCGATAATAACATGTCGTTCACAGTGTTTCTCCTAATTTCTAGTTGTTTTACGATTTCTATTCTGAAATCAAATATATTTTCTCCGTATCGAAACTAATTGATGATGTATGGTTATATATTTGAATCATCGTTTCCATCTGATTTATAAATAAACTAATACCAGGGTCACTAACAGTGGCAAATTCTCTAATCACTTTTTCCTCGTTTCCAGCTGCATTTTCTGTTAAATGGGCACCACCATCCTGCAAAAACTCGTCTACACTTCCCCTATTAATTATTGGAATTCCTCCTACAAGCTTTCCAACAACATTACTTGCCGTACCTACTCCTTTTAGTATGTTTTTTTCAACAGATACCCCACTCATTTGTTCAAGGTAAAGGGAACAAATGAGTGGGGTATCTGTATTGTCCTGAAAGTTCATTAATTTCGTTTTTTATACCTGAAACATATTCTTCTTTATAATTTCCGCTGAGCATAATCTCCAACAAAGAAGCAAATGAAAAAGAGTAAAGCGATAACCTATAGTATTTATATTTTTTTTGTATATCTTTTAACTGCGCACGAACTTTAGATTGGATTGTGATAATTTGAGTTGATCTAATCATCTCATTAACTTCCTTTTGGTATGAAATCATGTTTTTTCTAGCAGTTCTTTGAATATCTAATACTAACTTATGATTTGTAGTTCTAAATTGCTCATTTTCCCAGTTCATTTTGTATTTGGTAATAATACTCATCAAGGTTTCAACATCAGCTTCTATTTCAGATTCTTTCTCTACCTCCAAGAACGCAAGAATTTTCTTTGTACTCTTTTCAATACTACCCAATTTTTTATCTATTGAATATAATGCAACCGCAATCATAATCATTGCTGGATTAAACAGCATTGTTACGGTTGATTGTGATGTAATCGGATCTACAGAACGAAATTTCGCCATTTTCGATGTTCCTTCCGATGTCTTTAATGCACCCCAAAAACTCCCATCTTTTGAAGCTTTTAATACATCCCCTACTGCGGAATTTGATAATGTATACAGGCCTTGTGTGTTTATCGATGCGGTTTGCGTAATCGTGCGAAATCTCGGCACTAAAGAAGAAATTCCCGCTCCAAGTGTTGCTAATTCTACAATCGGAATACTAATTGTGTCTTTTTCGCTTATATCCGTGCGAGTCTCTAACAAGATGTCTTCTGTCATTCCAATAAAATTATTATCTGTAGATTTTATTTCGCCCATTATGCTTCTCCTCTTTTTATTTTCATGAAATTATTATCATGTGGAAAATGTAATAATTTTGTCATATCAACCTTTCAGTCCACTCCGCTTCCTTGAATCCGACAATCACAATCTCCCCATCTACAACCAATGGACGCTTTACTAACATTCCATTGGTGGCAAGAAGTCTCAACTGTTCTTCTTCGCTCATGGTAGGAATTTTATCTTTAAGTTGGAGTTCTTTGTATATAAGCCCACTTGTGTTAAAAAACTTCTTAAGTGGAAATCCGCTCTTAGAATATATTTCCTTTAATTCTTCATATGAGGGATTGTTCTCCACAATATGACGCTCTGTGTATTTAACGTTGTGCTCGTCCAACCATTTTTTTGCCTTCTGGCAAGTCGAACATTTTGGGTAATAAACAAATAGCATATTTTCCTCCTAATTCAAAAAAATAGCCGATAGAAAATCATTCCACACTAATGTATATGGCTAATATTGAAAGTATTCTATACAGAGTTAATAAGTAGTGTTTTTTACTTGTTCAATATGTTTTTGCTTAACCTCATCGCTAACCAAGCTATGCTGTTTTAATGCATAATATATTTTATCTACTTCTTCGACGGTTAACCTATTACTGCCATTCAATTTGTCTGCACGCAAATACCTAGCCAACTGACTACGTTTAAATACTCTAACATTTTCTGTAGCAAATGTAATTTTTTTGAGCTCACACCGCTCGCTAAATATAATATATGAGAAGAAGGCATCTGAATACCCGTTGTTTAATAGATTATTAATAGCTTTGATATGCCCCTTGTTTTGCGATATAGGATTGTAAAATTTGCTTTTTTGTCTATTGGGTAATGTTTGAGTCCAATTTTTATTCTTTTCATCACCAAAGATCCAACCACTATAATTTTTTGATTCATATACAAAAACTCCACTTGTATTAATAGATATCATATCTATTTCTGTTGACTTTCCAGCATGGGTTTCAAGGTACACGTTGCACAATATTCTTTTTTCACCAGATATTTCTAAGATTCTATAGATTAAAAACTCACCATAATTACCCTTATCAAAGAGAATTTTCCATAAATTATTTCCACTAGATTCCTGATAGCTCGTTTTTTTAAGTTGATAATTTATTAGTAATATTCTAATACCGATTATCGCAAAAGGTATTAATATCATAAAATATATGTACATTTCTACTCCACCATACAGACATTTAGTCAAAATAGTCATTTACTATTTTATTTAAATCGTTCGCTATACTTTCGAAATCCTGATTTAGGTCTAAAGTTCTAGTCATTATTTTATTTCCGCTCATTAGATATTCATAGCTTGAGCCTATTTCCTCATCTGTTTTAGCGTATAGTAACATTCCAGCTACTTTTTTATTATTATGCTCAAACTGCTCATTTTTAACGTATGTGAAAATTTGATACAGATGCCCTGAGCGGAGCTTTTCTTTGTCGTATCGTTTTAACATTGTATGAGTATAGTATTTCGCGTCTATAATTAACTCTTTTTTACTGTCTGATAATAAAATATCGCTTTGCATCACAGGCAGTAAGGTTCTTATTCCGTCATCTACCGCCCATGGAATTTGTGCTGGTTCAACTTTAAGAGTTGGGAATTCCTTGCTATAATACTCTAAAATAAACTTTTCATACAACCGACTCATGCGTTGCTCATCCAAGAAAGAGGCCAGTTTATATTCACCTTTTTCGGTAGTCAACAACATGCCCTCTAATATTAGCTGACATATAGTGATAAGCATTCTATAAGTTTGATTATTTCTGCTAAATCTGATAGCATTCCATTTTATTAATTTTACATCAATCACATCTACATTAGAAAAAAATAGCATCTTTTTCTTTAAATCCTTTTTTCGTTCTATGTCTACTTTTCCATGCCGAAGTAAGGTAGTGACTGTTGCTTTTAATATCTGATTTAAAAGAACATTCTCCGATAGTTCATCATATTCACATCTCAAAACTTGCTTTTTAGCAAGCTTGTTTTTAAAAGTGCCTTGCATATTTATCTTCCCACGTAATGCGACGACATCTTCTTTTTGAGTTATATACTCTCGACAAAGCCCTTGTTTAAGTTGCTGCCCGATACCTTTTGATAGAATAGCTGCAAAAAGGTTATGTATATTATCAAAGTCTTCCTTTGCAACATCTTCATAATTAGTTTGAGTTAAGGTAGTAAAAGCATATGAAAGCATATAGTAAATATTTTTAATAAAAATACTTTTATCTTTTATCATTGAAATACACCACGCAGTATGTTTTCCCATTTTTTTAATTTACTGTCATCATCGAACCAATACTCAGCTAACATAGGCAAAATATCGTACTCTACCACAGAGTGTAGCCATTCATCTGTACAGATATCCGCATTGCAGAAATAACTATGTCCAATACAGAATCCTTTTCCTAAAGATTTATCATTAGTTATTTCATTATTTAATTCACATATTTTTGATATTAGATTAGTCATCGTTTCGCTGTCTAATGAATTTCTGTATTCTATAAATCCTTCTGAATCAAATCCCGGTTCAATATCAAAAAAACTAAATCTTCGTCTCAGTGCATAATCTATCATAGCAAGGCTACGGTCGGCTGTGTTCATCATCCCTATTAAATATAGATTTTTTGGAACAAAAAAGGATAAACCATTATAAGCTAAAGTAGCCCTAGTTCCCCTATAGTCTTTCTCAATAAGCATTAGTAGTTCACCGAATATTTTACTCATATTTCCGCGATTAATTTCATCGATAATGAAAAAGTAGTCTTTTTCTGGCTGATTTATTGCTTTTTGGCAAAATCGATAGAATATTCCATTTTTCAGTTCGAATCCATCACCGTTTGGTTTATACCCCATCATAAAATCTTCATAAGAATAATTCTGATGAAATTGTACAAATTCAATTCTGTTATCATCTTTTTCCGTCATTATTGAGTAAGCTAATCTTTTAGCTGCAAATGTTTTACCAACACCTGGCGCACCTTGTAGAATAATATTTTTTTTATTTTTCAATACCGAGGACAAAACATCATAACGGTTCTCTGTCATATATACTTCTTCTAAAAACTTTTCCTTTGAGTACTTTTCATTATCACACTCAGTATGTATAGGATTATCTTCGCGTATCAAGTCGTATATAAAATCATATTCACCCTTAGTTAATTTAAATAAGCTGCCTTGTGGGTTAGAAAAATACTCCATTTTTTCTAACTCTAAGCAATTTTTTAAAGTTATATAGTCAATCGGCGATGACAAGGCTTCTATTTTTTCAAAATATATCTGCTCGCCATCCTGCTCTGATGTAAATTTTCCGATTGCTACAACCTGTTTAACTGGATTAGATTCGTAACCAATGATCATATCTCCAGCTTTTGCATCTAAAAAATTCTGGAAAATTCGGCGCTTATTTCCATTGTCATTATATAGCGTATACGATTGAGTTTCACCAATTGCTATCTCATTGAAACTCCATACTTTAGGATTGGCATTTAACCACCAACAATTGAAATTTAGGTTATCATCTTCAATTGAAGAATATAATTCGATACTTGACAAATCAACCATGTCGAGAGCTTCGCTTAACTCGTCTCGCAATTTCCAAATAAAAACTCCTTCCTCATTTTTTTCAGCTTTCTTACCTTGGTATAAGACTGGCCACCACTTATTTACATAATTATTATTTTCCATCACAGGACAATTCGTTGCATCAGCAACCTTTTTTGCTACTGTCTGAGAACCTACATTATAGAAGCCCGCTGTTTTCCCATATTTTGCTGCTAACTGTGTACACGTAGCTTGCCCACCATAGTGTCTAATTCGTTTCATTATCTCTAGACTACTTTCAGTAAAAACATTTTTATCATTTAACAAATCCAACCATTCAGCGACAGTTATTTCAGGTGAATAATCCGCCGGCCCCCAATCACCAGTTGTTTCATCCTTATTTTCGAGAACTGACTTGCTAATATAAACCCCCACATCATGAGTTAAAGTTTTGTATTCCGGATCCGCATAACATTTTTCATCTAACTGAGATTTTAATAGTGATGTTATCTCAGTGTCCTTACTAATATCCGCGCAAATTTCATCGTAAAGAGAATAAAAATTCCTTAAATTATCAACAAATGCACCTTTTTTAATATGCACGTCACTGTCCAATTCATTTGCTACTGTTTTTACTTCACTATATTTGTAGGAATAATATTTATCAGGATAGCGCAGCCATAAATATGTGCTAATTGCATTTTCAGTTTGATAGTGACTACCCCGATTATCCCAGTATTCTGCTAGTAAGTATGACGATTTATCTTTAAATTCAATAATACGATTTACGATATCATTTTTTTCATCAAAAAGTGCGATAAACATTGCCCTTACTACTTCAGGAGATTTTTCCGCGAATTCTTCAATCATTTTTTTAGGGAAATACATTGCAGATGTCAGCAAATTAAATGTTTTCGCTAGGGAACGTGCAAGCATATCTGCAAAATCAGTTGCATTTACATCCCAATTTTCCTGAAAGCACTTTACGGCTTCCCATTTGTATTTTTCATTTTTCCATTGTGAAGATATAAAGTTCTCCTTATAGTTTACAAGAGCCTCTTGTAGCTTTGATTTGTCAAACATAGACTAACCCTCCCTTATTTCTTAACTTGTTTATTCCTCTATTATTTCTTCCAAAAATCTCATGAATTCATACTATTTCCTACATTATACTATAAATACAAGCAAAATGTAATTATTTACATGGAATATGCAAAAAAGCACAGGTATCTGTTTAATACACCTGTGCCTTTCGAATTCAATTGAATGGATTTCGTGTTATATTTATATTATTAGATATATTCGTGAATGTGCTACTAAGATTATTGCTAAACCATATCCCGTTCAAATATCCATGCCCTTTGCTAACTTTTGAATGTATCTCGTTTATTGTTTCAACATATACATTAAATGAAGGATGATTATTATCTTGATTTTTTAAGTACATATTTTTCTTTTCAAGATATGTATTTCTAACAGCACTCCAATGCCCATGTTTCTTCAAATATTCAACTTTTTGAATTAATCCGTTTGATTTAGGCGTTTGATTCCAAATATAATTATTATTTCCAAAGCACGTCCGATTTTTATCGTTAATAAGACGAGAAAAAGAATTATCCCTGTTCATTCTAATAATTCCAATATCGAATCCAAATTTAACTCGCGTTTTATCTGGGTAATGTAAATTATATGTAATTGCTGATGTAGAATCACTTCCATAAACCCCAACTATATCATCCAGTGCTTCTCGGATTAAAGTCTTAAGTCCTTTAAGGTCTCTCTCATACATAAGAGGCATTTTAGCAATTAATAAATTGTAATCTAAATCAAATGGGCCATTACCATTTCTTGTAACCATTTTTTTTGCGCCGCTACCTATAAGTTCGACTTGGATTTCAATGCCCTCAAGTTCCAACACCTGCTTAAGTTGATTCAATTTATTTGCGCAATAATTTGTGTATTTTTTTACTTCTTTTTTATCTACAAACTTATACATACTATTCAACCTCCTCTAAAAAATCGAAATCATAGTATAATAGCATACCAAAAAATATTGTCAATAGCTTGATAAAAGAATTTTCCATCATTATGTTGTTATCAGATTAATAAAATTGCCATTTTCAATATCCTTATCATCTATGATTATAACTTCAGTTAATGTTTCTTTTACAAATACCAGTAATCACGCATTTGCTACATTTTGGATTCTCTGTGCATATCTCACCTTTATCCGTTGCACAGTAAGACCATAATATGTAATCAACCTGCCCCATTTTTAGGCCAGTTTCTACTGACAGTCGTTTTACTTCAGCATATATCTCCTGAAATGATGCATTCTCATCTCTGGAAATAGCCAAGCGATTACTGCCCAAAATTCTCATTAAATGTACATCCGGCTTAATACAATCAATACCCACATTCCGCAAATATTCGCAAGCTAGTGCTATTCCCACTTGTTTTAATTTATATCTTGAATTTGAATCTGAAATTTGTATTGCAATTTCAGGCGCACTTCCACTTGTCACAAATGCATCCATGCTTCCGTACTCTCTAATAATTGTATATAAAACATCTATATTATAATGTAATACCTTCATCTGATTATTTGTTAATCTACTTCTACACTTTATCTTACCAAGTTCATTCACAAAATAGTCAGGTGTCATAGAAAGGATTTTATTTGGTTGGTAATGGAAGAATACGCGATCAATATTGGCTTTATTTCTTTCAATATTCGCCCAAACTGTTTGTGCTGACATAAGCGAGTAGATTAATCCACATATATGCTCTTCTATTGTAAAGACTTTCCCCTGCTCTCTCAAATGCATCTTGGTTACTTCGTCTTTAATTTTAATTACATTCCTGTTTTCTAAATAGTCTTTTACTTTCATGAGTTCATTTGCTTTCATATCATTTCCCTCTCTTTTCAAAGATTTTTTTATATTACCTATCACTAGTTCTAAATATTCATTCTTAACATTATGATGAAATACTCATAATAATTTCAAATATACATTATTATTCTCATTAATGTTTTCCTAGTAACAACTTCTTCTCATTCTCAAGTGCAAATTCCACAAGTGTTTTCGTGGCATTTTTTAAACTATCTTCATAATCCTCTTCCGATAGTTTCTCGGATTTATAATATATCCTCTTATATCTGTATTTACTTATTTCTTTATTTGATGCGCGAATTAAACTATTTGTTTTTTGCTTTAAATCCTCAGTAAGATTCCAACCACCAAGTTCAAAATGTATTATGAGCTTATCTTCATTTTTCTCAAGCCAATAACTGTACACTCTTTTTGTCCCCCAAGAGCTATTATTATTGTCTAGTAGTGGCATATATGAATCCATTGAAGGGGTAAAGAAGTTCCATTTATTTTTATTATCCATAATAATTGTTCCTTCAGTATCGAGTTCTCTGAGTGTCTCACAGATTATCTCATGGTCTATTGAATTATTTATATTAACATTTTCAAATATTAATTGCAAAGCTGCCCTGTGCGTGTTGTAAATTTCATTGCATATTTCAATTAGTTTCTCATCTTTTTCTTTCATTATGTGTCTCCTTACCATATCAATATAGTTATTAACTAGTAACACAATTTCATCACGAAGGTGTACTCCCATTGAAACACTTTCAAGAATCTCAACAATTTCACCGTATGAAAAGGGAACCCAGTTTTCAGAATCGCTAGCTTCAATACCATCAGGAGTAAGAAATACATATAATATATTTTTATATCCCTTGTACTCTACTTTTGCTTTCTCTATATAGGTTTCTAACTGGTGTGATGATTCTTTAGACCATATCTTATTTTCAATTATTACCACCGTCTTTTCTTGAGGTGATATCAAAACTATATCCATATTGTTTAGCTCTCGACGAACTTGATATGAATAAAAATTTTGCAATAACAATTCAAATACATTATGCCTATCATGAACGCCTTTACTAACAATTTTAGTAATAAAGGATTTAATAAAACTATCGCCTAACCCGTGATTTTCATTCGGGTCAAAAAACCACGCAAGAATATTACTGTGTCGAATCTCAGCATTCGTGATTTTTAATACATCAAATAAATTAAATACTCCCGTCCATTTATTGAGTTGTTTTAAACAATTAATATCTACCATAAAATCTTTTAAGACTTGTTCTTCGTTGGCGGTCATTCTTACACCTCCTATGCTATTAATCCTATGCACATCAAAGCTATTAGCTCGATTTATTTTTTTGGCAATAAGCTACCATACTTATCATATAAATATTATGTTTCAAACCTAACAATATATTGGGATTGTTCGTCAGTCACTTTTTTTATTCTCCTCGGATTGTATTTTTTTAATTTCTAAGTTAAAAACTTTATTTTATTTTGTTTTTTTGACTTCTGAGTCAAAAACTTCTTTAATATTTATTTTTTCGACTTCGAAGTGAAAAACTTCACTCGTCAATCGCAATCATTGCTACTTCTTCAGCATGTATTAATGCTGTATCAAAAACAGGTAAGGAAGTATCAGCCTGTGAGATCAGCAAACCTATCTCGGTACATCCTAATATTACACCTTCTGCACCTTTTTCTTTTAGTTTGCCTATAATATCAATATATTTCTGTTTAGATTCAAGGATGATTTTTCCTAAGCACAGTTCCTCATAAATAATATCGTTGACAATTTCAATATCCCTGCAATCTGGTATTATCACCTCAATGTCGTTATCAATCAATTTTTGCTTATAAAAGTCTTGAGTCATCGTATATTTTGTTCCAAGCAAAGCGATTTTGTTAATATTGCGGTTTTTAATAGCTGTTGCTGTGGTTTCGGCAATATGAATGATAGGAATGGTAATTTTTTCGGATATTTGCGGTGCTACTTTATGCATGGTGTTAGTGCAAATAACAATAAAGTCCGCGCCTGCTTTTTCTAGTGTTATTGCGATATCTGATAGAATTTTAGCACTTTTGTCCCATTCGCCTTTTGCTTGATACTCTTCGATTTCCGCAAAATTTACACTATAAAGTAAAATCTTTGCGGAATGCAATCCACCCAAATACTCCTTTGTCTTTTCATTGATGATTTGGTAATAAGACACTGTACTTTCCCAACTCATGCCGCCAATTAAGCCTATTGTCTTCACAATCTTACCTCCTAACGCTAATATTGTCACTCTTCACTACATATCTCAAACTATTGATATGAACTTTGCGTCTCTTCCACGCATTATACATACTTATGGTATAACTTAATAATAAGTGTGTCAATTATATCCTGCGATTTTTTCCTCATTCGCTAGGAATCTAATATCGAATTATCAAAGTAGTTTTTCGGTGTTCCATCGTGGTCATAGTCCTATCATTATTACTAGGGTCTAAAAACAGAACCCCGAAAAGCTATCTTCATTTGCGGATAGCCCTCGGGGTTCTTTGTTTCATATTTTATTTTCCGAATAATAAAATGTCGCTTTTTTCATTTTATTAATTTAAACTATAACACTGGTGCAGATGGAGTGTATGATCTTGCGGCAAATTCAGCATCCAGTGAATACAATCCTTTTGGATCTCCTCCGAACAATTCGAATTTTCGAATCATATTCGACGCAGTGTCTTCTTCTTCCGCCTGTTCTTTTATGAACCAATCTAAATACTGCGTAGTTCTAAAGTCTTTAACTTCTTGAGCTGCCGCATATATAGTGTTAATTAGACTCGTAACGTATTGTTCATGCTCATAGCTAATGTTTAGTGGGTCAATAAAGCTTTTAAACTCTTTGTCTGGCTTAGCGATAGCTTCTAAAACTACTGGTATTCCATTCAGCTGTAAGTATTCCATAAATGACATAGCATGGTCTCTTTCCTCTTGTGCTTGGATTTTATACCAATTAGCATAGCCATCTAACCCTTCATTTTTGTAGTAGTTTGACATGTCTAGGTACAAATACGCAGAATACAATTCTTTGTTCACCTGATTATTTAATAACTCAATCACTTTTTTCTCTAACATACTTTCCTCCTTTTTAACATTACTACATTTATACATTTTTTTAAAATAATGTATTTTTATCTTTATTTCTACTTTAGCTTTCTTCGAGTTTGTATATTCTAATTATACCGCATATGTGCAAAAAAAACTAGTAAATAAGGAAAATCCTTTTAGGAAGAATTTCTTATGTGTTATTATGGCTTGACGCTTCTCGTTGCAAAAAAACATGGTATATTTAATTCGTGTAGCCGCCCCGATCCATTTGTGTCCTCATATATATCTGTCAAGATAAATCCGGCTTCTAACTGGCCTCCGATTTGTTCTTCGAGACTATGAGAAAATTGCACACCGTCATTATCTTTTTGTAGTAACTCCATTTGTTTTTCGTTTTTTAAAGGATTGAAAGGGAGAGTGTTTTCAATGGTCATTTCATCGTTTGAGATATAGTTGATTGTATTATCAAGACCCGAAACTAAAATACCACCTTTTTTTAATATACGAAAACACTCTTTGAAAATTGGTTTTACATGCTCTACAAAAATATTAGATACAGGGTGAAATATTATGTCAAAACATTCATCTTCAAAGGGCAAAGGTTTAGTCATGTCATATTCAACTATATTTATTGAATATCCTTCACGATCCGCTACTATCTTTTCAGATTCGAGTTGCTTTTTAGAGTAGTCTAGGACGGTACAATCAGCCTTTAATGCAGCAAAGATAGGCATTTGCTGTCCGCCACCAGAGGCTAATCCTAAAATCTTTAAGCTTTCTATAGACTTTGGGAACCAGCTATGTGGCATTATTTTTGTTGGTGTCAGCACGACTCCCCAATCTCCGTTACATGCGGCTTGATAAATTTCGGTAGTGATAGGTGTGCCCCATTCCCAACCATTTTCTATCCAACCATCTATTGTATTAGCATTAATATCTTGGTAATTCATTTTTAGTAATCTCCTTTTTGTTCGCACATAAGATTATGCTCAGTTGATTCCTTTAAGCGGCGGCACATTCTTCGTATAACACCCTCATTCCTTACAAAGATCAAGTAATTTTTTTGTCGCATTAGCATTTCTGATTGTAACTTTATTATACGATGCTGTTCCTGCAATTTTTGCCCATCTTGTTCTAGATAAAGTGTCTTAAAAACTATCTTCTTCTAGCTTTTCTCTCTTTTGCTTCCTTATATAAACGCAATTCTTCTTCTGTTTCTGGTACATAAGATGGAACCTGCTGTGGACTACCATTTCTACCCATTGAAACCATAGTAAAATATGCGGACAATGCAATCTGTGGTGGACTGTGTGATTCTAGATCCTCAGAGATTACTTCAACATAAACTTCCATCGATGTCTTACCTGCATACACAAGGTAAGCCGTATATGTTACAAGTGCCCCAACGAAAATAGGTAACTTAAACACCAATTCGTCTACACGAGCAGTAACACAATTACTCTTTGCATATTTAATGGCCATAGCACCTGCTGCTGAATCCATAAGTTTCATAATTTCTCCCCCATGTACATTTCCTGCCACATTGGCTTGATGAGGAAGCATAACTTGGCTGATGCTTACTGTATTTCTAATATTCATATTTTCTCCTATCACTGTGCAAATTTTCTCATTACAATAAATTCCATATATTATAAATTTTACTCTTTCTATTATTTCTCAATCCTAGATAGCAAGACCACGCACTCAACGTGCTCTGTTCTAGGAAACATGTCTACGATTCCTAGTTTATCCACTGTATAGCCCGCTTCGGTAAAGTATGGCAAATCGGTGATTAGCGATGTCGTTTTGCAGCTGATGTATATTATCTTTTTACAATTGTATTGTAGAATTTTTTCTATTGCGCGCGGATTCAGCCCAGCACGAGGAGGGTCGAGTATTATTACATCGGCGCCTAAATTTAGTTCATCAATTTTGTCGAACACGTCGCCGCACAAAAACTCACAGTTGCCAAGCTCGTTTTGTATCGCATTTTGCTTAGCTGACTCTACGGACTCTTCAACAATCTCAATTCCGTACACTTTCTCCGCTTTTTGCGCCATTATCTGTGCTATCGTGCCTGTCCCCGAATATAGGTCGAATACTACTTGATTATCGATATCTCCACAATAATCAAGTACTTTACCGTATAAAATTTCCGCGCCTATACTATTAGTTTGGAAGAAAGAAAATGGAGTTATCTTAAATAGTAAATTACATACTTTTTCGATTATAAAATCATTGCCATACAGCACTTTTACTTTTTCAGGTTTAACCGCATCGGAAAATGAATCGTTTATCGTGTGGATTATTCCCGCAATTTTAATCGCTGATCCATCGGATTTATCACCATCCATTCGTAAGTCTAGTAGCATGTCTACGAATTCTTTTTCATTTAATTCGTCCTGTGTAGATGTTACTAAATTAATTAATATCTCACCTGTGTAAAAACTCTTTCTAAGCACTAGGTGCCTAACATATCCAATCTTTGTAATCTTATTAAAATACGTCTTACCGAGTCGGCTAAAATAACTCTCTATCGCACATCTAATTATATTAAACTCCACGGGCGATATATTACAGTCTCCCAACGAAACTACGTTGTGATGTTTTCCCCGCTCATGCATTCCTAGTGTAAGAGGGCCTTCCTTTACCTCGTCGCCAAAAGAAAATTCCATCTTATTTCTATAGCCACACTGAACAGGTGACCCGACAATTTCCTCGAATTGCTCGTATGAAATTCCTGCCTTTTTAAAAAGGTTGACAACATATTCTTGTTTCAATTCTAATTCCTTAGAGTATGGAATATTTTCAAATTTGCAACCGCCGCATCTTCCGAAATGCGCGCATTTTGGGTCTATTTCATAAGGCGCCTTTTGGGTGACTTCCAGTATTCTAGCCTCTACTCTATTAGTCTTGAGCTTAGATATTCTCGCATCGACAGTTTGACCGACTAAGCCACCGTCTAACATTATTTTTCTATCTTCATAGTATGCCTTAGACCTTACTATTGAAACATTTTCCACTATATCTAATGATACTATATCGCCTTTTTTCATTTAATTCTCCAATACACATTTATTATTTACCGCAACTATTGCGCACCACATGCCGTCTGTTGCGCATTCTACTATTTCGAAGCCACAATCGATTATTGCGGATTTTACTGTTTCTAATTTTTCATCTAAAATGCCCGAGCTGATATAGTATCCGCCTTGGACGATAAATGGTATCACTTGCGGAGTAAGACGCACAACTAAATCCGCCATGAGATTTGCAACTACTACATCCGCCTTAAAACTCAAATCTGCAGTCAAGTCAGATTGTTTCACCGTTACTATTTTTTCTTGTTTATTTAATTCTATGTTTTCCTTAGACACACTTACTGCGATGGGGTCTATATCCGTAGCCAATACTTCTTCAGCACCTAACATTGCAGCTGCGATTGCCAATATTCCTGAACCAGTTCCTATGTCTAAGACTTTATCGCCTGTATTCATGTATTTTTCTAACATCTTCACGCAAAGTGATGTTGTTTCGTGAGTACCTGTTCCAAAAGCCATGCCAGGGTCGATTTCGATGACGTGTAACCCCAGTTCTTCGCTACCGAGAAGTTCCACCATTCCTTCGTCACTCGAACTAATCCACGAGGGCTTTACTATTACTCTGTCCGATATTTTGGCCGGCTTAAAATGTTCTTTCCACTTGTCCTTCCAATTCGCATCGTCTTCTGCTTCTATGCTTATCTTCAAATCGCCAAGAAGTTTTTTAATCGCAGATACTTTTTCGACACTCTCTTCATTTTGCTCTATGTACAAGACGATAGTTGGTTCAATATTTGCAAGTTCCAACACGCTGTCGTCTATATAATCCCAATCATATTCATGTTCTTTTTGTTTTAACAATTCAATATCTCGTGGATCATTGATGATTATATCTGTGATGTCATGCTCCGCCAAAAACGATGGCAAAGTGTCCAGTCCATTTTCGTCTGTATGTATTGTAAGTTTAAGATATTCCATATTTGTCGTAAAACTCCCTCTTATACTCGCTGAACCTATCTTCTTCTATAGAAAGTCTGATGTTTTCCATAAGCTTTACTAAAAAATGCAAGTTGTGCTCAGAAAGCAACATGCCAGATAAAATTTCATCTGCTTTATACAAATGTCGCAAATACGCTCTTGAGTAATTCTTGCAAGTGTGACAATCGCATTCTGAATCAAGTGGCTCAAACGATCTTTCGTGTTTTGCGTTCTTAATATTCACTTTTCCACTGCTTGTTGTTGCTAGTCCATGTCTTGCGATTCTCGTAGGCAGCACACAATCAAACATATCTATTCCACGTTCGACTCCCTCGAATAGATAGTCGGGGCTACCCACTCCCATCAGGTAACGTGCCTTATTCTTTGGCAAGAGTTGGGCTGAATACTCCAACACCTCGATCATCATCTCTTTTGGCTCTCCTACGGAAAGCCCGCCTATAGCATAACCTGGCAGATCGAGTTCGATGATTTCTTTTGCACTTTGCTCACGCAAGTCTTGATACATGCCACCTTGCATTATTCCAAACAGCGACTGTCTGCTTGTGTCGATATGTGCGTCTTTGCATCTCTTTAGCCATCTTGTCGTTCTTTCTAGCGATGCCTTAGTGTACTTTCTGTCGGCAGGATATGGGATACATTCGTCGAATGCCATAATTATATCGGCACCTAGTGCATTTTGTATTTCTATCGCTTTTTCAGGTGTTAACAAGTGCCTAGATCCGTCTATGTGAGATTGGAACTTAACTCCTTCTTCTGTGATTTTTCTAAGTTTTCCAAGCGAAAATACTTGGAATCCTCCGCTATCTGTAAGTATAGCCCTATCCCAGTTCATAAACTTATGCAGACCGCCTGCTTCTTTTACGATTTCGTGTCCCGGCCTCAGATATAGATGGTAAGTGTTGGAGAGCATTATCTGCGCCCCCGTATTTTTTACATCTTCTATTTTAACAGCTTTTACTGCTGCCTGAGTGCCTACAGGCATAAAAACAGGGGTTTGTATATCTCCGTGAGGAGTATGTACGATTCCCCTTCTTGCTTTAGTTTTTGAGTCTTCTTTTACTAACTCATACGTTACTGCGTGATTCATTATTGTTTTCCTAATTTATATATATTCGAGGGCTATGTTGGGTCCCTCGAATCTTAGTGTCACTTGCGAATATCTATTTTTTTCTTTCTCCATGGAATTGATAATAGCATGTTTCGATTCTGCCATTATACAACTTTCTTCTTCTATCGGCTTTTCTTTGCAAAACGCCATCTTCGACTTCTTTATCAGATGTTATAATAAACATGGACCATGTCGGATTCTTTTCCGAAAAATCTCTTAGTGACTTATAAATTGAATCTATTTCTTTTCTATTACCTATGCGTTCGCCATAAGGGGGATTCGTAATCAAAATACCTTCTGGATTCCAGTCTCCCTCTTTCATTTCTTTTATATTTTTTCTCGACAGCGTTATGGCATCGTCTACTCCTGCAGCTTCGGCATTTTGACCTGTAGCAGCGATGCACTTACTGTCTATATCTCTAGCTATTATCGTAGGATTATCTATTTCTTTAATTTGCTCTCTTGCTGAAGTTCTTTCTTCTTCCCATATTTTGCTTGGAATGTAGCCCCAATCCTCACTCACAAAAGATCTGTTCAATCCGGGAGCAATATTCTTTTCCATCATAGCAGCCTCAATCGCAAGTGTTCCTGATCCGCAACATGGATCAACCAGAACTCTACCTGGTCTCCAAAATGACAACGAGACAAGTGCCGCGGCTAATGTTTCCTTCATCGGTGCCTGCACATCTTCAACTCTATATCCTCTCTTATGCAACCCTGCACCAGAGGTATCCACCGACACCGTCACGATATCTTTTAATAATGCTATTTTAATTTTGTATGTCGCGCCTTCTTCAGTGAATTCTTCGATGCCATATGTTTCTTTCAATTTTTCGATAATTGCTTTTTTTGCAACACTTTGACATGCCGGAACAGAACTCAATTTAGATTTTACGGAAGAACCTGTCACTAGAATCTTTCCATCCAATGGTATGAGTTGCTCCCACGCGATGCCCTTTACTTGCTGGAATAAATCCTCGAACTCAAGTGCTTTGAACTCAGCTAACTTTAAAAGGACTCTGTCCGCACATCGGAGCCACAAATTGCTCATTACGATTGCCCTTTCATCACCTTCATAAGTGACTTTTCCGTCTTCGGTCTTAACAATCTTGTACCCTAAGTTTTCTATTTCTCTTTTTACTACAGCCTCTAAACCAAAAGTGGCTGTCGCTATCAATTCATTTCTCATTTTACTCTTTCTTTACTGCAAACGCATTGGAACACCCTTACTAAAAAGGTATTCTTTTAGGTCTGCGATTTTAACTTCATCGAAATGGAATATGCTTGCTGCAAGACCGGCATCTATTCCTTCTAGTGCAAATAATTCCTCAAAATGTTGAATTCCTCCTGCTCCGCCACTTGCAATGATTGGAATGCTAACTACTTTAGTCAAATCTTCAAGCATTTGCATGTCAAAGCCATTTTTAACTCCGTCAGTATCTATGCTATTTAACACAATCTCACCCGCTCCCATTGCCTCGCCTTTTTTCGCCCATTCGAGTGCTTCTATGCCTGTGTCTTCTCTACCACCTTTTGCAAACACGTGATATTTTCCATCTACTCTTGCAACATCCATAGAAAGGACTACGCACTGATTCCCATATTTTTTTGCACCCTCAGTTATTAAGCTTGGATTTTTGAGTGCTCCCGAATTTACACTAACTTTATCTGCACCGGCATTTAATACACGTGCAAAATCATCTACGGTATTTATTCCTCCACCGACTGTGAGCGGTATGAATATCTTGCTGGCAACTTCAGACAGGACTTCTGTAAATAAATTTCGGCCTTCAAAACTTGCAGTAATATCATAAAAAACGAGCTCGTCTGCACCTTCCTCGCTGTACTTATGTGCAAGCGAAACAGGGTCTGCTACATCTTTTACTCCTTGAAAATTTACGCCTTTTACTACTTTTCCATCTCTAATGTCTAGGCATGGTATTATTCTTTTTGCTATCATGTTATGGATAACCTTTCTATTAATTATTACACAAGTTCCAGTACTTCTTCTAAATTAATTGCGCCTACGTATAGTGCCTTTCCAATAATTGCGCTATGAACATCTATTTCAATCAGCTTCTTAATATCATCCAATGTTGATACTCCGCCACTTGCTGTAATGTCAATACCTTCGATTTTTTTCAGTGTACGGTAAATATCCGCATTAATTCCTTGCATCGCCCCGTCTTTAGATATATCGGTATATATGATGCTCTTTACTCCGATTGCTTTCATGTGTTTGCAAAATTCGATACTTTCGGTCGTGCTGACATCCAACCATCCTTCTGTTGCAACCATACCGTCTTTCGCGTCTACCCCTACCGCAATTTTTTCACCATACTTGTCGACCATCGCTTTTAGGAATTCAGGATTCTTAAGCGCTACAGTTCCCAATATTACTCGATATACACCTAATTCTATATATTTTTTTATCCTATCTTCATCGCGAATTCCTCCGCCGATTTCCACGTTCAAGTTAGTTTCTTTGCATATCTGACTCACGACTTCATAGTTTGAAAGCATTCCATCTCTTGCACCATCCAAGTCTACTACATGCAAATGTGTTGCGCCTTGTTTTTCAAATTGCTGTGCAATCTTAAGCGGATTTTCATCGTAAACATCCACTTGGTTGTAATCACCTTGAGTTAGGCGCACTACCTTTTTATCTTTTAAATCTATCGCCGGAAAAATTATCATATTTAGCACCTTTTTCTTTTCGTAATATCAAGTTTTTGTATTAATCAACACTTTTCATCCGTTTATTTTAGCATAAATTTCGCAGTAATTCAATGCATTGTCACAAATTACGCACTATGTCAAAAACACGCAAATTCCACTGCGAATAAATAACTATTTTATTACTTTAATTTGTGTTATTATTATAAATAGAAATCTAGTTTAATTTATAGCTCCACGGATTATCATTGAATTATGTCAAAAAAATTATCATTGCGCATATTAAGACAGGCTTAGAAATGAGAAAGGAGAATTAAAATGAACAAGACAACAAAATTAATAGCAATTAATATCGTAATTGCAGGAGTTTTAACACTTATAGGTTATTTCGTAGGATTAATGGTTCAAAATGTGGAATTACTGCCAGACCAGGGGGCTTCCTGGTACTATTGGAAGCTGCCAGATCCGACTTGGATGTCGAGATTCACGGCTTGGACGGGATATATTTTGCACCAAATCGCCTTATGGTTTGTCATAATAAAAATGGGTAAGGCCAAATTAAAAATATCCGATTCCTTAACTAAATTCAACATTCAGTTAATCGTCATCAATACTTTTTTCATTCTTCTTCACATGCTACAAACACTATTTTGGTATGATGGGTTAGCGCAAGATGTGCCTGTGGCAAGTTCACAATTTTCGGTCATAATAATGCTTGTATTGATTCTGATTATTGAAAATGGAAGAAGGGGATTATTCTTTGGCAAGAAAATCAAACTACCAGCCGGCGGTGTCAAGATAGTTTTTCACTATCACGGTTTCTATATAGCTTGGGCATTGGCTTATACATTTTGGTACCACCCACTCATTGGAACATCGGGCCATTTATTTGGATTCTTCTACATGTATTTACTATTCATACAGTTGAGCTTGAGTGGCACAAAATACCACATGAATAGAACATGGACATTTTTGCTTGAAATCACCGTCTTATTTCATGGAACAACAGTTGCAATTCTCCAAGGAACGGGGATGTGGAGCATGTTCTTCTTCGGATTTGCTACCATGTTTATTGTTACGCAAATGTATGGGCTCAAAATAAGCAAAACTTGGAAAAGAAGTCTTACAGCTTTCTACTTACTGTTCGCATTATTCGTCTACAGCGGTGTATATTTTGACCAACAGATTTTTATGATTCATCAAGTATTGTGGATACCGATTATTTTATACATCCTCGTCTTTGTCATAGTGTATGCATTATCGCTACCTTCGCTTGTAAAAAGCAAATCAAAAGTAACTGGAAAGTGATTCGTTTTATTCTAATACCGTAGATGTAAGTTCTACGGTATTATTTTATGTCACGACCTTTGCCATAAATTTTCGTAAAGCTATGAAAATTATTATGGTCACTTTTCAACAAGCATCTTTAAGCTTTGCACTTTTGATTATCTTTTTCAGATGAGCTTGGAAAATTCGTACACTTTTTGTAAAAATTTAATTGATTACTCGAATTATATGCAATTGAATCCTATTATTCCACATGTTATAATATTATTGTAAAAAATTTGCAGAAGGGATCCTTATAAATGTTTTATAACAATCAACCACAAAACAATAAAAATAGTTATAAACAAATGCTTTCTATTATAGGGAATCTAACATTGTTATTTTCTGAAAGTAATTGCCCATATCTTCCTTATAGAGCACATGAAAATATATTCTGTAAATATTTTGGTGCGGATAATCTGGCAAGATTTGATTGTTCGGCAGACGCTAAAAAAAATAAAATTGGCATTGGATTAAAGACTTGGATGGGGAATGACGACCAAAAGATTGCAGAGTTTGGAAAACTTCGAGGAACATATGCGAATTTAAGAGGAAAAGAACTTGTCGAAAAAATTTCAGAATATCGAAATGAGCGCATTCGTATAACAAAAAATATGCATGGCATTGATGAACTGATTTATCATATTATAAAAAGAATTCCCAATAGCATGCAAATAATAGAGTGTGTTTTTAACTATATCGACATAAATAATATCTCTGTCATTGATGACCGCGGAAATGAAAATAATACATACTTTACCGATGGTAAGCATATATATCATTTTAGTAGTTCAAAAAACACTTTATATATGATTTTTGATAATTATACGGTGTTAGATGAATTCGAAGTGGAAATTATGACTGACCCTTATTCCTTTTTAATGAATTTAGCTATTCCCATGAATGCAACAGAATTCCTTGAACAAAAATCATTAGATTATTCAAATATGTTGTGCTTACGACTATATTCTTACAGCAAAGCACAAGGAAAATTTGTTGCGCCAAAGAGCGGGTTAAACCAGTGGAATGCAAGCGGTCGCACTCGAAACGCAAATGAGATATACATACCTTATCCAGCGGAGGATCGAAAAAATTCCAAAGATTTTTTCCCATCTCGGGATACAATCTTTGACTTACTCATGCCAAACGGTTCCACAATCCCTGCAAAAGTATGTCAAGAAAATGGAAAAGCAATTATGAGTAATCCTAATAAGGTTTTAGGTGAATGGCTACTTCGCAGCGTATTTGAAATTCCCGAAAATACCATTATAACATATGAAATGCTTGAAAAATTCGGCATAGACAGTGTTATATTCACAAAATTAGGCAACTTAGAATACAAAATAGACTTTGCCGAAATAGGAACTTACGAGGACTATATCGAATCAATGAATGAAACTACCAAAAAGTAAAAGAATACCAACAGAGATTAAAATTTAGCCAAATATATGAGTAGATAAAAAAGCCTCTAAAATACATTATTACGGTATTTTAGAGGCTTCGATGTTACTTAGTTTTATTTTATTGCTTCCATAATATTATTGGCAATTCGCTCAACTACCGTAACAACAACTGAATTACCTGCTTGCTTATATAATGCAGCATTACTTTGATTAGAAGGTAAGACATATTCTTTTGGGTAGCCTTGTAAATTAAAACATTCACGAGGAGTTAATTTCCGAATCTCTCCACTATGCGTTTTTATTAAGGGTACATTATGCCCGCCTGTTCCCATATTTGCTGTAAGTGTCGGACATAAATTACTTTTATTCTCCCTTACATATGTTCTTCTCCATTGATAGCAGGTATCTGATTTAACTATTTCTTCTACCAGCTGATCGTAAAATTTACGTTTTTCAGTGTAATAAAACATACTGTCTTGCTTTGTATCAAAGTCAATGAAATCTTTTAGACTTTTTGTAAGCCCTATAGGCTGTATCTTTTGAAATTTATCAGCTATTTCTTTTTCTTTAAAACACACAATATATATCCGCTCTCTTGCTTGTGGAACATTGCCATATTCAGATGCATTTAAAATCATAGGTATTACTGTGTACCCTCTGATTATTAGCTCCTGTTCTATTCTAGCATAAGTTTTTTTGCTGTCGTGAGTGAACAAATTTTTTACATTCTCCAAAAAAATTACGCTCGGAGATTTTTCGTCTATTATCCTAAGCAAGTCAAAAAACAAATTTCCTCGGCCTTTTTCATCATCAAAACCTTGTCTATATCCTGCGATTGAAAATGCTTGGCACGGAAATCCTGCAAGCATAATATCAAAATCCGGAATTTCTGTTTTTTCGTTCAATTCCTGTATATTTCCAATTTTTAAATTGACACGAGGGAAATTGGTTTTGAAAGTTTCAGCGGCTAATTTATCAATTTCATTAGCAAATACAATTTCAAAACCTGCCTTTTCAAACCCTAAATCAATCCCGCCTACTCCTGCAAAAAAAGAAGCACATCTATTTTTCATTATATTCATCTCCATATTATTGTGCATGTGCCACAACTCAATTCATTATAACACATATTATATTTATCATCAATAATGCTAATTACAATTTTCGATTCAAATCCCGCAATACAAAGGCTAAATCCTAGTTGACAGTGGGAGCGAAATTATGTAAAATAACAGGAGTTATTAATAAAATATAAGCGTCTAATATCTGACTTCTAAGGGGATTTAATCAAATGAAAAAGAAAATTACTAAATTGTTATCGGCAACACTTTGTTTCGCAATTATATTCAGTGCGATACCGCTGAATGCATTTGCAACGGATGATGAGAGCTATGTAGCTTTTGGAGACAGTATTCCAGCGGGAGTTGCACTTACAAATCCAACCACGGAGAATTTCGTTGCACTTCTAGATGAAAAAACAGGAGTAGTAGCCACAAACCGTGGAATATCGGGACTAACTGCAGCTGATCTAAAAACAAAAATGGTAACTAACAATGAATATGACGCAGATATTATTGGAGCCGATTATATTACTATTACCATCGGAGGCAACGATTTAATGGCTGTTTTTTATGGTCTAGTTGCTAAGAGCTATAATAGCTCTGTAGCAGATACATCTATGCACATAGAAGCATCTGACGTGGCAGGAATATTGGCGGATTCAACCGACCCGAGAAACATGCAGGTGATGTTTCAAGCACTTGCTGTTATTAATGCGGGTTACGGCGGAGATCCGGGTTCCTCTGGAGAAGCTACACAAGCTGCTTTTGAAGCCCAATCTACGACGGTAAAAAATGACATCCATGAGATGCTCACTTATATCCGAGGCAAGAACCAAAATGCAAAAATATACGTAACCAATCAATACAATCCGTATAAGGGGATAATCTTATTAGGTGCAGATATTGGAGCGTTCTTTGCGTCGGGATTAACAGGAGGAGGAACTGGCTTCAATGATAAACTAGCTGACCTACACGGAGTAATGAATTGTGCAGTAATCGACATCTACTCAGTTTTTGAAGTTGTAAATAATGCACCTGGAACGGTAACTAATGCAACACTCGCTCCAACCACCAATCTTGACTTCCACCCAACAGCGGATGGACATGAATGGTATAGAGCTGCACTGACTGACATAATACCTTTAGAGCCCTTATCCGGCACGGCAACTATTGGGCCGTTAGCTCAATTTGGGAAAACACTTAAAGCAGCCCTTGACGGCAAAAACCCTTCTACGATTTCTTACCAATGGAAACGCAATGGAGTAGATATTAGCGGACAAACAAATAGCACCTATACTCTTACACAGGATGATATAGGCAAAAATATCACCGTTGCCATCACTGCAAACGGTGCAAGTTATATGTCGGGAACAATTATAAGCGCACCCTTAGTAGGGGAAAAAGCCGATGCCACAGCACCTGCTCCACCAGTGACAGGTACGCGTCCAAAATATAATTCAATTAATGTGGTTACTGTACCAAATCAGGAATATTCAATTGACGGTAGTAATTGGCAAACCAGTGGAACTTTTGTCGGACTTTCACCTAATACTAAGTACACTGTTGTTACACGCGTGAAAGAAACGGCAACACACAAAACTTCACCTGAGTCCAATCCATCAGCAGAGATAACAACACTGGCAGCTCCGACAATTCAATATACTCAAAGCACTGCAATGGGTAGTAGCAAAGATGTCGTGTTTAGAATAGAAGGCAGAGAACCAGCTGAATTAAATAGTATATGGTATAATGGCGAAATGGTAGACCCTGCAAACTATGACATTGTAGATGGTTCAGTAATTGTCACTTTCAGAGGAAGTTATGTAAGAACTTTACCAATAGGAACGCACACATTCTCAGCAATGTTTGAAACCGATATGATTGATTTGAACTTACAGGTTACATCCGCCTCAGTAGATGGTCCATCGACAGGAGACAGCAGTAATACAACTCCATATGTAGTAATGGGACTTGTTGCATTAGGCGGAATAGCTTTAACGACAGGTATATGTAGAAGAAAATTTGCGAAATAATCAGTAGCAAATTGTATAATACTCAGTATAAAATTGTATAATACTCAGTATAAAATTGTATAATACTCAGTATAAAATTGTGTAATAATCAGTAAGAATTTATGAAATACTCAGCGTGAAATTGCGCAATAAAAATAGTAAATATTATCAGAAAATAAAAAGGGGGGTAAGTCCGTTTGACTTACCCCCCTTTTTACACCATCATACATATGCGTTTTCGTACATATTGATTGTTCTTTTACTAAAATGTGATACTTTTATTAAGACTAAATTCCAAAAGCTACTGCTGCAACAATAACTATGGATTGTAATATAAAAATAATTGCAAATAAAGGCAATATAAATCTATACCATTTATTCATTCCTATACCCATGATCCCGCATTCAGCTGCTACTGCTGTAGGCCAAATCATGTTAGAAAATCCATCACCAAATTGATATGCTAGTACTGCAATATCTCTACTCAATCCTGTAATATCAGCAAGTGGTGCCATAATTGGCATCATAACAGCAGCCTGTCCCGAGCCAGATGGAATAAAGAAGTTTATTAAGTTTTGTATAACAAGCATACCTACCGCCGCGAAGCTACTTGGTAATCCGCTTACTGCATTAGACAGTCCATTTACTGCAGTATCAATGATATTTGCATCTACCATTACTACAGAAATACTTCTTGCAAAACCGATAATTAATGCTCCGAATAAAGCTGACTTACATCCTAACATAAAGGAGTCTGTCATTTGGTCAAGCGTCATCTTGTTAATAATCATTGTAATAATCATTGCCAAGAAGAATAAAGTAGCAAGTTCAGTCAAATACCATCCCCACTGTATTATTGCAAATGCCATAAATCCAACAACAATTACAAATCCAATCAAACTAAGCTTTTGTTGAATAGTAAATTGTAAATTCATTACATCTTCTCTTGTCATCAAATTATCTAGACCTCTTGTTGCATCTGGATCCCCGTACATAATACTCTTTGTTGGATCATTTTTTATTTTATTTGCATATCTCATAACATATATAATCGCAACTGTCATAAATAACACAAATGAAATCACTCTTACTATCATCATTGGGCCGTTTGTCAAATCTGTTCCGGCAATAGCACTTGCAATACCTATTGTAAAAGGATTTAATATTGCAGCAGCAAAACCTATAGCAACACCAAGATATACTATTGCTCCGCCCACAATTCTATCATACCCGAGAGTAACCGCTATAACTACAAACGCAGGAATGAGTGCATAAGTTTCTTCAAACATTCCAAAAGTTGTACCACCAATACCAAATAAAATCATAAATACAGGAATAATCAACTGATCTCGATTACCCATCTTTCGTAGCATGAAGCCTGTTAGAGAGTTAATCGAGCCATTTTGGGTTAATACATAAACATACGCAGCTGCCATCAGGATGAAGAATATAATATCTGCTCCTTCAACCATACCCCTATACACAGCAGTTAACATATCCCAAGGCCCAACAGGATTATTCTCTTCCGCTTGGGTATAAGATCCGGGAACAACCAACTCTCTTCCGGTAGCTTCATCATAAGCATACTCAAAATTACCGGCCGGTAGTATCCACGTTGCAATTGTACCGATTACCAGTATTAATAGTAAAATAACAAAGGCACCTGGCATCTTAAAAGTTTTTTTCTTTTCTACTTTCTCCATTTTTTCTCCTTTAAATAATAAAACAATAAATTATATTAAGTAAATCCGGAATTGTCTATTTTATTAGGTTCTATCCGAATCCTCAACCATTTGGGGAGCAATTTGCTAATAACTTTTTATTTTAAAATAGTATTTTATATATACTAAATTAATATATTTGGATTCCCTCCGCGAACACATGTACTAAAGGTTTTTCCATTATTCGTATATCTTGATCTGGATTTCCATCTACAACAATAATATCCGCATATTTACCCTCTTTTATAGTCCCCGTAACATCGTCTACACCAACTATTTCAGCACTGTATTTAGTAGCTTGTAGTAAAATATCTATGTCATTAAAGGTATAAAAGTCTTTTCTTGCTATGAATTCATAACCTGGAATTCTTTTAAATGTTTCCATGTCTATATCCGATCCAAATCCTAGTTTTAGTCCCGCTTTGTACGCATTATTTATCGCATCTTGCTCTGCTTTTGCATATTTTAAACCCTTTTCTATAGCATCTTCCGAAAGGTGCTCACTAGTAGGATCGAGACAAGCCATTCCAACAGCGCCCGTTGGTACTAAAAATGCATTATTCTTCTTTAATAACTTTTCTATTCCCTCGTCATCAATAAATGCACCATGTTCTATTGTTCTAAATCCAGCATCAATTGCCATCTTTATTCCTTCTGTTCCATGGCAATGTGCTGCAACATACGTTCCTTTTAATTCGGCAATTTCTGCAATCGCTTTCATTTCTTCAAAAGTAGCTATTCGTAACCCCGGGTCTCCTTTTTCATTTAGAAATGCACCCGTAGCCATAAATTTTATAAAATCATTACCATCTTTTAATACAGTTCTTGCCGCTTTTTTCATTTCATCAGGGCCATCAGCTTCAATATATAACGTATCAAAAGTATCATTTCCTGTTTCGGTAGGTGTTAGAATCTGACCACTAGAGATAATTTTAGGACCATTAAATATTCCATTTTGAATTGCATTATTGACATGCAAAGTAGCATTATACATACATCCAGCATCTCTAATAGTTGTATATCCCGCATTTAAATATTCCTTAGCATATTCATATGTATTAATGAATGTTTTGACAGGGATTTCTGATTTCATTTCCAAAAAATTTAAATTCTTAAGATATAAATGGGCATGTATATCAAAGAGTCCTGGCATTAGTGTTTTCCCTTTTAGATCTATTTCTTCAAGCTCTTGTCCAAAATTGTAGTCCTGTGGACGAATTTCTTTAATAATTTTCCCGTCTATCAATATGTCGGCAAAATCACCATCATAACCTTCAACAAGTTCCTTTATAAGCCTACAATTTTTTAATACTTTCATTACTATCTCTCCTCTATTATACATCACACTTCAAGTATACGGATAAGAATCTGCATACTACACAACTGAACATATTAAGTATTTGTATAGTATATCACTTTTTTTATTAAGTTAATAACTATTTATTTTTACTATATTTCTACATCAAAAACTGTCTGTCCGCCAATCTCTTTGGTCAATGATTCCAAAGCTACTCTTACTCTATGTTTTCTGAGTTCCATTTGTTCTTCTTTAGAAGTAGCAGGGTTTCCTAATGGATATGGAATTGATATCGTCGGAACTATTCTATTAGCACCTACTGTCAATGCGACAGGAACAATATTACACATAAGTGTAATAGGAATTCCCACTTTTTCAATTTCTTTAACTATCGTTGCGCCGCAACGAGTACAAGTCCCTCAGGTCGCTACGAGAATTGCACCGTCTACTCCATCTTCGATCAGATATGGTATTATTTCTTTTGCCATTCTTTGTGCTTCCGCTTGTGTAGTACCGGTCCCTACAGTAGAGTAGAAATAAGGATGCAATGTACCATACACTCCTTCGTTTTCCATCTGCTTAAGTACGTCTATAGGCATTATTACATTAGGGTCCGCATCCGCGGCAGTAGGATCAAAGCCAGCATGGATCGTCTTGTATTCACCTGCCTTCAAACTATCAATACTTGCAATGTCATATCTACCCCATCTTGTAGCAGATGCGGATTGTATTCTGTCAGGGTTGTCGACAGGGACTATACCGCCGGAATTAAGTATTGCTATCTTAGCAAGTTTAAGAGATTGTAGTGGGACAGCAGGTTTAATTCTTTCATCTAATTTTATAACTAATTCTGTTTGAAATTGTTCGCCTCTTATCTTTTTTAACAGCATATCTATCATTCTTTTTGAAGCTGGAACGTTCTCTTCTGTCCATACTTGCTTTCGGACACCTTTGCCAAAATACCCTTCTTCTGCCGCACTTTTTATTTCTTCTCCATTTAATAATTTATTAGCAATTTTTACCATGCTTGCTACATCTGCCCTCATTTTGCCAGCATTGTCACCACCTTCTAGAATATACATCTTCTCTTTATACATTTCTACTCCGGGGTTTTCCACATGCATAGATGTAACGACAGGAATATTCATTTTTTCTTTTACAGCCTCACATATTGTTCCACATGCGACTCCGTATCTACCGGCTTGAAACGCAGGACCAGCAATAAAAATATCTACATCCTTATCTGATATCATATCCAATATAGTCTCGATAGCTTCCTCAGTATTACTAGACATGTAGTTGTCACCGCAGATAATAGTGTGCGTGATCTCTGCTTCTAAATTTTTAGAAAATTCTATAGCGGGTCCTACTTTTCCCTCCCTGATTACAGGAGAATAATCGGCTTTTTCTTCGCCACCAATTTGTCCAAAGAATTGATTTAAGTATAATATTGCTTTTTTCATTCTTTTTACTCCTAATATTCTTTCATAGTCTTTAGCGACCAACCACTTACTCCATCACCACAAAACATGGCATTATTTTCCATTATAATTGAGCCGTCTTCTCTAACCGATGGACCTAATATTTCATCAAATGCCCACCCACCGGAAAGTCCATCTCTAGCCAATGATTGCAAGTCGCCAAGCACAGTTTGCATTGGCGGTAACTCTATCAATTCCGACACATTACCACACGACACTATTGCATCACATTTTTCATCTAGCGTTACGAGAGGTTGAGATTTTCCATCTCTACCCGTACACTCATTAGTAACACCAATCGTTTTGACACCTGCGTCTTCTAACGCAACATAGCACGCAATAAAATCCGCATCAGGATTTCCATATCCCTCCTCTGCAAGAACCGCTGCATCTGCGCCTATAGAACTTGCAATTTGTGCTACAAACATTGCCGCTCTTTCTTTTTGCTCAAGTGCTACATTTAAATTTGACATAATTACACCTAAAAAGTTAATAGAGACACCATGTTCACTACACAATTCTTTAATATTAGGGCAATTTTGGAAGTCATAAGTAGACCACTTAGACGATACAGGCATAAAACTTCCCGATACAATCGCGCCATCTAAAATCTCTGTAGGACTCATAAATGTCGGTACCATATGATTAGAGTTCCATCCATATACCAGTGTATTATATCCATCTTCCTCCATTTGTGACTGTACTTGCATCACATAGACAACAGATGGTAATTTTTTTATTTCATCACTTCTTTTTGTATGTGGTACAATGTCAAATTCTTCATATTGCTCAGGTTGCAATTCCTTTACACAATTAGCAATATATTCTGCCAAACGATGTCCTGCTTTTCTAAGAGCTGTGTTCTTTTTTTGTTGCTCATTTTTTTCAAATTCTTCATTAGTATCAGCAACCAAAACAATATTATTCAATCTACCAAACAATGTGTATTTTTGGCCATCTCCGCACATGTCTACTATTCCATCTTGAAAACCACCCCACTTTTTGCCGACTACTAGTACAGAACAGTTTTTGAGTGCATGGAGTTCTCCTTCGCCTGCAGAACTAAGTTTACCTAAATACCCAGGGAAAATAGATCTTCCGTCGGGTCGTATTCTTGGTTCAATTGCTTCCTTTACCGGACAAATTCGAATCTCATCTCCAGGTTTTGCAATAAAAATATCTACTTCCGTAAGTCTCTCATCTTTTTTAATAAACTCGATAGCATTACTTTTATTAATCGTTAGAAGTCCTTTATTATAAGAGAGATTATCTCCAAAAATAATATTTTCTACGTAAAAATTCCCTATTTTTAGTTTCATTTTAATCCTTTCTTTTTATCAAAACAATTATTAGATTTCGATTAATAAATATATTATATATTGCCTTAAATATACATTTTCTTCTGCCGTATGTCAAGCGCGCTTATAAAATAAACGTGTTTATGATTGTTTTTACTTCCTAGTAGATGGGTTTCTCGTTCATAAAAATTCTATGTAATTAATTTAAGTGGCATACTTATTACTAGATAAATTTTATTCATATCCTGCTATAGCATTTAAGTCATACTTATTTAAAATACTCACCGCATCCTCTATTGTTAGAGAAGAACTCAGTGATGACGGAGGCAATGAGTGCTCAATGTTTAACGCTTTATATTTTGGGATATAAAAGTGATGATATGGTAAAACTACTATCTTTTGAATGTTATTGAAGTTAGCTAGAAAGGCTCCAATGCTATCTGTATCGCAATCATTAACATTAGGTATAAAAGGAATTCTTATTTCAATTTTTTTTCCACATTTATCGATGTATCTTAAATTATCATGTATCTGATAGTTCCCTTTTCCTGTAAGTTCTCTATGTAGATTATCATCCATTGCCTTAATATCGAAAAGAAAAACATCTGTATATGGAATTACTCTCTCTATATCTGTTTTTTTTACTGCGCCACAAGTATCTACTGCAGTATGAATATTATGTGACTTTACTTCTTTCAAAAGATCACTACAAAATTCTGACTGTATAAGTGGTTCTCCACCCGATAGTGTTATTCCTCCATTTGATTCTAAATAAAAATCCTTATCTTCTAATAAAATAGGAATTAGATCGGTAATTGTCATTTTTTTGCCATAAATCCTAAGAGCATGGTTAAAACAATTATTTTCACATTTACCACAAGCAACGCATAGATTTCGATTAAAATTATGCATGTATGCATTAGATTTTGCAGTGCTTTCTTTGAATGAATGAGCTTCATTTGGACACACCGTTGCACATCGTCCACATGTATTGCATTTCGTTTCTGAATAACTCAACTGAGGTTGGATTGAAAGTCCCTCTGGATTATGACACCAAAGACATCGTAATGGACACCCCTTAAAAAAGACTGTCGTACGTATTCCCTCCCCATCGTGGACTGCGAATCGTTTTATATCGAAAATTGTTGCCGTTTTCATTTAATATGCCTCTCGTGCATGCTCCGATTGTGCAATAAATTCATCTTGATATACTTTCCCTAAGGTTACGAAATATTCATTCCACCCACAAAAACGCACTTGTAAAGTTTCATATTTTTCAGGATATTTTTGTGCTTCTCTCAATGTATCTGGATCGAAAATATTTAAGTGAAATGCAAGACCTCCTTTAGCAAAATATGTATTCATGAGTGCAATTATTGATTTGAGACCCTGTTGTCCTTTTGCTGCAGTTTCATGAACGGTAAGGTCTAAGCAAGTTCCCCCTGGGATATTGGTATAATCTATTGCACATACAGAATTAATCAATGCGGTTAATCCTTGTTTGTCCTGTCCAATTGTAGCAGACAAGTTTTTTGAAAGCGGCTTGCCGGCAGTTCTTCCATCAGGAGTTGCACCTGTAGAGGCTCCATATTTTTCGTGATAATAGATTGAAAATAACCCACATCGCCATACTCCTCCTCTACCATTTGGTCTTTTATTAGTAATAGAAGTAACATAATCGACAATTTCACACATTATTGTATCTGCAACTTCATTATTATTACCATATTTTGGTGTGCTGTTAATAATCCGTTTTTGAAGTTCTTCATGGTTATCCCAGTTTTCTATTAGTACAGAAGCAAACTCCTCAAAAGATAATAGTTTTTCTTCAAATACAACTTTTTTAATGGCTATAAATGAATCAACAAGTGTAGCAATTCCATACATTTGAATTGCTGTATTATTGTATTTTGCTCCTCCTGCGTAGGCATCTTTTCCATTTTTTACACATTCGGAGAATGTACCAGAAAATATAGGGCCTTGATGGACATTCGGATATTGCTTTTCACGTTCATTTGTGATCTCCATTGCCTCATCGGTAAAGGTCTTCAATAATTGTTTCCAATAAGTAATAAAGCTTTCAAATGAAGTAAAATTATCACTGTTACTTGCTGGTAGAATCTGTTTTTTTGCAACTGTATCATACCCATTATGTATCGCAATTTCTAGTACTTTTACCATATTAAGATATACGGCTTCGGCACAAGGAATTTCTTTGCCCTCAGCTGCAGGTTCATAACATCCCATTATTGTATATTTTTTTGCATCGTCGCTGCTGATTCCTAATTTTTCCAGTGCTTTAACAATAACTTCATCATTTACAAAGCAAAAACTGCTATTGCCTGCTCTTATAGAAGAGTAAATTAGTTCTACAAAATCGGGCGGCATATCTTTATGTGTTTTTATTTGCATTTTAGGATCATGAATATTCAATTTTTTATACTCTTGTACAATTACATACGAGAACTCATTAGTCATATCTTTTCCCGATTCATCCCTGCCACCAAGGCAAAATGGGATGCTAAAGGGTACCTTTTTGGCATAGTATCTATAAAGGTAATAATTAACAATCTCTCTCAGTTGTTCTTCAGTATATCTTCCTTTTTCTATATCTGATTTATAATATGGGAAATACAATGCATCCCACGCCCCCATGTTACGAATTCCAGTCCCTTCGACATCATTTTGAATAGTATAAAAGAATGTCATTAACTCCATAGCTTCTAAAAGAGTTGAGGGAGCACCTTTTGCAAGATTAGATAGAGATTTTGCGAGAATTTCCATTTTAGGATTACTATCTATAAGACGAGTTGCTTCCTCTGCATATCGTAAAAGCAATCCTATCATCGACTGATAAACTAGCTCTACTGCATCATAAAATTCTTGTTGTGCTTGAGTTTCATCTTCATTACGAACAGAGCGTACTCTATCAATTAATCCAGGGATTCCTAGCTCCATTAAAATATTCCAATCTGGTGACGTATGATTGAAATTCATTATTGGTAAATATATCTCACTTTTTTCGTACACTGCGGATGTAGCAAGTTTATCACTCAAAAGGTGATTAGCTTCTGCTTCCCATGAATCACGAATTCTTCTAATAACATAATCATGATTAAGGCAGTCTGCAAACCAATCATTAGGATTTACTGCGATTTGGGCGTTTTCAAGGACAAAAGCCAATAACTTTGATTTAATTACCATTTTGGATGAGTCTCCATTATCGTGTAAGATCTTTTTACATCCAGCATCTAATTCTTCAACAGATAGTCCTGTTTCTGTACGCCATTGTGGCTTTGAAAATTCAAGTTCCATCGATTTTTTATCGTTTTCAAACGTTTTCCATAACATCATATTTACACTTCCTTTATCATTAATATACATATCTACGAAATGGATTTTCGTTATAGTATTTTTACTATTCACTTAGATTCATATTTTTTCCACTTCGATGATAGATATGAAACCAATTATTAGAATTACTTATTTATTATAAAAAAATAGAGCACTAATAACTAGTACATTAAAATGCGAAAAATATAGCATATTGATGTGATATACTCATATTTTTCATTAAATTACTAATTAAAATATTGCTCTATTCATTAGACTAGGATTCTTGTTGTTACTTCAACAGTTTAAGAGATAGCAACGACCTGGTGTTAACGTTTAGCTTTTTGTAAATATTATTTATGTGACTTCTAACAGTATTCAGACTAACATGTAGCATGTCCGCTATCTGTTGATAAGTATACCCATCGACAATTAATTGCATTATTTCATACTCACGATTAGTTAATACTTTTACACAGTTTTCTTTTTCAGAAACTTCTTTTTTCTTGATTAAAAGTAGCGTTCTTTTACATAAAAGGTCGTCATTTTGCTTAGAAAAAAACTGTAAGTTATATCCTTTATAATCAATAGTAAATTCACTATTATCGGATATACTATCAATTTCAATTTCCCTAGCAAGCTTATCATAAATGCTGTAGGTATATTCGCCACCAAGGATTTGCCGCGAAAAGGATTTTGCTTTTTCATTTTGAGATAAAATATCCATTTTTTCATCAAAAACAATTACCCCAATCTCCTGTTTTCCCATTTCAAGATTCATTAAGGAAATTACGCTTTCATTAGTGTATGCTTGTATACTATCATTATGTTTTTTCGATAATATCTTATTTAATAGCTTTAGTATTTTAAGCTCTCCTGGGCTAAATGGACCATCTTCAACTTTTCGATATATTGCAATATAAACATTATTAAATATTAAACGAGCTGCGTGTGAAAATCCTTGATTCGTTGTAATTTTAACGCAATTAGAATGTTGATCGTTACTTTCCGGTAGAATTTTATAAGTTACTACATCAAATGTCTTTTGATGCACAGTATAATAAGGAAGATAATATAATTCGTAAAATGAGGATTTATATATTGAAATTATATCATCAGGTATATTACGCGAAATAGATTTTATGTAATTCTTATCATCAAAAAAAACAAGAACAGTATTGTCAATATCAAAGTAAGTATAAAGTTCATCTAGTAGTTGCTTACAGAATAATGTTTTATTTTCTTTTTCTAGTTGGTCTAATGTGAAAATAAAATTCATCCACTCTTCAGGGGATAATTTATCATTAAGCATAAAATATGTTCCTCTCTAGTAGTAGGCTCTAATAAGAAATAAATTAAATCATATATGCAGAGTAAATTATACAGAATCTATAAATACAGTACGGTAGCACACACTTTTATTTATGGGAGCTATTTATATAATTTTACTATAAATATTTGTGAAATAAAAGGAGAATATTTCTAAAATAGTATGCATAAATTGCAATATATTATAAATTATGAAATCTCATTCATAGATATATACTTTTTGCATCATATATGATAAGATGTTTTTAATAAATATAGGAGAAAAAATGTCTCAGAAATTATCTAATAAGGAAATTCAAAAAAAAAGAACTATAACATATTTTATAAATGCGGTAGATGAAATATTAGAAAAAGAAGGACACCAAGCACTGACTGCAAGAAATATTGCATCCACTGCGGGGTTTAATGTGGCAACACTTTACAACTATTTTTCTAATCTAAAACATCTATTACTCTTTTCGTCTATTCGATACCTAAATGAGTATGCTAAAAATTTATCTAATTCTTTACCGCATAAAGAAAAAAATTTAGAAAAATATCTTGAGGTGTGGAGATTGTTCTCATACCACTCTTATATGAATCCCGACAAGTATCATGAAATATTCTTTGGTGAATTTGACGCGGAGACTATAAATTCTACTATTACATTATATTATGATATATTTCCTGATGTGATTAGTCCAAGCATCAGAGAATATATACCAATGTTAAAGAGTAGTAATATATTTGAAAGAGACTATATTTCTTTACAAAATATAAAAAAAGATTATCCGCATCTGACCGAAACGGATATGCATGAAATAAACGAAGTTAATTGTCTAATTTACCAAGGATTTTTGTATAGATATATGGTTGGGTCCATAAACACACCCGTTCCAGAAGGCGTAGACCGAACAATGATTTATATAAAAAAAATACTTGCAAGCTATGGTGTAGAATAATCTCATAATACTAATTAGCGTGCGCTTTTGTATTTTAAAATAAAATGTGTACAGCTAACAAAAAGAGCACATTCTAATCATGGACTATAGCTCCACAAATGCCTTTAATATTTGAAGTCCCACTTTGCCACTTTTTTCTGGATGGAATTGACAACCATAAATGTTGTCTTTTGCAACTATTGCAGGGATTCTAATTCCGTATTCTGAAGTCGCAATAAGCGACTTCTCACAATATTTTGCATAGTAAGAATGCACGAAATATACGCTATCGCCGGGGCTAATTCCTTTTATCAGAGGATTGGCATCTAGTTGCTCCTTGATTTTTGTTTGTACTTCACTCTCAGGATTTGCATTGTCTTTATTTTGAATTCTTATATCTATCTGCGCCTCGTTTTTAATTTGTAGGCTGTCTTCAAATATTAGGTTGTTCCATCCCATATGCGGAACTTTGTATGAGTACCCTGCGCCGAGCAAGTCTTTTTTCATGTCTACTATCTCTCCCTCAATCAGACCAAGTCCTTCATGACACCCATACTCTTCGCTCTTTTCAAATAAGACTTGCATGCCGAGACAAATACCCATTATATTTTTTCCATCGGAAGCTAATTTTTTTATGTCAGAAACTAGATCATATTCTTGTAATTTAAGCATAGCATCACCGAAAGCACCTACTCCCGGCAAGAAGATATGTGTAGCTTCAGCGAGTTGTTTTTGGTCTCGGGTTATTACAGAATCAATTCCCAAAAATTTTAGTGATGTTGCGAGGCTAAATACATTGCCTACTCCATATTCTACAATTGCTACTTTCATATTCAATATTTTTTTCCTTTTCATTTTGAAATCTATTATAATCGAGGCAAGAAATCTTACGTGCTTTCACGACAAGTCCATACCGATGATTATATCATGCGACGAGAAAGGTGACATATATATTACAGCAAACCTTTAGTTGATGGGATTTCGTTTGCATATTTTAGTTCAATGGCCATTGCCTGAGACAAAGCTCGCGCCAATGCCTTAAATGCTCCCTCGACTATGTGATGTGAATTCTCCCCTGCAAGTGACCTTAGGTGAATTGTAGCACCCAAAGAACGGGAAAACGCAAGCATAAATTCTTTCACGAGCTCGGTGTCAAATATTCCGATTTTTTCGGTCGGTATATCAAGCGCATATCCAAGAGTGCTACGTCCGCTGATATCTACCGCTGCAATTACAAGGGCTTCGTCCATCGGCAGTGTAGAATCTCCATATCTTCGAATGCCTTGTTTCTCTCCAAGAGCCTCCTTAAAAACTGTACCTAACACTATAGCGACGTCTTCTACGGTGTGATGATCATCTACAAAAACATCTCCCTTACATGCGATATCAATATCAAATCTGCCATGTCTTGTAAAAAGTTCGAGCATGTGGTCTAAGAAACCTGACCCTGTTTCGATATTATACTTTCCACTACCATCTATATTAAGTCTAATTACTATTTCTGTTTCCGTAGTTTTACGTGTTATTTCTGATGTTCTCATTTGAATCTATTCCCTTTCCATTAATTAAGTATCGACTTAGTTGCTTCGATTAACTTATCCATTTGTTCATCTGTACCAATTGTTATTCTCACATATTGGTTAATACGATCGGCGCCAAAGTACCTTACTATAATATTATGATCTCGCAGTTTTTGGAAGTACTCGGCAGCACTAATCTTAGGTGGTGATGCGAATAGGAAGTTCGCCTTGCTATCTGTCAGTGTAAAGCCAAGCATTTCCAATGCTGCCCTCGTTTTTTCTCTCGTATCGATGATCAAACTACAACACTTCTCAAAATACTCGGCATCTTTTACAGATTCGATTCCTGCCACCATGCTCATACTATTTACATTGTAAGGGTTAAAACTAAACTTTACTGTATTCAAGTCTTCTATTATCTTTTCGTCCCCAATAGCATAACCGATTCTCGCACCCGCTAGGTTTCTACTCTTCGAAAAAGTGCCGATTACTAAAACGTTATCGTATTTTTTCGTGAGTTCCACACAGCTTTCAGCTCCGAAATCCACATATGCCTCGTCGATAATATGAAGTCTATCCAGATTTTGGGAGATCAATTTTTCGATTATCTCCTGCGAAAGAGATAATCCAGTCGGGGCATTAGGGTTTGCAATAATAATCGTCTGTTTTAAGTTTTTATATTCTTCGATGTCTATAGTAAAGTCACTTTTTAATGCTACTGTTTGTTTATCACACGTAAAAAGATCTGCAAATACTTCATAAAAACTGTATGTGATGTCCGGAAATGCAAATCCCGATTCACCAAATGCTGCAAATGAAAAAGCCAGTAATTCATCGGATCCATTTCCAAATATTATATTTTTCTCTGTAACATTGTAAAAACTTGCAAACTCCTTCACCAAATTTGAAGAGGCAGGATCAGGGTATAAGCGCAAATCTTCTATTGTTAGTGTTTCACTAATCACCTCTTTTATTCTGGGGGCAGGAAGAAAAGGACTTTCATTCGTATTAAGCTTTATCAATTCGGCTACCTTAGGTGGCTGTTCTCCCGGAGTATATGGAACTAAATTTTTCAATTTGCTTGTCATAAACCGACTCATGCTATACTCCTTTTTCTCATCATAAATCTACTCATTATATACTCCTTTTCGTCATGTATGAACCTAATCTTGTTGCATTCCTTTTTTATTTTCTAAAATTTCGGGAACATCCTCGTCAAAACGACAAGATACAGATTGTGCGTGTGCGTGCAATCCTTCTGTTCTTGCCATGAATACAATTTCTTCCTTTGCCTTTGCTAATGCTTCACGCGAATAAAATACGAATCCTGATTTTTTTATAAAATCATCTACAGACAGGGGCGATGAAAATCGTGCTGTTCCACTCGTCGGCAATGTATGATTAGGACCTGCATAATAATCACCTACTGCCTCCGGAGTATTTTTCCCTAAGAAAATACTACCCGCATTCTTTACATCATTCAACAATTCGAAAGGATTATCAGTAAATAGCTCCAAGTGTTCGGGGGCAATTTCATTCGCTATATGAACTGCTTCTTTTAAATCGGCAGTAATAATTATTCTGGCGTGATCTTCGATAGACGTTCTCGCAATTTCACTTCTAGGCAATAATGCCGCTTGTTTTTCTATCTCAAAACTAACTTCATTTGCAAGCTTTTCACTGTCACATACTAACACAGCACTTGCGAACTTGTCGTGCTCCGCTTGACTTAACATATCTGCAGCGACATGTTTAGGATTAGCCGTCCTATCCGCAATTACCAATATTTCACTAGGTCCTGCTATCATATCTATGTCTACAAGACCATAAACTCTACGCTTGGCTGCAGCGACATATGCATTACCCGGCCCCACTATCTTATCGACTTTGGGGATAGTTTCGGTTCCATAAGCCAATGCTGCAACGGCTTGAGCTCCTCCAACTTTATATATCGACGTAACTCCTGCAATTTTTGCAGCTGCCAAAATTGATGGTGCCACATTTCCATCTTTAGACGGTGGAGTTACCATTATTATTTCCTTTACTCCTGCTATCTTTGCAGGAATTGCGTTCATTAATACACTAGAGGGATAACTTGCAGTCCCACCTGGAACGTATATTCCCACTTTTTCAATAGGGGTTATTTTTTGCCCCAATATTATCCCATCATCTTCATCGGCGATAAAGCTTTGCCTCTTTTGCCTTGAGTGAAATTTGTGAATATTCCTTGCCGCTTTTTCAAATGATCTCACAAAAAAATCACTCTGTAACTTATATGCACTATCGATTTCTTTATCAAGAACTTTAATTGATGTTAATTTCACCCCATCAAACTTCTCTGTATATTTTATCAAGGAAGAGTCTCCACCGACTTTTATATCTTCTATTATTTCCATGACTGATTTTTCTATTTGCTCGCTTATATCCTCTTGTTCTCGTTTAAGTATCTCAGCTAGAGGAATTTCCGAGTATTTATATATTTTCACTAAGTTTTCTCCTGTTATTTTGCTATCAATTATTTCTATAAGACAATTTGTCAATTATTCATGTTGCTTACACAACAAAGTCGTCTAATATTTTTCTAATCTTATCAGTGAGAAATGAATATGATGCCTTATTTGCAATCAATCTTGCACTACTCGGATGCATCTGTTCATGGACATACAATCCATTTTCCTCGAGTGTTTTTCCACTTTCCACAATATCGACTATTACATCGCTAATCCCCAATATCGGGGCAAGCTCTATACTGCCATTTAATTTAATTATCTCAATACTTCGACTCTTGTCGCTATAATATTCTTGCGTTACATGTGGATATTTTGTCGCAACACATAATGGCGCCGATAAATTTTCTTGCCATCCTTTAGGAGCGGCCACCGCTAAGGCACATCTTCCAAAACCTAGGTCGGCAAGCTCATATACGTCAGGGGTAGATTCCAATAATACATCTTTTCCTACAACTCCTAAGTCTGCTGCACCTCGCTCAACATATATTGCAACATCTGCAGGTTTTACTAATATATATTTTACGCCTTTTTCTATATTCTCAAACACTAATTTTCGGTTGTCTTGTTTTATCTCTTCACAGTCATATCCAATTGATGCAAACTGCTCATAAGCCTTCTCTCCTAATCTCCCTTTTGGAAGTGCTATTGTTATCATTTCATCTCTCCGTTTTCACCAATATAATATTCTTTTGCGGCACTGATTGTTAGTGGTAGTTTGTTTTCAGATATAGCGTAAACAGATTTGCCACTGCACTGTAGTTCTTTAACTTTTTTCAAAACAGTGCCTGCATCACACCTTTCGTCATAGACCAAAGCGATATCCGAATCATACTTTGGCTTTTCACTTTGCGTGCGTAGCACATCACTTAACTGAATCGCAAAACCAACTGCGCTTTGAGTTTTATCAAAATACTGCATCAAATTATCATATCTTCCACCGGTTAACACTGCCGAGGGCATTCCTTTTATGAATCCCTGAAAAATTATACCGTTGTAATATTTTGCATCGAGTGGGCTTAAAGCGGAAAAATCTATTCGGATGTTATGTTGCATGTCTGTAGACTTTATTGCATTACATAATTCCTGTAAAACATCAAATGATTTTTGCATTTGGCTAGAAGAAATATGAGGACTAATCTTTTCTAAAACAGTATCTATTTTACCTGATGTCGTCGTCAAAAGGATAAGCATCTCGATTTGTGGTTCGGTACAATTTTCTTTTTTTGCGATTTCTTCGGCAGTATGTTGATTTTTTTCACTTATGCATTTTAATATATCATCTTTTACTTTATCGGAAACATTCAAGGTATCAATAAAGTCTGTCACAAAGCTCAAATTATTGATATTCAGCACATAATTATCACTTATGATACTTAAACATTTTGTTGCCAAATGCAATATCTCTAACATCGCAAACACATCGGTAGCACCAATGTGCTCTACTCCCATTTGCTTTATCTCTTTGATATCTCCACTGTTGTGATGCGTCCGAAAAACGTTTTCGATGTAATATAATTTGCTTTGTACTTCTGAATTAGAAGTATGCTTGATTATGCTCATGGTCACGTCAGGCTTCAGCGCTTTTAGTTTACCATTTCTGTCCGTAAAGGTAATAATATTAGTGTTTTTCAGAAAGTCCCGATGGTCATGATATAAATCATAATTTTCGAAGTTACTCATTTTATATTGTTGATATCCATTCATCACGAAATGATGGCGGATTGACATCTCGATCCATTCTGCTTTTGATAAGGTCGTAAACATCGTTTCTTTTATTTTTTCGTTCGGCATATTTTTCCTTCTTTGTTAATCTTTAATCTTCTTAAATTGTCGCTATACTTGCGCGATTGTCTCATATCAAATTACACCTAAAATATTACTCAATATCCACTGCACATTCGTCACTATAATCGAGCCGGTAGGATGGCAAAAAGTGTGCTTTTATCTTAACTTACCTAGTTTATTTGCCCAGTGCCCCCAACATTCAGTAATAATTTTTCTGCCTGCATACATAGATGACAAAGATGGGTCTAGTGGAGGAGCAATTTCAACTACGTCAAACGCAAAAATATTCAATCGAGTAAATAATCGCTCAAGCAAAGTCAACGCCATGCGAGGTGTTATTCCACCGAATTGTGGAGTACCTGTTCCGGCCGCATATCCAGGGTCGAGCGAATCGATATCAAATGTTAAGTATACTTTATTGAATTTCTTCATTTTCGATATACAGTCTTCCGCAACGGCTTCTATTCCTTCATGATAACAATCGTATGCGGTTTTAACTTGTATCTTGTTTTTCCGACTAAATTCAAACTCGTCAGGCTCTATTGAACGGATGCCGATGAAGTACAAATTTCCTAAAGAATTAACATTATCTAATTCCAATGCGCGCATTTCCGTGCACCCGTGTGACAAGGAGTCTCCCTCTAGCTTATCACATAAATCCATGTGGGCATCGATATGAATAATTCCAAATTGCTCGTTTAACGCATCGTTAATGCCTCTGTGTACTGGAATAGTTGTGGAGTGGTCTCCTCCAACCATTGTAAAGGCAATGCCTTTGGATGTTAGTTCGGCCACATATTTTTGGACTTCCGCAAAAAGTTCATCTCTATCTTCTGTAATAAAATCTCCACTATCGTGAATTGTTAGGTCTTCAAAATATCGGAGCCTTTCAGTTGATGGAGTGGAAGAAAAAGTGTTGCTTCTTAATAAAGTCGGAGCCTCGGACGCTCCTCCACGATAACTTACTCCACCGTCAAATGGGATTCCAAACACGACTACGTCAATATCTTCTTCTGATTTCTCAGGGCAGTTAAGGCCGCACCAAGCTCCTTTTTGCTTTGCTTCTTCGTTTCTTACTAACATACTTACCCACACCTTTCATCATTATTTTCTTTACATATGGACTCGTATTCCTTTCTATTTTTACCACAAAAATAGAAAAAATGCAAATACCACTGCTATTATTGCAATTTCCAAAAAGAACTCCGAAAAAACCTTATACAAATCAGGTCTTTTTTCTTTATTTATTTCTATCCGTTTGTTATAATAAAAGGTAAAATGATAAATTACCACTAAACTATAGTAGACATAATGTGGAGATTATTTGTTTAATAATAACTTCGATAGGTGACAAAAATTACATGAAAACACATGCGATTATCCCAATATTTATATCCCACAAAGGCTGTCCTAATACATGCGTTTTTTGCAATCAAAATAAAATTACTTCGAGGCATAGAGGAAATCTAAATACGGCGCTTTACTCAACTCAAAGTTTCGAGCAATACACTAAGCAAAATCTCAAACAAAACTCCGAATATCCACTACATAATGAACAAAGGATTACAGAAGAGGAAATAATAGAAACAATTGAAACTTACTTGTCTACTTTAAGAAATAGCAAAGTTAAGACTATTGAAATTGCATTCTATGGTGGTAGCTTTACAGCTATTCCTATGCGTGAACAGTCAGAATATCTCGCAATTGCAAAAAGATATAAAGAAGAAGGATACATTAGTAAAATCCATATTTCTACACGGCCAGACTATATTAACAAAAGAATTCTCGATAACCTAAAGAATTATGGTGTCGATATTATCGAACTGGGGGTACAATCTTTTTGCGAAGATGTTTTACTTGCTACGGAACGGGGGCATGGAGCAAAAGAAGTTTACAATGCCTCTTCACTGATTAAGGCTTACGGTTTTGAGCTTGGATTACAACTGATGATAGGCCTTCCTACAGATACTAAAAGCAAGAGCATCTATTCCGCACACGAATTAGTAAAAATATCTCCTAGCTTTGCACGACTCTATCCTACAATTATTATTAAAGATACTAAATTAGAGAAACTGTATAAGAGTGGAAAATATACTCCGCTCACATTGGAAGAAGCAATAGACACGACGAAAGAAATGTATAAGATAATCACGTCTGCTGGAATTCAAGTGATCAGGATAGGACTAAAAAGTTCTGATATTATTACCGAAAGTGGCGACATATTCGGATATACTTTCCATCCAGCTTTTTCACAGCTTGTTACAGGCGCAATCGCAAAAGATGTAATTGAGGAAAAAATAAAAGAAGTGTTACATACACATTTGGATAATACGCCACGACATATTTTAATGATATCATCCTCACAGAAAAACTTTTCTAATATGATTGGACATAACAAAACCAACAAGTTATACTTTGAAAAAAAATATCATATGTTCCAAATAAAATACTCTATCGATGACACCATTTACGACGAGTATTCTATAAACGTAGTGCAAAAGTAATCAAAGCATATCATATATATAAGAAAATAAAATTGAACCATGACATTTGTTAGTGGGTTGTAAAACACGAATAATAAAAAATTTACAACAAAATACTTAGAAAGGAAACATAGGCACTTGAGAAAATTCAGGATATTCAAACTATATCTATTCATATTTGCAATCAGTTTTATTATACTTGGAACTGACCTCGCAATTTGGGGGACATTTTTAGCATCGAATATTATATTATTTTTGCTCACAGTCAATACTACCGAAAAACTCCGCAATAAGTTTTTTTCTTTAATTTGTTTTTCTGCATTGACAATCCTTCAATATTGGTTCATTTTCTCGATTTTCACAGAAAGAACATTTTATACACCTACCAGTTTCTTTATTCGGGCTATTCTTTACATGCTATTGATATCGTCATTTTTGCTTGAGCATTTTTTAGAAATGAAAAACTATAACAACTATTTTTTCCATCCGGGAAAAAATTCCCTATTCTTACCAATAGGGGGATTAAAAGATTTTTTACAATTACTCGGCGAAAAAAGAAAACACATGAGAGATGTAAGAGAATTTATTACTATCAAGAATATAGTGTATTTACTTGAAGAATTGCGGAGAAATAATTCCTTTATTTACACTAATAACGGAGCGTTATCTGATGAATATTTTGAAAAAGTAGAGCAATCATTCGACGACCCAAATATATATATTATCCTATCCGATTCTGGCAGCGTACCGAGTAATTTCTTTAAAATATTTACTGCTGAAAGTCATAATCATGCATCAATTTCTTTTGATAGAGAATTATACACGTTGATAAGTTATAATGGAGGCGAAAGAATAAATCCTCCGGGACTCAATCCCGAACTTCTTACATATTTGATGAAATACCCCGATTCATCTGTTTATGTATACAGTTTGAAAGTATCTCCTGAACAAAAGCGAAAAATGATAGAAAAGGTAAGGGAAATTAACGATACTGGGAGCGCATATAATCTTATGGGTATATTATTGCGAAACTCTTATAAGCCTAATATATTGTATTGTTCCCAATTTGTCTATTCCCTACTGGAATATGCCGACGCAAATTATTTTGAGAAAAAAAGTAAAAATATCCGACCATCTGAGCTAATCGAATTAGATTACGAAAGAAAATTAAAATTTGAAGAGGTAATCAAGTTCTAGAGCAAACCATATTAAAAGCAACCTTTGAAATTCACCTCTCAAAATTTGTAAAATTAATTCCAATAGTTTCACTAAAACAGTCGAGTAACATTTTTTTCATTTTGACTAGTCCATTTAATTCATTACACTCAATATTAAGAACCATGATTGGATCATGTAGTGATTTTCGTAGCAATGCCCATCCATTTATGTCCGCACTCCTAAATTCTACCCTTACTCCTTCATAGTTTGGATTTGTCAAAAGTATATTGTATTCCTCTTGATTTTTATTAGTCCAGTTTTCAAGGTGTAACAAAGCCTTATCTCCACAAGATATAAAATCATCCTCAGTTATTTGGAATCTAATCTCTTCTTTTTCTATCGGATGATTAAGTGGTTCTAAAATAGAGTCTATTCTTGTATTCTCTTGAGCAAGTTTTGCCGCCTTAATTACTATTTTTATTGCAAGGTATGCTCCGTCGTCCAAAAAGAAATTCTCCTTGAATGCAGCATGTCCCGAAGTTTCTATTGCAAGCTGGCTATCTATACCCTGTTCATTTAAGTCAATTGCCTTATTGATTACATTTTTATATCCCCGCATATATCTCAGATGGGCTACTCCTAGATGCTCCTCTAAGTAATCGGTCAAATGAACACTAGTAATGCTATCTGTAACAATCGTTGTCTTAGGGTTTTCCCCAACTACTAACGAAGCTGCAAGGGCAATAATCGAATTACGGTTGATCGGGTTTCCCATTCTATCGACGGCGGAAATCCTGTCAACATCTGTATCAAAAATTATTCCTAGATCTGCATTATTATCTATCACGGCCTTACAAATAGATGCCATAGCATCATCATCCTCTGGATTAGGTATATGATTAGGGAAAAGTCCATCGGGCTCAAGGAATTGGCTCCCTCTCACGTTGGCACCTAAAGGTCGCAGTATCTTATTTGCGAAAAAACCACCCGCACCATTTCCCGCATCAACTACTATGTGCAAATTAGCAAGTGGAATATCATAATTCTTATTACAGGAAACTTCCTCTTTAATTTTGTCACACAAATATTCAGAATATGTATCAATTAGATCTATTTTTTTCCTCTTGTCTGAATTCTTTTCTTCCAGTGCACAGGATAACTCCTCCTCTCCAGAATTTAGCGAATTAATTCTCGATACGTCTGGATTTCCATTTTCTTCCGCATAATTTAAGATCTCAGAAATATCTTTTTTATTAAGGCCACCTTCCTTAGTGAAGAACTTAAACCCATTTCTATCATATGGCAAATGGCTTGCCGTAATCATAATAGCTGCATCACAGTCATATTCCATAAACTTAGTCGCCATAAACATAGCTGGAGTAGAAGCAAGACCCGCGTCAAAAATAATCACATTCTCTCTTATTAGAAATGCATCAATCAATGTTTCTTTTATTTTCGGAGCAGACAATCTAGAGTCATGACCTATTGCGATTTTGAAGGTTTTTGCTCTTGTTTTATTAGATAGCCACTTGTAAAAGCCGTGCGCTATATCCGAAATTACTTCCGTTGTCAGAGTTTTTGCTTTTGAATTTTCGCTTTTTGATAGAGACAATAAAGCCTCTTCACCATATCGAGCGAGTAGATTTTGAGATTGGACAAGATCAGAGTTTAAGTCGAAGTCTTCGGAGATTATTGCAACACCCCTTATATCACTACCATTTTGTAGATACTTGTAACTCTTATTTTTTCCTTGATTCATATTAATTCCCTCAAATGAGTTTTAAATCGAGGCTACCGTGCTTGCACGATTAGTCCATGCCGAAGATTGCACACCAACACGAGAGGTGATTAGCCGCTCAGGGTTTCAGTGTGAGATTATGTACTCGTCACTGAAATCCTGAAATGTCCCCCGCCACCTATAGAGGCGGGGGACATCGTGCCGTGATTATATCGGTGATATATTATAGACTCCTATACTTTTTACCTATATACGCTGCAGTTTCTTTCATTAGATCAAATTGAAACATTTCCGTGTTGTCTTCACTTACATTTGAAACAGAATTCACATCGATGACATAAAACCCCTTCTCGTTTTCTATTATATCCATACTCCCAGTTTCTATGGAAAGTATATCCATAACCTTTACTGCAGTTTCTTTTATTTCCTTCGGACAATCACTATAATTTTTGTATTTTGACCCCAAATTATAAGAAGACAATCCATTTTCAGTTACACTTCTTTTTAAGATAAGCTTACACTGACCACCGATTATTTCAATACGGGTAAGGTAGCCATATATAGGATATATATACTCTTGAATTATGTATTTTACCTTTTGTGCAAATCCCATGGACTCAATTAATTCATCTTTTGAATTTAATATAAAAGTTGCATTTGATCTACCGCCACAATCAGGCTTAGCAATGCAAGGATACTTAATTCTATCTGTCACATCTTGATCCAATGCCACGTCTATCGCATCGCTAGGAAAAAACACTCCATATACTTCTGGCACGCCTATATCGTGTTCTTTCAGGACTTTCGTGGATAGCGCTTTACTGATTTCATAATCATGAGCTTCATAGGTGTTTACCATAGGTATTTCATTGTCTTTTAAGAAAGCTATTATCTTTTCCATCTGTACAAGAGATTTTTCATGCCCTCTAAAAACAGAACTTGCAAATACCCTGCTTACGATAAGATCAAAACCTCGAAGACTCTCTAGGTCAATATCATTCTGGAGATCTATAAGAACACAGTCTATTCCTAGAGCTTCTATTTCACTGTGCAGCTTATAACTTGACCATTCCTTGGATTCGAATAAAATTCCTATTCCCATGCTTAAATATTACCTGTCCTTTAATTACAATAATTTCGATAATGACATTTCAAAAACACGCGTCTTCCATATGCACATACAGAGTCAAAGCGAACGGCAAGTAGAACGACAAATATTATCTAAACGTCATTGGCAATACAAGTAGCACACTCACGAAGTGCAATACACTTCCCGTCAAAACGAATATGTGCCAAACTCCGTGCATAAATTTTTTCTTTTTTTGTACATAAAATATAATTCCGGACGTGTATGAGATTCCACCTAGCACCAAAATTATAAAAGCGGCGGTTGGTAACGCGTTCACAATTGGAACTATTACCCAAACTACAGCCCATCCCATTATTACATACAAAGCAAGACTAATTTTTTCCGTCTTGTTAATACTTATCGCATTCATCACCACTCCGGATATTGCACATGTCCAAACAACAACTACTATTATAATTCCTATAGTCTGACCTCTTAGCGCAATTAAACATAAAGGGGTGTAAGTTCCTGCGATTAGCAGGTAAATTGAGGCATGATCAAATATTCTAAATACTCTTTTTATCGTAGGATTAGTAAAAGAATGATAAAGTGTAGACATTGTATATAAAAGAGTCAGGCAAAACCCATATATAGCACTAGATATAATTGCTAAAGCATCCCCATAAATGATCGACAATGTTAGAAGTATTGTGGTTGCAATAACTCCAAAAATTGATCCGACTCCATGAGAGACGGCATTAAGTATTTCCTCACCGATTGTATATTTAGGTAGTTTTATCTTTTGCTTTGTTTTAATATTTGTGTCATCTGCGATTGAGTACATTATTTTTTCTCCTTTGTAGTTTGGATTGCATCATAATCCATTATTAGTAATGAATATCCCCCAATATGGTATTCATTACCACATTATAATACATTAATAACTACATGGAGTCAATACTATTATAGAATAAAATTACTTTTTTTATAGAATTGCATTCAAAGGTTCCTTATGGTTATGGTAAAATCAGTCAGACTATTATTCTTTAAGTGGATTGCCGTCGTTGTCGAAAAGCGGCAAGTTTTCCAAACAGATTATATCGTCTCGTTCAATAGCAATTCCCTCCGCAAGTACAGCCATCTTCCCAACTATTTCACAATCAACCTGGCTCAAGAGCACCTCAATAGATGTCAAAGATTCACCCGTACTTATTACATCATCGACAATAAGAACCCTTTTCCCTGTCAACATCTCTTTGTCAGCTTTTCCGATACATAATCGTTGGACATTCGCTGTCGTAATGCTATAAACGTCGGTAGAAATTATGTCTTGCATGTACAGCTTTTCTCCTTTACGCGCGATGACATATTCATTGTGTCCCGCTTGTCTAGCCATTTCATAAATAAGAGGAATGCTCTTCGCCTCTGCCGTCATTAAAATATCAAATTCCGGAGCTTTCTTAAGAAGTTCTGTTGCCGCAGCCTTCGTCATCTCAACGTCACCGAATAAAACAAATCCAGCAATAGACAAATTATCGTTTATTTTACATATAGGAAGTTTACGAGTTACGCCTGCAATTTTCATTTCATGATACATAATAGTCTTTAGGCATCACATATTTATTCTAAAATTGTTAAATATGCATGCTTTTCCTTTCTCATTAATCTTTACTATGACTGAGGAATCGAATCTTCTACAGTTTTCATTGCTTCCAATGTCTGTTCTAAAAGATAGTCGAGTTCCCAATCGAGCATACTTGCACCTGTCTTAATTACTTCTCTGTCACAACCAGCAGCAAATTTTACATCTTTAAATTTCTTTTTCAGTGATTTTAACTCCATATCTTTACAGCTCTTAGAAGGTCTCATAAGTGCGGCTGCGCCAATAAGCCCGGTTAGTTCGTCACATGCAAAGAGTACTTTTTCCATCATATGTATTGGCTCGACATCTGAGCAAGTTCCATATGCATGTGAAACAACAGCATGGACTAATTCCTCCGATGCATCTATTTCCGCGAGCAGCTCTGGTGCTTTTTTACAATGTTCATCAGGAAATTGGCCATAGTCTATGTCATGGAGTAGTCCTACTAATTCCCAAAAATCCTCCTCACTTTCATATCCTAATTTATTAGCAAAATATTTCATGGTTCCAGCAACTGCGTGAGCATGCTGTATATGAAAAGGCTCTTTGTTATACTTGTGGAGCAATTCCATCGCTATTTCTTTATTCATACTTCTTATTTGACATACCAATTTCGGAATATAATTAGATAATCGGCATATCTATCCTTTCTTATATTTATTTGGATTCCTTACCTTCGAAAAACTGTGGCAATAGTACCGCAACTAAAATAATTCCACATCCAATCAATTCATTAAGTGACAACGTCTCTGATAAAATAAGCATGCCAAACAATACCGCAAAAACGGACTCGGTACTTAATATTAACGACGCCGTAGTAGGTTCCGCATGTTTTTGCGCTACCACTTGCAATGTATATGCAACCCCCGACGAAACGACTCCTGCATACAGAATTGGCCCCCATGTTTCCAATATCAATGGAAGATTCGGATTTTCAAATACAAACATACATATTATACCAAGCATTCCTGCGAACAAAAATTGCACACACGAAAGTTTTACTCCGTCACATTTTGGTGAAAAATGGTCTATGACTAAGATGTGACATGCAAAGGCAAACGCACAAAGCAAAACAAAGAAATCTCCTATCTCTATCGTAAATCCATTCGGATTGTCCGCTATTGAGAGGAAGTAAAAACCTGCAACTGCAAGCGCAACACATCCCCATATTAATGGTTTTACTCTATGTTTGAGGAATAAACCAAGTATCGGAACAATAACAATATATAATGTTGTAATGAACCCGGTTTTCCCCGCATCCGCACCAAATGCTAGTCCAAATTGCTGCAATGTACTAGCTACAAAAAGAGCTGTTCCACATGAAATACCACCGATGATTGTTATTTTAACATCGTCCTTTTGAGAAAGCACAGATTTTCCAGCCTGCCCTGTGGCTGGCGATGAATATTTTTTATATAGGAATTGCATAATATATATGATAGGAATCAAGAATATTCCGCCAATAAAAGTCCTTATTCCATTATACGTAAATGGTTCTAATACTGTACCCGCTTTTTGGGCAACGAATGCGGACCCCCATATTATTGCTGTTATGAAAAGCATAATATTGCTTTGCATTCTTTTGTTCATGTATTTTCCCTTCCTTTTTTGTATTTTGACTATCTTCCGGTTATTCTTATACTGTCTATAATCATTCTAATCCTATCGTCTGACATTATCGCTTTAATGCTATCATTCTCGTCGACAGGCCTTATAACAATAAATGTAGGCAGTTTACATGCATCATCTGTATTGAGCACTCTTGTTACTACATTTTCCAACTCATACTCTATTGCCGCTCTTGTTGCTGTATTTACTTCTTCTACATTCGCTTCAACCAAATCGAATGGATCATTGACCATAAAATTTCTAAATTGTTTATAAGTAGGAAATTTCAATTCACCATGTGCTTCCTCGTACTTAACATTTTCTTGAAACACATGATTAGTTGTTGTAAAACTAATGGTGACCACATCTCCAATTAGGATAAAATCTTCACCATCAATTAAGTCCTTTTTATCGGTTGAAAGCCTATATTCTTGATCACCTGCTCCTCCTTTTGGTACAGTTATTTCAATATTGATATTATCCGTTGAATAGGATAACTCATCGTTACCCAACTCCTCATATACTACATAAACTAGTACAATTACTACTATCAATATACAATATAAATAGCCTCTTTTTTTCATAAAAGTTGATCTTTTCACTTTCTGGTATCACCTTTTTTCTTTGATTTTATGCAATTTAGCATCTTTTTTTTCTAACTATTTCGCATCAAATATTGTAGTCATAAATGCATTTAACGTCTTCCACGGACGATTCGTGAGCCATGCAAAAATCAACTATTAAATTTGAATTCTTGCCTATTTATTTTAATCTAAAAATACTCTATTAGCAAGCAATTTTAGCAATTTTAGCAATTTTAGCAATTTTACTTTACGATTTTATTTTGTTTTGCGATTGCAAGAACTTTATTGTATAATAGATACTAAAGGTTAGAAACAATCACACTTAAAAAATCTCGTGCGTTTCTACGCATTTGTAAAAACGCATACATTTATAATTCAATTTTAATTATTAAGTCGCCCCTATGCGGCAATAACATAGGGAGAAGGGATGAGTATATTATTTGCTCGATTAGATGAGCAGTCACAATATACGAAGAAAAGATATGTATGATGTAAAGAAAATAAATGAAGACCTCTACTGGATAGGTGCTAATGATAGAAGAATAACACTTTTTGAGAATATTTTTCCTGTAAAAGAAGGCGTTTCATATAATTCCTATATTCTCCTCGATGAGAAAACAGTAGTGTTCGATACAGTAGACAATTCAGTAAATGAACGGTTCTTGGAGAATATTGCATATACACTCAATGGAAGAGATTTAGACTACCTAATTGTAAACCATTTAGAGCCTGACCACTGCGGAACGATCGAAACATTGATTGCTAAATATAAAGGTATAAAGATAGTCTGCAATGCAAAAGCTAAAGCAATGGCCGAGCAATATTTTTCCAGCATAAATCCCGATGATTTTCATGTAATAAAAGAGGGAGATGAACTCTCCGTGGGGCGGCATGTCCTTACATTCATCATGGCACCCATGCTTCACTGGCCAGAAGTCATGGTCACATACGACAAAACGAGTAAGACACTTTTTTCTGCAGATGCTTTTGGTACTTTTGGAGCATTAGCCGGAAGAATCTTTGCAGATGAATACAACTTTGAAACTGACTTCCTTGACTCCATGCGACGCTACTATTCAAATATTGTAGGGAAATATGGTGCACAAGCGCAAGCCCTCCTAAAAAAATCTACATCGCTTGAGATTAATTTAATTTGTCCGCTACATGGTCCTATTTGGAGAGATAATCTTGAATTACTACTAGACAAACACCAAAAATGGTCTACATACACGCCAGAAGAAAGAGGCGTTGTCATTGCATATGCGTCGGCTTATGGTAACACGCAAAATGCTATCGAAATTCTTGCAGGAGAGCTGTGTACAAATGGATTCAAAACTGTCAAAATATTTGATGTATCTTCGACCGACACCTCTTACATAGTATCGGAAATATTTAAATACAGTCACATAGTATTCGCAGCTCCAACATATAACGGTGCAATCTTTCAAGCGATGGAAACACTTTTGCACGATTTAAAACTACTAAACGTACAAAACAGAGTCGTTGCTTTAATTGAAAATGGATCATGGGGTCCGACAAGTGCAAAACAAATGGAGACAATCATAGGCACTATGAAAGATATGACGATTATTGACGAAAAAGTGACTATCAAAGCAACTCTCAAAGAAAACCAATTAGACGATATAATAAATATCGCAAAAGCGTTAAGCTCGAATAAGATAATAAATAGCTAGAATATAATTATAAAAGGCCATTGAAATATCAATGGCCTTTTATAATTATGGTGGACGATACAGGGCTTGAACCTGTGACCTTCCGCACGTCAAGCGGATGCTCTCCCAGCTGAGCTAATCGTCCATATTATATATAATCCCACCCTATGTTAGCTAATAAGTTTAGGGGGATTATTTATCGATCTACCCTTGCTGCGCAAGATGACAGCTTTATATTAGCCACGCTAATATAAAATAAATGCTGTTTTAGGCGATAAGAAACTGTTCCATCGCCTATCCTAACCAATTATAGCATTGAATGCAGAGACTTGTCAATAACATTTGCTATAAGAGTTTAGTTTTCAAGTCCCAAAGGCTATGTGACAAGTCGACATAATAGGTCTGTGGATTTTCAAAACGAAGCATTTCCTCCCAAAGTGTATCTATCTGTTCACTACAATACCTTTTGATATCGTGAATAGATGGACACTTATAAACGCAAACCCCTTTTTGGAAAATAGGAACATTCAGCTTACGGACTTTAAAGTTACAGATATTCTTCTTTTTCCAGGGAGCAATCGGGTCAAATATCTCGTATCCGTCTTTTTCCTCTATTGTTTCTCCAGCCAAGGTTATTACGTCTGCGATTACTTTATTTGTATCTTTGTCGTATAATCGATATACTTCTTTGAATCCTGGGGTAGTAATTTTTTCAACATTTTCGGATATTTTAATCTTTGGAACTATCTCCCCGTTTTTTTCTACTGCCACTAATTTGTAGACTCCACCAAAGACAGATTCCGATTTCGAAGTTATTAGATTCTCGCCTACGCCAAAAGAATCTATCGGAGCACCTTCACGGATTACTTCCCTAATTATATATTCATCTAAGGCATTTGATACGATTATTTTGCATTGAGTAAGACCAGCCTCGTCTAGCATTACCCTAGCCTTTTTGGTCAAATATGTAATGTCTCCGCTATCTATTCTAATCGCCATATTATGTGGTTTTAATTTTTTAAATGCTTCTATGGCATTAGGCACACCTTCTTTTAAGACATTGTAAGTATCCACAAGAAGCGTGCAATTTTCAGGATATATTCTCGCATAAGCTTCAAAAGCCTCCAACTCGCTATCAAACATTTGCACCCAGCTGTGTGCCATAGTGCCCTTGGCTTTTATGTCGTAGTCTCTCTCTGCTATAGTACAAGCCGTCACTACACACCCAGCTATATAAGCACTTCTAGCACCATATATTGCAGCACTTTCTCCATGTGCACGTCTAGTTCCGAATTCCATTATTCCCCTACCTTCTGCGGCACGGACTATTCTATTAGACTTCGTTGCTATCAGACTCTGATGATTGATGCAAAGTAGAATCATCGTCTCTACGAACTGAGCTTGAATTACAGGTCCTCGTACGGTCAAAACTGGTTCGTTAGGAAAAATCGGCGTACCCTCGGGAATTGCCCAAACATCACACTCAAACTTGAAATTTTTCAGATACTCCAAGAAACCATCAGAAAAAACTTTTTTACCTTTGAGATATGCGATGTCTTCCGATGTAAATTCAAGATCTTTTATGTACTCAATGACCGACTCTAAGCCTGCCATGATTGCAAAGCCACCACCGTCGGGAACTCGCCTAAAGAACATGTCGAAATAAACTATTTCGTCGGCTTTTCCAGATTCAAAATATCCGTTTCCCATTGTGAGTTCATAAAAATCGGTAAGCATTGTCATATTTAATTTTTGTTTCATGCCTCTGCCTTTCATACGAATTTACCAACGACACGCTATTATCTAATTTCGTTTTTTACCGCTGTGTCGAAGGTTGCAATTATATATCTTATCAAAGAACTTTTTTCAGAAATTGCCCAGTGTAGGAATCCGAACACTCCGCAACTTGTTCCGGAGTTCCGGTTACTACGATATCGCCACCCTTGTCTCCGCCGTTAGGACCTAAATCTATAATATGATCCGCCCTTTTTATTACATCTAAGTTATGCTCAATTACGACAACACTATTTCCTGCATCTACTAGCGTGTCTAGTACAGAAAGCAGTTTATCTACATCGTAAAAATGTAATCCCGTAGTAGGTTCATCGAGTATGTATAGAGTGTTTCCTGTACTTTTCTTTGATAATTCCGTGGCAAGTTTTACTCTTTGCGCCTCACCTCCGGAAAGCTGCGTCGAAGGCTGTCCTAACTTAATATAGTCAAGACCCACATCGTCTAGCGTCTCGAGTTTTTTTGCTATTGAAGGAATATTTACAAAAAAGTGTCTAGCCTCTTCAACACTCATCTCCAAAACATCGCTTATATTCTTTCCTTTATATTTAACCTCTAGTGTTTCTCTGCTGTATCTTTTCCCTTTACAAACTTCACAACCGACATATACATCAGGCAAAAAGTGCATCTCAATCTTTAAAATACCGTCGCCACTACATGCCTCACACCTACCGCCCTTGACATTAAAGCTAAATCTTCCTTTTTCGTATCCCCTGAGTTTCGCCTCCGGTAAGGAAGCAAACAAATCTCTTATTGGTGTAAACATGCCTGTATATGTAGCAGGGTTAGAGCGAGGAGTTCTTCCTATTGGTGATTGATCAATATCAATTACTTTGTCGATATACTCAATTCCAGTTATTTTTTTGTGTTTACCAACGCCTACTTTTGATCCGTTTAGGCTTTCTTGAATGCCTTTGAATAAAATATCATTTACTAGGCTACTTTTTCCCGAACCTGATACCCCAGTTACACAAACAAGTTTTCCCAAGGGAAATTCAACATCGATTCCCTTTAAATTATTTGCACTTGCACCTACGACTTTTATACTTTCATTTGTTCCTTTTCGTCTACTAGATGGAACCGGTATATATCTTTTACCAGACAAATACTGTCCGGTAATCGATTCTTCACAGTTAATAATTTCGTTTATATCGCCTTCCGCAACTAGTCTTCCACCATTGATTCCCGCACCCGGTCCAATGTCTACGATATGATCGGCTACACGCATTGTGTCTTCATCATGCTCGACGACGATAAGTGTGTTTCCAATATCTGTCAAATAACGCAATGTAGCAAGAAGTTTTTCGTTGTCTTTTTGATGCAACCCTATACTTGGTTCGTCTAATATGTACAAAACGCCTGTCAACGCAGAACCTATTTGCGTTGCTAGTCTAATTCGCTGAGATTCTCCACCAGAAAGGGTTCCCGAACTTCGTGAAAGCGACAAATAATCCAATCCGACATCTATCAAAAAATGCAGTCTTTCTTTAATTTCCTTTACTATCTGCTTGGAAATTTCTTCGTCTTTTGAATCCATGCTAAGATTGTTAATAAATTCGAAAGCATCCCTTATTGCGAGTTCCGAGATTTCGGCTATGTTACTATTCCCCACCGTGACTGCAAGAATTTCTGGCTTTAATCTTTTCCCGTCGCAATCCGGACAATGCACGATAGACAAGAACTTGGACATCTTCTCCTTGAGGTATTCTGATTCACTTTCCCTAAGCCGTCTCTCCACACTATTAATTAATCCCTCAAAGGCATAGTTCATGTTAGAAACGCTACCCGTGTTTTTACTCGTGTACACGTATTGTAATTTCTTCCCTTTTGTTCCATACAACACTTCATTTCTAAATGTCTTTGGAAGTGTACCAAAAGGTGCTGTTACATCAATTCCATGCTTATCTACTAAAGCCTGCAATGTCGTTCTATAAAAACCCGAAACCTCCAGTGAAGAAATAAGATTACTGAGAGCTCCACCAAAAATGCTTTTGTCCTTATTAATCAATAGATCTTCATCTATATATTGTGTAAAGCCAAGTCCTTTACATGTTTCACAGGCGCCAAATGGGCTATTGAAAGAAAACATCCTTGGTTCTAATTCTTCTAATCCTACGCCATGTATATGACATGCGAGCTTAGTGTTATATACAGTTTCTGAGGATGCACCATTTCCCGTTTCTTCATCATTTACTTTCGATTGGTTATCAATAGATTCATCTTTCGAATCGGAGGATTCACCAGTCGTCTGCTGCAAAGCACCGTCCGGTTCATCAAGGTTTTTAACGATTACCAAACCATCACCATGTGCTATAGCAATTTCAACACTTTCGGCTATTCTGCTTTCTTGTCCCTCTCTAATAATTATTCTATCTACTACTATTTCAATTGTATGTTTAAACGTCTTTTCTAAATGAATTTCCTCTTCTGCAATGTTTATGATTTTACCATCTATTCTTGCCCTAGTAAATCCTTCTTTGATGATTCTCTCTATTACTTTTTCATGCTCGCCTTTTCGCGCTCTTATTACTGGAGCAATTATTGCTATTTTAGTCCCTTCTTCCATTTTCATTATGTTGTCAACAATTTGGTCTACAGATTGACTTGAGATAGGCTCACCACATATGTGACAATGTGGCTTTCCTATTCTAGCAAACATTAATCTCAAGTAATCATGAATTTCTGTGACTGTACCGACTGTAGAACGAGGATTGTTATTAGTCGTTTTTTGGTCGATCGAGATGGCTGGAGACAATCCCTCTATAAATTCCACGTCCGGTTTTTCCATTTGCCCCAAAAATTGTCTTGCATACGCAGACAGACTCTCTACATATCGTCTTTGACCTTCCGCATAAATCGTATCAAATGCAAGCGATGATTTGCCTGACCCTGATAATCCTGTAAAAACTATCATTTTTTCTCTAGGCAAAACCACATCTAGGTTATCCAAGTTATTTTCATTTGCGCCTTTAATTCTAATTTCTTTCATTCATTTCTCTCTTTTTAACTACATGCTCGCCTTATATTCAAATATACGGTCACGAAGTATTGCAGCTTGTTCAAATTGCATATCGTCTGCAGCTTGCTTCATTTGCTTTTCTAGACTCTTTACAAATTCTTTTAGTTCTTTTTTCGTCATTTCTAACGGTTTCTTGCCTTTGTATTTGTCGTCTCCAATGTCTTGCTTAGTTGCTTCAATAACTTCTCGTACTTCTTTGATTATTGTTGCAGGCTCAATTCCATGTTCCTTATTGTAATCGTTCTGTATCTGTCTTCTTCTTTTTGTTTCGTCTATCGATCTTTGCATCGCAGGCGTTATTTTATCGGCGTACATAATGACTTTGCCGTTAACATTTCTTGCGGCTCGACCTATAGTTTGGATTAACGATGTTTCCGTACGCAAGAATCCTTCTTTATCGGCATCCAATATGCAAACTAGGGAAACCTCAGGAATGTCTAATCCTTCACGGAGCAAGTTGATTCCTACAAGAACGTCGAATTCACCTAATCTTAAATCTCTAAGTATTTCGATTCTCTCCAAAGTATCTACTTCCGAATGTAGATATTTCACCTTAATATTTACATTGGCAAGGTAGTCCGTCAAACTCTCCGCCATTTTCTTTGTCAGTGTAGTTATGAATACTCTTTCTTGTCTATTTACTCGTGTTTTTATCTCGCCGATAAGATCGTCTATTTGCCCATCGATCGGTCTCACTTCTATTTCGGGATCGAGCAAGCCTGTAGGCCTGATAATTTGCTCCGCAGTAATTCCTTGCGACTGAGTCTTTTCGTACTCCGCAGGGGTGGCACTCACATATATAATTTGGCGCGCAACATCACAAAACTCTTCGAATCGTAGTGGACGATTATCGAGAGCAGATGGAAGCCTGAATCCGAATTCTACCAATGAAGATTTTCTAGATTGATCTCCTGCATGCATCGCTCTTAGTTGAGGAAGCATTACGTGAGATTCGTCTATAAATATCAAGTAATCATCGGGGAAATAATCCATCAGCGTAAATGGTCTCGTGCCGGGTGGAAGTCCATTAAGATGTCTAGTATAATTTTCTATTCCTTTACAACTTCCGATTTCCCGTAGCATTTCTAAGTCATATTTTGTCCGCTGTTCTATTCTTTGGGCTTCGAGCAGGCGACCTCTATCTTTAAACCAGGTTATTCGCTCTTTTAGCTCTTCATCGATAGTTGAAACGGCTCTTTCCATATTTTCTTCGGATGTGACGTAATGAGATGCGGGGAAAACCGAAGCATGCGTCCGCAATCCATATACTTCACCAGTGACTGGATTCATCTCCTTAATCGACTCTATCTCATCGTCGAATGTTTCAACTCTTAGAAATTTATCGTCGTTTACTGGAAAAATATCTATTATATCCCCTCTTACCCTGAAGGTTCCTCGTTCGAAATTTGTGTCATTTCTATTATATTGAATATCGACTAGTCTTCTAAGGATGTCATTTCGCGGCTTTTTCATTCCCGGTCTTAGGGAGAGCACGTGATCGGCATAATCAATCGGACTACCTAATCCATATATGCACGAAACACTTGCCACAATGATTACATCATTTCTCTCCGAAAGAGCTGATGTGGCGGAGTGGCGGAGTTTTTCTATTTCTTGATTAATATCGGAATCTTTTTCGATGTACGTATCAGTGCTCGGGACGTATGCTTCAGGTTGATAATAGTCATAGTATGAAACAAAATACTCAACGGCGTTATCGGGAAAAAATGATTGAAATTCTCCATGCAGTTGTGCGGCAAGGGTCTTGTTGTGAGATATGATGAGCGTCGGCTTTTGAACTTTTTCAATAATATTTGCCATCGTGAAAGTCTTACCCGAACCTGTCACACCGCGCAAAGTTTGATATGCTTCACCATTAATGACACCTTCAGACAAAGTACTGACAGCACCTATCTGGTCACCTACCATTTTAAAATCCGACTTTATTTCAAAGCGATTCATATATCTCTCTTTCGTACAACATGATTATTTGATCCACTGTATTTTGCTATTCGGATAACTGCCCAATAAAGTGATTACGGGGCTACCTTCACTATCAGTATTATCTGTTCCTCTAGTCAGTGGATTACCGTCTACTTCAACACTTTAGAAATTATCATATTCTCCATCAGAAGTAAAATTTCCATCTTGCCCTTGTTTCAATGTCCGCTTTGCCCCACGGATAAATTAAATTATTCCGTCGCATGCGCGGGCAAAACAGGCAACAGTATGATCGTCATGCATAGGATAATTCCTGTTACAAACAGTTTCTTCAATTTCGTTAACATGAAATTATTCTCCTTACAATATTTGATTTATTACTCTCATGAAAACGCCTCATATTTTTGAATTTTATCATAATTGTGATAAAACATCAAGACAATATGCCAATACAAATTCAGATATAAATTCACAAATATGATATTAGATTCATAACATCGGACAGATAAATCCAAAGTAATGAAATATTCGATAAATATAGCGACTAAAAAGTAACAGGCGGTTATCTGCATTGGATAACCGCCTTATTTGAATTCGTTTAATTGTTAAAATTATTTTAACCTTCGACTATTTCCTTTAGCAACTTAGGAACTTCTTCGTCCATTTTTTCTTCCGTGAACTGGCACGTTCCCACGGCTTTGTGTCCACCGCCGCCATATTTGAGCATCAGTTTGCCTACATCTATATTCGATGTTTTATTTAAAACAGAATATCCGACAGCACAACTACACCCTTTCCCTCCTCGTCCACTTACAATCCAAGCGGAAATGTTTTGCTCAGGGTACAGGCTATATATTAAGAATCGATTACCTGTATATATTGGATCCACGCCACGTAAATCACTTATAATAACATCTCCTTCTATTTTTGTGTATTTTTTAACCATTTCAATAAACTTGTCGTTTTGCTCCCAATATACCTCGACGCGTTCCTTTACATCTGGAAGATCTAAGATATCTTTAATATCCATCGTCAAACAACAGTCAATTAGTTTCTCCATCAATGCGTAATTAGATATAGTGAATTGCCTCCATCTTCCCAATCCGGTCCTAGGATCCATTAAGAAACCTAGCAATATCCAATCTGTTGGATTTTTCACCTCATCTGCAGTTAGATCTGCAGAGTCCACTTTATCTACGCCTATCATCATCTCCTCTAACCCAGGAAATGTTTCTGCTCCTCCGTAGTATTCATAAATAATCCTAGCACAAGATGGAGCCAATCTGCTCTCGCCTTTAAATTTTCCTTCTAATTCATTTCTTTCATATTCACTAGAATGATGATCGAACCAAAGACCACAGCCAGGAACGTAAGGAACATTTGCCAAACAATCGTTAGTACCAATCTCGACCAATCCATCTTGCAAATCTTTTGGATGAGCAAATGTCCAAGTATCAATAATTCCCGCTTTTTTAAGTAAAGCCGCACAAGCCAATCCATCAAAATCAGATCTCGTAACTAAATTCATTTTTCTTCTCCCCGTATCATTTTAACCGACCATAAAACTATTTCGTATCATTTTCTTTAAGAATTAAAGTATATTTCTTATCCTTTTCCCTGAGAAACAAGGTATTACATTTCGTCTTTGCTCAACAGAATTCTTTATAAAAATATCATGTTCTCTCATTATACTATATTTTACTTTAAAAAGTAAGTCTAGTATAGTAGATTTTTTTAATTTATGCTGATTTTTTAATCCAACATGAAAATACTTTTTTCCCATAAAAGTACAAGCAGAAGCTACTATCAAAAGTAGAAGCTTTGAGAAGTATAAAAATATTCTCGGACGAAACCAATCTTCGCATTATGCAATATTCCATAATGCCTACTACGCCTTCTTGTCGATTGTAGCGTTTTCTATTTGTATGATTTCGGCAACTATTTCGTAAGATTTCGCAATTTTTTGCCTTAGGAATATTTCCATTATCAGATATTGCTTTCGCTTTGGCAGAAAACTCTTGTAGTGCTGAGTCGTGAACTTTTTCGACATCTTCCTTACTCTTTGCTTCTTTTATCTTTTTTCCATACTGGTCGCGACTTTGCTTAGCTGCCAAGGCATCTTCGTATATCTCAGGACTTTTTGACTTTAGGTAATCTAGTTCTTCTGAGGTAAGATCCGCCCCACTGATTACCTTTGTGTATAAAGATTGAAGTTTTGCGGCTTCTTTATTATTTTCCATTTGAAATTCAAAGTGAGTCATTTCAGTATTTTTAGTAGATGTTGCTGATTCTTTATTTATAAGTCCATTTTCCTTTTTCTCATTGAATTCATACAGCCTTTTCATATTATTTAACTGATTGTTAATATTACTGACAGAAAACGAGTCAAATCCTATCATGCTTTTGTTACTCCTCTCTATTTATAACATATTAATTATATCGACAGTTTTTACTTTTTTCTAAGCAAATAATGCGATAAAATTACATTTTCGTATATAATTCCTATCGGTGATTCATGTAAATCACAAATGAAAATGCCCTTGACTTTTAAGCATTTTTTGTGCTATATTTATAAACAATATCAAATGAAATCGTCGACTATAACTTGGCGAAATCGCAGAATACGCTATTGCTATTTTATCGTATTTACTTATATTAAGGAGGAAAACTTATGGGTTTTATTAAAGCATTCACAGGCGCACTAGGTGGAACATTTGCTGATCAATGGAAAGATTTTTATATGCCTATGGCAGGTGTTCCTGCAACTGCGGGAATCTATCCAGCCGTACCATCAGGACAAAATGCAGGCAGAGGTGAAAACACTAAAGGATCAAACAACATCATTACAAACGGCTCTAAAATACTAGTTCCTGAAGGAACTGCACTCATCACTTTACAAGATGCAAGAATTACCGGATACATCGCTGAACCAGGCGGATTTATATTTTCATCTGATGATCCTAATACTCAATCTGTTTTTGCTGGTGATGGAATTGTAGCCCCACTTATCAAGCAAACCTGGGAAAGATTCAAAATGGGTGGACAACCTGGATCACAACAACAAGCATTCTATGTTAACCTAAAAGAAATCCCAGGAAACAGATTTGGCACGCAAGCCGAAATTTATTGGGATGACGCTTACCTAGGAGCGCAAGTTGGAGCAGTTACTAGAGGTACTTACTCTCTAAAAATAGTAGATCCTATTTTATTCATCAAGCAATTCGTACCTGCTAATATTACATCTACAGGCGGAATATTTGACTTTGCAGATATGGACAGTCCTGCTTGCGAACAACTATTCAACGAAGTAGTTGGATCACTTTCTGCCGGTTTCTCTATGTATACAAATGATCCTAGCAAAGGAAATAGAATTACTAAAATACAAGGAGACCAAATTGGGTTTGCACAAAGCATGTCTCAAGCGGTCGAAGAAGGATATAGATGGCGTACAGATAGAGGTTTAGAAATCATCAAAGTTGCTCTAATGGCTATCGAATATGATGAAGACACTAAAGCTCTTCTTAGCGATGTTAAGAAAGCTGATGCTTTATCAGGTGCAAGAGGAAATTCATTCATGCAACAATCTGTTGCTCGTGGATTCCAAGCAGCTGGTGAAAATCCTAATGGAGGCGGTGCAATGGGCATGGGCTTCATGGGAATGGGAATGGGTGCAGTTGGCGGTGCTATGGGTGGTCTACAGCAACAAGTTCCTCCACAACAGGGCTACCAACAAGTTCCTCCTCAGCAGTACCAACAAGCTCCTCAGCAAGGAATGCCTCCGCAACAACAATATCAACAAGCTCCTGGACAAGGTATGCCTCCGCAACAACAATATCAACAAGCACCTGGACAAGTTCCTCCACAACAAGCAGCTCCAGCGCAAGAAGATCCTTATGCAAAATTAGCTTCAATGAAACAACTATTAGACCAAGGAGTTATTTCACAAGCTGAATTTGATGAAGCAAAAGCAAAAGTATTAGGAAACATCTAACGATAAAATATTAAAGAAAGGAGCGTGTAAATGTCAATTAACTCATAGACATTGCACAAAAAAACATTATATGAATCAATTCAACGACAACAATAACGATGGCTCCCAACAAGATCCTTCGCAAATGCCTAATAATGATTTACCTAATTCTCCCGATCCAAATGTTTCACAAGATATGGCTGCAGAACCTGCACAAGAAGCAGCAACAGCTGATCCTAACTTAAATGTAATTGATACTTTTGGGGATGCAAAGAGTGGACAAATAAAATGTACTCAATGCGGCTCGACCGATATCTCAATGAATAAAAATACGGGCAAGCTCAGATGTAATTTTTGCCGAAATGAGATGGATGGCGAACAATTCCAAGACGAAATCGAAATACATAACTTAGAAGGATTACATATTGGCTCCGGAGCGACTAAAATTGATACCGGTGCTGACACTATGGTAACTCTCAAATGTCAAAGTTGCGCAGCTGAAGTAGTAATCAACACGGATGAATCTCTGCAAGCTAGATGTCACTGGTGCAGAAATACTCTTTCACTTAATCAGCGAATCCCTAACGGTGCTGTTCCAGATATTGTATTACCATTTGCAATACAAAAACAAGAGGCCGAGAGCCTCATTGCTGGATTTGTAAAAAAACGTGGATTCTTTGCCAATCCTAGATTTAAAAGAGAGTTTACAACCGAGAATATACTAGGGGTATATCTTCCATACATGGTCGTCGACATCAATGCACATGCCGCTTTCAAAGGAGAAGGTGAACATCTAATACGAAGATATACCGTCGGATCTGGCGACGATAAGGAAACATACTACGATGCTGAGGCTTATGCGGTAGAAAGGCATTTTGATATTCTAATCGATGACCTTACAATCGAATCGAGTGTTGATAAATTGCAATACCAAAAAGAAAATAGTTCTAACAATATCCTGAATTCTATAATGCCATTTGACATAAAAAATGCAGTCAAATGGGATGCAAACTACTTGCGTGGATACAACTCCGAAAAGCGTGATACCGATATCGAGTCTTTAGAAAAAATTGTACACGAACAGGCGCAAGATGTAGCAAGACACAAAGTTAATGATACACTTGCACACTATAATAGAGGTGTTCGCTGGGAATATGAAAAAGTAGATGTAATAGGACAAAGATGGATTTCTGCATTTCTACCAGTTTGGGTATATAGTTATCTAGAAAAGAAAGGTAATAAAAATTTACTCCACTATACGGCTGTTAATGCTCGAACTAAAGAAACTATGGGAAGCGTGCCTATCAATATTCCAAAGCTCGTATTGTTCTCAATATTTGTTGAGATATTCTGCTTTTTCGCGGCAGTTGCCTTACTGTTTGTAACAGATCCCGAAAATGCCGAAATAGTACTCGCTGCCCTTGCCGGTGGTCCTGCCTTTTTCGCGTATAACTACTATCGATATAGAAACACCAAGGCACGGCATACTTACGAAAAAGAAACACTCTCTGCTATGAAAGATCTGCAAATGGTTGATCAATTCTTGAAACGGCGTAACAAACTTAAAAATAGCAAGATATCCGGTGCTAATAATGAAAGCGTAAAAGCTTCTAAGTTTTCACTAAAGAATGTCAAATAAGGAATTAAATACCTTAAGCCTAATAGAAAATAACACTTTGAATCACCTCAAAGTCCCTTTCCCTAAAGAAAAATGCAAATGAGTTAATCCTCATTTGCATTTTCTTTACATACTATTATTCTTATTTATTCATTAAAATAGTTGGTTCTATACTTAAGTCGAACATACATAATTATATGTCCATTAATGTTCTATTCACTCCTCAAAGCTATAACCGGATCTTTTTCTGCTGCTTTTCTTGAAGGAATCAATCCACCAATCACTGTAATTATTACACTCAATACGATAAGTATCAAACCTGCAACTATTGGAAGACTTACATTTAAGTCTGATGTTCCCAACAACGTTCCTACAATCGCATTTATTGGCACATTAAGAAGTATTGTCGAAAATATTCCTATTATTCCAGAGCAGAGACCGATTATCAGTGTTTCAGCATTGAATACCTGAGAAATATTTGCCTTCGATGCACCTAATGCTCTCAATACTCCTATTTCCTTTGTTCTTTCTATTACAGATATATGAGTTATTATCCCAACCATAATACACGAAACTACAAGTGAAACCGCCACAAATGCTATAAGAACATATGAGATCGTGTCTACCATAGTTGTCATTGATGAAGTAAGTGATTCTACATAATCGGTATATTGAATTACGTCATCATCGCTTGCCGTTTCGTTATAAGCTGCAATACTTGCAACGACTCCATCTTTATCCTCGAAACTATCTGTGTATATATTGATTGAACTCGGAGAAGCATAATCAACTTTACCAAAGTTTATTAAATTCTCCTCGTATGAACCGGCTAGCAAATCATCATATAATCCGAGTAATATTTCACTATCAGGCGTGTTGACTAGCCACGAATCTAGCATAGATGCTAACATTTCATCACTCACACTTCCAGTTGCGGCTGCTGAACTACTTTCATTTCCCTGTGCAGAATCTGTTTCTCCTTGAGAAGAATATAGAATTAAAGTATATATGTCAGCCTTCTCTGAGACATTCATGCCTTGAATGTATGAAGTTACTGTATCTATCTTTTCGTAGTCCGTTTCTACTTCGAAAGCTGTTCCTGTTAGTATATTTGTTTCAGGAGATGCCTCTTGCGCAATGATGACTGTACTCTCGTTACTATTACTTATGATATAGTCAGTGAGTAACGATGTAAATGCAAACGATGTTGGAATGCTTGCGTCTATTGTACCTTCCTTAGGACTTATTATTCCCGAGATTCTAAGAGTTAAAGATTTATCCATTATATCATCATGCAATACTAGTTGTTCTTCCGATACAAGCTGGTAATTTCCATTTTCATCTACAATATATTTATCACTATTAGTTAGAAGTTTGAATTCATGGCTTAACATCTCATCATAATCAAACTCTATCGATGGAGATTCTTCGCCATCATCTATCAATGATGCATATTCTCTGTACTCATCAGACGTAATAAATCCAATTTGATAAAGCAACTCCGCAGATAGGGTGTTATTTCCATCAACTACTAAAATTACTTCATCATAGCTTTCGGGCATATTTCCTGCTACTAAATCGTAATTCTGTAGGATACTTTCGTTTATTAAGCTACCGTCATTGCTACCCATTAATTGAGTAAAATTTGACGCACCACTAGACGTTGTTCCACCTGTAAGCATGCTCATCATCGTGCTCGGTCCCATTCCTTGCATTGAAAAAGATGATGAACCATCTAGCAATTCCGCTGGGTCTGAATCGGTATTTAAGAAGTTGCCTTCGATATCATATGCATATACCGAATAACTAACATCGTACGTGTATTGAGCACCTTCTTCACCTAAATATGTTGCTATTTCACTGTTTTCATCGTCTAAATACTCCTTAAACGGCGCGAGATTATTTGAAATAGTCATATTCATCGAGTTTTCAAGGCTATTAAAATTTGCAGATATTCCATCACTCTCGGCGGAATCTCCGGAATTTTCGGAATTCCCTGTTAGATCCGGCGGCCCGACTGTTCCCATATCAATAGTTTCAGATGATATTGTAATTGGATATGCGGACATCGTTTCCTTTTGCAAATCATCTATGTACGTATTTACACCATTTGAAAGCGACAATATTAAAGCGATTCCTATAATCCCAATAGACCCTGCAAACGCGGTAAGAATCGTACGTCTTTTCTTAGTACTTAAGTTGCTCAAACTTAACGCAAATGAAGTTTTTAGACTCATTTTTGATTTCTTAACTCCAGCGCGTGCATTCGCATCAGCTACTGTTGACTCGCGGAAAAACTCATTCGTATCGCTAATTATACTTCCATCTTTTATCTTAATTATTCTGGTAGAATATTCCTCCGCTAACTCGGAGTTATGCGTTACCATTACTACTAATTTTTCTTTGGCAACTTCTTTCAAAAGCTTCATTATTTGAATACTAGTTTCGGTATCGAGTGCGCCAGTCGGTTCATCTGCCAACAATATGTCAGGATTATTAATTAATGCTCTAGCTATTGCAACTCTTTGCATTTGGCCACCCGATAATTGGTTCGGTTTCTTATGCACATGCTCACCTAAGCCGACTTTTTCAAGTGACTCTATAGCTCTTTGTTTTCGCTCTTCCTTAGAGACTCCACCGATAGTTAATGCAAGTTCGACATTCGATAAAATCGATTGGTGTGTTATTAAATTGTAACTCTGAAATACAAACCCTATTGAATGATTCCTATACGTATCCCAATCTCTGTCTTGATAGTTTTTCGTCGACACACCATTTATTATCATGTCTCCACTATCATACTGATCAAGGCCGCCTATGATGTTTAATAATGTAGTTTTTCCTGACCCACTCGTTCCCAATATTGATACGAACTCATTTTCTCTAAAATCTAAACTCACGCCTTTTAACGCAATTTGTGTAAATTCCCCAGTTGTATATTCTTTGTGTATATTTTTAACTTGTAACATTCTTATTTTCCTCCAAAAAATATTTTCTCATTCTTACCACTGTGTTGTAATTATATTCAACATACTTCAACTCAATCTCAATCAAACTTCAACTTAACTTCAACTTTTGATTTTTTTTTTACAATTGAAAAAAGATAGCATTTTAGGTATAATTATTTTATAAGAGAAATAAAGTTTTATGCTAAAGGAAATTAATTCATGATAAACATATTAATTATAGAAGATGATGATGAAATTAGGAAGCTATTCCACACTGTAATTACAGAAAATGGGTATAATGCAATTTGCGCTACAGATGGAATACATGCGTTTGATATACTTGAAGAAACTCTTATTGATTTAATTGTATCAGATGTTATGATGCCGAGAATGGATGGATTTGAGTTCGTCGAACATTTACGAAAAATCGGATATGAAATGCCTACCATCTTAGTTACAGCTAAAGATACTCCTAAAGATAAAATGCACGGATTCCGAGCCGGAACTGATGACTACATGGTAAAGCCAGTAGATGTAAATGAGATGATATGGCGAATTGAGGCACTATTGCGAAGGAGTAACCTTTCCTCTAATAATATCGCAAAAATAAATAATACAGAGCTAAATGAAGATACTTTGATTGTTTCAAGCAAAGACTCAAATATTGAACTTCCCCAAAAAGAATTTAAACTTTTATTCAAGTTATTTTCTTCACCTGAGAAAATATTTACAAGGCATCAACTCATGGATTACGTCTGGGGGATAGACACTGAGTCTGATGACCATACTCTCGACGTTCATATCGGCAGATTGAGAAGTAAATTCAAAAATAATGAAGATTTTGAAATTGTAACCGTAAGAGGTCTCGGGTTTAAGGTGGTGAGAAAGTGAATAAATCATTTGAAAAGTTAGAAGAAATATATATCCAAATGTATTTATGTTCAGGTGTACAGATATGAATAAAAAAAGATATAAGATTAGTTTTATAATTTCCACATACATTTTTTTCTCATTTCCAACGCTTTTTTTAATTACGCAGCTATTTAATAATTATTTCACTTTCAGTCTCGGATTTCGCGCCACCGCTGGATTTAGGCTAATGTTTATCGTTATATTCTGCTCCGCTGTGGGAACTCTAATTTCTAAAGCAATCAGTAAGAATACGATTAACACAATACAAGAGATCAACCGTGCAACAAAAGAAATTGCAAGTGGAAATTATAATATTAGAATTAATGAAATAAGTAATATAGAAGAGCTCAATGGAATGGCGGAAAATTTTAATTTAATGGCAAGGGATTTAGCCATGAGTGAAATTATGAAAAACGACTTTATTAATAATGTATCTCATGATTTTAAAACTCCTCTTTCAGCGATTGAAGGTTATGCAACGCTGCTACATAACAAGGAACTTTCACACGAAAAAGTCAGTGACTATGCAGAACACATATTATATAATTCTCATAGGCTTACCCAAATGACCAGTAACATATTAATGCTCTCAACCTTGGATAATAGCAAAATCACACTAAAGAAATCAGAATATCTCCTTGACGAGCAAATCAGAGAAGTAATTTTATTGTATGAGAATGAATGGAATGAAAAAAATATAGACCTCGACATTGATTTTGAAAAAGTATCCTTTTGTGGAGACAAGGAATTTATTATGCATGTTTTGCAAAATTTAATTTCAAATGCTATCAAATTTTGTGATACAGATGGAAAAATTAAAATGCAATTGCAAATAAAAGAAAGTCAAATATTATTTTCAATTTCAAATTCGGGAACTTTCATAGATAGCTCAGATTTGCAGAGGATCTTCGAAAAATTCTATAGATGTGACACTTCTAGAAGTTCAAAAGGGAATGGTCTAGGATTATCAATCGCAAAAAAAGTAATTGATTTACACGGCGGTACTATTAGTGTATCCAGCGAAAAGGAGATAGGAACAACTTTTACAGTAACCCTACCAACTATTATTTAACCTACTATATTTTCTATACAAAAATAAAAGGGCGATTACATTTACTTGCAATCGCCTTTTATTTTTCTTTTTATTTTGTTGATCTAAGAAGTCCTGCCTTTATTACTCGTTGTCCCAGTTTTCAATTATCTCAGGGATTACTTTGTACAAGTCTCCTACTATTCCGTAGTCTGCAACTTCAAATATTGGAGCATCCACATCTTTGTTGATTGCGATAATTGTGTCAGATGATTGCATTCCAGCCAAATGTTGAATAGCACCAGAAATTCCGCATGCAAAGTATATTCTTGGTTTAACGGTAGTACCGGTTTGTCCTACTTGATGTGAATGATCAATCCAGCCTGCATCAACTGCAGCACGAGATGACCCGACTGTTCCACCAACTTTTTCAGCTAGTTTTCTGATTACATCAAACCCTGCTGCATCACCGAGACCTCTTCCACCAGAACAGATTATTTCCGCATCTGTAAGAGACACGATTTCTTTAGTAGATTTTACGATGTCGATTACTTCAGTTCTTATGTCAGAAGCTTTGATTTCTGGTTTAACTTCGGTTACTGAACCTGAAGCATTTTCTTTTTTCTCTATTTTTGACATTACGCCAGGTCTTACTGTTGCCATTTGCGGTCTTGCGTTTTTACAAACGATCGTAGCCATAAGGTTACCACCGAATGCTGGTCTTGTCATTTTTAAACCTTTATCAGGATCTGCTGGATCCATATTTGAAGTATTCAAAGTGGTATTTGCGTTAGCAAATTCAATATATTTTGCAACGCTTACATTTAAACCTGTGCAATCTGCTGTAAGGCCTGTATTCATTCTAGCTGCAACTCTAGGAGCTAGGTCTCTACCAATATGTGTTGCTCCATATAATACTATTTCAGGTTTCTCAACTTCAAACAAGTCAGTGATAACTTTTGTATATCCATCATTGCTATAATTTTTTAATAGTGGATCTTGAATTAAATACACTTCGTCTGCGCCGTATTCAAAACACTCTTTAGACAAGTGTTCTACTCCGTCACCTACAATTAAAGCGCAAACTTTCGAATCCGATCCTAAATCTCTTGATAGTCTATGAGCCTCTCCGATTAGTTCGAGAGCAACACCCATCAACTTACCGCCTCTTTGTTCGGCATAAACCCAAACATTTTTGTAATCTGCTAGATTAATTGACATTTTTCGTTCCTCCCTATATGATATGTTTCTTCTTCATTTCGCTTATTAAGTTAGTTGCCATTTCCTTTTCACTATCGCCTTCAACCATAGAACCTTTTCCTTTAGGTTTTGGTGTAAATGATTTGTATACGTTAGTAGGAGAGGCTTTTAGTCCAACAGTACTCTTGTCTACTTCTATGTCGTTCGCATTCCAAACTGTGATTTTTTTGTCTGGGTTGAAAATTCCAGGCATAGACATGTATCTAGGAGAATTCAATTCTTTGATTGTAGTTAGCATGCAAGGCGTATTGATTTTAATTACTTCATGTCCGTCTTCTAGTTTTCTATTTACAGTAATGCTCTTCATATCATCACTAATTTTGAATTCCTCTACGTATGTCACTTGTGGAATTTCTTGTTTTTCCGCTATTTGTGGACCTACTTGCGCAGTGTCTCCGTCGATCGCTTGTCTGCCTGCGAAAATTAAATCATATTTCCCGATTTTATTAATAACTGCGTCCAAAGCATTAGACGTAGCCCATGTGTCAGAACCTCCTACGGCTCTATCTGAAAGCAAAATACCTTCGTCCGCTCCCATAGCCAGACACTCAAATAGCATGTCTTCAGCTTGTGGTGGACCCATTGTGATTACTGTAACGTGCACATCATCATATTTGTCCTTTAGCAACAATGCTTCTTCGAGAGCATTTGCATCATCAGGGTTTAGAATAGAGGGAACTCCATCTCTAATAAGTGTACCTGTATCAGGATCTATTTTTATCTCATTCGTGTCTGGCACTTGTTTTGCACAGACGATAACTTTAAATGCCATTTTATTTCTCCTCTTTTCTACAATTATTTAAAAGTTTTGGCTGCGATTACCATTTTTTGAACTTCGGATGTACCTTCATAAATCTCAGTGATCTTCGCATCTCGCATCATTCTTTCTACTGGATAATCTTTTGTATATCCGTACCCACCATGGAATTGTACACACTTTGTGGTTACTTCCATCGCAGTCTCCGCTGCAAACAATTTAGCCATCGCGGCTTCTTCACTGTAAGGTAATCCTGCTTGTTTCATTCCAGCCGCTTTATATATAAGCAATCTTGCAGCAGCAATTTTAGTTTTCAATGCCGCCATTTCGAATTGAAGTCCTTGGAATTGAGACAGTTTCTTTTTGAATTGCTTTCTTGATTCCATATACTCTACTGTCACGTCGAATGCGCCTTGTGCTATACCCAATGCTTGAGAAGCGATTCCAATACGTCCGCCGTCTAATGTTTCTAAGGCAACCTTAAATCCACCTCCAAGTTTTCCAAGTAGTCTATCCTTAGGTATTCTACAATTTTGGAAAATCAATTCTGTAGTAGACGATGCGCAAATACCCATCTTATCTTCTGTCTTACCTATTGAGAAACCTTCGTCACCTTTTTCGACGATGAATGCAGAAATTCCACCTCTAGTTCCTTTTGTTTTGTCAGTCATTGCAATGACTACAAACACGTCGGCATATCCGCCGTTTGTGATGAATACTTTTGCTCCGTTTAAAATATAGTAATCGCCGTCTTCATCTGCTCTTGTTTGTTGCCCACTAGCGTCAGTACCTGCATTTGGCTCTGTTAGACCGAATGCTCCCATCCACTCTCCGGAAAGCAATTTAGGTAAATATTTTTCATGCTGCTCTTTGCTCCCATACTTATAAATAGGCCAACAACAAAGTGATGTGTGCGCCGAACAAATAACACCCGTAGATGCACATACCCTAGATAGTTCTTCCACAGTAATTGCATAAGATACCTGATCTCCACCAGCGCCTCCAAGTTTTGTGTCAAATGGTATACCCATCAAACCATATCGCGCCATCTTTTTAACTGTTTCGACAGGAAATCTGTGTTCCTTATCAATTTCTTCGGCCAAAGGCTGTACTTCTCTTGTAGCAAAGTCTCTAACCATTTTCCTTACGAATTGCTGTTCTTTTGTAAGTCGAAAATTCATATAGTTGCCTCCTTTAATCATTGTACAAATTATTATGAAAGAATCTGTTTGACATTTCTTTAACAAAGATATCTTATATATTAAAACATTTTTTTCATCACATTTCAAGTGTTTTTATAGTTTTTTCACTTTTTTGTCACGAATAAAACATACATTGTCGATTTTACATGAATAATGTGGGGATATAGTTACTAGAAGTGGAGTTATTTACTCTCCTACAATTATTAATTCACTATTTTCAATTGCCGCATTTACCATTTTTTCTATATTTAGTGAAGTTTCCGACTCCCTAATTCTTTCTTTTTGTGGTCGTGTAGTTGGATGTTTTGGAAGAAAAACCGTACAAGAATCCTCAAAAGGAAGTATTGAAGTTTCAAAAGTCCCAATCTCCCTTGCTTTTTCGATTATGTCAACTTTTTCTAGGGCTATAAGGGGTCTAAACACTGGGATTGTTGTTACATCGTCCGTTGAGACTAATCCATGTGCTGTTTGGCTGGCGACTTGTCCCAAGTTTTCGCCAGTAATCAGAGCTAATGCGCCTACTTCGTTGGCAATTTTTTCTGATATACGCATCATGAATCGTCTTACTATTATTGTAGTTTCTTGAGGTGGACAATTTTCTACTATCATCTCTTGTATTGGAAGAATATTTACCATGTGTATTTTTATGTTTCCCGTATATTGAGATATTATTCTTGCCAAGTCTATTACTTTTTCTTTTGCTCTTTCGCTCGTATATGGATAAGAGTGAAAATGGACGGCTTCAATTAACATACCCCGCTTCGCCATCAAAAATGCTGCTACTGGGCTGTCAATTCCACCCGAAAGCAAAACAACCCCTTTTCCATTGCTGCCAATTGGAAGACCTGCGTGCCCTTCTATCTTTTCGTGAAAAATATATGTCTTATCTCTTCGCACATCGATATAAAGATTAATATCAGGGTCATGGACATTTACGGATATTGGATCACAAGAAGCTAATATTTTACCACCTATTAGCCGTGCAATTTCGGGAGATTTTATCGGAAATTCTTTATCCGCTCTCTTTGCCTCGACTTTAAATGTTTTAACTTCTTCTCCTAATGATAAAGCATTCATGTACTCTACTGCTCTGACTTCTATTTCCTTTAAATCAGATTCGCACTCTACTGCAGGGCTAACGGAAGCAACTCCGAATACCTTACATATTTCTCTTACAATATTTGCCTTTTTTGTTTCTTTATTACTGTACACGAAGATTAATCCTTCATTACGAACAACTTCTATTTCTTTGAATTTCTTCAAGTTTCTTTTGATTTTTTCTGAAAGCATTCGCTCGAAGTAAGGTTTATTCTTTCCCTTTAATGCTATCTCTCCACATCTGACTATAAAAATATTTTTTTCATTCATGATTGCTTCACCACTTCACTTATCTAAACTTACTCGTTTTTCTAATCCGATTTACTGCCGTCTTTATTTTATCGAGTACATACTCCATCTGATTAATATCATTGAATTCAGAGAAACTGAATCGTATGGCCGAATCTATTATCTTATTATCTAAGCCCATAGCTTCAAGCACATGGCTATTACCTTTGCTCCCGGAGGAGCATGCCGAACCCGTAGATACATATATTCCATCTTGTTCCAACATATGTAACAACACCTCAGCTTTCGCGCCAACAAAGGAAACATTTAATATTGCAGATACCCCTTCATCTTTTTCCTCGGCGCTGTTGACGACTACTTCGTCGATTTCAGTCTTTATACCGTTTAGCAAATACTCCCTACATTCGCCCATCGCCTTATTGCGATTTTCAAATGAATCTGTGACCTTAATTGTAGCTATGGACATTCCTACTACAGACGGAGTATTTTCCGTGCCAGATCTCATTCCGAATTCTTGTCCACCACCTACTATAAAGGGGGATAGTGAAACAGAATTTTTCTTGTACATAAATCCAATTCCTTTTGGTCCGTGGATTTTATGTCCGCTTACGGTGACAATGTCTGCATCTAATGATTTAACGTCAATTTTCCCCAATGCTTGAACTGCGTCTGTATGAAAGATTATGTTATTTCCATTGTTCTGATTCCGACTCCTGATTAGTTTCGATATCTTATTTATCGGCATGATTGTGCCTACTTCGTTATTTACCGCCATAATCGACACTAGAGCTGTCCGCTCATCAAGTGCGTTCTCAAATTTCTGGATATCAATCCTACACTTATCATCTACATTCAGATATACGATTTCGAATCCCATCTTGGCGAATGTATCACAGCTTCTTAATACCGCAGGATGTTCAACGCGGGTTGTTATTATCTTATTATTTTTCAGATTGCCATTTTGTCCTCGTAAGATTATAGGCAATAAGACTCCCCAAAAGGCAGAATTAGCTCCCTCGGTTCCACCACTGTTAAAGTAAATTTCATTTGCGTTAGCTCCGAAGGCATTGGCAATGTCCTCTCTACTTTTTTTAATGATTTGCTCGGCGGCAAATCCCATTCTATGCAAAGAAGAAGGATTTCCAAAATCCTCCTTCATCGCCCTTGTCATTTCAGATGTTACATCATCGTATTGTTTTGTTGTTGCGCTATTATCCAAATATACAGTCATTCTATCTCCTACGTATCTAAACTCGTATATATTTCCGTTTACGACATGAAAGTCAAAGTACTTGCTTACGTTACTATGCAAAATCTCATAAATTTAGAAGAAAAGGTGCATCCGAAATTATTCTAAATGCACCTTTTACCTGTTTTATTTTGCGTAATCAACCGCCCTAGTTTCTCTAATTACATTAACTTTAATTTGTCCTGGATACTCAAGCTCTGATTGAATTTTTTCTGTTATCTCACGAGCCAGAAGTTCTAGTTCATTTTCTTTAATAACCTCTGGTTTTGCAATGATCCTAATTTCTCTTCCTGCTTGTATTGCATAAGATTTCTCTACTCCTACAGTGGTATTTGCAATTTCTTCCAGCTTTTGAAGTCTTTTAATATACGTCTCAATTGTATCTCGTCTAGCACCCGGACGAGCCGCCGATAGCGTATCAGCAGCCGTGACTAGCACAGCTTCCATACTCTTGTGATCACAATCGCCATGATGCGATGCCATACCATTAATAACTGCTTCTGATTCCTTATACCTTCTAAGCAAATCAATACCGATATTTACGTGAGTATCTTCTATCTCGTGCGTTAGAGCCTTACCTATATCGTGCAACAATCCTGCCCTTTTTGCAACTTTTACATTAAGGCCTAACTGACTTGCCATAAGCCCTGCTAGATGTGCAACTTCAATTGAGTGTTTTAATACGTTTTGCCCATAGGAAGTCCTATATCTCATTGAACCTAACAATCTGATCAATTCCGGATGGAGATTGTGAATGCCCAATTCAAAAACCGCCTGCTCACCATCTTCTTTTATCTTTTTGTTTACACTGGTTTCCGCATTCTTTACAACTTCTTCTATTCTCGCTGGATGAATCCTCCCATCGAGAATCAACTTTTCGAGCGATATCCTAGCAATCTCTCTCCTTATAGGATCGTGTGACGACAATATTACTGCTTCCGGTGTATCGTCTATTATAAAGTCTACACCCGTCATAGTCTCTACAGCTCTAATGTTTCTTCCTTCTCTCCCTATAATTCTACCTTTCATATCGTCATTTGGAAGAGTTACAACAGACACAGTTGTCTCCGCAATATAGTCGGAAGAGCATCTTTCGATAGCACTGATGATTATTTCTTTTGCTTCTTTTTCCGCATCTTCTTTCGCCTGGTTTGTCATATCTTTTATTAGTGAAGACATTTCAGGTCTGATTTGTTCCTTTGTATTATCAAGCAGTATTTCCCTAGCTTCCTCTTGCGTCAGTTGTGATACTTTTTCTAATTCATTTGTTTGCTTATCTATAATACTCTGAAGCTCTCGTTCTCTCTCAGTGTTTTTTTGTTCTTTTCTTGTTATGTTTTCTTCTTTTCTCTCTATATTATTTAATTTTTTATCTATAGATTCCTCTTTTTGCAAGAGTCTTTTTTCAGATCTTTGTATTTCTTGACGTCTCTCTTTAATCTCTGTTTCCCATACGTCTCTCAGTTTTTGAACCTGATCTTTTGTATCGGCCAACATTTCCTTGCGGATTCCTTCTGCTTTATTCTCAGCGTCCAATATTAAATTTTTTGCTTTTTGCTCTGCATTTCCAATACTCTTTTCTGATACGTTTTTTCTTATTATATATCCCATTAAAATACCAACAATAATAGATGGTACTAATACAATAAAAAATAATATTAATTCCATTTTTCACCTCCTTTTAGTGAATTTCGTTTTAATAAATTCATCATACAATCAGTCAATAAAACGATATATTAACTAATCACGACATTACTAATAACATGAACCCGATGCACACTTTTTCTTATATTTTCGTGATTTTCTATTTTAGTCATTATTCAGTGACACTTGTTGCTTCCGTCTTTTCCTCTGCTTTCGCTGCAGATGGTTTTGAAGCAGGCATCTTCTTAGGGCGCATATTAACAATTGCACCTGTCGGGCATTCTTTAACACATTTACCGCAGTTCTTACATGTAATAGGATCTATCTTTGCGACTTTATCCTCAACCTTTATAGAATCAAAAGGACATACTTTTACACATTTACTACATCCGATACACCCATTAGAACATGCTTTCATAGTTTTAGGTGCAGCATCGTTTGATTTGCACTTGACCATCACCATATTCTTTTTTGATTGCATCGCTATAATATTATTAGGGCATGCTTTTGCACACAATCCACATGCAACGCATAGGTCTCTATCTACAACTGCAACACCATTTAACACAAATATTGCGTCATATGCACAAACTACTTCACAGTCTCCCAGTCCTAAGCAACCATGTGTACAAGCATTCATTCCACCATACAGTTGTTTGGCAGAAACACAAGTTTTATTTCCTTTGTATTTCATAATTGACTTAAGTGCATCGTCGTTACCATTACATCTTACGACAGCAACCTGAGGATCTGCACTCTCAGCTTCTACGCCTAAAACTGCCGATAATTTTTCAACTAGTTCGGCGCCTCCTACAGGGCAAAGTGCTGTCCCTATGCTATTGTCAGCCGCTAAAGCATTGGCATAGTCATCACATCCTGCGAATCCACAAGCCCCGCAATTTGCACCGGGCATTTGTTCCCGAAGCATTGCAACTGTCTCATCCACAGGAACAAAAAATAGTTTCGATGCAACTACTAGTATTATCGCAGCTACAAATCCTAAAGCACATACTACTCCTACGGCAGTAAGTATATCTGTCATATTTTGCCTCCTTACTGAAATAATCCGCTAAAGCCCATAAAGGACATAGACAGTATCGCAGCACTTATCAATGTGATAGGAATACCACGAAACGATTTTGGAATATTCTTGTCGTTTTCTAACTTCCGTCTAATACTTGCGAATAAAATCATTGCAAGTAGGAATCCTATTCCCGCACCTAATGCATTAAAAAGAGATTCCACATAAGTGAAATTTTCTTGTATATTCATTATTGTAACACCAAGTACTGCACAATTCGTTGTAATTAACGGCAAATAAACGCCAAGTGATTTGTGCAATGCCGGAATAAACTTTTTTAAGAACATTTCTACTAATTGTACTAATGATGCGATTACTAATATAAAGACTATTGTTTGCAAGTATTCCAATTCAAAGTTGACAAGCACACCCATCATAGGGAAGGTTGCCGCAGTAGCCAATACCATTACAAAAGTTACCGCAAATCCCATACCTATTGCGGAATCAAGTTTTTTAGATACTCCCAGGAAAGGACATATTCCAAGAAATTGAGATAATACATAGTTATTTACCAATATTACACTCATCATTATTGCTATTACTTCTGCACTCATTATTTTTCATCCCCCTTCTTTTCACTATCGTTTTCGCTAGGGTCTACATTAGACTTTTCGCCCTCCGTAGATTTTGACACTTCGGATTCTTTAGAGGAATCCTTTAGTTTTGCAGGAGATGAATCTTTAGCTGCGTCGCATACTTTTTCTTTTGCATTCCCCTTTGATTGCGCACAAGTGCCAACAATAGGACATCCATTACAATCAAACGACTTACGCTTGACGCCTTTTCCTTTTGTCACAAAATTTACCATCGCTATTAAAATTGCATATACAAAGAATCCGCCCGGTGCAAGCATGAATATGCCCATCGGAGTAATCCCCTCCGCAATTTGTATTCCAAGGATAGTACCATTTCCCATTACTTCTCTGATAGTTCCCATAGCAGACAATGCCAAAGTAAAACCAAGCCCCATGCCTATACCGTCTAAAGCAGAATCAAAGACTGAGTTTTTGCTCGCAAACATTTCAGCTCGACCCAAAATTATACAGTTTACAACTATAAGAGGGATAAATATTCCTAAAGACGCATATAGCGATGGAATAAAAGCCTTGAGAAGCAATTCTACTATCGTTACGAAACCCGCAATAACAACTATATAACAAGGAATCCTAACATTATCTGGAATGATTTTCTTAAGCATAGATATAACTACATTCGAACAGATCAATACAGCTGTTGCCGAAATCCCCATTCCGAATCCATTTTCTAAAGAAGTACTAACCGCAAGTGCTGGACAAGTCCCTAGTAATAGTACTAATACAGGATTTTCTTTTATTATTCCACGAGTAAGTATACTAATTTTATTTGTCATTATTGGGAACCTCCTGCAATTTTATATTGTTCCAATGCTGCTCTCACTCCATAATGCAAAGCATCAGAAGTAACCGTAGCACCAGCAACATGTGTAATTGATTGTTCATCCTTAGCGCTGTTTGATAATAACTCAGTTATTCCAACATACTGAGGAAGATATTTTTCCTCGTCCTGAGCTTTTGTGCCCAATCCTGGTGTATCTGCATGCTCGGTAACTTTTACCCCAAGCAATGCGCCATTCGGATCGATTCCAACCATCTGAATCATTGGTCCACCAAAACTCTTTGTTGAAACAGTAACAACCATGCCTGTTCCATTCTTTGCAATGAAACACTCGGTCACAAATACCGCACCCTCTTCCAAAACTATCAAATCGCCGTCAAATTCTTCAAACGAATCTGCATCCGGCAGCAATAACTTTCTCGCTTCGTCTGCTGATTTTTGAGAGTTCTCTGCAATGATCGGAGAAGTGATGCTATCTGTAATTGCTAGTGCCGCAGTAATTACTAATGTAATAGATACAAGTACGACAACTGGAATATAATATGATTTGTTCTTTTTCAAAAAATTTAACATTTTTTTCATAAAATCATTCGGTGCTTTTTCTTGATTTATAGCCTCTTTATTTGACTTTGGCATTTTTTCCACCTCCGCTTAGTATTTTAGTTGCAAGATCATCAATTAATGGTGTTAGAATGTTCATGAGTAATATCGCAAACGAAACACCCTCTGGATACGTAGCCCAAAATCTGATTACGAGAGTCAAGACACCACAACCTACTCCAAATATCAATTTTCCTAACGGGAGTATCGGACTTGTAACATAATCTGTAGCCATAAAAAATGCACCTAGCATTACGCCGCCTGCACAAACATGGAATATAGCCATTTGTAATGCAGACACATCTATTTCTACAAACGAATAGTATACATAAGATCCAACAAATACCGTTCCAATGAAAGAAGCTGGAATAATATACGAAATAACTTTTTGGAATATTAGATAAAGACCACCTATGATCAATGCCAACGCACTGATTTCTCCTAAAGAACCATCTACAAGCCCTAAGAACACCGACATGTTATTCGGCAAGTTTCCATCCGCAAGTAATACGCCTGCGTCTGTAGGCAAGGATTGTAATTCTCCTAGCGGAGTAGCTCCTGTAAGGGAGTCCGCAATGTTAGGAGACACCCAAGTAGTCATTTCTGTCGTGAATGAAAGAACCAATACAATCCTTGCTGTTATTGCAGGGTTTGCGAAGTTCTTACCAAGTCCTCCGAACACTTGTTTTACAATTATTATTGCTACGAAACACCCAATAATCGCAATCCACAATGGCAATCCAGAAGGAACATTAAATGCGATTAAAAATCCTGTCAAAGCAGCGCTTAAATCGCTAACCGTTTGTCTTCTTTTCATCACTATATTGAAAAGTGCTTCAAAAATTACTGACGCAGCAATGCATACAGCAATCATTATTATCGCATCCATACCAAACACGTATGTACTGACAAGTGTAGCCGGCAAAAGTGCAATCATTACTAATGCCATAGTTCTTCTTGTATCTACATTTGTAACTAAATGAGGAGAATACGACACATCTAAATTAGAATAAACTTGTTTCATTATTTACCCCCCGCCTCTTTTAATACTGCTTTTCCTAACTTATTGATAAATCCAAGCGGACGTCTAGCAGGGCAAATGAAAGAGCAGCTTCCACATTCCATGCACTGATTGACATTTAATAGCTTTAATCTGTCAACATTCTGAGTTTCGTACGCATCTGCCAATCCAGTAGGAAGCAGCTTAAATGGACATACAGAATGACATCTACCACAATTGATACATGCCGTTTCCTCTGGCACTATAGCTTCTTTTCCTGCGAATGCCAATATTGCATTAGTACCTTTTACAGTAGGTATTTCATCACTATAAATCGCCCTACCCATCATCGGGCCACCCAAAAGAATCTTTTTAGGTTCTTGACTATACCCTCCGCAATACTCTATTACGTCGCCTACGAGAGTACCAATTGGTACTAGTACATTCTTTGGCGCTTCTATGGCATTTCCATCCACTGTAATTCTTTTGTTCACAAGTGGCATACCATCTTTAAAATACTGTCCGATAAAAGCAACACTGGCAACATTGGAGAGAATAACTCCAAGTGACGCAGGCAAGACTCCCGCATCCATTTTTTTACCTGTAATTTCATAAACCAAGACACGTTCTGCTCCCTTTGGATATCGTGACAAAAGAGGAAATGTTTCTATATTAGATATGTTATTCTCTTTTATCAACTTATTCAAATGGTCTATTGCATCTTGTTTGTTTTCCTCAATCCCTATATATCCTTTTTCTAAGTTGAGGTGCTTTATGATCAAAGTCATTCCATATAATAACTCATCCGCAGCTTCTAGCATCAATCGATGATCCGCAGTAATAAATGGCTCACACTCTGCCGCATTGACAATAAGTGTGTCTACGGGGTCTTTTGGATTAAGTTTGATATGCGTTGGAAACGCAGCTCCGCCTAGTCCTACTAGTCCGCTTTCTCTCACTGCTGAAACGAACTCTTCTAAATTGTTTGCTACTGGTATTGTTAGCCCTTCGTATCTGCCTTGTTCTTTGTCTGTCTTAATCGTAACAAGAATATCTGTCCCACCAACTGCGGAACGTTGTTCTTCTATTGCCAACACTGAACCCGACACACTCGAGTGAATTGGTGCACTTACGAATGCATCCGTTTCACCTATTTTTTGTCCAACCTTGACGCTATCTCCCTTTTTTACTGTGGGTGAACATGGTGCGCCAATATTTTGAGACATTGAAATTTTAACAACATCAGGGATAGCCATGACTTCTGTTTCGAAAGATGCCGTGTTTTTAAAGTGACCTGTCTTAACACTAGGCAATCTTCTTTTTTGTATAAGCATTTAAAATCCTACCCTTCTTAATTCAATAATGCAAAATAATATACATCAAATATCATATAATATTGAAGTATAAAAGTCAAGCTACATAAAGATAGTTTGTGTTAAAAAATACAAAATTGTGTTTAATTAGTGCATTCAATTATTTTACAGAGCTTTACAGCAATAGTTCCCCATCAGACTATAATTAAAAAGCTTAGGCAATTGAAGATTCCTATCATCTAAATATCTTTTCAGCATTAATGCTTCTAGGCACAATAACTATTCTTCTAGCTAAAATAATTATATTTATGTAACTAGTAATTATAACCTTAATAATATTTATAACAATAAGAAAATTCAAAACCTAAGCTTAATAAATTCACCATAATAAACTTCAACATACTATCATTCAATCAAGTAGTCCGGGGAATGTGTCTATTAGGAATCTAATTTGTCTTGCTTTTTGCTCGCAAAGAATTCCCTGCTAAGTTTGACAACAATAGGACTAAGTATCAATAATGCAATTAAGTTCGGAATAGCCATCAGTCCATTAGCAGTATCAGCCAATGCCCAAACAAATTCTAAACCACCTACAGAACCGATTATAATAAACACACACCATGCAATTCTTATTGGCATAATTGATTTTGACCCAAACAGATAGTCCGCTGATCGCTCACAGTAATAGTTTGCCGAAATCAAACAAGAAAAACCGAATAATACGGCAGATATCATTACTATATAACTTCCAATATTTCCTGGGAGCAATGCTCCAAAGGCCTCCATAGTGAGCTCCGCTCCCGAAAGGCCGGTCGACCAGGCACCAGAAATAACGATTGCTAATCCTGTAATCGTAGCTATTATCAATGTATCAATGAAAACTTCCATCGATCCCCAAATACCTTGTTCCACAGGGTGATTAACTTTTGCTCCACAATGAATTATAGGAGAACTACCAAGGCCGGCTTCATTTGAAAACAGCCCTCTTGCCATACCTATTGTTATTATTCTTGTGATAGAAGCACCCGCTATACCGCCTGTAGCTCCTAGGGGAGTGAATGCACCTGCAAAAATTTCCCCAAATGCCATGGGCACCTTTTCGATATTTAAAACGATAATTGCTATTCCCGCTAAGATATAAATAATTGACATGGCCGGCGCTAGTATTTGGCAAACACTGCCTATTCTTTTTAGACCACCAATAATAACTACACCTGTAAGCACCGACAAAACAACTCCTGTAATTATTGGCTCGAATCCAAATTGAGCCTCTAGTGAGAGAACAATTGTGTTAGTATCAACGATTGCACCTACTACAAAATAGGTTATTATTACCATAATAGAAAAGAATACCGCCATCCATTTTTGCTTAAGGCCTTTGCTGATGTAGTACATCGCACCACCGGCATATTCACCGTTATCACGTTTTTCCCTGTAGTGAATTCCAAGTGTTATTTCAGAAAATTTTGTTGCCATTCCAAAAAAGGCAGCAACCCACATCCAAAATACAGCACCCGGTCCGCCAATAGAAATTGCGGTAGCAACACCGGCAATATTACCTGTTCCCACAACCGCTGCTATTGAAGTCAACCCAGCTTGTGCGGAAGTAATTGTTCCATCACCGTCAGATTTCCCAAACGCTTTCATTATGGTATTTTTCCATATATAAGGGAATTTGAAAACTTGCAAAAACCCTAATCGCACAGTTAGAAAAACGCCAGTACCTACAAGTAAAGCAACCATATACGGTCCCCATACTATGCCATTGATAATATCATTAACTTGATAAATAAAATCCATAACCACAACCTCCTTTTAAAGTTTTTTTGGTAGCTTTGCTACTAAAGCACAACACAACTAACACCAAGGATCATTCAAAAATAGTTCTACATCGTGAGATATTTTTGTTTCATCTTTGCGAATACCACATAACCCCGATTTACGCTTATCAAATGTGAATTCAATAAATACTACTATACATATAGCTACAAATCAAGAATCATGTCTAAATTCATACAATCAGCAAAATTGTGAAACTAGAATGGTGTAAAATTATGAACACTTAGTATTGCAATTTATAAGCTGGAATAGTGCCCAATTAGAGCTTGATTTTTTACTTCATATATGATACATATTATTTAGTAGTGCTAGCAGAACTGTGAATATAGAATATCAACATAAAGCAGCAGATGCAAATGCAAAATTCGAACAAAAAAATGGAAGTTACCTATGTAGAATATTAATAAAAAGGAGGTATGTATTGTGGATCTTATAGCGGCATATATGAGCTATGCGACATCGGCTTTGCGACAAAATATTTCAATGTCAGTTGCCGACATGGCAATGACTGACAACGCAGAACAAATGACAAACTTAGCAGAACAAATTAAAGCAATCAACCCCGGAAGGCAAATTGCACCCATACCTACAGGTGGGATTGGACATAATATTGATACTCGTGCATAATTGGATTAACTTTATCAGAAAATCAATGCAAATACGGCTACTAATATAAAAATAACGAGAGGAATAAAATGAAAAAATTTACGATTGAACTTGAAAACGGCGATGTGATGGCAGGTGAATTGTACGAGGACATTGCGCCTATTTCCGTTGAGAACTTTGAGAAACTTGCGAATGATGGCTTTTATGACGGTCTTATCTTTCACAGAGTAATTCCGGGATTCATGATACAAGGAGGATGCCCCGACGGAACAGGAATGGGAGGAACCGAAAATAAAATCATAGGTGAATTTTCTTCAAACGGGTTCAAAAATGACCTAAAACACGAGCGTGGTGTTATTTCTATGGCTAGATCACAAAACCCTAATTCTGCCTCGTGTCAATTTTTCGTTATGGTTGAAAACTCTCCACACCTAGATGGAAACTATGCTGCATTTGGTAAAGTAACGAATGGAATAGAGGCAGCAGACAAAATTGTAAGCACCCCTAGAGATGCCATGGATAAACCAAAAGAACGACAAGGCATCAAAAAAATTACAGTAGAATAATATTTTAGAAAAATATATTTCCCCTATACTAATAGAGAGCCGAGGATCACACGAGTGCATTCTCGGCTCTCTATTTTTACTCTTGTATTCTTCATGTGAATAATATACCATGTTATACGGATCATTACTTGTAAAATATTGGAATTACCAATATACTACGAAAAAAGAGCGACAGTAGTCGCCCATTTTTTTAATTCTACTTAATATTGTTATTTAGATTTATTTACTTTGCAGCGAATACGATACTGTCTAACATAGCCTTGATAGTTTCATCTGCCATTAGGTCTTCAACATTATCCTCATCGTTTACTGCAGTTATCCTAATGTCCGTTGGATATTCTGTAATGTCATCAGTGTTTGGTGTAACAAAATAAGTATTATCGAATGAAGAATACTGTCCTACAGCTTCCCTACCTGCAAAAGTAGTTTCTGTAAATTCACCGAATACCATGTCATATGGATCATTAATCATAAAGTCTTTGTATCCTTCAAATGAAGGCTCAACACCATCCCCGTGCTCTTCCACGAAATACAAACTAGTAACATATGAATAATAAGTTTGCTCAAAGTAAATATTAAGCTTGTCAGTTTCTAAAACATAACCGTCCGAACTTTCCGCGAAAGTGTACGCAGCCTCACCCTCTTCATTTTCAGGAACGCTTACTGTTACGTTATAATACTCATCTTCTAGAGTAGTTTCTACAGTGCCAGCGCCAGCGCCACCGCCGCCACCACAAGATGCTAGGACAAATGACATCATAAGTACTAATGCGATAATTAAATAGCTTCTTTTTTTCATAATCTTTCTCTCTTTCTAATCTAAACAATAATTGCAGTATTTTTCAAATAAAATTAGCCCCATGCTCTTTGCTCTGCCGCGTCGGCTAACTCTTTATGAACAGCTTGATTTCCGAAGGCATTATTCGCAGTACTCGCTAGACTTTCTTTCAAATCGTCTATCCCTGCATCACTACCTTCCATCTTTGCCTTTGCAAATTTACCAAATGATTTTAGCAAATCTGCACCTTGTGCGATATCTCTTTGTTCCTTTTTGGAACCAAACAATCCATCTTTTAGGCTTTCTGCCATTGACTTGTCATCTGATTCTCTTAAGAATATTGCGTTTAATTTATCCATTAATCCTTTTGTTGAAGAATACATATTGTCTTCGTCTTTTGCACAAAGAATTCTTACACTTTCTAAATACGGATGCGCACGCGCGGTTTCGATATCGCTCATTCCTACTCCAGACATTCCTTGGCTACATCTCATAGTAATCTCGACACCAACTTCAGAGTATTTGTCACCTTCGCCACTGTTGTTTTCCTCTGCATATCTTTCATAATTTGCTATTTGATCATACCTAAATAATTCTTTACACTCTCTCTTTTTAGTCTCAGGATCGATGACTTCAAACATCGCTATCGAATCTGCGAATACGATTCCACCAAATAGTTGCTTGAATGCCCACTTAGCATCGTCAGGTAAAGTTGCATATTGAGTATTATACAAAGCATCTTGCTTTTTCATATATTCCATATGCTGATCTACTTCAGCTTTGTCAAACTTTCCAGGCTCAAAATATATACTACATTTTTTCTCGCAATCCTTACAAATATATTCTCCGTCTTTTAATTTTTTTCTGCCTAGCATGCCAGCTTTTTCGCCACAAAAATCACATTCTTCTTTTGAAAATAGTCCCATATTCTTCCTCACGAACTTATTATATTTATCCGTGATCTCCTTTCTATAGTAAGTCACTCTCATCTGAGATATATATTATCATTGAGAGCAGTTGGATTACAGTAATCTTTTATCTGTATTTTCGGCAACTATCTAGCGCTATTCAACTTTACCTATTACAAACTCCCAATCATCTTCATCAGTTAGCATAAATGTGCCACCATTTGGAGAAAAGACCATTTCTTCTCCTGTAAAATCGTCGACGATAGTAAGTGTTTCGTCCTCGGCTTGCGTCCAAGTAATTTCAAATTCATAACCCATTGATAAGTCTAATCCCGTTCCATCTTCATTAAATTCAAAGTGATACCAATTCCAATCGTCCTCTTCAACAAATAAATCCGTTCCATCGTCGGCACGCAATGCGACTGTTTGCCATTCACCCGGAATATCTGGAGTAGTCGCTGAATCACCACCACCACATGCAGTCATGGCAAATACAATAATTACCATCATAATAAGTGCAATTAGTTTTTTCATAATTTCTCCTTTTCTCGTACTATGCCACTATCAGGTATAGATTACTATAGATTTTAGCTTTTACGATTTTCATTTACCTAAAATTGTATTTATTATACCCCCTGCTCCTGCATATTGTCAATATAATTCCACAATATTTCTCAACTCTTTGAACAGTCTATCAGATGAACAAAATAAGAGCATTGCAGCTAAAAAAGACTATGCGTTCCCTAATGATAGGAAATACATAGTCTTTTATTCAGTATTAAATCAATGTGTTGAATCTAGTTGCTGTTTTCAAGATTAATTTCGAGTTCTTTATTTTGATTAGTATGTTCGACATCAAATAGACATGCGCATCACGGATTGGCGGCTACATCATGCCGCCCATGCCGCCCATGCCTCCTGGAGGCATACCAGCCATAGGATTGTCTTCTTTACAATCCACAACGCCTGCTTCCGTAGTAAGTAACATCGCGGATGCGGATGCAGCATTTTGCAGCGCCGATCTTGTCACCTTAGCAGGGTCTACGATTCCAGCCTTAATCATGTCTACGTATTCTTCTGTTGCGGCGTTGAATCCGATACCTTTTTCTCTAGATTTAACCTCCGCAACTACTACGCTACCTTCGTATCCTGCGTTTTCAGATATTTGTCTGATTGGCTCTTCCAAAGCTCTCATTAAAATGTTCGCTCCTGTTTTTTCATCGCCACTCATTGTATCTACAAAGGCTTTTACTTTGTCTATAGTGCTTGCAAGGGCAACACCACCACCTGCAACGATTCCTTCTTCTACTGCCGCTTTAGTAGCATTGAGAGCATCTTCGATTCTTAGTTTCTTTTCTTTTAACTCTGTTTCTGTCGCAGCACCTACTTGTATAACAGCAACCCCACCCGACAACTTAGCTAGTCTTTCTTGCAATTTTTCTGTGTCGAATTCTGAATCACTATCTTCTGCTTGCTTTCTGATAGTTGCAACTCTCGCCTCAATTTCAGAACTTTCTCCCATACCATTAACGATTACTGTGTTATCCTTGTCAACTTTTACAGTCGCAGCACCGCCTAACATGTCTAAAGTAGCTTCGGAAAGCACATAGCCTAACTCTTCACTTATAACCGTTGCGCCAGTAAGTATCGCAATGTCTTCTACCATAGCTTTTCTTCTGTCTCCAAATCCAGGGGCCTTAACCGCCACAGCATCTATAGTGCCTCTAAGCTTATTTACTACCAAAGTAGCAAGGGCTTCGCCTTCTACATCTTCCGCAACAATCAACAAGCTTCTTCCTTGTTTCATGATTTGCTCAAGCAAAGGTACTAAGTCAGCAATACTAGTAATTTTTTTGTCAGTTAGCAATATATATGGGTTGTCCATTACTGCTTCCATTTTCTCTGCATCGTTTACCATATAAGGAGACAGGTATCCTCTGTCGAATTGCATTCCTTCAACTACATCTAATGTAGTGCCCAGAGATTTTGATTCTTCGACTGTGATTACACCGTCTTTTCCAACTTTTTCCATCGCTTCCGCAATTAAGTTTCCTATTTCATTATCACCTGCCGAAATAGAAGCAACTTGTGCAATGCTTTCTTTTGTTTCAACTGGGTTTGACAATGCTTTGATTTCTTGCACTGCTACATCCACAGCACCTTGAATGCCTCTTTTTAATCCCATTGGATTAGCACCTGCCGCAACATTCTTAAATCCTTCTCTTACGATGATTTGAGAAAGCAATGTAGCTGTAGTTGTTCCATCTCCCGCTACATCATTAGTTTTAGTAGCTACTTCTTTTACAAGTTGCGCACCCATGTTTTCTACTGCGTCTTCTAATTCTATTTCTCTTGCAATTGTAACACCATCGTTAGTTATTAGTGGTGAACCAAACGATTTGCTTAATAATACATTTCTACCCTTAGGTCCTAATGTTACCTTTACTGTGTCTGCTAATTTATCGACACCCGCTTGTAATTTTCTTCTTGCGTCTTCTCCATAATATAAATCTTTTGCCATTTATATTTATCCTCCTATAATTAATATTAACTTATTGTTATTTTCCCTAATCTCCCACGCGGAGATATAGTTTTTATCCGAGTCTATATTATTCTACTACAGCCAATATATCGCTTTGAGACATAACTGTGTATTCTTCACCCTCATATTTCACATTAGTGCCTGCGTATTGAGCGAATATTACTTTATCCCCTACTGCAACTTCTATTTTTTCTTCGCTAGTCCCAGGGCCTACAGCTATAACCTCTGCAATTTGTGGTTTTTCCTTTGCACTACTCGTCAAAATTATTCCACCTTGCGTTTTTTCTTCTGCTTCAAGTCTCTTAATCAATACTCTTGCTCCAATTGGTTTAATACCCATTTTTTGTTTTCCTCCTTAAAAAAATACATTTTTAAATTTATCGCTATTGTCGCACTAGCACAAGTGCATCCGTGCAATGCCTGCTTTTGTTTCGCAAACATATTGGATTCTAGCATTTTATCGTAATCTAAATCAGATATTTTTATTATACATAATACACAATTATATCGCAAAATAAACACAGTTACGTGCGCAATGAACAGTTACATGCATAACAACAAATTACACATCGTGATTAGCACTCTTCTTAAGTGAGTGCTGATTACTTGTATATTCTATATCTCATATACGACATTTGTCAACATTTTTTTATATTTTTTGATGATTTTTTTATTTTTTTATCGGTGATGATTTTATGAATAATTATTACCACTTGTAGACTGAATTCACGATGAAACCATAATACCAAATGTTTCGATAGTCTACCTTATAATTCTCGTATGAAAGAGTATTACTCAGAAGATGTTTTTATTCATGATTTGCTAAGACATTTTCATAAATAAAATCTATTAAAATTGCCTTAAAAATTGCAATTTATATGCCTTAAAAATTGACTTTATTTCACTTGATTTTTTCACATTTATAAAGTAAAATAATAGATAAATGTTATAACATAGTTAGTTTATTCTATTTAAAAATGTATTGAATAATATATTTAATAATATATTGGATAATCTTAATCAAGGAGGAGTAAAATGGCACATATTTTTGATGAACCATCTAGAACATTCAGTGAATATCTCTTAATACCAGGGTATTCTTCTAAGGATGCTACAGTAGACAAAGTTAGTCTACGTACACCCATAACCAAATATAAAAAAGGTGAAGCACCAGCAATTTCTCTTAATATTCCACTTTCTTCCGCAATAATGCAGTCTGTCTCGGACGACGGAATGGCAGTGGCACTAGCAAAAGAAGGTGGCATATCATTTGTCTTTTGCTCTCAAAGCATCGAAAGCCAAGTAAAAATGATCAAAAAGGTCAAATCCCACAAGGCGGGCTTTGTTATGAGCGACAGTAATCTGCGCCCGGAAAGCACGTTGGCGGATGTAATAGAAATGAAAGAAAAAAGGGGGCACTCCACTGTTGCTATTACAGACGATGGAACATCAGACGGTAAAATGCTAGGCCTTATTACGAGTCGAGACTACCGTATTAGCAGAATGAGTCTTGAAACAAAAGTGTCGGAATTCATGACGCCCTTTGATAAATTGGTAGTTGGAAAAAATGGTATAACACTAAGTGAGGCAAATGATATCCTTTGGGATAATAAACTAAACGCCCTCCCTATAGTAGATGACAATCAAAGGCTAACTCATTTTGTTTTTCGGAAAGACTATGACAATCATAAGTTAAATCCAAACGAGCTCTTGGATAAAAACAAAAGTTATATAGTTGGAGCAGGGGTAAATACTAGAGACTACGAAGAAAGAATACCTGCACTAGTAGAAGCAGGAGTTGACATACTTTGTATAGATTCTTCGGAAGGATTTAGTGAATGGCAAGCGGAAACTATCGCATGGGTTCGCAAGACTTATGGTGATACAGTCAAGATCGGTGCAGGAAATGTTGTAGACAAAGAAGGCTTTGACTTTTTGGCTAATGCAGGTGCAGATTTCATCAAAATCGGAATCGGTGGCGGTTCTATCTGCATTACACGTGAACAAAAAGGAATCGGACGTGGACAGGCATCGGCAGTAATCGAAGTGGCTGAAGCAAGAAACGAATACTTTGATAAAACTGGAGTATATGTTCCGATTTGTTCCGACGGTGGTGTCGTTTACGATTATCACATGACATTGGCTCTCGCTATGGGTGCTGACTTCATCATGCTCGGCAGATACTTTGCTAGATTTGATGAATCTCCTTCTAATAGAATAAATGTAAATGGAGTCTACATGAAAGAATATTGGGGAGAGGGTTCTAGCCGTGCGAGAAATTGGCAACGATATGATAATGGCGGCGATGGCACAATGAAATTTGAAGAAGGGGTCGATTCATATGTTCCATATGCTGGTAGATTGAACGATAATGTCACAGTTTCTCTAAATAAAGTGAAGGCAACTATGTGTAATTGTGGTGTTACCGATATACCAACTTTACAACGAGAAGCAAAGCTCACATTAGTATCCGCAACGAGTATCGTAGAAGGTGGAGCGCATGATGTAATACTAAAAGACACAACACAAGGGGTAATGAGATAGACTTGTAGTTCATAAGGATTCGAGCTTCTGAACTTTCAGGCAGACGAATCTCCAAATGCTTGAAGCTTCAAGCACTCGAATCACTGAACACTTGAGTATCCGAATAAAAAAAGAAAGGTGAAAAATGAAATATTTAATAGTAATCACTGATGGGGCAGCAGACAATCCAATGGAAAGTATTGGGAATAAAACTCCTCTCGAAGTTGCATATATGCCATATACAAACATGCTAGCAAGCAAAGGAAAAGTAGGACTTGTGAGTACAATTCCGGATGGAATCCCACCCGGAAGCGATGCTGCAAACCTCTCTATAATGGGTTATGACCCGAGTATCTATCTTACAGGAAGATCACCGATTGAGGCCGTAAGCATAGGAATTGAACTTGAGCCAACAGATGTTGCTTTTAGGGCTAATTTTGTAACACTAGAAGGGACTGGAGACTACGATGACTTGATCGTCAAAGACCATAGTGCAGGAGATATTTCAACCGAAGATGCCGACATATTAATTCAGGCGGTCAAAGCTAAATTTGATTCGGATAAATTATCTTTTCATACCGGCACCGGCTATAGGCATTGCATGGTTGTTCCAAATGGAAAAACACACTACGAATGCACACCTCCCCACGATATACTTGATCAAAAAACCGGAAATTACCTCCCAAAAGGCGAGGGGGCTGAATTTATAACAAAAATGATGCGGGAAAGCTATGAAATATTAAACGACCACCCAATCAACATAAAGAGAGCGGAAAAAGGACTTAATAAAGCAAACTCACTATGGATTTGGGGACAAGGGAAAAAACCTAATCTCGATCCTATTAGTTCTAAATATGGAATTACAGGGAGTGTAATAAGTGCCGTAGATCTGATAAAAGGTATAGGCATTTTCGCAGGGCTAGATAGCATTGACGTAGTAGGTGCTACTGGCAACGTCCATACCAATTACAAAGCAAAGGCTGATGCTGCTCTTAATGAATTCAAGAAGGGAAAAGATTTCGTCTACCTACACTTTGAAGGACCAGATGAGTGTTCCCACCAAGGTGATTTAGATGGAAAACTACAATGCCTAAAAGATATAGATGAAAAAGCTGTTAAATATATAATCGAAGATTTCAACAGCAGAAACGAATCGATTCGAATACTAATTGCGCCTGATCACAGGACACCTTTAGTTACTCGAACTCATTCATCGGACCCAGTTCCTTATGTCATCTACCAAAACGATGCGGAGACAACGGTCGACGAGAGTAAAAAGTATAACGAAACGGCTGGGGAAAAAGGAGAATTCTTTTCCGACGGATATTTACTTACAAACTTCTTCTTTGGTTAAGGAGAAGTTTGACTAGCTAAATTGGAGAATCATAAATGAAAAATCGCAACAATTTAATAGCATTATCTATCATTGCTATTATTTTCTATTCTATTGCACCTATAATCAGCTTTTTTCCTGCGGCTACAGCTGAAACAGAACTGCCACCTCCGGACATAAGAGCCGATTGCGCCATAATTTACTGCGAAAATACTGGAGAAGTTCTTTACGAGAAAAATATGCACACAATAACTTGGCCAATGTCTACAACTAAACTTCTTACAGCACTAATCGCAATACAACATCTTAATTTACACGAGCCTATCACGATTACTGCGGAAAGCGCTAATGAGAGAGGAAGTGTCATGGGGCTCCTCGTCGGAGAGATTTTCACCACAGAACAATTGCTTTACGGTCTATTGCTAGAATCCGGCAATGACGCAGCTAACGCATTAGCGATTGCTACAGCTGGCAGTTTATCGGATTTTGCCACTTTGATGAATGCAATGGCCGTAGAGATTGGGATGACGAATAGCTATTTTGTAAATCCAAGCGGGCTTAGTGACTCTGCTCAATATTCAACTGTCTATGACTTGATGCTTCTAGGAGATGTTGCTTTCGATAACTACATCATCCGACAAATAATTGAAACACCAAGTTACACTTTGCCAGCCACTAACCTAAGAGAGTCTCGTGTACTAAATGTGACTAGTACTCTAGCGTATGATGGATTTTACGGTGGAAAATCAGGTTCATACAGCACATCAAAAGTTGGATACGTCGGTGGATACGAAAAAGATGGATTGCGATTGATAGCGGCAGTGCTAGATACAACATCTACTCACCGAATGACTGATATTGCAAAACTATTTGACTATGGTGTTGCAACTATGGTAAAAACCACGATCCACGAAACAGGATACGTTACAGGCAAAACAAAAGTAAAACTAGGTGCTGTTACGAGGACTACCGGGGTTGTAAACGAGGATATAACCGCGTATCTCCCCAAAGAAGCATCATTAAATTTAGTAACACTCAACCCGATATACGATGAAGTAACAGCTCCTATTAGCGAGGGAGACAAAATAGGAGCGCTAGAACTATATGTGCATGACGAACTGATACACACCTATGAAATACAATCAGCGGGAGACGTTGACAGAGGATGGTTTACTGCCTATTTTGGAATTTCTAATTTGACGGCGGTAATATTAACTGCTGTAATAATGCTTTTGATCGGAATATGCATGAGACGGCGTGCAGTAAGACAAAGAAGAGAAAAAATCCGAGCCGAAAATCGTCAGGCAAGGTTAGAACAAATAGCGCTCAAACAAATAGAAATAGAAGAAGAGCGCAAAAGACGAGGGTGGACGCACTAAACACTTGTGACTTGAATCGAAAAGCTCTCTATTGAGGAATTCAAAATGTTTGATATCGAAAGCAACTTAAAAACTCTACCCGATAAACCGGGCGTATATCTGCACAAAGATATACTTGGAGAAGTTATTTATGTAGGTAAAGCAATCTCACTAAAAAACAGAGTGAGACAATATTTTCAAAACAGCGCTAAGCTTAACATGAAGACACGAAGCATGGTTTCCAACATTCATGAATTCGAATACATCACATGCAAAACCGAAATGGAAGCTCTTATATTAGAGTGCAATCTGATTAAACGTTACAGACCTAAGTACAATGTACTATTGAGAGACGATAAGACGTATCCATATATTGTTGTTACTGCAAGCGAAAAATTCCCTCGTATACTGAAAACTAGAAGAATAAAGAAAGACGGAAACAAATATTTTGGCCCTTACAGCGATGTCGGAGCTGTAAATACAATAGTAGACTTACTCAATGATATTTTACCTCTAAAAAAGTGTTCATTGCAAAAATTTCCGCAAGGACATCGTGAATGCTTAAACTTCCACATAGATAAATGCCTGGGTGTATGTGTATATAATGTAGATAAAGAAGTTTACATGAAACACGTCGACGATGCCATAAACTACTTAAGTGGCAAAGATAAAGCACTCGAAAAATATCTTGCGAATAAAATGAATACCTGCGTAGAAAAGCTGGAATTTGAAGAAGCCGGAAAGTACAGAGATTATATAAGTAGCCTCAAGGCACTGCAGTCACTTCAAAGAGTGTCTTATGTAAGCGGTAAAGATTTGGATGTCGTGTTACACCTTGTAGTAGAAGAACAGTCGAGTATTGTTCTTTTTTCCTATAGAGACGGTAAATTTGCTGGAAGAGAAATATTCCCATTAAACGACGAACACATCGACAACGAAGAAGAGGCTATTTCTTCCTTTATCAAGCAGTATTACTCAATGTGGGCGTTGGCGGTTCCTGAGATTATTGTAGAAAATCCAATAGGCGATGCCGATATGGTCGAAGATTATTTACAAAAGGGCGAGTATAGGACGAAGATAGTATGTCCCCAAAAAGGCGAGAAAAAACAGATTCTAATGTTGGTAAAGGAAGATGCGGCCGAACTTCTTAAAACTATGAAAGACAAAAATCAGAATCTTAAAAACAAACGTTCCTCTATCAACGATGCGATAGCAAAAGTAATTCTGTCATGTGGATTTACTCCACGCATCCTAAATCAACCCGACACTGCTCTGGCCAATAATGCTGATTTGTCTACTGACACTACTCTGCCGGGCGATGCATACAGGATTGAATCGTATGATATATCAAACACGAATGGAATCGATACCGTCGGAGCAATGGTAGTATTCGAAGGAATTCAAAAAGTAAAAAAGGACTATAGAAGATTCAAGATAAAAACAATAGTTGGGCAAAATGACTATGGAAGTTTGGAAGAAATGCTTAGAAGACGTTTTAAGAGAGCACTAAGTGAAGATAACTCTTTCTCTAAAATTCCCGATGTTATTTTTGTAGACGGCGGACTTGGACAAGTTTCTTCTGTAAGTAAAATTCTCAGTGAACTGAACATAAAGATTCCTGTAGTTGGAATGGTCAAAGACGACGTGCATAGAACAAACAACTTAATTTTGCCGAATGGTGAAGAGATTGAAATTAAGAATACTCCACTTCTATATAGCTATGTTGGCACAATCCAAGAAGAAGTACACAGATTCGCAATAGACTTCCACACAAAGACACGCAACAAGAACATGATCAAATCATCGCTTGACAACATACAGGGAATTGGAGAGAAGAGACGAAATGCACTGCTCAAGCATTTTGACTCTATCGACAAAATCAAAGTCGCATCCGAAGAAGAGCTCATGAAAGTGCCCTCAATTACACGCGATGTAGCGAAATCAATAATTGATAATTTCAAATCATAATCACTATCACATAATCCAAAGAACACGTAAAGAAAAAGGCAGCCGAGGCTGCCTTTTTCTTTACTACTTTTTCAAGTAGAATTTTAGTTGTTTTCAATTATTGAAGTAATTGAAGTACGCTTTGTGGAATTTGGTTAGCTTGTGCAAGCATTGCTTGAGAAGCTTGTACTAAGATGTTGTTCTTAGTGTATGCCATCATTTCCTTAGCCATGTCTACGTCTCTAATACGAGCTTCTGCAGCTGTCATGTTTTCAGTAGTTACGCCTAAGTTATTGATAGTGTGATTAAGTCTGTTTTGAAGTGCACCAAGAGATGCTCTTTGAGTAGATACTGTGTTGATAGCAGTTTTGATTGTGTCGATAGCGCCATTCGCAGATGCAACGTCACCGATACCGCCTGAAGCTACGCCGTCAGCATAGTTTCTGTCAGATAGTAATCCACCTAGTCCTAATGAAGCTGTTGTCATTGAACCAACTGTTACTGAGATAGTTTGGATAGCTGTATCACCAACTTGTAGTGTTAATGGTTCTCCAGTACCTGCAGCTTTACCTGTAACACCTTCTGTTGTAACGCTACCTCCAGCAACTGTAACTGTACCACCAGAGAATGTTACACCCGTAACTTTAATTTGCTCCGCTCCTGCTACAGTTGACGTAAACGTTAAAGTATCTGTCGCAGCAGCAACATTGATTCCAGAAAGTGCATTACCATCAGCATCTTCGAATGTTAATGCAGCAATCGCAGTTGCGCTTGCTGCACCAGTAGCATCAGCAGCGCCAGGTGTATATTCCGCGGTAAAAGCAGTTGCTTTACCATCCGCATCTGTAACGTTTAAAGTTACAGTTACAGGGTCAACTGAAGTTGCGACGCTTATCGCCCCTGTTGTGTAAACTTGAGCTGCCGCTATAATTTCTGGAGAATTGTCTAAAGAACCGTCGAATATTTTTTGTCCATTGAAGTCTGTGTTGTTAGCGATTCTATCAGTTTCGTCTAATAATGAATCGAATTCAGCTTGTAAATTTTCACGGTCAACTGCGTCTTCGTAGATACCATTAGCTGATTGAGTAGCTAGTTCTACCATTCTGTTTAGCATAGAGTGAACTTCTGTAAGAGCTCCTTCTGCAGTTTGTACGAAAGATATACCATCTTCAGCATTCTTTTGAGCAGTTTCAAGACCTTTGATTTGCGCTCTCATTTTTTCAGAGATAGCAAGACCCGCAGCGTCGTCTCCTGCACGGTTGATTCTGTAACCAGATGATAATTTTTCTAAGTTAGATGATAAGTTGTTGTTGTTGATTCCTAGGTTTCTAAACGAATTTAGAGCCGTAATATTATGTTGTATTCTCATTGTGTTTCCCTCCTTGAGAAATTGCGATTGAGACTTCCTATGTCTCAATATGCCTATAATTAAGTGCTTGCGTGATTGCCTACACTCGTTTTTATATACAGACGAGATTGTCCGTATATCTCCCACACCGGTAGTGGATCCGTGTCTACCGTATGCGTTTGCAGATATTTATCTGAAATTATACGAATACAATATCAAAAAATACCTACATAGATTATATCGACAGATTCTGATAATAGTTAAGTGAATTTTAAATTTTTTTCTTTTTTTCATTCAATGCGGCATTTTGCAATAGCTATGTTACTATTTTTTGCATCTAAATTAAGTCATTGTTTTAATACTATTTTTTTATGGTATAAATTATTAAGTAATTATCAAAACTAAAAATGCTAATATATACTGATGTATTGGATAGTATATATAGAATAAATACTTATGCGAAAGCCCTTTTTGCCCATTATACATCATAAAGAATGGAATCGCGAAAATCATACACCATTGCGTACCCACAAACATTTGATAAAAATTAAATGGCAAAAATGCTACAATGTCCACACCCGACATAAGCCTTGTAGCTAATACCACAAGTGATAGTATCGCAAATAGAATAATTCTATTCTTAGTTTCATTTATATAGTACCAAGCAATTCCCAGCAAGACGAATATCAGTGAATAATCTACTTCGAATAATGATGGAACAACTATGCGTAGAATTACACCTATTATTCCTTGATTCGGTTCTTCGTTCATATTTAAGGTAATAAATGAAAATAATATAGAAGCGATGATAACAAAAATTGCAACATATATTTCCTTTTTTGACTTATTTTCACCTACATGCTTAATTTTATCTATACATATCACATATAAGGCCACATACATAAATGTCGGCAGTATATTGCCAAAGCTAGTGCCGTTATCTAAAATCCCCTCTATAATTATATTTGAAATCGTGATTAATCCACCTGCCAGGTACAACCTGAAAGCAAATTGCAGTTTACTGCGAGTATGACGAAGTCCTTCTACTATCAAAAACAAGAAAAGTGGAGCAGAAATTCTTCCTATAATTCTAAATATCAGATATTGCTCATATGTCATCGGAAAACCAAGCGCTGCAATATGGTCTATGGTCATAGTTGCGACAGCGATTAGCTTTATTCCGAATGCATCCAATTCTATTTTATGTGAGGCTATCATTCTATCCTCTCCTATACATATAAGAGAATAGTGTAGGCACAACGACCATAGTCAATAGTGTAGAAAAAAGCAAGCCAAAGAGTAACACGGAAGCCATCGGCGCTATCATCGCATCACCTGAGAGTATCAATGGAACTAATCCGATACACGTCGTCAAGCTTGACATAAATATAGGTCTATATCTTTCGTCCACGGCACGTATGCAGGCTTCATTAATATCTAAGCCTTTTTGACAGTTTTCTTTCATCACTTCCACCAAGAGTATACCATTGTTTACAACTATTCCAAAGAGGCTCACGAGACCAAGTATAGCCATTACCTGGATATCCATGTCGAATAGCTTTAGTCCCAATCCGCAGCCGATTAAACTTAGGGGAATTGTAGCAAGAACAATGCTTGCCATCTTATGCTTTCTGAATTGTGTATATAAAATCATGTATATTATAAAGATAGCAATAATTGCGTAAAACCCTAAGTCGGCAATTAAATCCATCATGTTCTTTACTTCGCCATGTCCCGATATCTCTATCCCCTCCATGTCTAAGTCGTCTAGTAGGACATTTTCCAATTCATTTTCGATAGAAAGCGAACTATACGTAGGCAAAATATCGCTTAGAACGTATACAAAGTTCTCTCCATTATAATGTTCTATCAGCGGAATAGATGGAACGATTGATATGTCTGATATTTGGCTTAAAGATACTTTTGTGTCAGATACACTTCCAACAATAAGTAGATCGTTTAGGTCGTCCAAAGATTCTATATTAGATTTGAGAATAATATCCATGTTTGAGCCGCCACCCTGATAAACTCCTGCCTTGCCACCCATCAGTGATGTGTTCATTTGTTTCAATACATCGTATTTTGACAATCCGTATGAAGAAAGTACATCGCTGTCCAAATCTACCTCGTAGTCGTACTGCGATTCCACTATTGTGTTTCGAACGTTTTCTGTTCCTTCTATTTCACTTAATGCAAGTGTCATCTCTTCTGCTACTTCTTGCACTCTTTGTGGATCTCCGCTAACCGAAAATGCAATCTTTGCTTCCGATGGCATCGAGTATTCTAAGTTCTTTACATATATACTTGCGCCACTAACGCTTTGATCTAATTTTGCTTGCAGGTGTCGCGCGACTTCCGCAAGATCTCCAAATTCGTCGTTTAAAGTATCCTCGTCTAATTGCAACATGTACTGACCTACATTAGGGGCTGTTGTCATCGTAGGGATAGTCAAGAAGAAACTAGGCAAACCCTTGCCTATAGAGTAAGTATAATTAACAACTAGTTCATCATCGTCTAGTACTTCATTTATTTGTTCCTCGACACTTTCTGATGACTGCAAAGACATTCCTTCGCCTTCAAAGTTAATGTACACTACAGGCTTGCTTGCTACAGGGAAAAATTGCAAGCCGAGCGTAGATGCCAACAAAACAGATACTCCAAGAATGCAAAAAGATAATACAATGACTATTAGTTTGTGGTTTAAACTAATGGCAAGTAGTTTATCTATGAAAATTTTATATTTTGATACTTTTTTTAACTTTTTGGAACTTTCTGGTTCGAAGTACATATACGCCAAGATTGGCGTTATTATCATAGAAACAAGATAGCTTGCGACTAACGAAGCGATTACTACTGTGGGTATTGTTCCTGCAATGCGGCCTACCACACCCGGAACAAAATAAATAGTCGAAAATGTTACTACAGTCGTAAGTGTACTTGAGAATATAGGTGCGGCATTTTGCTTTATCGAGAGTATGATGCTTTCCCTTTTATCCAGTCCGTTGTTCAAATGTTGCTGTATTGCCTCGCTCATTACTATGGCATTGTCTACGAGTATTCCAAGCGAAACTATTAATGCCGCTATGGAAATAAATTGAAACTCTATCTCCATAATAAACATTACTATGAATGTAGATAAAATACTTAAAGGCAACGCAACAGATATAACTATCGCATTTTTTAGCCTAACTCCTATCATAACTACTATGATGATTAGTATTATGCTTTGTATCAAATTAGAAACAAATGAATTAACCGAGTCTTCTATATCCTGAGGAGCATACATGGCTTCATGAAATATCAAATCGTCGGGCAATTGTGATTTAGATTCTCCTATTGCCTCTCTTAAGTCTTTACCTACAATTACAGCATTTTCACCTTCAACTAGCGTGCCTGTTAGAAGTATTGCATTATTACCATCTTGATAGTAAGCATAGTCACCTTCTTCATCGATGCATATATCTGCAATGTCTTTAAGCTTAACAAAACTTAAAGACGAACTCGAACCCGAAACTACGGTGTTTTCAATATCTTTGAGCGTTTCAAATATTGCGGGTGCAGTTACGCTAATTGTGGTATCTTCGTATTCGATACTCCCTGTAGGGATGGATAGATTTTGAGCTAATAACAGTTGCAAGACATTTTCTATAGAGATACCATAAGTTTTCATTTTAGAGTTGTCGACTTCAATTACAACTTCGCGCTGTTTTTCGCCGTCAATTGTGACCGTATCGATTCCTTCAACTTCTAAGATTGTTTCTTGTACGTTTTTTGCATATTCTACTAATTCTTTGTCGCTATAATTTTCTCCCGATAGACTAATAATAAATTGGTTATTAGGCACGACTTCTGTGTCTATAACACTTTTTTCTGCGAGATCAGGGAGTTTTTCGTTAGATTTTTCTATTGCATTGTACAATTCATCGCTTACTTCATCTATTGTATATTCCATATCGTACATTATGACAATCAAACTAGCACTGTTTAAGCTAGAGCTCGTATAATAATCGATATTGTCTAACTTATCCACTTCGGTTTCAATAATATCTGTAACATTCTTTTCTACTTCCGACGGGCTTGCACCTGGATAAACAGTAGTTATTACGGCTGCTGCAACACTTGTGTCCGGGTTTTCCTGCTTAGGGATCATATAGTAACTATACATTCCAGCCACCGCCACGAAAAATGCTATTGCTAAAATTATATTCTTTTTGTTTATCAAAAAGTCTACAAATTTACTAATCATTATTATTCACCAGCACCTTATAACCGCTTTTTATGTTCTTCATTCCTTTTACTATCACTTCTTCTCCTGGGTTCAATCCGAGGATTTTTACTTTATTGTTGCTAATGTTTCCTATAGTAACATCACGCCTGACTGCGCGTCCGTCTTCTACTATGAACACGTAGTCTTCTCCATCATTTAATATTGCATTGATAGGTAGTAAGACCTCCATAGATTCTCCAACAAATAATTGCACGTCTACCAGCTCGCCAATTTGGAAGTTGTCGCCCTTTGTATTAATCAAGACATCGGTTGTATATGTACGACTAGTTTCGTCAGGGATCAAGTCTATCTCCGTTACTTCTCCTGTATATATTTCTTCACCTAATGTAATAGTCGCATGATTAGATAATTCTACTTTTTCTATGTCACTGCTAGAAACTCCAAATTCCGCAATCATGCTTGTAGTTCCCACAACCAGTACGGGTTCAAGTGGTGTAGCGACTTCTCCTTCTTTGGATAATATCGTCAAGACTGTGCCATTATTTTTTGCATAATAGTTTAAATCTTCCTTTGCTTCCAAAGAATTTTCGTATGCTCTGACAGATGCCTCATGGGCATTCTTGGAATTATCGTATGCAATTTGGTCAGTTCTCACATCGCCTTCTGCTGCAGCAAGTTCTATTTCCATGTCCGCAACTTTGGCCTCATAAGGTATACGTGTCGCCTCGTAATTGGAATTCGCAACTACTAATGCGGCTTCCTTGCCTGCTCTATTTTCTGAAATGATTGTGTTCTGAACCACCTGCTCTTGTGAAGTTACTAGATTCTGAGCATCGTTTTTCTCGTCGGTAGCAATTGCTAAATCGCTTCTAGCATCCGCCAAATCGGCTTGCAAATCCAAATCACCCGGATTAGCAGCTACTTCAGCTTCTAAGGAATTGACTCTTTGCTGTACTGCTACCTCGCTCTGTGTTTTTGTTTGCAGATCACTTTCGTAATCGCTAAGTTTATCTTCTTCTATTTTTATTTTCGCATTTGCATCGTCTAAATCGCTTTGAGCATTGTTTTTTGCAACCAACGCGGTGTCATGCTCGCTCTTTAATCGTTGATATTCGGTGTCATTACTTTGTTCTGTAATTAGCCTATCGTAACGCATTTGCGATAATTGCAAAGATTCTTCCGCCTCGATCATGGTTGATTCGGCAGCATCCATATTGTTTTTGGCAGTATCTACTTGTGTCTGAGCATTGTCGTCTTCAACAGTTACTAGCAATTGACCCTTAGTTACGATTTCACCTTGCTCTACATGTATTTTTTCAATCGTTGCAATTGTAGGGAACATTACATTTTCTGTGTCCTGATTTTTTACTACAGCTGCATATTCAAGCGTATCCTCAGAATTCTCAGGGATTACAGTGATAGTTTCGACTGTATATGTTTTTTCTTCAGTATCTATTTCTTCACCACTGCCAAAAAACATCAAAACTACTACGATCACAGATACTAGTGCAATTGCCACACCTATCAGTATTTTCTTATTCATAATATTCCTCTATTCTTCTGAAAAGTTCGAGATGATATTAAGTATTGTTTTATGAGTGCTTTGCACATAAAACTCGCTTACAGTTTTAAATTCTGCCTCGCCCAAGTCAACACCTTCTATCAGCAAGTATGTAATTCCACTTACTATGCTATTGATGTGTGCCCTGAGTAAAATTCTTTGCCTTTTGCTGCCGCTTGTATTATTAACCCACAAAGATTCTATCCATACTGTAAGCATATTTTTCACATAATCGTCTTTTAGTAGGACAGGTGCTAAAGTTGGGTATTGCTTTATTACTTTGTGGCTCTCGCTTGTCACGTTTACTATGATTTCAAAAAAATCGTTACTTCTAATAATATCGTCTGATAAGTTCAGCCTCTCATACTTATTCAACGAGAAAATACCTTGTGAATTCCGAACCAGAATGTTTTCTACTCTTTCAAATAAAGGTCCGATGATTGTATCGATCAACGCTTGTTTGTCATTGAAGTATCGATATAGATTGCCTACTGTGATGCCTGCTTTTTTTGCAACAGTCCGCATATCCATATTGGTAATGCCTTTTTCTTGCATTACCTCGATCGCTGCGTTTATAATCGCTTCCTTTTTATGTTCTTTTAAAAATTGCGCCATAATAATAAACTCCTGTTCATTTATAATTTTAGCATAATTTTTGAAAATGTCAAATTTATATTTACTTTACTAATATAAATAAGTTTCAACTAGCTTGCAGCTTATGTTAATGTAAGTTTACCGATTCATTTCGAATCCATATTTCATTTTTATTCTATCAATCTTGTTAATCATCGGATTTCCGAACAGAAGTAATGAAATAAAAGTGGTAAATGCAAACATCAAGTTATAAGGGATTGCGGTAAAGTATACTAACATTATTGATTCTATCGTTATATCTTGCTGTATTAATGCTATAGACCAAAAATCAACAAATAGACCATATATGAAAAATGCCGACAATCCTCCAAAAATTGATATGACCCACGTGTTCCTATTTTTTGTTCTACCCAAGTATCCCGCTAGCATTCCAACAAGTCCCATTCCGAGCATTTGCCACGGTGTCCACGGACCTTGGCCAAACAAAAAGTTTGACATGAAGGCGGACATTGCACCTATAACAAATCCAAAATTGGGGCCCATGCAAATGCTGCCAGCTATTACTACCGCAAGGATTGGCTTTCCTTGTGGAACCAGATAAAATGCTGTCCTTGCAGCTACTCCGAGTGCAACTATTACCGAGATTAGAACAAGCTCTCGTGCTGTTGGCTTCTTCACTTCAAACGCAAAGAAGAACGGCACCATGGATAACAATATCATCAGTATACTTACTACCGCAAAATTATCCCTTGATTTTGTAAATATTGTATATATAAGCATTGATGCCATTGCCACAACAACAAAAATTGATAATAGCATATTCTTTTGTCGACTATTTATTTTTTTTTTACTTGTGTCGCTGACCTTATCAGTATCGCGATAATCTTCTACAGAAGACCCTCTTTCAGTATCGACTATTTTTTCGATGTGATTGCTTTCTTCAACAGTAATGTCGATGCCTTTATTGTTTTCAATATTCTCGAGTACTAATCCAGCTACGTCATCCGCCGTTATTGTATTTTCGAAAGTGTTAGACGACATTTTATTTGCGGATGTGGTATAAAAACTATTTCCCGAAAAGAATTTGCGTGAAGAACCTTCTGTACTGATTTTTCCATCAAAAAACATCGCACATCTGTCCGCAAACTGCCCTGAAAACTCTATATCATGAGACACTAACACGATTGTTTTGCCTCTATTTTTCAACTCAATAAGAATATTTCCTAATATCCCTTTAAAAAAGTTATCGATTCCCTTTGTCGGTTCATCTAGTAAAACCACTTTGGGATCCAATAGTAAAATTTTAGCCAATGCAACACGTTGTTGCTCTCCGCCACTAATATCATAAGGATGTGATTCCAATACATCTTCTATTTGGGTAACTTTTGCTACATCGATTATTTTTTGCTCTTTTTCGCTGTCGGAAAAATCCCTCCCTATTAATACTTCCATTAAGTCGTTTTTCACGACATCTTCTACAAATATAGACTGTGGATCTTGAGGGAGCATGCTAAGCATGCCGTTTCTCAATTCTTTTTCTTTGTATTTTTCGATTCGTTTTCCATATATCAGAGTCTTTCCTCTAAATGCCCTTTCGATTCCCGCAATTACTTTTAAACTTGTCGTCTTACCTGTTCCATTGCCGCCCACTATTGCGAAAATCTCACCTTCTCTAATTGTAAGGTTCAAACCACGTACTATATCGTTTCCTTGTTTATAATATCTAAACCAAACGTCTTTTATCTCGATTGCCTTTGTGTCTGATCTTTTTAAATTTTCATCTTGTATCTTTGTCTTTTTTAAATCTACTCCCGAAAGTATCTTGTTTAACCAAAGTCTGCCTCCGCGAACATCTATCGGACATTCCAATTCCTTTCCATAACCAGCATTATATACTTTGTCATACACTTGCATTGGAGATGGCATTGCAGCAAACATGTCGCTACCTATAGAGGATAGTGTTGCACCCACATTATTGGGCGTGTCATTTGCAATTATTTCTCCGGCTTCCATTACGATTACCCTGTCCGCAAGTGGCAATAATTCGTCTAAGCGGTGCTCCGAAATAATTATAGTAGTACCAATCTCTCTGTTTATCTTCTTTATAATTTGTATAAACTCTGCCGCTGCGATTGGATCAAGTTGCGATGTTGGTTCGTCAAGTATAAGTACTTCCGGATTCATTACCATGACTGATGCTAAATTCAATATTTGCTTTTGTCCACCTGATAGTTCTTTTGTATCTTTGTCAAACCACTCTTGTATTCCAAAAAAGCTTGCCATTTCTGCGACTCTGACTCTAATTACTTCCTTTTCTAGACCTAAGTTTTCCAAGCCGAATGCCATCTCATGCCAAACTCTATCAGTCACTATTTGATTATCCGGATTTTGCAGCACGAACCCTATCGACGAAGCTTGTGTTCTCTCATCTAGGTTGTTTATGTCGCAGTGTCCTGATTTTTCTTTAACCTCGAAAAGGATAGTCCCACTCTTTTCTCCATTTGGTGACAGGGCAGGCTTAAACTGCCTAAGTAAAGTGCTCTTTCCTGATCCCGATCTTCCCATCAATACCAGAAATTCACCTCGAATGACATCCATCGAAATTTTATTTAGTGCCGGGTTATCCCTATTCGAATAGCAAAACGTTAAATCCTCGACTTTAAATATTTCCATTTAACAGCTTCTTTCAAATTAATTAGAATAGGCATAAAGTATAAAACTACTGTGCCTAAATATATTATAAACCAAGCAGAACTTTTGTATATTACTTCGATATACGGGAAGTAAAAAATATAGGAGCCAAGTGTCGGTATTCCCACAAAAGTTACTAGCGTTGCAATGATAATGATTACTTCACAGCATATATCTCTTGTAGAAAACACAAAGTTATTGTAACTCGTTCGGCCTTTCAATCCATATCCCCTAGCTTTCATCGAGTCCGCTGTATCTATTGAGTTTTCAAGTGACCACGATATCATTATTGATAGTATTTTTGCGCCATGCCTCAACTTTTCTTTTTTCGTACCTGTTTCCAAGTCTTTTCCTATACATTTTTGTCCTGTCGAAATTAACTTTGCCCTTTTCGCAAATAACGGTACGAATCGAAGCACCATAGAAAAGATAAGGGCAAGTGTCGGAACAATCTTCCCAAACACGTATAGAAACTTATCGCTCGTAACTACCACGTTATATGAATAAAACCACATTAAAATCGAGCTAAACATCAAGCCGTTAGTTATGCCATATGCCATAGCTTCCCATGTAAACACCTTGAAACTTATTTCAAATAAAATGGTCTCACCCGACTGATTAACATACATATTAATCAGTACAGACAAGACCATTACTGGCAATACAAAAATAAAGAACAGTTTTATGAATTTCTTGCCACCCAAAAAAATCGCATACGAAAAAGAAGCGACGAATGATATGGACAACAGATATATGTCAAAATAAAACATTGCCGCAGCAATTACCGACAGAAAATACGAAATATTTATTATTGGGTGAAATTCACTAAAGGTATCTTTCATTTTATTATTCAGCTGTGAAATCTACTATGTAAATCCAATTAATTACGTCTCCGTCCTTAACTTCTATTTCGTCCGCACCTACAGTTGGAGCTTCACTATTAACATCATAAGTCCAGCCACTCATAGGCCCTGCTTCACCATTTGCAATTCCTTCAAGCGTTGTGACATATCCCGTAGCATCGATATCGAATGTTCCCGCTTCCATGGAGGCATCCAATGCATTAGTTCCACTAGGGATCGTAACAGTAGTCTCTATAAGCGTTCCATCACCTGCTTTTCTTACTAGTTCTTCATCCAATGTGTCGGCAACTTCAAGAATGCCTTCGCAAGTAACTACAACTTGAACTGATATTTCATCGGTTCCTGATGATGCGGAATCGTCTCCAGTAGTATCTTGCCCACAACCTGCAAGAATAGATGTCATCATAATCATTGAAAGAATTAGTACTAATGACAATGTTTTTTTGCCATTTTTTTTGTTTAAGAATTTTAATTCAGTTTTCATTTTTTCTCCTTTTATACCAATTAAAAAAGCACATCAGACAGAATCTAAAGTGCTTACAAAGCGCATTACATGATTCTTGTCTGTAATAGTCGCAATATCTTGTCTGGTTTTCCGGCTTTACGGTAGCAGAGTCTGCTTAGGTCATTATCCTAATTGCCCAGGATCAAAATATTCTATATCTATTTATTTTTTACAATATGCCTTAAATAATTCGGACTCTTTGTTGACCAGTTGATAAAATTATCACCATTTCAATCAGGATTATTTTTCAAGCTTATCTGTAAAAGTATAGTTTTTTTGGAGAGAATTGTCAAGAAATTTCTTCAACACTGTGATGAATTAGGTATATTGCCTACTACCAAATTATCGATTATTATTTACAATTAACTTCTATTGAAAAAATAGAAACTGTTAACATAAAAAAATTACAAGATACTGTTTTATTCACTTTAATATGCTATAATGACATATCAAAGCAATATATGCTTAAAAAAAGTTACGGCGAAACCTGTTTCAAATACACACAATACTAAAATACAATGTAAAGTTACATCACGACGAATTTTTTTGGAGAAAAAATGCAAAAAAAAATAATAACAAACATAGGAATAAAAGTGTCAATAATCTCAATAGTAGTAAATTTAGCACTGTTTATTGGGAAGTTATCCGCAGGGATCTTGGGCAATTCCGGGGCCATGGTATCGGACGCAGTACACTCGGCATCCGACTTATTTACAACTATCATTGTAATTGTAGGAGTTTCCATTTCTGAAAGAGAAGAGGACCAATCTCACCAATACGGCCACGAAAAACTGGAATGCATAGCAGCCATCATCATATCTGCGATTCTCTTTATTACAGGTGCACTCATTGGAGTTAATGCTCTCGAAATCATTTTTATGGGAGAATATGAAACTCTTTCAGTGCCGTCCATACTTCCGCTTATAGCGGCGCTCCTATCCATTCTTATCAAGGAATGGATGTTCCAATATACGAAGAGGGCTGCAAAAATCACTAACTCGGAGGCATTAATGGCGGATGCTTGGCACCATAGATCGGATGCGCTTTCATCTATCGGCAGTTTCATCGGAATCGGCGGTGCGATTCTAGGCTTTCCGATTTTTGATAGCATTGCAATGCTGATTATTTCATGTATGATTGTCAAGGCGTCGTATGATATTGCAAAGGTGGCAATCGATAAAATCGTAGACAGGGCAATAGACATGGATACTCAAGAAAAAATTAGGAAAACAGCACTGAGTATTGAAGGAGTATTAGATATAGATAGTCTAAAAACAAGACTCTTTGGAAACAAATTTTATGTAGATATCGAAATATGCTGTGATCCGAGCATCTCTCTGATTGAAGCGCACACCATCGCAGAAAATGTCCACGATGCAATAGAAACAATCTTTCCGATGGCTAAACATTGCATGGTGCATGTAAATCCACTAGAGTCTTTAATTGCAGTGCCAAATCAAAATGCACAGAATTGAAAGCTACTCTGTGCATTTATTATATTATGATATACAAATAATTTTTTAATTCACTAATTCTCAATTACTTTGAAATTCTGTCCGAGTTCCAAAGGGCTCAATCACTTCGAAATCCTGTCCGGGTTCCAGTAAGATCTAGATATGATTACTACAAATGGATATATTTCTAATCTCCCGGCTACCATTAAGAAAGCACTAACCAGTTTGCCCCACCACGAAAAAACACTAAAATCTCCGGTGCTTCCTATTAACCCGAAGCCTGTTCCATTGTTTGAAAGTGCAGATATTGCTGCGCTAAAAGTAGTTTCTACATCTAAGTTATCCAATGAAAGCATTACCACACCAAATACAAAAAACATGAAATATAGGAGAATAAATGTAGCAACATTTGCCGTATGCTGAACTGAGACTGCTTCTTGTCCTATCATGATAGGGCGTATAGCTCTCGGATGAATTTTTTTGTAAATTCCACGAAAAACTAGTTTCAAGCCTATTCCAAATCTAATCGCTTTAATCGAGCCGGCCGTAGAAGAAGAACATCCACCTATTATTATTAAAAACATTAGAATTATTTTTGAAAATGACGGCCACACCGTATAATCTGTAAACGCATACCCCGAAGTAGAACCATAGGACACTACCTGCAAGACAGCATTTCTTAATGCACTAAATACATCCGTATATGTGCCTGAAACATATAGATTTATAGCCACTAAAGCAGTAGCTATTCCCAGCACAGAAAGAAACACTTTTATCTCATAGTTTTGGAAGAACCCCCGCAAATCTCCTTTTAACAATATAATAAACAACGCAAAATTTGTTGAAGCTACTATACTAAAAAGTGTAACGACAACTTCCAAATACGGCGTCATATTAGTCAATATTCCATTGCTATTTAAAGTTAGACCAGCACTACTAATAATATTCAATGAATTAGTCACGGAGTCAAATGTTGATAGTCCTCCTAACTTCAGTAGAACAAATAGTATCACAGTAAACACGGCATACAACTTATAAAAGTTTTTTGCTGAATCGGAAATTCGTGTAGCTGTTTTTTGAATTATGGAGCCGCTCAACTCTGATTTTGCAAGTTTTTGACCATTTACACCGACTTGTGGCAAAAGAGAAAGTGCGAGAAACAATATCCCCATTCCACCCATAAAGTGACATAATGACTTCCAAAGGACTATAGAGTTTGGAAGTGTATTAACATCTACCACATATCCTCCTGTCGTCGTCCACCCTGCTGCGGACTCGAAAAAAGCATCAACAAAAGAAATACCTAATCCAGAGAAATATACAGGAATTGCACCAAGAACTATTACCGAACCCCATGCTATCAACGCAACTATGAATCCCTCTCTAGTTGAAACTTTAAAATTCAATTTTTTTGTTTTCCAAAATGTTGGTAGCCCTATGAGAATACAAAATAATGAGGTTATTCCAAACGATGCTGCGGTTCCTGTTTCATTCCAATAGAGCGATGAGGTTATCGGAAGGAGCATAAACAATCCTTGGATAAATATTACAAATGAAACTGTTCTAATGATTATCGGTATATTAAATTTCATATATCATCCTCCTATGCTTTATTATGATTCCAATATTTAGGTGAAAAAAGCACAAGAAAAGTAATAACTTCTAGTCTGCCCGCTATCATCAAAAATGACAATACATATTTAGTAAAGTCACTAAAAAAATCAAAGTTCATTGCTGGACCAACAAGATTGAATCCCGGCCCAATATTTCCAATACATGCTATAGTCGCAGTAAGCGAAGTGATCATGTCATGGCCATCTAAGGCTACAACCGCAGTGCCACACAGTATTACCAATATGTATGTAAGGATAAAATTAGAAATGTTTGTAACTACATCAGAAGGAAGTGGCTTACCATTGATAGTAATTGGAGCAATGCGGTTCGGATGTATCTTCAAAGACACATTGCGCTTGATCATTTTGAGGGCTACAAGAATTCTTATCATCTTGGTTCCACCACCTGTGGATGAAGAGGAGGCCCCTGTAAGCATGAGTAAAAATATTATCATCTTACTGAATGTTGGCCAAAGATCAAAATTAGCAGTCGCATACCCAGTAGTAGTTGTAATAGAAGCCGATTGAAAAGCGGAAAGTCTAACACTCTCTTCTAGCGTGTCATAAGTATTTGTAAAATACAGATTTACAGAAATTAAAATAGTTGCAATAAGCAATATGCCTATATAAAGCCGGAATTCTGAATCTTTAAAAACTTTCCTCGGGCCACTCTTAAACAAAACAAAATACAAGTTGAAGTTTATACCGCATATAAACATGAAAATCGTGATAACCCACTGGACGTAAGGAGATGTAAAGTGTCCAACACTTGCACCGTATGAAGAAAAACCACCTGTGCCCACAGTTCCAAATGTATGGATTAAACTATCGTAGAGACTTAATCCACCGAGGCATAGTAATATTGTTTCTGCTACAGTAATAAGTATGTAAAGCAAATATAAATTTTTTGCGGTGTCTGCAAATCTCGGAGTAAGCTTATCTAGTGTAGGACCGGGGGTTTCTGATATTGCAATATTTTGACCACCAATTCCAAGTGACGGCAAAAGAGCCATGAGTAAAACAATTATTCCCATTCCTCCAAGCCAATGCGTGAAAGAACGCCAAAATAGCATAGATCTAGAAAGTCCTTCTATGTCATTTAGAATTGAAGCTCCTGTTGTCGAAAGTCCGGATGCTGTTTCAAAAAAAGCATCGACGAATTCCGGGATATTTTCCGAAATAACAAAGGGCAATGCCCCTATTACCGAACATAAAACCCACCCCATCGTAACGACAAGAAATCCATCTCTTACTTTTAGTTTAGTAAGAGATGGACGGACAAATTTGATTATCAATAATCCTAATAACAAACAGGGCACAGCCACATATCCAAATGACATGAGACTTTTTATTTCATAATTTACTACCGCAACAATGATTGAGGGGAATAGTGCAAATCCCATAATTATTAAGAATATACCTACCATACGTAGTAACATCTGTTTTCGTAATGACATAATTGCTCCTCGGGCTATAGTTTTATCTTGTTTTCAATAACGATTCCAACTTGTCTAAAGCAGAAAGAAGACTCAGAATCATTACTCTGTCTCCCGGCATTATTTTGTCCGCACCTGTTGGAATTATTACGGAGGATCCTCTATGTATCGCCACAATTAGCACTCCATCTGGCAATGTAAGATCATTCAGCATAACATTAGTAAGCTCCATATTTGGTGTAGCTAAAATTTCCATAATCTCTGCTTGTCCTTGGATAAGCTGCGAAGAGATGACCTGCTTTGACCCTTGGATATGTCTAAGCACATTACTACATACAATATCTAGAGGATTTAAAACCATGTCAATTCCGATTTTTTCTATGAGAGAAGCGTAAATATCACGGCTGATTTTAGAAATAACATCGGGAACCCCAAGTTGTTTTGCCGAAAGTGCTAGAAGTAAATTTTCCTCGTCAAACCCCGTGGTTGTAATAAATGCATCCATTTCAGAAATATTTTCTTCCTCAAGCATGTCTACGTCCGTGCCATTTGCATTTAGAATCATTACATTCTCTAGATGTGTGGACAAATAGTGACATCTTTCTTTGTTTAACTCTATCAATTTTACTGATGTACCGAAGTCTGATAACTTTTGTGCAAGGAAAAATCCTGTATTTCCCCCACCTACAATCATAACCTTTTGTAGGTTAGTGTATTTTCCCCTTTCATGGACCTTTTTATTCAGTGCCGCAATCGGTTCTTTCTCGCCTACGACATATATTAAGTCGCTTTTTTCTAAAACAGTAGCCCCATGAGGGATTATTATCTTACCATTTCTTGAGACAGCGACTATTAGCATTCCTGGTAACAAGTCTCGAACATTACTTATAGATAGGTCTTTGAGTTTAGGCAGTTTATTTAGATTGCACTCAATTAATGAAATTTTTCCTGTAGAAAAAATTCCATTACTGAGAGAATATTTTTCGACAAGGTGTTTATATATCTCAATCGTCAAGGCTAAATCAGGATTAACTATATAATCAATACCAAAGGTTTCTTTGATTAGGTTATACTGATCGATATGCTCCGGAACTCGGACTCGTGCAATTACATTTTTACACCCTAGTTTCTTCGCAAACGCTGCAATTACCATATTAGTCTCGTCGGAACTCGTCGTCGCAAGCAGAAAATCAAAGTTTTCTATTTTTATTTGTTTAAGAACTTTTGTATTCTTTGCGTCTCCTGCTATAGTCATGACATCGAGGTAACTCGATAGCTTTTCTAGTTTTAATTCTTCTTTGTCTATAAGCGTGATATCACAGTCTCCTCCGAGTAACGCCTCCGTAATGCGAAGTCCTAATTTCCCTGCTCCTACGATAGCTATTTTCATATTCGTCTCCTGTTTATTCCTTAAAAATACCCCAACATTGATTATAATCACGTTTGCAACTATAACCGATACTAGGGTATTTTTATTTATTGTTCATACATTTTTATAATAGTGCACGGATAGGACACCCTAATTTCCTCATTTTGAATATCCGTAAACTTTTTCATTCAAAAGTTATCCTTTTATTGAGGCTTGTGCAGCAGCAAGTCTAGCTATTGGAACTCTAAATGGTGAACAAGATACGTATTCGAGGCCTGCTTTGTCAAAGAATTCCACGCTCGATGGATCTCCACCATGCTCTCCACAGACACCCAATTTTAAATCAGGTCGAGCAGAACGTCCTTTAGCACATGCCATGTCGACTAGTTGTCCTACTCCGCTTACATCTAATCTTGCAAATGGGTCAGATTCGAATATCTTAGCTTTGTAGTATTCATCTAAGAATTTACCGGCATCATCACGTGAAAATCCATAAGTCATTTGTGTTAAATCATTCGTACCAAACGAGAAAAACTCCGCTTCTGCTGCGATTTCATCCGCAAGAAGTGCGGCACGAGGGATTTCTATCATAGTACCAACTAAATATTTAATCGTTGAGTTCTTTTCTTTTTTCACTTTTTCGGCGGTTTCAATCACGACATCTTTTACGAATTTGAGTTCTTTTCTGTCGCCTGTCAGCGGTATCATCAATTCCGGAACGATATTATATCCCTTTTCAGAAGCTACCTCTATTGCAGCTTCCATAATTGCTCTCGTTTGCATTCTTGCAATTTCTGGATATGTAACTGCAAGTCGACATCCTCTGTGTCCCATCATCGGGTTAAATTCATGCAAAGACTCGCATGTTTCTTTTACTTTTTGTACTGTTAACCCCATGTTTTTTGCTAGTGATACAATGTCTTCTTCATCTGTAGGCAAGAATTCGTGCAAAGGTGGATCTAAGTAACGAACTGTCATAGGCTTGTCTTGTAATTCCTCATACATCGCCTTGAAGTCTGACTTTTGGAACTCTATTAGTTCATTTAAAGCAGCTTCTCTTGCCTCTGTAGTTTCAGACAAAATCATCTTTCTGATTTTTGGAATTCTATCCGCCTCAAAGAACATGTGCTCAGTTCGGCAAAGTCCAATCCCCTCCGCACCTAATTCAATCGCTCGTTTGGTATCGGCAGGCGTGTCAGCATTGGTTCTTATTTTTAATCTTCTATGCTCATCAGCCCATTTCATAATAGTATCGAAATTACCTGTTATTGTATTTTCAGTAGTCTTCATATCTCCTAGATAGATCTTTCCAGTACTTCCATCGAGTGAAATGTATTCCCCCTCTTTTACTCGAACTCCACCTAGTTCAAAATATTTTTCTGCTTCATTGATTACTAATTCAGAACACCCAGATACACATGCTTTACCCATGCCTCTTGCTACTACTGCCGCATGAGAAGTTGTTCCACCACGAGCCGTCAAGAAACCTTGTGACGCATGCATTCCTTCTATATCTTCAGGAGAAGTTTCGGTTCTTACTAATATTAATCTTTCTTTTCTTGCTCCTGCAGCTTTTGCTTCTTCCGCAGTAAAATATACTTTACCAGCAGCAGCACCTGGAGATGCCGCAAGTGCCGAACCGATAGGAGTTGTTTCTTTTAACGCCTTTTCGTCAAATGTAGGATGTAATAATTGGTCTAGTGATTTTGCATCTATACGAGATAATGCTATTTTAGGTGTAATCTTACCTTCATCAACCAAGTCGCAAGCTATTTTTAATGCTGCAGGTGCTGTCCTCTTACCGTTTCTTGTTTGAAGAAAATATAACTTTCTGTCTTCTATTGTAAATTCCATGTCTTGCATATCTGCATAATGGTCTTCTAACTTATTCGCTATAGACATGAACTGTTCGTAACACTCAGGCATATCTTCTTGTAACTTTGTTATCGGTTGAGGCGTACGAATACCTGCAACGACGTCTTCTCCTTGCGCATTTATTAGATATTCTCCGTATATTAACTTTTCGCCTGTCGCTGGGTTTCTAGTAAAAGCAACCCCCGTTCCGGAAGTATCTCCCATGTTTCCAAATACCATCGCTTGAATATTTACTGCTGTACCCCAGTCCCCTGGAATATCATTCATTCTTCTGTAAACTATCGCTCGATGATTGTTCCATGAGCGGAATACCGCCTTGATCGCTTCCATCAATTGAACACTTGGATCTTGCGGAAAGTCTTCGCCTTTTTTCTCTTTGTATACCGCTTTGAATTTTACGATGAGTTCTTTTAGATGCTCTGCGCTTAACTCATTGTCAAAATTCACATTTTTTTCTTTTTTTAGATCATCGAGAATTTCTTCAAAAAATGATTTGCCAATATCCATTACTACATCAGAAAACATTTGAATAAATCGTCTATATGAGTCGTACGCAAATCTAGGGTTTTGTGATTTACTTGCAAAACCTTCTACCGATATATCATTTAACCCAAGGTTTAATATAGTATCCATCATTCCAGGCATAGATGCTCTTGCACCACTCCTAACAGACACCAACAATGGATCTTTTTCATCACCAAAAGATTTCCCCTGCAACTTTTCCAGATCGGCTACAGCATCAAAAATCTGCTTTTTAATCTCTTCTGTAATTGTCTCTCCTTGATCGTAGTAATCATTACATGCACTAGTAGTTACAGTAAACCCTTGTGGAATAGGAAGACCAAGTCCTGTCATTTCCGCCAAGTTTGCACCTTTTCCGCCTAATAGTTCTCCCATCTTAGCATTACCTTCACTAAATGCATAAACCCATTTTGTCATTTTACGACTCCTTTTATTATTTTTAATACTCTTTTTTAAAAAATAACAGTTAAGGCAAACTTCAATTTTATCATGAAATTGTATAACCTTAACATCATATAATATTATAATTATTGCATATAAGTGTCAACATTTTTTTGGAGAAATATCAATAAATATCAGCCTTCAAAACGACTTAAATTAAATGCAATATCACAACTATTCATCAAACATCTTTCTCCTCTTGGTGGAAAGCCTAAACATGTCTTTCATGCCATCAATATCCCCATCACTGATATGGCTTCTCAACTCACTTAGGTTTGCAATGAAAGAATCTATTTCATCGCAAAGTATCTCTTTATTCCACATAAATAACTCACTCCATAGATTTTCATCGATTTTTGCAATTCTTGTCAAGTCTTTGAAACTGTCTCCGCTATATTTTTGTAAATTATCATCACTATTTGCCGTCATAAGACTTACTGCGATTGCGTGTGTTAATTGACTCAAATAACCAACCATCCGGTCATGTTCCGAAACTGTAAGTTTAGATATACTCGTAAATCCTAATGTATATGCGAGGCGTCTTATAGCATCTTCTCCTCGCTCCGTGTTTTTATGAGTAGGAACGAGTATAATGTTTGCATCTCTAAAGATTGAGCTGTCTGCATGTTTTACGCCCAAGGTTTCTTTTCCTCTCATCGGATGGGATGAGTAAAATTCAATTCCATAAGGTTCAAACACACTTTGCACTTCCTCGACAATTCCCTGTTTCACACCGCATACATCTGTTATTACTGCATTTTTATTGATATGCTGAGCATACTTTTTTACCCAATCAATTAATGCACCAGGATATAGGCACAAAATTATCATATCGCTTTTTTGAAGAAAATCGTTGAAGTCATCTATTGCACCATCCGAAATGAAACCTTTTTCCAAGGCATAGTCAATGCTTTCTTGCAAAATGTCAATACCATAAACAGTATTCCCTGCACGCCTCAATCCCATGGCATAACTGCCACCTAGAATTCCAACACCTACTATTGTAATTGTCTTATTTTTCATCTGTAACTTCCTCTTCTTCTCTTCTATTTCATTATTTAATCGTTACCCGTGACAAAGATTATGCTCATAATGAGTGACCACCCGACACCTTAATCACTTGCCCCGTAATTGCACTTGCTTTATCACTCGCAAGAAAAAGGATTGCTTCTGCAATTTCTTTTGGATATATAAGCCTACCAATCGGAATATCCGGGACAACTGCCTTTTCGAGTGCTTCATCAATCCAGCCTGTCTGTGTCGGACCGGGTGCAACACAATTTACCGTAATGCCGTATTTGCCGACCTCCATTGCAATACTGCGTGTGAAAGCTTCTGTTGTAGCCTTGCTTCCTCCATAAGTAACTTGATGTAGCATAACCTGTGCGGCATCTGTGGATAAATTGACTATTCTGCCACCGTTCTTTTGCCTTTTTACAAACTCGGCTATCATAAGAAGTGTTCCTCGCACATTGACAGCAAAGGTATCATCTATAACTTTTTGATTAAGAGTTTCTATCGTATCGTTTCCATAAGGGTCAGCCTCTGTTGCGTTATTAACCAAAATATCCACTGCGCCAAAGCGTTCTTCTATTTTATCAAATGTATACTTTATGCTGTCCTCATTTGAAATATCTCCCTCAATTACGATGAAATCGGCGTTGAGTTCACTAAGGCGTTCTTCAACAAAAGAGGTATCTCCGCTGTTAGCTTTGAAATAACGGTCTAACCCCATATTGCCCACTTTAGCATCATCATAGGGTTGTGGTATTTTCTTGTATAATATAGCAATTTTCGCTTTCTGCTCTGCAAAGAGTAGGGCTGTTGACGCACCTATTCCCTCCGGATTATTTGCACCTGTTATCAGCACCACTTTATTTTCTAATCCGTAATTTACCATTACATTCCCTCCATTCATTATATAAATAACCCCATTCTGTGCAATTTGTATTTAGACGGGTTATTTATCGTTCTACCTGCTCTTGCTGCACAAGATGGCAGGTTTATATTAGCCGAGCTAATATAAATAACTACTTTCAATATATATCATTATCTTATCAAAACGGTCAATACCGTTCCTGTGTATATTTTTTCGTGACAAAATTACAAAAATAATGGACAAAATTAAAGAAAACTGAATACTACACTTGACATTTTTAAATACACTGATAAAATATAGGTTGTAAGAAAGTGACTTGTTTGAACTTTCTGATTTTTATTTAATCTGGTTATGTGAGACTTATAGCGCTAAATTTAGATTATTCTAGTAAAATTACTTAAAAATAGGAGGAAATGTAATGAAAGAAGTTGTTATAGTAAGTGCGGTTAGAACGCCAATTGGTAGTTACGGTGGAACACTGAAAGATTTTTCTGCGAGAAAATTAGGTGCTCTAACAGTTAAAAAGGCAATCGAGAGAGCTGGAATATCTCCAGATATTATCGACGAGGTAATATTAGGATGCGTATTACAAGGCGGCCTTGGACAAAATATTGCAAGACAAATATCTGTGGATGCAGGCATACCGCAAGAAGTTCCTTCTATGACAATTAACAAAGTATGTGGATCAGGACTAAGAACAGTTGCACTCGCTGCTCAAATGATCAAAGCAGGCGATGCAGATGTAATAATAGCAGGTGGTACAGAAAGCATGTCTCAAGCTGGATATGTAGTTCCAGCTGTAAGATGGGGAGCACGCATGGGAAATACTCCGATGTTAGACGTTATGATTAACGACGGATTAACTGATGCATTTAATGATTATCACATGGGAATCACTGCAGAAAATATAGCGGAACAATGGAATTTAACAAGAGAACAATTAGATGAATTTGCTGTAAAATCACAAAACAAAGCAGAGGCAGCGGTCAAAGCAGGTAAATTTGTAGACGAAATTGTTCCAGTAGAAATCCCGCAAAGAAAAGGTGATCCAATCGTATTTGACACTGACGAATATCCTAAATTCGGAACTACTATTGAAAAAGCTGCAAAATTAAAGCCAGCTTTCAAAAAAGATGGTGTAGTTACTGCTGCAAATGCATCTGGTCTTAACGATGGAGCGTGTGCATTAGTAGTAATGTCTAAAGAAAAAGCTGATGAGCTAGGATTAACATATTTATGTAAAGTTAAATCTTACGCTTCTGCTGGATGCGATCCTAAGATTATGGGAATCGGCCCTGTTCCTGCTACAAACAAAGCTCTTGAAAAAGCAGGATTAACAATGAAAGATATCGACCTAATCGAGGCAAATGAAGCATTTGCAGCACAATCGCTTGCAGTAGGAAGCGATTTAGGAATCGACGAAGCTAAGCTAAATGTAAATGGTGGTGCGATAGCGCTTGGTCACCCTATCGGAGCGTCTGGTGCTAGAGTACTAATATCTCTTATATACGAAATGAAAAAAAGAGGAGATAAAACAGGCCTTGCTACACTTTGTATCGGTGGAGGGCAAGGAACAGCACTCATAGTTGAAATGTAAATCCCCCACTTAGTTTAAAAAAGCAGGCGTTCATGGGACTCCTGCTTTTTTTATTATCGATTCCATGCAATTTCCATTATTGTCTATAAATCTCGTTATTGTTGGACTTTTCTATCAAACTTGCTACGCTCTATTTTTCCTAGTTTTCATCTTTTGTATACAACCTTGCTCTACGAATGCCTATTCTTTCCTTCTCTTTCTTTATAAAAATCAATGAAAAGACGATAAGGCTTCCGATTAGAAAAATCCAGCTAAATGGAAAAGCGTAATAAACCCATACTACATCCACCGTACTTGTATCGATCAACTCCATGCATAAAAGCCTTATACCACATATTGTTACAAGATTAATTATTACAGAAGACATGACTTTCCCGTATCCTCTTAGTGCCCCCATTATTACGTCCGATACCCCATACATCCAGTAAAAAGTTAACATTATTCTCATGCGTCTAATCGCCTGCTCCACTACATCAATTTTCCCATTGTATAATTCCACTATTTGCGAATCAAAAGCAAATATAAAGGCAGTTTCAACTACTTCAACTGCAACCACACATATGAAACATGTGTACATAATTTTTTTAATTTTTCCGTAATTACCTTCTCCAACACTCTGCGCGACGAATGTCTGTGCGGCTTGCGGAAAAGCATTCATAGTCAGTAGGACAAATCCCTCAATATTAGTAGATATCGAGCTACCTGCAATTGTTGCACTGCTGTAAGTATTTATTGAACTTTGAATAGATATATCGGCTATACTGTACAGACTACCTTGTATTCCAGCAGGAATTCCGATACGTAAAAATTTGCGGAAATAACTTTTATCAAAGGTTAATTTTTTCCATGAAAATTGAAGGCCTCCTTCTATTCTCGAAAGATATCTCAAGGATAAAGCCGCTGAGACAGCATGGCTGAAAACAGTTGCAATTGCAACGCCTGCAGTTCCAAGTTCAAAAAATATTACTAGTATACAGTTGAGAATAACATTCATTATTCCGCTGATAGAAAGAAATATTAAAGGTCGCTTCGTGTCTTTTGTGGCTCTTAACGCTGCTGCACTATAGTTGTATATCATCTGGAAAGGCGTTCCCAAAAAATATATCCTTAGATACGTCATTGCAAGAGGTCTTATGTCCTCAGGAGAGTTGACAATTTCAAGGAATAATTCCGATGCGGATATTCCGATTATAGCAGTAATAACTCCTCCCACAATCGCCATGACTATAGAAGTATGGAAAGCTCTTGAAATTTCGTCATTTGGTCTTTGCGCACCTAACAGTTGAGCGATTACAACATTTATACCGATCGATATTCCTATTAATATGTTTAAAAATAAAAATATCGTGGAAGTTGTACTACCCACGGCTGCAAGTCCCTCATGACCGGAGAATCTACCTACGATGGCCATATCTATTGAATTAAATGTTAATTGCAATATATTAGTAGCCATAATTGGTATGGCAAAACTTAATATTTGCCCAAACATCATTTTTTTTGAAGGTGTGTCTTTCGAATTCAACATATTATCTTCTTCTTTTTTTCTTTCTCCTATACTTCAACTTCTCTGAAAATTATAATACATTCTTATATTAATGTAAATTCATTTATTTCTGTTTTTATCCTATTCTTTTTTTATTCGATTTCTTTAATCTACTTTTAATGAAAAAATGTTATAATATAAGTAACCACATAAATACAGAAGAGAGGTTATTTATCGGTCTACTCGCCCTTGCTGCGCAAGATGGCAGATTTATATACAATATTTCATGCAGAAAGGAAGGACTATGAGAATACTACTTGCAGAAGATGAAAGAGACATGAATAAAATTATAACTAAGAAACTTACGTCCGAGGGCTATGCTGTAGACAGCTGTCATGATGGGGAAGATGCCTTTGATTATATCGTGAGCACGGAATATGATGTGATAATCCTAGATATAATGATGCCCAAATGTGACGGGTTTGCGGTATTAAATAAAATTCGTTCGCACAACATAGATACTCCCGTAATTTTTTTGACGGCAAGAGATACGATATCTGACAGGGTAAAAGGACTCGACTTGGGAGCAAATGATTATCTGGTTAAACCTTTTTCCTTAGAAGAACTAATGGCTCGTATTAGAGTGATGACCAGGGTTAAATCTGGAGTCACCACCAATATATTAAGAGTTTCAGATTTAACCCTGGATATAAGTTCTCACATAATAAAACGAGCTGATAAAACAATTGACCTATCTTCCAAAGAATATGAAATCTTAAAATATATGATGTACAATGCTAACACTGTGCTTACAAGAGAAAAAATCGAAAATCACATTTGGAATTATGACTATGTGGGAGTTTCTAATATAGTAGATGTATATATCAGATACCTTAGAAAAAAAATAGATAGCGGTCATGATACGAAACTTATTCATACCGTGAGAGGAACCGGCTATCTTATAGGAGAATAATTACTATGAAAAAAATTTCTGCAAAGGCAAAATTGACAATATGGACGACTTCTCTTGTCGTTTGGATGTCGTGTATCATACTCCTACTTATTCTTTATATAGGCGATAGTATCGTACTTGGAAACTCAAAGCAAAATCTCTCAACCATAGTCTATGAAAATGCAAGTGAAATTGATTTTGATGAAGGCCAGCTTGAATACGAGGAAGTGGAATTTATCACTAACAATGTATATACCATTTTATATAGTGAAAGTGGCGAGTTTATATCAGGAACTTTTCCAGATAATTTCACAGATACACTCTCTAGTGATATAAATTTTTCTGATAATACTATTATCGAGCATACTGTAGAAGACAATACATATTATGTATTCGATACGATGATCCAACTAGAAAATTCCGCTGAATCAATATGGATTAGAGGCATTGTGTCGGTAGACGATTTACAAAACGTGACGAATATTATCTTTCTACTGGCCCTTTTTTCCCTCCCGTTTTTTATTATTATTGCCACAATAGGATGTTACATAATTGCAAAAAACACATTCCGACCTATTGATAAAATAGTAAAAACAGCAGAAGAAATTACGGCTAGTGAAGACTTATCGTTACGAATTAATTTAAAAAAATCGTCTCCCGAAATTCAAAAGCTTTCTGATACTTTCGATAAAATGTTCGATCAAATTCAGGGAGCGTATAATAGTCTAGAGTCCTCTTTTAAAGCGGAAAAACAATTCACATCCAACGTCTCGCATGAACTTCGAACACCAACCGCAGTAATTCTGGCACAGTGTGAATATGCACTAGGAAATAGTTCTACGCCGGATGACAAGGAAGAAGCCTTAGAAACTGTACGGCGTCAGGCAACAAAGATGTCAAGGCTGATTTCAGATTTACTAAATATAATACGTCTCGAAAGAGGAGTTGAAAAAGAGAATTTTAGTAAAATTAATTTGAGTGATATAGTCAACATTATTTACGAAGAACAAAAATTAATTGCACCTGCAAATATCACTTTGATTAGTGATATTGATCCCAATATCACGGGTATATTTGATGAAATCATGGTTACAAGGCTAATTAATAATTTACTCAGCAATGCTTTCCGTTTCAGTAAAGAAAAGGGAGTCGTGCTTATTAGATTATCGGAAGAATCAGGAAAAATAATCTTATCGGTAAAAGACGATGGAATTGGGATTTCACAAGAAGACCTACCAAAAATTTGGCAAAAATTCTACCAGATTGATGCATCTCGAACAGCCACCGAAAATGGGAGTATGGGATTAGGCCTCTCTATGGTACATCAAATTGCAAATCTCCATAATGCAACTGTAACCGTCGAGAGTCGGCTAGAACATGGCAGTACATTTACTGTAGTATTCAAAAATAATTTAATGTCTTAATCTTTCTTTAATGTTTCGCCTGTATAATACTATTACAAACGATTTATTTAAATCAAGGCTAAGGAGCTAACGTACTTGCACGATTAGTCCGTGCCGAAGATTGCAAGCTGGCACGAGAGGCGGAAGACTTCGTGCCATGGTTATTAAAAAACACTAGGAGGTATTAAAATGAATAAGAAAAGAATTATTAAAATAACATTGATAACTGTTTTGGGAGTGTTGTTGGTAGGGACATTAGCAGGTGGACTCCTTGTATTTGCAGCACCGATCGCAACTAGTATATTACCTAAGGAACTTGCTGAAGAAATAGAGGAATTCAAAGGCTATCTAGGACTTTCGAGTGAACCCGATAATACGAACTCCGACACAACATCAACCACTGATTACATAACCGAATCAGAAGCAAAAACAGTCGCATTTATACATTCTAATATTTCGGAAAGTGATGTCGCACATGTTTCAATACAATTTGATAAAGATGACGGGATTGCAGAATATGATATTGAGTTTTGGCACAATTCTATCGAATACGACTACGAAATAAACGCTATCACGGGAGACATAATTAGTTTCGATCACGACCACGAACATTATAACGATAATAGTGAGTCTAACAGTTCGCAAAATGGGGACTATATCGGGGAAGATCGTGCTAAAGAAATAGCACTCCAAGATGCAGGCGTAAGTGAAAGCGATACAAGTTTTCTTAAATGTGAATTTGAATATGACGATGGTCGCGCAGAATATGAAATCGAATGGGAAATTGGAAATATGGAATATGACTACACTATCGACGCGATAGATGGAGCTATTTTAGAAAAAGGCACTGATCTCGACGATTAGAAAATCAGATTCTACCCACGGCGGGTATAACGATAAATTACCTCATAAATTATACTCTACATCAATAGTCAATAAAAATAGGGAATGCATTCCTCATATTTCACATTTTACTGGAAAATATGGACTGCTTTCCCTATTTTTACTTGTGTTTAGTATTGCAAGACATATGTTTAACTGTTATTGTTGGGTATTGCTTAAGCGATTTAAATATGGCTTAGATATTTTGCACATTACGAAACCTATTGAGTATTGTAAAATATTTAGGGGCATAGCAGACAGTGGAGCTATAGCATTTCCATAAAGTATCACATCTGTAATATAATAACCGACTACAAGGATTACTCCTGCTAGTATCAGGTAATACGGATTTGCAGTTTTTCCATTTTTAGACAAACCCGCAAGGCCTCCAAGGCATCCTTTAATAATAAAAGTTGCAATCATATATTGGGGATAGCCTAAAACAAAATCCGCCATGCTTGCGCCGATTGATCCAATTAACATTCCATATCTAGCACCCAAAAGAGCACCTGCAAGCAGTATTACCCCATCTCCTAAGTGGATATACCCAAATGGAATCGGAAACGAAAGCATCGTCATTACAGCTGTAAGTGCAAGAAAAATCGCACATAGTGTTATCTTATTTATTTTTTTCATTTTGCAACCTTTCTAATGTTATTATCCGTCTTTCTTATTATTAAATTACTGTTGTTATTATTATTTTGCATATACAATTATTATTCATTTTCCTAATTACTAAAAACGGAATATAGAATTTATTTATTCGTTTCTCAACATATATATTTCTTTTTCATATCCGGACAAATCATCTTGCGGTGTCTCCAAGATGCATGGCAATCCGACTGTTTTCGGATGATTTACGACCTCAAGTATAGTTTCTTTGCCTAAGTATCCTTCTCCAATCTTTGCGTGCCTATCCTTGCTTGCGCCAATAGGATTTTTGCTGTCATTGATATGTAGTGCTTTCAAATAATCCAGCCCTATTATTCTATCGAACTCTTGCAACACACCGTCAAAATCTCCCACAACATCATATCCCGAATCATTTATATGGCAAGTGTCTAGGCATACTCCGATCTTGGATTTTAATTCTACTTTATCTATAATCGCCTTAATCTCTTCGAACTTACTTCCTACCTCGCTCCCCTTTCCTGACATTGTTTCGAGTAAAACAATTGTCGTCTGTTTTTCGCTGAGCTTTCTATTTAGCAATTCCGCAACAAGATTTATCCCTATATCCACGCCTTGTCCCACATGACTTCCGGGGTGAAAATTATAATAATTATGAGGTAAATGCTCCATTCGCTCAAGATCTTCCTCAAACGCAATGTCCGCGAAGTCACGTACTTTTTGGTCCGCAGAGCATGGGTTAAATGTGTATGGGGCATGTGCGACAAGTTTTCCAAAATCGTTTTCGAAAATGATGTCTCGCAGTTTTCTCATGTCTTCCTCGTCTATGGGCTTAGCCTTACCTCCCCTAGGATTACGGGTAAAGAAGGCAAATGTATTCGCACCTATGTCGAGAGCTTGTTTTCCCATCGCCGCATAGCCTTTGCTCGCTGATAAATGGCAACCTATATATTTCATATTAATACTCAATCCCTTCTCTTGCACTTAACCCCGACGTGTCATATGGATGTCGTATGCATTTCATTTCTGTGACATAATCGCAATTCTCAAGGAAATATTCATCCGGATCTCTTCCAGTCAAGACGATTTCTTTACCTTCTTTCCTATGCGTCAATGCACTCTTAAGCAAATCTCGGTCTACTAATTCTAAGTTATATGTAGAAATAGCCTCATCTAAAACGAGCAAATCACATGGTATTTCTAGTGCTTGTTTCAATAGCTCATCATGCGATTCCCTTACTTCCTTTTTTTCCTCGTCGGTCATTTGGAATGTAAATTTTTTCACTTCGACCGCTCTAAGTATTTTAATATTATCTTCTTTGGATAATATATCTATTTCACCCGTAGGCAACCCTTTTAGAAACTGAACTAATACTACTTTCCGTTTTCTCCCTAATGCTCGAAGAATCAATCCCATACATGCAGTAGTTTTGCCTTTGCCGTCACCACAGTATAAATGTGCTTTACCTTCCATTTTTTACCTCTTCTTTATATATTTTTCGCAACGAAGTTATTATATATCAAAATTAAAATCCTATCAATACAATTCATAGCTATTTTTGCTATTTTTTAGCAATATAATTGACGCTTATATCGAACCATATGAAAAATTTTGTTACTTCTTAATAATATGATATAATATTTATGTAGATACTGTGCAAATAAATAGATGCCACATCATCTTAGGACATTTATGTCGGGAGAAACAAACATGAAATTCATTAATGAAATTAAAAACAGAAAAAAATTAACGAAAAAAGAATGGGTTATAATGTTAATCACGATAGTGTCACTTCTTGGAATATACTTCCTTTTTGGACAAGGTGGATTGTTAAGAAACTTTTTTATGGTGTATTGTACTTTCTAAAATAATCTACTGTTATTTACACAATGTTCATTTATTTGTCACAGTGTTTGATTAAAATTGGCATATACGCAAAACTATCTCATTCAATTAAGAAAGGAGTATACCACCGAATTGTTCATAATCGGTTGTATCAATAAAGAAGTTGTACAAAATATTAATAGTAGACGACGAAAAAAAGATTAGGGAAGTAATTAGAGAATATGCAGAGTTTAGCGGATATGAAGTTACCGAGGCAGAAGACGGAATGACTGCGATTGGATTTTGCAAGTTGAATGACTATGATTTGATTATCATGGACATTATGATGCCAAGACTCGATGGATTTACGGCATGTAAGGAAATCAAAAAAATAAAGAACATCCCAATTATCATGCTTTCGGCAAGAGGCGAAGAATATGACAAACTGTTCGGGTTTGAGCTTGGTATCGATGATTATGTCGTCAAACCTTTTAGCCCAAAAGAACTGCTTGCTAGGGCAAACGCTGTAATATCAAGGGCTAATCAAATAACTACCGAAGCCGATGATCTTATGGTGTTCGACGGGCTAGAAATCAATATTCCCTCTCGTACGGTGTCCGTAGATGGAATCAGGCTTCAACTTACTCCGAAGGAATACGAGCTATTGTTTTACTTGATCCAACATCAAAACATTGCACTTTCCAGAAACAAACTCTTGTCGGAAATCTGGGGATATGACTTTTTCGGTGATGACCGTACTATAGACACGCATATAAAAAACCTCAGAAACAATCTAGGCGATTATAGAGATTGCATTGTTACATTAAGAGGAGTTGGCTACAAATTTGAATTCCAAAAATCCTAAGATAATTTTCCTAGGATTACAGATGCTACATCGCATTACTTGAATAAATGGGGGACAGAGTTGGATATCAAAAAGAAATTTGATTTCAATAGTATTAGATTTAAAATATGGACATATTTCACTATTTTTGCAATCTCATTAATACTTTTAGTATGGGGATTGCAAGTCTTTTTTTTGGAAACATATTACGAAAGAATGAAGGCGGACGAGGCTATAAGAATCACAGAGGAGCTCATCTCGGCATACAACGATGACGAAGTCAAGTTTGAGCTTACGCTGCTCGCTGCTTTGAGCAACAATGACATATATGTAAAAATAGAAAACCTTGATGGTACTGTTAGTTTTTCATCTTCTGACTCGCTTAGGTCTCCACTATATTTACAAAAAATCGACTCAACCGAGATATATTCCGAGCTCAAAGAAAGTGACCATGATACCATTTCGATGATTCTTTCTGACGAAACACAGACCCAGACGCTCGCAATAGCGTCCTATTTGGAATGTACTCCTACAAGCGAAAGTGTATTGTATGTATTTTCACCTCTTGCGCCCGTTGCATCGACGACGGGAATACTAAATAACCAACTTCTTTATATTACTGGTATCACTATTTTTATAGCCGCAATTTTTTCGATATTTCTTGCGAATAAGATATCTAAACCAATAAAAGACATTACATCAATATCAGAGGAGATGGGAAAAGGTAATTACAATATTCACTTCAAGGGCGGAGAATTTACTGAAATCGTCGAACTTGCCGACACCCTTAACTCTGCCTCGACAGAATTAGAAAAAACGAGTATGTATCAAAAGGATCTAATTGCAAATGTTTCGCATGACTTAAAGACACCTCTTACAATGATTCGTTCCTATGCTGAACTAATTAAAGATATTTCCGGGGATAATCCTATAAAAAGAGCCTCGCACCTACAAGTTATCATCGACGAAACGATTAGACTTAATTCGCTAGTAAGTGACATGCTTAATCTGTCTTTGATGCAATCGAGGAAGATTGAATTAGAAAAGAAAAATTTTGACATAGTAAAATCTATCAATTCACTACTATTGTCATTCAATGTTCTTAGAGAATCAGAGAACTATACTTTTAAATTAAATGCGCCTAAAGAGTTGATGGTTTTTGGAGACGAACAAAAAATAGAACAAGTACTTTCGAATCTCATATCTAATGCGGTAAAATATTGTGGCCGAGACAAGGTGATAATCATTAATGTAAAAAAACAATATAACAAAGCACTAATAGAAGTAGTAGACCACGGGATTGGAATTGCTCCAGATGAGCTTCCGCATGTATGGGAAAAATATTACAAATCTAGTACCCACCACGTAAGACCTACAGAAGGTACCGGGCTCGGACTTTCAATCGTAAAACAGATATTGTCGCTACACCGTGCTCAATATGGTGTAAAAAGCAAAATTAGTAAGGGTTCAACATTTTGGTTCTTGTTACCTTATTCAACAAAGTAATTATTCGAGCAACTTATGAAAGTGTGCACATAAGGCTTATAGACATTACAATGTCATTGCGCCTTATGTACACACTTATCTCAGCATTATTCATCGATTTCTAATTCGTCGAAAAAAACTGTATCATCAAATTCTCCAAAGTCTATGTCCGAATAATCTATCTTTGCAAAATTACTATCGCCTTTGTCTATATTGTTTTGCAATCCACCGAATGAATCTTCTTTTCCCACACTCAAAATTTCATATGCTGTCCAAGACCACTCGCCTTTTTTCACGTTCCATGACTTCCTAGCTTTTGCCTCTACACGATCATATTTCTTAATTTCGTTATTACTTATCAATGGCTCAGGAACAAAACAACTATCGATAAATCCAAATCCTCTATCTGTAATTTCAATTTCATCACAAAACACTTTCTCGATGTCATCAGCATTTGGTTCCACTACATTTTCTATCGAAATAACTTGTGATACAATTTGTCTCTTCGATTTATCCCATTTTTCTAGCACCCTGCCGGTTACTGTACAAAATTGAACTAGGTTATTTTTTTCGACTAGCGAGGAATTAATATATATTTCTCCGCATTCACCATTAATAAATCCAAAGTCCTTTACTTTCGTAAATATACCACTAAAATTCTTCACGAACTTGTCTTCAATTTCTTTATCTCCTTTTTCGACAGAATATACTCTAAAAAGATTTTCATATTTATTATCCGGAGTCATTTGAATTTTAACAGGAGAATAGACTTCCAAGTTTGTTTTCGATTCAGTCATGTCCGCATAAAAAAATCCTTCTTTTGAGATTCTGCCGAACTTATAGATAAAATTAATAATCCCTTTGCTTTCATTTATATGCGTAATCAATGCGTCAGTATATGGCATTGTTTTATATATAAGTTTATAAGCTTCGCTTGCATAAGGTTGTAAAGCATCAAGATTATGTAATGTCTTATTGTCAATATACCAAGTACTTGATTTCATTTCTGAAATTTCGTGCGATACCACCCAATCCTTAATGGTGTATGTTTTGATTAATTCATCTAAAACATACTTTGCTTCTCCATACATATCTTTTTCTATCAAATATGGTAATACTTTCCTTTGCAATCCGACTTTCGTTTCCGCACTAGCATTACATAAAATGCCTGCGCATAGGCTATTAAATACATCTTCTTCTTTTACTAGATCACAGAGTATTCCCCATATCCAAGCAACATTGCCTTTTTTACGCGCAAAGTCAGTTGCCTCTAGGAGAGCAGTTTCCTTATTATCGATTTTTACTAACAATTTAATTCGATAATATGGCAGCCACTCATATTCAGGGAATTTACTTATCACACTTTTTAACTTCGGAAGAAGAACATTAATTCGCTCTTGTAATGTAAAATCCTTGTCCGATTCTATCAATTTCTTAGCATAGTTATTCAATATTTTCTCTGCAAAAGGTGCCATATTTATTTTGTCACCATTATTATTAACAAAGCCACGGGGTTTATAATCATTACTATCGAACCATTCCAAACCGATCACATCAAACAGTAAAAATAAGTTGCAATTATTAAGGTTATCACAGAATAATTCTATCAAAGTCCTTATAGGAGATGGTACCTTTGAATCTTTTTGCACATTATTCCTTTTTTCCATAAATGCTGGAGAATCATTAATAAATATCATGAATTGTGCAAACAGTACATTTGAATGTTCTTCTTCTTTCCTAGTGACACGAATAATCGACCACAAAAGAGAATTAAAAAATACTGTTGCATTATCACCATATCGTCTCAATAGATCATAAGAAACATACTGGTTAAGTACCTTTAGATTCTTTTCATATTTTTCGATATCGCTCTCCGAAGATTTTAGAAATTCATACATTATCCAAGCAAAGTTTATGTTTGTTTTTTCATCATTTTTATTTAATTTTACAGATGGCATTATTTTATTATATGCTTCGACAATTTTTCCTTCTTTTCTTAAACGCATTGCTTCTTGAACGGGGTCTTCATCAAGTTTCCCCCCATTTTCTTTTACTTTTTGCTGCACTTTTTCGATAGCCTCTATTATTTCATCTATCTCCACGTCGCTTCTATCTATTACGTATGTAAATTCTTCCTTACTAAGTTTATTGAAGGTTACATCTTTTAGTAACGCATATTTAATAAAATAAGATTTGCTAATCTCAACTAGGTCGTCGTATAAATTTGTTTCCGTATACATGTCGATTCCTTTCGATTTATAAATTATCAGACACTTTCGTCCTTGCACTACAGCGAGTTCCTAAAATAAAATCCTTCAATGGTAGTACAAAAAGCACCATGAAGGATTTTTTTTACCGTTTATGATGATTAAATCAATTACTAATCGAGGAAACGGTTCTTATATGTTTAATTGTAAAATACGTGCGAATGGTCATTACTGTGCCACTTTTAATAAAATGCCTTATATATTGCACGTATAGCTTTTTCGAAGTCGTGGTTTTCGACACCGACTGTAATATTAATTTCACTAGAGCCTTGATCTATTAATCTAATATTTATATCGGATTTTGCTAATGCCGTAAAGACCTTAGATGCAACACCCTTTTCTCCTGTCATACCCTCTCCAACGACGGCAATAAGTGCCATGTGATCGAATACTTCGATTTTATCAGGGTTCGCTCTTCTTTGCATTTCATTTAAAACTTCTTCTAGCCTATCTTTTACATCCTCCTTATTTATTACAAGAGACACGTTGTCTATTCCACTAGGTATTCTTTCAATAGTTATTTCGTAATCCTCAAGGACACCCAAAAGTCTTCTAATAAATCCTTTTTCAGAAGTCATCATGCTTTTTTGTATCGCGATTACGATAAAATCTTTTTGCCCCGCAATTCCTGTAACTATTCTACTTGCATCTCTAACATAGTCAGACGTAATATATGTTCCTGATTCCGCAGGATCGTTGGTATTACGTATATTAATAGGGATATTTGCTATCTTCACAGGATGTATTGCATCCTCATGCAACACAGTAGCTCCCATGTACGAAAGTTCTCGAAGTTCTTTGTAAGAAATATAATCAATTTGGCTAGGATTCTGTACAATTACAGGAGAAGCAACCAAAAATCCTGATACATCGGTCCAGTTTTCGTATACATCGGCATCAACAGCACGAGAGACTAAGGCACCCGTTACATCAGACCCACCTCTACTAAATATTTTCACTTTTCCATCGGGTGTACTGCCATAAAATCCAGGCAACACGGCTTTGTCATGTTTGCTTAATTCTTCCCTCAATGCTATATCGGTTTCTTCCAACAATAGTCTACCACTCTCGTCAAATTTAATAAAACTCTGTGCATCAACGAAATCGAAGCCTAAATATGCTGCTAAAATTACCGCACTCAAGTATTCCCCTCTGCTCGCCAAGTAGTCGATAGTTGCACCTTCTCGCATTCTTCGTTTAATCTTCTCGTAGTGTTGGGTTAAATCAATCTCAAGTCCTAAGTTCATCTTAAGTGCAGTGAACCTATCGGTTACTACTTGGAAGATTTGCTCATATGGAAGGTTATGTTCTATATGAGACTTACACAAATATAGTAAGTCTGTTACCTTGCTGTCTCCATCGAATCTCTTTCCGGGGGCAGATGTTACAAGGTATTTTCTTTCTGGATCCATGTCCATTATATCCTTGATTTTTTCCAGTTGAATTACATCTGCAACTGACGAGCCACCAAATTTTGTAACGATTATTCCTTTTTTTTCTCTAACTTTAGTACTCACGATGAACCTTTCTTATTATACTAATCATGTAATAATATCACGTCTTTAATCGAATATCTGCGGATTGTAACTTTAATTTGTATGTCTTGTTTTTTTATTACTTAATGCTTCCTCTTAATATCTCTACTTTATCCGTCTTTTCCCATGGAAGTTCGATGTCAGTCCTACCAAAATGACCATAGGCCGCTGTTTGTTGGTAAATTGGTCTGCGCAAATCTAAGTCCCGAATAATTGCCGCAGGTCTTAGATCAAAGTGGAGATGAATCAAATTAGCAATTTCCTCATCGGAAATTTTTCCTGTACCGAAAGTTTCTACCATTATGGATACGGGCTGTGCTACACCAATAGCATATGCCAGCTCAATTTCACATTTTTCTGCTATGCCTGCTGCTACGATATTCTTTGCTACGTATCTTGCCGCATAGGATGCCGATCTATCGACTTTGGTTGGGTCTTTGCCGGAGAAAGCACCTCCTCCATGTCTTGCGTAACCACCGTATGTATCTACAATTATTTTTCTTCCTGTAAGACCAGAATCCCCATGTGGTCCACCGATTACAAACCTTCCTGTAGGGTTTACGTAATATTTTGTGTTTTCATCGAGCAGCTCGGCTGGAAGGACGTGTTCTATTACGTGTTTTATCAAGTCTTCTTTGATTTTTACCTGAGTTACATCGGGATCATGTTGGGTTGATATTAATACGGTATCTATTCTCTTTACTTTATCTCCGTCATACTCAACTGTCACTTGTGTTTTCCCATCGGGTCTTAAATATTTTAAAATTCCCTCTTTTCGCACTTGTGTCAGTCTGAGGGATAGTTTGTGCGCACATGCAATTGGCATAGGCATTAGTTCCGGTGTTTCTTTACATGCAAATCCAAACATAATCCCTTGGTCTCCTGCGCCTGTTTCCTCTATATCGTCTTGCATTGCTCCATCTCGATATTCGAGTGCTTTATCTACTCCTTGTGCTATGTCTTTTGATTGCTCGTCTATTGCGGTAAGGATTGCACATGTGTTGCCATCAAATCCATACTCGCCTTTATCGTATCCTATTTCTTTAATAACTTCTCTCGCAATTTTGGGGATATCGATATAGCAGCTCGTGGTTATTTCTCCCATTATCATTGCATATCCGGTTGTGACAGTGGTCTCTGCAGCTACTCTTCCTTCTGGGTCGCATGTCATTATTGCGTCGAGTATTGCATCAGATATTTGGTCACATATTTTATCAGGATGTCCTTCTGTAACGGATTCTGATGTAAATAGTCTTTTCATTTCTTTCTCCTATGTTTCTATGCTACTATATTTTCTAAAATGTTCTAGCAATGTAATGTACTAGTGGAAACAGTGTTGCAAGCGACGAAATGCACGCGGCAAGGTGCATATGAAATTTATTTCCATGCTTGTGGTACAAATAGTTTATTGTATAGGTTGAGTGCAAACCTATCAGTCATACCGGCCACGTAGTCTTTTGCGGCAATTTCCACTCCCTCTTTTTTTGATATTTCAATTATTTCTCTAGGGAGTTTATCTATGTTTTCTTTTGCATATTTATATAGTGATACGATAATTACTTCTACTTTTGAGAGTTCTTCTTCTCTTTTAACTCTTTCACTTTTGTATACATTTGCAAACATGTAACTCCTAAGGGAATTCATTTCTTGCAAATATTCTGAAGACATTTGAATGAGATCTTTTTCATCACTATTAGTGACTATATTGAGAATCATATTATTGACTCTATCAGAATGGGTCGCTCCGAACATTTTGACAGAGGATTTTGGCAGTTCGCCGGCAGTTATTACACCACTCCTAAGTGCGTCGTCTATGTCGTGATTAATATATGCTATCCTGTCGCTTATTTTTACTATTTGTCCCTCTAGTGTCATCGGTGTGACGGCTCCTGTATGATTGAGGATTCCATCCCTAACTTCTTCAGTCAAGTTCATTCCACTTCTTTTGCCACTCGATTCTATTAATTCTACAACTCTCAAACTCTGCTCATTGTGCTTATATCCAGATGGGTGGATTTCATTTAGAACTTCTTCCCCATTATGTCCGAAGGGTGTGTGTCCTAAGTCATGTCCTGCCGCTATGGCTTCTGTTAAATCTTCGTTTAGATTCAATGCTCTTGCTATTGTCCTACTTATTTGCGAGACTTCAATAGTATGGGTTAGTCTTGTTCTATAATGATCTCCCTCTGGCGCTAAAAAGACTTGCGTCTTATGCATCAATCGCCTAAAAGCCTTAGAATGTATTATTCTATCTCTGTCGCGCTGGAATTCAGTTCTAAATTCACATTTTGGTTCTTCGACCTTTCGCCCTTTAGATTCAGCGGATTTAAATGCAAATCTACTCAAATTCTTCAGTTCATGTTCTTCTATATCTGTTCGTTTAACCACTACAATATCTCCTTGAGATTATTATGAATCGTTATGCTCGCCAATTGAAGGGAATACATCATCCTAAATTATTATCGAGACAAAGGATATTACGTACTTACGCGATAAGTCCGTTCTAATGATATATCAGGTGCCGAACTAGTCTCTCCTATCGTGTTATATTACCACATTTTTTCACTTATATCAAATAGCTTTACTGCTTTCTCGCATTAATTCATATACTATTTATTATCCGTTCGACATTTATTAGTCATTCTTGGTTCGATACTTCAGTTGTTAGTCGCGGTTCATTTCTTTACACATTCGCCAACAGTAAAATATTATGTGAGGTTAGCAATACTAGCAAAAAATTCTTTTTTTAGATTTTCTATAATTTCTAATATTTTTTCATGGCTTGTTCCGCTCAGACTAAAATAAAATTTTATCTTTGGTTCTGTACCTGACGGTCGAATTACAATCGAGCCACTTTCCAGAATAATTTTGTACATGTTAGTAGAATCGAACAGTAATTTTTGCGGCGTCCTTTCATCAAAAAATTTCTTTACGCAGCTTCGGTAATCTTCCGTGCTTACTACTGGAATCCCTCCTATGTCTAAATATTCTCTCGTCGAGATTTCTTCCATGATATCATTCATTTTTTGAGCACCTTCTTGCCCTTGGAATGAAAACGATACTTGCTCGTCGACAAAATAACCCACACTCGCATATACATCATCTAATACCTGTACAAGATTTTTGCAATGGATTGTCTTGTAATAAAGTGCAGCTTCTGCCAACAATAATACAGCTCCGACAGCATCTTTTTCTCTCGTATATGTGCCTGCAAGATAACCATGACTCTCCTCGACTCCGAATATAAACTTTGAATCAACGCTTTCACCCATTAATTCCATCTGTTCACCAATATACTTGAATCCCACAGGTATATTTATCAGTGTTTGATTAAATTTATGTGCTATTTTTTCTATTACACCACTTGTCGGCAAACTCTTTATTACTATTCCATCGCTAGGAAGGTTTCCTTGCTTCTCTCGAATTTCACATAAGTACTGTAGTAAAATAGCTCCTATTTGATTACCACTAAATCTGATGAAATCGCCTTCATTGTCCCTTGCATATAGCCCTAGCCTGTCAGCATCAGGATCGGTTGCAATTACAATGTCGGGTTCCCTTTCTTTTGCATACTTAAGTGCCCAATCAAATGCTTGCGGGACTTCTGGGTTTGGGTACCTTATAGTAGGAAATTCTCCATCAGGTTCTCTCTGTTCCGGCACGGTAAATAAGTTTAAAAAACCTGTTTCCTCGAGCAACCTTTCAATTGTGCTAGCTCCGACTCCATGCAAGGGTGTATATAAAATGCTTAATTCTTTTCCTCTATCTTTGCATAATTCATCGAGATATGCAGTAGACTTCAAAACCTGCAAATACGCAGAATCACAGTCCTCACCAATAAATACGATCAAATGGTTTGAGCGAGCTTCCTCTTCTGTAACGATGTCGACTTTATAATCTTCACATTTTGACATGTTACTCAGTATTTTATCCGCAAATTCGACTGAGATTTGAGAGCCGTCTTCCCAGTATACCTTAAACCCATTATACTCTTTTGGATTATGTGAAGCTGTAATATTTACACCAGCTATACACTTTTTATATCTTACTACAAAACTAAGCTCGGGTGTAGATCTTATATCATCAAACAAAAAAGATTTAATTCCATGATTGGCGAGAACTAAAGCTGTTTCGAGTGCAAACTCCGCTGAATTATTGCGCGAGTCATATGCGATTGCAACACCCCTTTGACATGCCTCCTTACCATTTTGAACAATCTCAACCGAAAGCCCATACGCTGCTCTTCTAATCGTATATTTATTAATGCGATTAGTCCCTATCCCCATTATGCCGCGCATACCACTTGTACCAAAGCTCAATTCCTTATAAAATCTATCGCTAATTTCGCCTTCTTCTTTTATATTTAAAAGTTCTATTCTTGATTCTTCGTCAAAATATTCATCTGAAGACCAATATTCGTATGCTTTTGATATTTTACTCATACCTATTCGTCCTTTTTAAACACCAGTGTGTCCGAATCCCTGAACTCCCCTTTTGGAGTTACTCATTTTATCTACCACTTCAAACTCTACTTGTTCATATTTAATTATTACAAGCTGAGCAATTCTATCGCCATTATTGATAATAAAAGTCTCACTTCCCAGGTTGACTAATGGGACAAGCAGCTCTCCCCTATAATCTGAATCTATCGTTCCAATTCCATTGATTAGAGTTATGCCATTTTTGATCGCAAGCCCACTTCTCGCCCGGACTTGCCCTTCATACCCTTTTGGTATTTCGACAAATGTTCCTGTAGAAACTAAAATTCTTTGCATGGGTTCTAGTCGAATACTTTCGTCCAGGTAAGCACGCAAGTCCACTCCCGAAGATTGTTCAGTTGCATATGTAGGAATGATTCCGCTTTTTGTGATTATTTTTACTCTCATATATATTTCCTGACTGTTAGTGTATTTTGCTACTTATATCGCCGCTTTCTCGAGCTCATTACATCGCTATTCTATTTTTAAAATACATGTGTGTGGAGATGTCGAGAAACCAGGGCATTACTTTTGCCATGCCCTCTTTACATCGAACTCTTCACCACTAATTGCCACTATACTATAATTATCCATTTCTGTCATTTTATTTCTTACAGCCATAACATCCTGCAAAGAAACCTTTTCAATTTTTGCAATTTCCTCTTCAGGCAAATAAATTGTATCTTCCAACAAGAGACTCTTCCCTATAGCAAACATTCTCGAAGATACATTTTCGAGGCCAAAAATATAACCGCTTTTTATATGTTGCTTTACCATGAAAAGTTCATCTTCATCAATACCATTATTTCGCAACAAGTCTAACTGCTCCTTGATGGCATCGATCGTTTCTCCCAGTTTATCGTGTGCAACGCCTGCATATATATTGATATATCCATCTGTAGTATAAGAACTCGCACTTGAATAAATTGAATACGCAAGTCCCCTTTGCTCTCGTATTGTTTGAAAAAGTCTTGAGCTCATGCTTCCACCCATGATTGAAGCCAATACTTTTGTGGAATAATACTCATCGCTTAAAGTCGATACACCTTTTGTACATATACATATATGCGATTGGCTTATGTCTTTCTCTACTGTTTTATATGTAGGTGAATATGGTTCAAATTCTTCACTCAACTCTGCTTTAGACTCATTCAACGAATCCAACTTTCCGTCGATGTACGAAATCACTTCTTCTTCATCAAAGTTTCCTGCAATAGCGATTACAATATTTTTTCTGACATATTCATCACGTATATATTCCACCATTCTCTTGCGATCGATATTAGCAAGGGACTTCGGGGTTCCGATTATTGACTTGCCCAAGGCTGAATCTTTGAAAATCGCCTCGACTATCAACTCGTGTGCCAAATCGTCTGGATCATCCTCAATCATCTTCATTTCTTCGAGAATAACTTGACGTTCTCTGTCTAGTTCCTCTTCATCATATTTCGAATTCATCATCATATCGAAGAGTACATCCATGCTTGGTTCGATGCTTTCTGTTAGTGTTTTGATATAATAACAAGTCATCTCTTTACTCGTAAAAGCGTTTATTTGGCCACCTGTTTTGTCTATATCCTCCGCGATTTGCTTTGCGGTTCTATTCGTCGTCCCCTTGAACATCATATGTTCTACGAAGTGCGAAATGCCAGAATTAATCGCATTCTCACCGACAGACCCGACTTTAAAAAACAATCCTATTGCGACAGATTTTACGTGGGGAATATGCTCAGTGACTACTCTAATGTTTGAATCTAACTGCGTTTTATTTATCATTCTTATCCTCTATTTCTTTACAAAATATATTTGCATATTATGACATATTTTAAACACTCATACAATAAAAAAGAGTCATGGAAGGCTACTAATGTAAAAGTAGCTCTTTATGGTTATATCCGCTTTTTTGTTAAGATTTCATTTTTTTTACGATTATAACCATAATAACTTTTAACTTAAATTTCACCATTCTTAATGTCAAGTGTTTCTTTTCATTGCATTTTCTGTAGTCATATTATATTTAGGTTTTTTTTAATCAAAAGGTAGACCACCAACCATCATAGATTGATGCAGAAACATATTAATAGCATCAGTAACAGTTATTCCAAAATTAGAATAAAGGGCTTCTACACTTGCCTTAAACTCTGGTTCAATACGAACATTAATATTTGCTGTTTTAGCCATTAAATCACCTCCAATATCATCATATTAATTATAGTCTATTGTATACATAAATGCGATATTTTGTGAAGCTTTTAATGATAATATGCGAATTTACAAAGTTTATTATAATTTATATTATTATTTGTATGATGAGTTTTTTTTTGCATTTTCATTGAATTCTTAGCAAAAAATATGTATATTAATGACAGTGAGCTATAAAAAGGTGTTTATATTATGAGTACTTTAAAAAAACACAACATCATGTCTAGAGGACATTATATTTATGAAACTAATTATTATTTTTACTAATATAAAAAAATTATACGACGACCCTTATTATAAAGGATTTGCATCTCATCTTGCATTTTTCTTTATATTATCTTCGGTTCCTACTATACTACTTATCTCACAATCTATTATACTCTTTTTCGAAAATAACCTAGAACAGATATTGGGAGAATATATTGAACTTATTGACTTAGAGACAAGGGGATTATTTGACACACTACTTTTTGCTGGCGGAGGTGGTTTTTCCAACTCGTTTTTTTTGATTATTGCTCTATGGGCGGGCTCACGTGCACTTTTCTCACTCATACAAGTTTCAAATTACACTTACTCAGACATCAAATCATTTAAAGGAAACTATATTAAAGATAGATTTCGTGCTATAATTTCTATGATTATTACAATGGCAACTTTTATAATCACCCTTGCGATAGTTGTATATGGACAACCAATAATCGATTTACTAATTTCAATATTTAACTTGGATCTACTTCCTAATTTTGTATGGACGCTATTAAGATGGGGATTAGGGATTGTGCTTTACACCCTCAATATGTCGTTTATGTACTATTTTTTACCAAGTGATAAAATACCCTTCAGAGATATTTTTCCAGGTGCAGCAGTCGCCTCACTGGGCATTTTGCTAGGTACACTGGGATATTCAATTTATGTCTCATACATAGCTAATTACAGTGTACTATATGGCTCCCTTGCAGGGATAATCGCACTATTTATTTGGTTTTATCTCATTTCGTGGGTATTGCTAGGCGGCATACTCCTTAATAGAGTTTTGATTGATAAAAGTAAAGAAAGAGGACTTCATGAGAAATAAAATTAAAAACTCCAATAGAATCGTTATAAAAGTAGGAACATCTACGCTAACGTACCCTAATGGGAATTTAAACTTAAAAAGAGTAGATGAATTGGCGTGGATATTATCTGATCTTCGCAATTCTGGAAAAGAAGTAGTACTTGTGACAAGTGGTGCAATCGGAGTAGGTGCAACGCACATAGGCATGGACTACCGCCCAACGATAATGAAAGAAAAGCAGGCGGCGGCGGCTGTGGGGCAAGCTATTTTGATGCAAATTTACCAAAACTTCTTTACTAGATACAATCAAAACGTAGCCCAAGCACTCTTAACAAAAGAAGAAGTGAGAACAGAAGAAAGATATGATAACACAAAAAACACTTTGCAAACACTTCTTGAAATGGGTATAATACCTATAATTAACGCAAATGACACCATCTCCACTTATGAAATAGCTATATCCGAAAACGATAGGCTGTCTGCAATTGTAGCAGAAATAATTAGTGCCGACTTGCTTGTGATTTATACCGATATTGACGGACTATATGACAAAAATCCACACGAACATAGCGACGCACATCGAATTTCATATGTTGAAGATATTTCCGATGAAATCATCTCAATGGCAGGTAGCAAAGGTTCACGATTCGCTACTGGTGGTATGAAAACAAAAATCGAAGCGGCTATGCTAAGCACCTCTTCAAACATACCTATGGCGATTATTCACGGTGAAAAACCAACACTAATCTATGACCTTTTAGATGGAAAAGATGTCGGCACATTCTTCGCTACAAAACAATTTTATGATAAGAAAAACAAATAGGAGACTCAAACAGTGAACGCATTGGAAACTTTGAACACTTTAAATATTATAGGAAAAAAGGCGAAGGATGCCGCAGCTATTTCGGGCAAACTATCGGCTAATGAAAAAAACGCTATCCTGGAAGAAGCTGCAAAATCTCTACTAAATTGCAAAGATAACATATTAAAGGAAAACGAATTAGATATTAAGGATGCTATTGAAAATGGGATTCGAGGCGCATTCATCGACAGACTTACCTTAACAGAAAAAAGAATCGAAGCTATGGCGGAGGGACTGCGAAAAGTTGCAGCGATGACCGACCCTATCGGTGAAGTAGTGTATATGAAGCCACTCGAAAATGGCTTACTCGTAGGTCAAAAACGAATAGCTATAGGCGTAATTGCTATTATTTATGAAGCACGTCCAAATGTTACATCCGATGCTTTTGGACTTTGTTTAAAATCTGGAAACTCAGTAATACTCCGTGGGGGAAAAGAAGCTCTCAGGACAAATCAGGCTATAGTTTCAATCTTCCAACGCACATTACAAAAACTTGGAGTAAACGAAAACTTAATCCAAATAATAAGCGATACGTCTAGGGAAACTGCTGCCGAACTTATGAAACTCAACGACTATATAGATGTCTTGATACCTCGTGGCGGAGCTACCCTAATACAAAGTGTAATAAAAAATAGTACTGTGCCTGTAATTCAAACAGGAGTTGGCAATTGTCATGTATTTGTCGATGACACAGCAATTACCCAAAATGCGATAGACATTGTGGTAAATGCAAAAGCACAACGACCCGGAGTTTGCAATGCTTGCGAAACTTTATTAGTGCACGAAAAAATTTATGAGACTTTTTTACCAGCAGTTTGTGATGCATTAAAAAATCAAAAGGTCGAAATAAGAGGAGACGAAAGAGTTTGCACGGTCGTCCCTTATGCGATTCCTGCCAGCGAAAAAGATTGGGAAACAGAATACGAAGACTACATTATTGCTGTCAAGGTCGTTGCCGATATAGACGAGGCCATAGCGCATATCAGAAAATACTCTACGCAGCATTCTGAGGCGATTATTACCGAAAATTATAGCAATACGCAAAGGTTTTTGAATGAAATAGATTCAGCAGCTGTATATGTCAATGCTTCAACAAGATTTACTGATGGCGAGGAATTTGGATTCGGTGCCGAAATAGGAATAAGTACTCAAAAACTTCATGCCAGAGGACCAATGGGATTAAAAGAACTAACCACGACCAAGTATATTATATACGGAAGCGGCCAAATTAGAACTTAGATGCATCCCATTAATTCAAACTTAAATGCAACACATCAATTCGAAGTTAAATGTAGATAATCAATTCAGAATTTACGATAATCCCCCTTTTTATTGAAAATAGTGGAGAAAAAATATGAAATACTATGTAGCACATGCATTTACTGATAAAGTCTTTGGGGGAAATCCCGCTGCGGTCGTATTGCTTCCATCTGATGATGAAATGTCCACACCTGATAGTATTGAAAGCAACTCTTTCATCAATGGGTTCCCCCCTGACGAAATAATGGTAAAAATAGCAGAAGAGTTTAGATATTCTGAAACTGCATTCGTAAAACAACTAGGAGAAAACGAATTTAACATCAGATATTTCACCCCGACTGCAGAAGTCGAACTCTGTGGGCATGCGACAATCGCTGCGTTCCATGTCCTCCTACACGCAGGCATTATCAAAGACAATTGCACTTACACCAACCACACACTTGCCGAAACTATAACGGTGCACGTTGATAATGGAAATATATTGATGGGGATGGCAAGTCCAAGGCTAATTAAAGTAATCGATAACCCAAGCGAAATCAAAAAACTGTATGAAATAATGGGAATTAACTATCAGCCGACACTCTATACATATTCCGACGATAAAACCACAGAGTTGCTTCCTAAAATAATCACGACTGGACTTCCGGATATTATCTTGCCTGTTGCAAATAAAGAACAACTGAATGCACTGGCTCCAGACATGAAAAAACTTAGTGATTTATCAGAAGAATATGCTGTAACAGGGGTGCATGCTTTTGCACTTAACAACGAATATAGCGATAATTACAGTATTCCTAGTGAAAATTACAATAATACTAAAGAAAGCGACAGTAATATTACAGAAAACAATAAAAGAACTAATAAATTTAACGCTAAATCTGTAGTAGACAACATCAATGATACAAATAACTTAAATTCGAGTGCAGGTGTAAATGCTGAAAAAGTATACTGTGATGCGAGAAACTTCGCTCCATTGTTTGGAATAGATGAAGAAGCAGCAACGGGAACAGCAAATGGAGCATTGACATATTACTTATATCTTGATAGTATTATCAGTGGCAATGCGGAGTGCATGGTCTTACAAGGAGAGGCAATGAATAGACCTTCTGCGATAATGACTAAAATCAACAACGATAAAAATAGTAGTTCGAATAAAGAACATAATATAAATAATGAAAACGCACAAAATGTAAACATACAAGTGGGGGGAACTGCTGTTGTCTTCGCAAAAGGAGAATTAGTCATCAACGAGCCTGCATAGTCAATGCAGGCTCGAAGGTAATAAAACGAGATGATAAATCATTATCCTCTCATATTTTGAAAAACAAAACACAAAAGGGAAAAGAGGTGAAAAGTGAAAAAGCTAAAATTTATCAACAAGGTTACACAGTACGAAAATTTAAGAGATTTTTTCAAGGGGGTTGCAAGTGAGTATGCAGAGTTAGATGCTTTCAAACTCAAAATTAAAAACAAAAAGGAAACAACTTACAAAATAATCTCCTACGCACAAACATGGGAAGACATAAATAAAATAGGTACTGCGCTAATGCACCGTGGACTAAAAAATAAAAGAGTCGCGATAGTAGGAAAAAACTCCTACCAGTGGTTTCTTGCATATGCAGCCACACTTGTAAATGGAAATATTGCCGTTCCAATAGACAAAGAACTTCAGCTAGATGAACTAGAATCATGTTTAGAAAGAAGTAAGGCGGATATTGTTTTCTTTGACGATGGTCGGGAAGAAATGATCAAAACAATAAAGGAAAAAGGAAGCACAAATCTCACCCAATTCTACTGCATGGATGAAGTTGAGGGATATGAAACTACAGACCACCTTTTACTCGAAGGAGAAAAACTATTAGTAGACAATACAGATAATGATAGCACAGATAAATTTGCTACTGCACCAATTGATAAACATGCGATGGCAGTAATTCTTTTTACTTCTGGCACGACATCTCAATCAAAAGCCGTAATGCTTTCTCAACACAACCTTATGATAAATACTTATGAAACCACTTCTTGTGAGCCACTTTTCCCTGGTGAAATAAATATGGCATTTCTTCCATATCACCACACCTTTGGTTCTACGGGACAATTGGTAATGATGCAAGCAGGAGTATGCACAGCGTACTGCGATGGAATTAAATATTTACAAAAGAACTTAGTGGAGTACAAAGTTTCGGTATTCTTCTGTGTACCAGCGCTAATTGAAGGAATCTACAAAAAAATCATGAAGGAAGTTGAAGCGCAAGGCAAAATAGGGCTTATAAAATTTGGAATAGGGCTCACCCAGTTTCTTTTAAAATTCAAAATTGATGTAAGACGTAAATTTTTCAAATCAATTCTTGACAAACTGGGCGGAAACATCAGATTCCTTATCAGTGGAGCAGCCCCCATCGACCCCGATGCGCTCAAAGCATTTAACGCATTTGGGATTCTTACTGTACAAGGATACGGAATTACAGAGACTTCTCCAGTAGTTTCAGCCGAAAGCATAACTGCAATGAAAAAAGGCTCTGTTGGCCTTCCTTTACCTAGTGTAGAAGTGAAAATCGACAGTCCAAACGAATCAGGCGAAGGAGAAGTTTTAGTAAAAGGTGAAAACGTGATGCTCGGCTATTACGAAAATGAGGAGGCAACTAATGAAGTATTACAAGATGGCTGGTATAGAACAGGTGATTTGGGCAGGATCGATAGCGAGGGATACTTATTCCTAAATGGTAGGGCGAAAAATGTCATAGTCCTGACAAATGGGAAAAATGTATATCCGGAAGAGTTGGAAATACTAATTAATAATCTTCAATATGTAACAGAATCTATGGTTTTTGCTGCTGAGAAAAAGAGCCAAGGATTAGCAGTATCTGTTAAAATCGTGTATGACAAGCATTATTTCACCGGCCCAAATCCAATAATTACAGATGAGGAAATTGAAGTCCTAATAAAAGATGACATATATGCTATCAACGAAACACTTCCTATATACAAGCAAATCAAGAGAATAATTACTACCACAGAACCTATGATAAAAACAACTACTGGAAAAATCAAAAGACACGAAGAAATGAAATTAATGCAAGAAATATAGTCTAAATCAAAAATCCCTGCGTGGTATTAACAGTAGCCAAGCAGGGATTTTTTTATTCTTTGTGCAATTTTTATCTTCATCGCTTTTAAATCGAGGCTAAGGATCTAACGTGCTTGCACGATTAGTCCGTGCCGAAGATTGCAAGCTGGCACGAGAGGCGGGGAACTCGTGCCATGGTTATAGATACAACATAGTCCTCAAATATAGAAAAGGAGAAATACCATGAAAGACGTAATTATAATAGGATCTGGCCCCGCGGGAGTGTCCGCATCACTATACACTGCACGAGCAGGACTCGATACGACTATTGTTTCACTAGACAATAGCGCATTGCACAAAGCAGAGTTAATTCAGAATTACTATGGATTTTCGGAAGCGATCAGTGGAACTAAACTATCACAAGATGCAATACTGGGGGCGAAGTCTGTCGGAGTTAAATTTATTAGTAAAGAAGTAATTGCGATTGATTACGATGGAGATTTTGTTGTTTCGACTCCAACGGAGCAATACAAGACAAAAAATGTACTTCTTGCAACGGGAACAGCTCGAAACACACCTAAAAATCTAGGAATTGAGAATTTCGAAGGAAAAGGAGTTAGTTACTGTGCCATTTGCGATGCGTTTTTTTATAGGAGCAAAAATGTTGCAGTACTAGGCTCGGGAGAATTTGCATTACATGAAGCAGAAACTCTCCTACCTATAGCAAATAGCGTAACAATCCTCACGAATGGAACCGAGCTATCGCCGGAATTAAAAAAAATAGAAAGTGAAAATTCAAGTGGAGTTGCAATAGACAAGTCTAATTATATATTTAACAAGAATGTTATTTCCAAAGTAGTCGGCGACAACCAGATAGAAAAAGTGCTTTTCGTGGATGAAACTTCAATTGATATCGATGGCCTTTTTGTCGCTTATGGTATCGCAGGCATAACTTCGTTCGCTAAGAAAATAGGTGCAATCATGGAAGGTGGAAAAATAGTCATCGACGAAAACATGGCAACTAATGTGCCGGGGTTATTTGCAGCCGGAGATTGCACCGGTGGACTATTGCAAGTTGCAAAAGCCGTCTATGAAGGTGCAACCGCAGGCCTTGCCATTGTCAAACATCGAAAAACACAAAGTTAATCTTCTACTCAAACATTTTTAATATCGCAGCCTTAGATATAACTCCGGCGCTTTGATTTTTTACCGTGCCATTTTCGAACACTATTAAAGTAGGGATTGACATTACTCCGTATTTAATGGCAATGTCCGAACTTTCATCGGTATTAAGTTTCCCTATTTTTAACGCATCGTTTTCTCTTGCAATTTCTTCCAAGACGGGTGCAATCATTTTGCACGGCCCACACCAGTCCGCATAAAAATCGACTAGAATCGGCTCTTTTGATTGCAAAACTTCTGCCTCAAAATTACTGCTTGTTATTTTTATTATTCCCATGTTTTTTTTGATATATCCTTTGCTATATTTTGAAAGACGATATATTTTCTCCTTTCTTTACTTTAAAACCTGATTTTATTACAACCTTTTCTACGCCTCGATATATTCATCATATGTTCCCAAGCGGTCGACCATACCATTAGGAGTAAAGTCGATTATTCTATTGGCGATAGTTTGTATAAATTCGTGGTCATGTGACGCAAAAAGGATGACGCCCTTAAACGCAATCAGCCCATTATTAACTGCGGTTATCGATTCGAGGTCGAGGTGATTTGTCGGTTGATCTAATACGAGTGCATTAGATCCATATAGCATCATACGTGAAAGCATACAGCGAACTTTCTCTCCTCCCGATAATACCTTTACTGCCTTGAACACATCGTCACCCGAGAATAACATGCGTCCGAGAAATGTTCTCATGAAGCTCTCCGTGGTTTCGGGAGTATACTGCCCAAGCCACTGTATCAAGTTCATGTCGTTGTTTTCAAAATATGCGGTGTTATCCATAGGGAAATAGGAATTAGTAATCGTCGTCCCCCACTTATATTCTCCCTCATCAGGCTCCATTTCACCCATTATGATTTTGAATAATGTAGTATTCGCAAGCTCATTTTCTGAGACAAATGCTATTTTATCATCTTTGTTTACTCTGAAAGAAACCTTATCGAGCACCTTAACTCCATCGATAGTTTTCGAAATATTGTCGACTGTTAATATTTCTTTGCCAGGGTCTCTTTCCATGTTAAATCCAACAAATGGATATCTCCTTGAAGAGGCTGGCATCTCGTCTACCGTTAGCTTATCGAGCAACTTTCTTCTCGATGTAGCCTGCTTAGACTTTGATTTGTTGGCGGAAAAGCGCTGTATAAAAGTTTGAAGCTCTTTTATTCTGTCTTCTTTTTTCTTATTTTGATCCTTCAATACTCTTTGGACTAGTTGACTCGACTCGTACCAGAACTCATAGTTTCCTACGTACATTTTAATTTTACCATAGTCCACATCGACGATATTAGTACAAACATCATTCAGAAAATGTCTGTCATGCGAAACAACTATTACAGTTCCCTCATAATCCATCAGGAAATCCTCGAGCCATCTTATCGCAAGCACATCCAAATGGTTAGTCGGCTCGTCCAGTAGTATGATTCCCGGCTTGCCAAAAAGGGCTTGCGCTAACAGGACTTTTACCTTTTGTTTTCCGGTCAGAGATTCCATCGTGTTGTATAAAATATCTTCGCCAAGACCTAATCCTTGGATTAGTTTGCTCGCCTCAGATTCCGCTTCCCATCCGTCTAATTCTGCAAATTCGCCTTCCAGCTCCGATGCCTTTATGCCATCTTCGTCTGTAAAATCTTCCTTTGCATATAGCTCTTCTTTTTCCTTCATTATCTCGTATAAACGAGGATTTCCTTTTATGACAGTATCTAGTACGGTATATTCGTCAAATTCAAAATGGTCTTGTTTGAGTACAGACATTCTCACGTTTTTTTGTATGGACACATTTCCAGTGCTCGGCTCTAACTCCCCAGAAATAACTCTTAAAAAGGTAGATTTACCTGCACCATTAGCCCCTATAATTCCATAGCAATTAGTTGGTGTAAATTTTAGATCTACATCTTTAAATAGCACCTGTCCCCCGAAGCTAACACTTAAATTCGTTACATCAATCATATATATTCTCCTTAATTATGTTTCTTTTATTATCATATATCCATGTTGCATTTTCATATCACAATTTTATGTTGTGTTTTCTCATCGCATCTTTAATATCACATCTTCATATTAACCTTTATTCTATTTTTTTGCGGATACAGAGGGTTACTTAGAACCACCACAAAGGTCTTCGTTTAGCTCCAAGGAAATCTGCTCCTCGCTCGAAGTCTCGTCCTCAACATACTGAATATAATCATCACCGGGATGCTCACTTATAACACTTTCAATATCTTCTATTACAGGCAAATCACTTAATTTTTTTATATCGAACTGCCTCAAGAAGTTATCTGTTGTTCCATACATCATCGGTTTTCCGATGGCATTAGACCTACCCTTTTCGCCTACGAGATCTTTTTTCATCAATCCCTCTATTACTCTGTCACATTTTATACCACGGATAGAGTCTATCTCTGCCTTTGTGATAGGTTGTCTATACGCAATAATCGCAAGAACTTCCAATGCCGCTTGCGACAGTCTTCGCACCTTAACAGGTGTACATAATCGCTTGATGTACTCACTATTATCTGCTTTTGTGACAAACTGGAATGCCCCATTCACTTCTCGGACTTGTATGCCTCGTTCTTCTTTTTCATATTCATTTTTTAGTTCTATGAAACATTGATAAGCTTCATCCTTAGAAATGCTAAACATGTCGGCAACTATCTTACTTTCAAGCGGCTCTCCCCACATAAACATCATCGATTCACAGGCTGATTTTATTTCTTTTTTACTGTTCACTCTTTCAAACTTTCTATATAAATATCCGCAAAATCCGCTTTTTGTATCGCTTTTACTTTTCTATTTTTTACTAGCTGTAACATTGAAACGAACGTTAACGCCATGTCGTAATTATCATCTTTTACTTGTACTAAATCACGGAGATTAATTCTATTTTTGACCTTCGAAAAAATGTCTTCTACTTTAGACAATATAAATTTCATTCTATTTTCGACTGTATATTCAGGGCGTCTAATTCTCGTATACCCTTTCGTCAGCGTCTCGACTTTTTGTTTTTTGTATATGAATTGCATGAATGCCTGGGCAAAGTTTTTTACCTCCACGATTAAAAATTCGTCGGGATTATCTATATATTCGCTTATATCTTCTTGTGGTTTCTCATAGATATTTAGCGCATATTCCTCTTGTTTCATCAGAGCCTCAGCTACTAACTTTGTCTTTTTGTATTCAAGAATCCTTTGAACTAAGTCTTTCCTTGGGTCATCTCCTATTTGCAATTCCCCATCTATGCTTGTCCTTGGAAGTAACATCTTCGATTTTATTTCGATCAAACTAGCCGCTAATACGATGAATTCTGTCGATATTTCAATGTCAGCATTTTTAACTTCCTCTAAATATTCCAAATACTGATTCGTTATCACCGAAATCTGAATATCGTATATGTCCATCTGCGCATTTTCAATCAAGTACACTAGCAAATCTAATGGGCCCTCAAAGGCTGCTATTCGAATTTTATAACTCATTTATTAAATTATCCTCTTTGCAATACTGGAAATATTATTACGTTTATACATCTATTATTTTATGTTCGCACTTAGTTCTTCTAGTCTAAACACCTATTATTTCCCTGATCAAGTCAGTTTTTTCTGGCGGAGCATCCGCAATAACAAATGCACTAGAAATATATTCTACCGATTCTTTTAATCTTTCAACACTGCTTGCATATATTATGGCGAGAGCATCGCCTTTTCTTACTTCATCACCGACTTGTTTTTCTATAATAACCCCTGCACCCAGATCGATTTGTGAATCCTTCGTTTCTCGACCCGCGCCGGATTTTTGCGTCGCAATTCCGACTACCCTTGCATTAATTGAAGAAACATAGCCGTCCTTATCCGATATTATTTCGCCTTTATTTTTTGCTTGTGTAAATAAAGAGTAATCATCTATGATATTAGTGTCACCGCCCTGATTCGATACAAATTGTCTAAATTTATCGAGCGCTTTGCCTGAATCAATCATTTTCTGTGCAATCTTAAACCCTTCATCTGCACTCTTGGCCTTACCACCTAAGAATATCATCGTGCCTGCAATTGCTTTAGAAAGATAGGCTATATCTTCAGGACCTTTTCCTTTTAAGACGTCTATCGCCTCTATAACCTCTAGACTATTTCCAACGGCTTTTCCGAGTGGTTTGTTCATGTTAGAAAGAATTGCAACCGTATTTTTCCCCGCAGCCTTTCCGATGCTGCACATCATCTCCGCCAGTTCTTTCGCCTCTTCGAATGTTGCCATGAAAGAACCACTGCCATACTTTACGTCCAAAACTATGGCATCACTTCCTGCAGCTAATTTTTTACTCATAATACTAGATGAAATCAAACTTACATTTTCGACCGTTGCCGTAACGTCTCTAAGTGCGTACAATTCCTTGTCAGCAGGAGCTATTTTGCCCGTTTGTCCGATGACTGCTATCCCAATATCGTTTACCTGTCCTACAAAATCAGCACGTGAGAGCGATGTCTCAAAGTTTGGAATAGACTCCATTTTATCGACTGTTCCACCTGTAATTCCTAGCCCTCTTCCACTCATCTTTGCAATCGGAACTCCGGCCGACGCCGCAATCGGTGCGGCTATCAATGTAGTTTTATCTCCTACTCCACCTGTAGAATGCTTGTCAACCTTAATTCCATCTATATCGGATAAGTCTATTATATCTCCCGAGTTTTTCATTGCGTCTACAAGCGCAAAGGTTTCTTCTTTGTTCATTTTTTGGAAAATTATCGCCATAAGCAATGCCGAAGTCTGGTAGTCGGGAACAGTTCCGTCGGCAATTCCCTTTACTACAAAATCTATTTCTTCTTTAGACAATGCGTCTCCACATTTTTTTTTGTCGATTATATCTCTCATATGCATAATTATGTCCCTCGCTTAACTATTAATATAAAAAATTGCACCTATGCATATAAGGAGCATAGGGCATTTGTTTTTCATCTTATTCTTTCTAAGTATATAGGAAACTGTTGAAACTGTCAATAGCACCGCTATGGAAGATAATCTTACAGTCTTTTCGTCCCGGTGCTTTTTTTCGATGAGTATTCTCTTATCTCTTTCCAAAAACATGGGACGAGGGCACTAATTATTAGCACACTACCTATCCACTGAAACGTGGAGATTTGCTCTCCAAGTAGTAGCATGGAAAAGATGATTCCAGCGATAGGCTCGAACATCGACAACAAGGCTGTCGTAGAGGCTCTCAGGTATTTAATTCCGATTTGCAATAGTGTAATTCCAATCAAAGACGAAGATATACCCAATATAGCAAGCAATATGAGTTCATTAAAGGAAATCACGAATGTTATTCCCTTTGTCACCCCCCCATATGCGGCTACGATAACAACAGATATCAAAGATACATAGAATGTTATTAGCAGTGGCGGCAGATTTGATAATTTAGTTTTTTCCATACCTAATAGATAAATGGCATATGCCAAACCGGAAAATACAGCAAGAAATGCACCAAATAAAGAAAAATTTCCTTCAATTTCGAGGATAAATGCCATTCCAATCATAGTCAACACTAATCCAATGATTCTTCCCATGCCAGCTTTTTCTCTATAAAACATCCACACAAGAAGAGTTGTAAATGCAGGATAAAGAAAATGAAGTACACTTGCGATACCTGCACCTATATAGTTATATGAACTGTAAAGAGTAATACTGGCAAGACATATACCAAAAAGTGTAACGAAAATGAACTTTAAAAACTGGTCGCGGGTAATCGAAATGTTACTAGATCGAATTTTTAGCAATGCAAATGCGGCAAGGCAACTGGATATATTACGAAAAAATATGATTGTTACTATTGTAAGCCCATAACCCTCGAGAATCCGCACTATTATCGGGGCAAATCCGAAAAGGGTTGCCGAAGCAATGGTCGCTGTGATACTTAATATGTATACTTTCATACTTGTCATATGTATGTCCCTTCTTTTTAAGGCCATCTGTATATTGCTGTATTTCGAAATCGCTATTTTATGTTATTTTCGCTTCTTATGCTTGCTATTATAATAGCATATTGATATTATAATAGCAATGTTAGTAACACACCGCAAACGAAGAAAGGACGCTTCAGCCCCAATGAGAATAACACAACCCCGGGGCCAACACCATGAACACGCAGAGACATCTTGAACCCAGAGAGAATAGCTCGAGCCCAGAAAGGACAACATGATGGAAAATATGATAGATACACTGATGAAACTAAATTCGCTCCTTTTAGAAGAAATGCCCACATATAAAGAACAGGCAGCGAGTTTTTCAGATTCTATTGAATCACAAAAAATCCTATTGAGATCTCTGATGAATGTCAGACCACCTCTTCCTCTCGATGAAAACTTTCTACAATTACAGGATTATTTTTTAAAAAGCGAAACATTGTCAAAAGGAGTAGTAAAGTTGGACGATCTGTCTCCGGCATCACCTGACTCACATATCTATCTATGGCAGGGAGACATCACTAGACTGGCCGTGGATGCAATCGTCAATGCAGCTAATTCAGCCCTGCTAGGATGCTTTTCCCCTTGCCACGGTTGCATAGACAATGCAATTCACTCGGCAGCAGGCCTCCAATTGAGAAGAGACTGTGACGAAATAATGAAAAAACAAGGGCATGAGGAACATACAGGCAGTGCAAAAATAACGAATGCATACAATCTTCCATCCAAATATGTATTACACACTGTCGGCCCAATTATATATACCGATTTAACACAAAACGACCGTGTCCTACTCGAAAATTGTTACAAGAACTGCTTAGAACTTGCGATATCTAATAATCTGAAAAGCATTGCTTTTTGTTGTATTTCTACAGGTGAATTCCGTTTTCCAAACGATAAGGCAGCCAAAATTGCCATAGATACAGTCAAAAATATGCTGAACAACATGAAAAATGAAATGGAGGTAATTTTTAATGTCTTCAAAGATAGAGACTACGAGATCTACAGAGATCTCCTCGGAGCAAATCAATAAGTTAAAAATAATAATAAATGAAACAGACACAATTGTAATAGGTGCAGGATCAGGCCTTTCGACATCCGCCGGGTTGCAATATGGTGGGAAGAGATTTGAATCTCTTTTTCCAGAATACATAAAAAAGTACAGCTTAACTGACATGTATTCCTCCGCATTTTATCCATTCAGCACCCCAGAGGACCTTTGGGGGTATTGGTGTAAGCATATTTATCATAATCGGTATTTTGCGGAAGTAAACGAATGCTACACTTCTTTGCTTGAATTAGTAAAAAATAAAAACTTCTTCGTAATAACAACAAATGCCGACCATTTGTTTAGGATTAGTGGCTTTCCAAAAGAAAGACTTTTTTATACACAAGGAGATTATGGTGTCTTTGCGTGCTCCAAAGCATGTCACAACAAAACGTATGATAACAAAGATGAAGTAATGGAAATGGTCAATAATCTTTATGATTTAAAAATCCCTAGGGCACTTGTTCCACATTGCCCTATTTGCGGAGAATCGATGACTGTCAATCTGCGCAAAGATAGCTATTTCGTCGAAGACGATGGCTGGCATGTGGCATACGATAATTATTTGAAGTTCATTTCACAGGCAAAACATGAGAAAGTTCTTTATTTAGAACTAGGTGTGGGATACAACACCCCCTCGATAATAAAGTATCCATTTTGGCAAATGACGCACGACAATGAAAAAGCGACATATGCAAGCATTAATTTTGAAGACATCAATTGTCCAAAAGAAATTCGCGATAAGTCGCTATTATTTCAAGATGATATAAGGAAAATACTTTCGCTGTATAAGGATTAGCCTTCTGTCTTCACTTTGTGCAAGTCATCTTACTATTGCGTACATTTTGTGTGGCTAATCTTCTGTTACAGTATATTTTGCATGGGCAATCTTCCAGTGCGTCATTTTAATGTACTTCTCTAGCTCTACCACGTCACCTTTTTTGAAAAGATCTAAAATTACCTCGTGCTCTTTATTTGTATCCTTTAATATCTCCATATAGTTATCGCCCATCAGTACATTATATGACTTCAACAAGAACTTTTTACCTAAACGATCCAGAGACTCTATTAGTTGATTATTACCACATATATTTGTATATACATTATGAAATGCCTCTTGTTGCGAGTAGTACATCTCGATACTATCGGACTCTATTGCTAGATACATACTTTTTATATAAAATTGCATCTTGTTATAATGCTCTTCTTTCATTTTATCAAGAGCTAGCATCGCAGCCAGACCATCTAGTGCACCTATTACCTGATATATTTCCTCCGCATCTCGTATGCTCATACCTTTTACGACGAATCCTTTTCGAGGGTGATTAGTCAACAAGCCATCACTACTAAGGAGTATAAGTGCCTCTCTTACAGGAGTTCTGCTGATATTCAACACGTCACATATATCTTGTTCGCTTATTTTATTATTAGGTAACAATGTACCATTTCGAATTGACTCTACGATATAATTATAAACGTGATCCTTTAGTAGTAAAAATTCATTCATATTTTCTCCATATACCTTTTGTTAAATCCCTATGCCCTATATGCACTATGTATAATTTTATCATAAATATCGTTATTTACAAAGCGGATTTTCTGTTTTTAATAAGATATATAAATTGCAACTTTAATTATCACACTTTACAAGGCTATGTCCCTGTGGGCTTTTTATTAACTTGGAAAGGAGGAATAATGAAACGATTAGGAATACTCGAAGTGCTTACACCAATTAGATTTTAACTTCTGAAGAAATTAAAAAGGCAAGTAGTATTGGGTTTCCAATGTTACTTGCCTTAAGTTGTACTGAATTAGAGGTTGTCTAGTTTTTCAATATTTTAGAAACGCAATGACATGCAGCTCAATCCGCCGTCAAGTTTTCTATATTCAGAAGTGTCACAAAGTATTACTTCGTATCCTTCATCTTGGATTAATTTTGTTACTCCAGGGTATCCTTCAGGAACTATTACTTTTCCATTCATCCAGATGCAGTTAGCTGCATATTCTTCACCTTCAGGAATGATGATTTTTTTATAGTTTGCGAATTCTTCTTTTTCGATAAATTCTCCAGATACAAGCATGATGTTGTTTTCGATATAATTAACGCCTGTCTTTAAGTGAAGAACTTCGGAAAGAGGAACAAGAGAAGCTGTCATGTTGAATTTAGCAAGGATATCAGCAAATTGTTTGAATCCTTCTTCATTAGTTCTTGCCGAAAGACCTACATAAAAATGGTCACCTACCATCATTACATCTCCGCCGTCTAAAAGCCCGGGAGAAGTTATGAAGAATATTTTGTCATCGCTAAAGAACTTTTTAACTGCAGGTAGTATATGATCTTTTTCACCATTTCTTGATTCTGCACCAGGGTTAGCTATAATAGCGCATTCTCTAGTGATTACTGCAGGGTCTTCCACAAATACTGAATCGGGATAATCCGCAAGTGGCTCTAGTACTTCTACTCCAACGCCGCATTGTTTTAGGCACTCGATATAGTGTGCATGTTGTTTTTGAGCTAATTCAAAGTCAGGTTTTCCTGGATACAATCCACTTGTAATTCCGTCTACCAATGCTGGGCATGGTTTTCTTACGATTGTGTTTTTAAACATGATTAATACTCTCCTTTACAATTAAACAGTGTTAATAAAATAATAGATTCATTGCACGGTACGATAATATATTGCACCCGCACTTTGTAGTGAATAGGTTATACAACGATGATGCACGATTTATTTTGAATTTCGGATGTCGCAATATATACTTTGCATCCACATGTTGTATACTGTATACAATATACAGTACATCGAAGTTCTTGTCAAGCCATATTGTAAAATATTTTACTATTTTATCTTGTGTGTCAATACATATGTCACACTATTCTTGCGATTCTCTGTTGAAAAATACCGCAAGTATGCTATAATAAAATAAAAATAAAGTATTTCAAAACATAATGTTGCAAGGGGGCAAAACAAATGACATTTACAATCACTAAAACAAACACACCAATTCAAAAACCTGATCAATCAAACTTAACTTTTGGAAAAGATTTTACTGATCATATGTTTACAATGGATTACTCTCCTGATAAAGGCTGGCATGATGGTCAAATCTTGCCTTTTGGACCGCTTTCTTTAGCGCCGTCTGCACTTGTTTTTCACTACGGACAATCCCTTTTCGAGGGGCTCAAAGCGTATAAGACGAGTGATGGACGAATTCTATTATTTAGGCCTGACATGAATGCAAAGCGCTCAAATAATTCAGCAAGTAGAATGTGTATGCCCAAAATGGATGAAGAGTTGTATGTAAAAGCTATCAAGGAGCTAGTATCTCTTGAAAGAGACCACATTCCGACTGCGCCCGGTACGTCATTATATATTAGACCATTTATGTTTGCGACAGACAGGCTATTATCGGTTCACGCATCGGATACTTATAAGTTTGTTATCATCCTAAGCCCAGTTGGACAATATTATTCCAAAGGCTTATCTCCGACAAAATTATGGGTTGAGCAAAACTATATTCGTTCTGCGCATGGTGGGACTGGTGAGACAAAATGTGCAGGAAACTATGGTTGTGGGTTGATAGCACAGGAGGAATCTGCAACAAGAGGATTTGACCAAATATTGTGGCTTGATGCAAAAGAACATAAATACGTAGAAGAAGTTGGTTCATCGAACGTATTTTTCGTAATTGGCGATGAAGTTATTACGCCACCACTTTCTGGAACCATACTTCCAGGAATTACACGAGATTCGGTACTTCAACTATTAAAATCTCAAGGATACAAAGTTTCAGAAAGAAAACTGACGATAGATGAAGTCCTCTCTGCAATTGAAGAAGGTAAACTAAAAGAAGCTTTTGGAACTGGCACTGCCGCAGTAATATCGGCAGTTGGAGTATTACATTACAATGGGGTTGACTATGTGATTAACAACAATGAAGTTGGAGAGATAACCAAAAACACATATGATACAATAAGAGGAATACAAATAGGTGAGCTTGAAGACAGGTTTAATTGGACAATAGAGGTAAAATAGCTTATTAATAACCAACTATTCATATATCAGGAATTACAAGGCGGTGATATGGAAAGCCACTCGATGTTAGTTTAAATCCTAACAGATGTAGTGTCTACCCATATTATCGCTTTTTCTATTGCATTTTATTCGTACTATTTTTCGCATGAAATCATCAAATTAAGTACAACTACTCGACATCTATTTCAAATTGCTTTTTATCTGTGAGCAGATTTCTAAAATCAGTCTCACTCATCGGTTTTGCGAAGTAGTAGCCTTGTGCATAGTCACATCCCATGCCTTTAATCCACTGCGCCTGTGTTGCCGTTTCAACTCCCTCCGCAACGACTTCCATGTTTAAATGCTTTGCCATGCTGAGCACGTCGCTTATTACTGCAGCATTTCTTGTATCTCTTTCTTTAAAATCGAAAAATGCCTTGTCAAGCTTTAAAATATCCGCTTCAATGTTAGATAATCTATTCAGCGAAGATACTCCTGCACCAAAGTCGTCTATTGAAATTGAAAATCCCGTCTCCTTTAACTGCTTGACCACATCAAGAAACAGAGGGGTATCAGTTTCAACTGCACTCTCAGTTAATTCCAATTCTATATATTCAGGATTAATTTCATACCTAGTTGTTATTTCACAAATTTTATCTACAATATTCTCAGCTAATATAGTATGTGAAGATAGATTTACTGAAATTCGCGGAATATCCATATTCTCGTTGTTTTCACTAATATATTTACATACTTTATCCAACACATATAAATCTAAATGTATAATTGTTCCATTATCCTCAAAAATTGGAATGAAATCATTAGGATATATCATTTTCTCTGCTTTTGGTTTCCATCGGACTAATGCTTCCGCCCCACTAACTTTCAATGTAGCAAAATCTATTTTAGGTTGATATTCGACGACAAATTCTTGACTGTCAAATGCCTCATCTATTCGAAATAAGATACTCGTCTTATTATTATATTCTTTTTTCATTTTCTCATCAAAAGTAATAAAGGTAGTCTTACGAGTTTTTTTCCCCGCCAGTCTTGCAGCGTATGCATGTCCAATGATAGTAGTTATCTTTTCTTCGGGGTCATCTATAATCACATTGCCAAACGACATAGTCGCCTCGAATTTATCGTTAATTACTTTCTTTATATTCGGAAGAAACCCTTTTTCATATATTTCCTGAAGTGTTCCTCCTTCATTTACGCGTCGCAAAATTAGGAATTGTTCAGCAGTTCTCCTGCTTATTTTTACATCTGTACCCGCAAAAGTTTTCTTCATTGTATCTGCCATTGCAAGAATAACTTCTGTACCTTTTTCTGCGCTAAAGTAGGTATTAATATTTTTGAACATATCTATGTCAAATACAATTAATTCATATTCACCCGGAGCTGCATCTTTAAGAATATTGGCCATAGCATCTCTAAATGTGTGTGGCGCCAAAAATCCCGTAAGTGGTTCTGTATTATATGATTGAATTAATGCTTCTTTTTTCTTTATTTGATCATGATAATAAAGAGCTATAAAGCCTATCATGACAATAAATACGAAAAATACAAAATAATACCAGTATTTTCCAGCAAATTGTAAAAAGGTTAATTCTTTATCCGGAAGAAAATCATTAGCGGAAGCTTCAATTATCGTTTTGTACTCTGTATTTGAAATCTGATCAAGCATGGCATTAATAATCGAGAGGTATGTATCAGCAATATTATCATTAAGTAGATATTGCATATGTACTTCAGTGTTCGCACTCAATGTAACACTATCCGTATTTTCGAGATAAATCTCCGCATATGTAAGAGAGCTCTCGGTGGAAAGTAGCATGTCAAGTTCACCCGCAGCAAGATTGTCAAGCATTTGATGCCAATCATCATAAAAAATGAATGTTGCTTCAGGATACATTTCATCAAATGATGTAAAATCCACTGTCAAATATGGCAAAGTTCCAATTTTCAAATTTGATTCTGTGAGTTGCTGTTCTTCGTAATTATTTTCGTATAAATCATTATTTATCTGTGCGAAAAGCGGCATAACATAATACGACTCGGTAGTAATATAATAATCCCAAATATTTTCATCCTGTCCATACAAAGTAAGCAATAAGTCATAATTACTATACTCACTAAGTGGGTCATCGAGGGAATAAGGATGATAATTTACTTCAAAGTCGAACCGTTCGGCAAAGTAATTGAGAGTATGAACCATAGATCCATCTGGAAATCCATCCTCATTCATAAATGAAATTGGCGCATAATCCGCAATATAACCAACCTCAAGAGGTCTACTCTGTAAAGTTTCAATCTCTGATCTCATCAAGCCGCGATGTGTAATTTCAAGATTTTTAGCCACATATTTTTCTTCGAGTTCTAAGAAAAAGTTCCCTTCTGTCGCAACAATATCATAGAATATTACATCTATAGTATCAAGTAATTCCTTATTTTCAAAAGTTACATTGAGAAAGTAATTATATACACCAACATCGAGAACATTATTTAACTCCTCTATATCTCTGTGCTCCGAATATCCTAAAACAAAATCAGTATCTAGCTCGGTATAGTTATGTGCCTGTCCATATACATATTCAAAAGAAAATCCCAAACTTTCCGCCATCGAACTAAAACGCTCATTAGCGATGTTTCCTTCAAATGTAGCAACCGTTTTACCGTCTATTGCTTCGTAATCTGCATATAGCATATCCAAATCATCGGTCATTAAAGAAACATATGTTTTGCTGTATTGGGATTGAGAATATAATATTTTCTCGGCTCTTTCATCTGTTTTCGGATGAAAGGCCGTCAAGTCCACATCTCCATTTTGCAAAGCTTCGATTCCATCTCCTTCTATTGGAATATACTCAAACTCTAGATCGCTCACTTCCTCTATTTTCTCAAAGATTTCGACTCCATAGCCTTTGTTGTTTATGCTATCAATTTCATTTGCAAAAGACGTAAACGATGTATAGTAGCCCACTCTTATTGGTTTAGAAAAATCGAAAGATGAAGTGCTAGCACTTGTCTCATTTCCCCATGCCTCATACTTCAAAAATGACACACTAATAAGAGATGTAACAATAGTGATTGTTAGAATGCAAATGAAATAATAGATGTTAAATTTCTTATACATTTGTCATATATTCCTTTCACTTATTCGTAAAAAATCTTAACCGAAATATGGAAATAAATAATTAGCTATGCCATTTTTTTGTTATAAAAGAAGCTAAAATATAAGCAACGATATAAAAAACAATTCCTCCAAGTATGTCTACAAAGGCATGTTGTTTTAAAAACACAGTTGCCGCAACTATCAAAATACACATTATCGTCGAGGCGATTTTAATAGGCAAATTATTCTTCAAGCTCTCACTTTGCAGTATGCTTACTCCAACCGTAATTGAGCCAATAACGTGCATGCTAGGAAACACATTTGTGTTAGTATCAAAATCATATATAAATGCGACGATGAAAGTAGCAATATTTTCTCTTGGGAATACATCTGGACGAAGTTCTTGCCCGGTAGGAACGAAAGAAATAAATAATAATGCAAGAAAAAAACCAATCCACATTGTGAGCATATATTTTTCAAATGCCTTTTCTTCTTTGACAAGGTAGTACATACCTACAGAAACCATGTACACAAACCACAACATATACGGTATAATAAACCATTCGAAAAATGGTATTAGATGGTCGATTGTCTCTGGAACAATATAATACTCATCGACATGCACTTCTTCAAGTATCATATACCATGTCAAATGGATAGGAAGATATGCTACCAACCAAAATTGGCGCTTGGACAAATTTTTCATTTTATTTTTAAACTGCTGAAGAAAACTCATTATTACTCCTTTATTCACTTTCATTATGACTTAGAAACTTCCAATATGCAAGGTCGTCTTCAATAAATTCAGGATAAAATTGATAGAATTCATTTTGGACGTACGGAATAGTTTCATGAGGACCAAGTTCAACTGCTAATGCAGTTATTTTTTCTTTTAATTCTTCGACAATTCTTTTTTTCTCTTCATTTTTATTGTTGTTACTATCATATATTACAGGTTGCCCAACGCAAATCACCCTAATGTTTTTAGGCATATATGTAGGGTAAAATTTTAAATCCTTGCCTGTTTTAGAGTAATATAGTCTTGCAAGAGAAACAAATCCATCACTGAATTCATTGATGAATTCATTATATTTTCTATGGCATTCCGGAAATATTACAACACTTTTTCCTTCTATTAATGCAGTTATACTTTCATTAAAAGTCTCTTTAATTCTCATATTGCTGCGGTTTACAAATATATAATTTTCATTTCCATCAAAAATTGGACGCAATATCAGCATTGTTAAGCGCGAAATAATTCGCCATAGCTTCTTTGACCTTTTTGATCTTCCATTATAAAAGTCATGGAAAATATAATTGCTAGCAGTTTCCTTATTTAATAAGTCTGCAATGGTCCATATTCGCTTGGGCAAATCGATATACAGCTCCGCAGCGACAGGGCCTAAGATCCCCGAATGATTTGAAATAAAAATAGCTGGTTCTATTATTTCTTCTTTATATTTCACATCACGTCTTGGGTAGACAATTTTAGCAATGAGTTTTATTACATCATAATACGTCTTGTTCTTCATCTTCTTTTTCCATTTCAAGTGAAACTGTCAAATTATCAGGTTCAAATGGTATTGTCAAATGCTCAGGATTTTTGAGATATCTTTGAAATAATCTAAATGCTAAAGCGAGATTATACCCATCACAAATTCGTTCATCTACGGTAACACATATTGCTATGTGCTTTTCTTCTTTAAAATTTCCATTTTTATCTGCGACTACTTTTTTGAATTTAGAACCAAATGTCATAAACATGCTTGCAGTACCTACATCAAACAGGTGATGTTTTACAGGTTGAATTCCAATTGAACCTAGGTTTGCGATATAAGCACTAGCGTGAAATGGACTAAGCTTTATAATTTTGGCGGGAAGTAGTCCTCTATTATCTAAAAATAAGATCATACATACAATCATAGACTGAATAAATCCCGGTGTGGCAGAAATTATTTTTTCGAAAACTTCCGTGTCGTTCACTTGCGACAATCCTCTATTTTCCTGTATAATCTCTTGCAATTTATTATGCACATCAAACACTGTCGCAGTAGGTTCAAATTCAACCTTAATTGTGGCTTCCGGTGCGTTTTCTGACATTTCCTTCTTTATCGTCATTGCGAATTCAATTGTATTTTTTGCGTAGTTCTTTTTTCCAATAATAAATCTATGGATAGTTGGTTTTTTTGCATATACTCTTACAAGCGATGCGATAATAATGTCCATGATCGAAATTTTTATCCCCGCTTGTCGATGTTTTTTTATAAATTCTTCTATATGTGAAGCAGGCATCTCAAATTCAAAAAAAATCTGAGATCCAGTCCTTGTCTTAAGTAAATGCGGCATTACAGTAAACAATGGATCTAAATCTCTGATGCGTTTTCCATCAGATCTATCACCTAGTTTTCTTCTTGACATAAACTATGAATCCTTTCGCTATTTTTACTACGTGGTTATGTTTATTATTGTATTATCTCAGTTGGTAGGCAATGCCCTTTTTTTATCTTCTCTAGCCTTCATATTATCTTTTAGAAGTACGTATATCACACTAAAAATAGGAACGGCTAACAAAATACCTAGCAGTCCACCCAAAGCACCACCGACTGTAATTGCAAAAAGAACGCACATCGGTGGAATTCCGACCCTTCCGCCCATTACATGTGGATAAATGAGATTTCCCTCAACTTGTTGTAGGATAAGGACAAAAATCATGAATACAAGAGAATCCATAGGGCTTACCATAAGAATCAGCGCAGCACCTAAGAAAAATCCTATCAATGGACCTAAAATCGGAATTAATGAGGTAAATCCAATCAACGATCCAATCATCGATGCATAAGGCAGTTGAAGAATTGTCATTCCTATTATGCATAACGTGCCCAGAATAAATGCTTCAAGGCATTGTCCCATGATAAAACTTTTAAATGTTGTATTTATCACATCGAAAAAATAGAATATTTTATTACGGAATTTGCCAAGATATATTTCAACAAAACGCGCACACTGTACCGAAATTTTTTCTTTTGATATCAAAAAATACAGTGCAAGGATGAATCCAACCGCTCCATTAACGAAACCATTTGCAATGTTGCCGATTGTCGATACTGTTCCGTCAAGCAAGACTACAATTTCCGATTCAAAAGTTGCATATAATCTCGATATCATCGATTCCCAATCCGACTCTATGAGAAATTCAGCAATTGGAGGTGCAAGATATTTTTCGTATTCAGCAATAAAAAGAGTGAACTCCTCGTATGCCGCAGGGAAAACCTCTCCCACAGCACGTATGTTCTCTATAAGCTGTGGAACAACGAGAATTCCTAGCACTACCAAAACAGCTACTATCGATAGAATTGCAGTGATTAGACTTATTATCCTAGTGATTCTTTCATTATTAACGAGTTTCTTTAAATGACGCTCAAAAAATGACATTGGAATATTAATTGCAAACGCAAAAGCAATCCCAATTATTAGCGGCATTATAAGCGCAATAATCGAAATTGAAAAATCGATAAGATCATATCGTTCCGATAGTAAAAAATTCAAACCAACTCCGAAGCAAACTACCAATATTATTCTTTTGTAAGTTATTTCGTTTTTCATTATTTCGTACCTTTATTACAGATACTATATAATATCATTCTTTGTATAATTAAGCAATACTACCACTATCGATATAGCATCTGAATTAATTGTAACTGGATCTAGTGAAAACAAGTCAAGAATGCGGTAAGATAACTCTTTAATCTTTATTTTTGTTATGAAAATCGATATATTGTTTCCCCCATGTTTTAAGAGCAGCGAGTACGGGAAGAAACTTAATTCCTATTTCGCTAAGTTCATACTCTACTTTAGGAGGGATAGTACCAAATTCTTTTCTAGTGATTAAACCTTCTTTTTCTAATGCTTTCAATTGACGGGAAAGTGTTGTATGTGTCATTTCTTCCGGCATCATTCGCAACAACTCATTGAATCTTATCGTTTTATCTGATAGTAAATATAAAATGTATATTGCCCATTTTCCAGATAATAACTTTTGCGTAGTGACATACGGGCATTTTCCAAATAAATCTCTGTTTGACATATTTACTCCTTTAGGTATCTTTTTTGATACTAGTATCAAAAAAGAACGTACTTGTGTATTATTTCTTATGACATTATAATGACACTAATAGAAAAAAATTGCAACATATAGTTTGTTAGGAGGAACAATATGAAAAAATTGATAGTCTTTATTCTTGCAATTGCATTACTGACGATAGGACTGACAAGTTGTGCTAATGAAAAAAAGAGTAACGATGATGTTTTGCGCGTAGGAATTGACCTAAAGTTTTACCCATTTATGTATTTAGAAGATGGTGTACCTACGGGATTGGAAGTCGATATTTCTCATGCATTTGGAGAATATATTGGCAAGGAAGTCAAAATAGTGAATACTGACTTTTCGATGCTTATTCCTGCACTTGACACGGGAGATATAGATATTATAATAAGTGACATGAGTGAAAAGCCAGACAGACTAGAGAAAGCTGATTTTACCGAGCCGTACAGATATGGCAGAACTCTCGTGCTCGTGAATAAAAAGTTTGCTACTGAACATAACATTACTAATGATATGAACGAAGACGACTTTTTTTCAATAGATGGTATGCTCTTCGCAGGGCTTTCCGGCACGATTGCGGCAAGTATTCCTCGTGAGCGTGGCGCAGAAGTCACGGAGTTTACAGAAATAGCATCTGCATTGATGGAAGTAACGACAGGAAGGGCCGATGCATTGGTGGGTACGAGCACTGTTTGGGGTGACCATGCGGCCAACGCCGATACAACGATTGTCTACGAGGGAGTTTCAGATGTAAGCGGCTCAAGCTTTGCGGTTAAAAAAGGAAATACAGAACTATTGGAGCAAGCAAACGCCTTCATTGCTTCTATGTACGAAGATGGCGGCTTTTATGAGCAAGCTGGAACGAAATACGATGAAGGAATCGGTGAATTCATGCAAAATCCCGAACTTGGCCTTGACTATATAATATACCCTCTCATTAAGGAGTAACAAATGAACAGACGCCTGAGTTTCTTATTAGCTGGAGTTGTATATTTTACGTTGATTCTCCTAGCACTTCTATTCACAGTGGATAATCCGAGATACGACTTGATATTTTTGGACTATCAAATGCTTATATATGGATTCATCACTACTGTAATTGCAAGCATTCTAACACTGGTTAGTAGCATGGTATTGGGGTTTGCATTGTTTTTGGCAGAAAGATCAAAAAATAACCTCACGAATGCTTTTGCTATAGTTTTCAGTGAAATCATGATGGGGACACCACTCCTCATCATGATATTCTTAGCGGTGTATGTAATAGGAGACGTAGTATTCATTACAGATAAATTTACGTTAGGTATTTTTGCCTTAACCTTGTATATGGCGCCATATATATCTAATGCCTATAAAACAGCTGTGGCCGTCGTAGACGATGACCAATACGTCGTGATGGATTTATACCACTTTACAAAATTTGAAAAATACAAGCACATCATAATACCGCAAATGGTAAAACCATTGCTTCCCTCGCTCATAAACAATTTATCTAGTATAATAAAAGGCTCCGCATTGCTCAAAATCGTCTCTGTTACCGAAATCTCCTATGTATTGACAGTAATCTCGTCTAAAAATTGGGCTGCGATTGAGGGTTATTATACGATGTGGATACTATATCTAATAATAACGATACCATTATCGATGCTCGCAAAATATGTAGCAAAGAAGGTGGCTGTATGAATATAACTATTAATAACTTAACAAAAAAATATGATAATCAAGTAGTGCTTGACGATGTCTGTATAAATGTACAAAATGTCGGCACAATTGGCATAATCGGAGAGTCGGGTTGTGGAAAGTCGACTCTACTTAGACAATTAGCAGGCATTGAAACGCCCGACAGTGGAACTATAGATATAAATGGAATTTCTCCAATTACGAATAAAATCGCTTTTCAAGAAAAAATAGGTGTAGTCTTTCAAAAACATAACTTATTCCCACACCTAACGCTAAAAGAAAATATCTCACTTATCATAAGGAAGACAAAGAAACTCGATAAATCCGATGCCGACAATAAAGCACTTGATTTGCTCAAAAAACTATTCATAGAAAACGAAGCAAACAAAAAGCCAAGCATGGTTTCTGGTGGGCAGGCACAGCGATGCTCGATAGCACGTGCATTGTCGACAGACCCGGAACTAATCTTTCTCGACGAACCGACCGCAGCCCTCGACCCGATACTCACTAGCGAAGTGCTCAAATCGGTTACAACACTCAAAAATGAGGGAATTAATTTTATTTTTGTGACACACGAAATATCATTCCTCAAGAATATTGCCGATTACATCATCTTCTTCAAAAATGGACGCATTTGTGAACATGGGGTGGCATCTTGTTTGCTAAACCCCAAAACAAAGGAATTACAGGAATTTTTACACATATAACATCGCTACACAGTAAAAGACGGTGCCCACATCGTCCCGACAGTTCCTTAATAACCTGTTATCTAATTACGAAATAATTAACTAGGAGGAAAAGAAATGACTATAAAAGAAATCTACGAAAAGTTTGAAAAAATCGGCTGTCTCTCATTTACGACGGTCGATGAAAAGGGAGTACCTGAGTCAAGAATTGCTCATCTAAGAGCATACGACGATGAGGGAATTTACTTTATGACTATGTTTACTAAAGACTTTTATTACAACATTAAGAAGACAGGGTGGATCTCTATTTGCGGATTGAATGCAAAGACACAAGTAGAACATGATGAAAATGGGTTCCCTATTTTTGAGGGTGGTTATGCAATGCGCATGACAGGCAAAGTCAAAGAAATACCAATTGATGATATCAAACAAAAAAATAATCCACTATTCGATTTTTGCATCAAAGATCAAGAAAAATACCGTGCTATGGTGATTTTTTGTATTACAGAGGGTTATGGAGATGTTTTCGACTATGATTTTGAAAAAATTAGCCGTAAAAACAAACTCCAAAGAGAATACTTCTCCTATGGTGGAGCAAAGGAAAAAATCAAGGGCTTAAAGATAGATAAGGATAAATGCATATCTTGTGGTGCATGCAAAGAAAAATGTTCTTTCGTGGCAATTCGAGAGGAAGACGGCTCATACGAGATAGATATGTACCGTTGCGATGAGTGCGGTGATTGCTATATTAATTGTCCAGTCAAGGCAATTTCGTACAGGTCAGAAATAATATAATTCTGCGTTAACTTGAATAAAATGCAATGCTGCGACAGGACAAGAAAATATAAGGCTGTGATATTACATAAAATATAAAGTGAAAATATGGCAGAAAAACATAAAGGGGCGACACCCCTCGCTTGTGGTGTCGCCCTTTCCTTAAGCAATCGTTGCTTTTTTGAATTTTAAAGTAATATTTGTTCCTATTCCTATTTCACTTTCGGTTTCAACTTCAGCAGAATGGAGTTTTGCACCATTCTTTACTATAGAAAGCCCAAGTCCGGTTCCTTCGATTTCCTTTGAATGACTCTTGTCTACTCGATAAAAGCGTTCATATATTCTAGACAAATCTGTGTTTGGAATCCCTATCCCCGTATCCCTTATCTTCCACGCTATCTTGTCGCCTTCGGATAGCATATTAATATGGATTTCTCCGCCTGTGTTATTATATGATATTGCATTGTCACAAAGGTTATAGAGCATTTCGTACACGACTGTTTCAACTCCATTTATTTTTGCATTTGTAGTGTGTAGGTTTATTGAAACTTTCTTTTTCTCTGCCTTTTTCTGCAAATGCTCCACTACCTCGTTGGTGATATCTGCTAGCTTGATCGTTTGGAATTCGAAATTTGTTTGCTCGTCTAATCTCGAAACTTTTATGATATCCTGGACGAGAGTTAATAACCTAGTCGCCTCTGTATGAATATTTGATGCGAATTTTTTTACATCTTCTGGCTTAACCAATCCGTTTGAAATTAATTCAGATGCCCCCATGATACTAGTCAGCGGCGTTTTCAGTTCATGTGAAACATTTGCGGAAAATTGTCTTCTAATAGCCTGAGCATTTTCTTCTTCGGTAATGTTATGTATAAACAAGAATATCGAAAAATCACTTTCGGTATGTGAAGTAGGGCTTGCCGAAAACATGAAAAATTCTTCCGCAATTTGTATTTTCATTTTACCCGGAATGCCTTTTAACGCATCTTCGATTAAGTTTTCATATCGCATGTCTCGGAGAAAATTCAAATAATAGTCGTCGTTTGCGCATGAAAGAAGAGATTTAGCAACTTTGTTACACGATATGACATACCCTTTTTTGTTTAGAATAAGTATGCCATCTGCGACATTCTCTGTAATGAACTCGGTTTCACCTTTTTGTTCTTTTATTTCATCTATTCGAGATTCTATTTCCCTATTTTGTTTTTCTATTCTATGCAATAGCGGTGATATTTCATCGTAAACATCATTAGAAAGCGGAGAATCTAGATCGAGATTGTTGAGTGGCTCAACCGTTTTCTTCGCAATTTTAGACGAAAGTATCGTAGACAAAACTACAGCAAACAGCGCTATTAAAACGAGCAACGGCAATATCGAAAATAGAAGCGAGACCACTGTGTCTTGAGTAATCGATGTACGTATGACAGTGTCATCCGCAAGTTTTTTTGCTAAATATAGGGTTTGCTCAGAAAGTGTATCAGAAGTACGACTCCCCTCTCCTATTCCACCGTTTAGTGCTTCTATGAATTCCTCACGATCCGCGTGGTTTTCCATCGTTTTGCTATCCGCCTTAGAGTCGAAAAGAACCGTTCCGTCATTGTCTATCCATGTAATACGAAAATTATTGGAATCAATCTCGTTTAGGTAATCTATTCCATTTTGAGAAACTCCGATAGACACCATGTCAAGATTGTTTCTAAGGTCATTTTTATGTATTTCTGTAAAGTAGTTATATAAACTACCCAAAATCAAGACTATTGCGAATAATAGGGTCAAAGACGATACTAGAATTATAACTCTACTAATTTTTTTTGTCATTGCTTCCTCCTATCCTATATCCAACACCACGTACTGTTTCAATATATTCTCCGTATTCACCCAGTTTTGCTCTGATAGTCCGTATGTGTACGTCTACAGTTCTAGTTTCACCACAAAAGTCATAGCCCCATACATTGTTTAGGAGCTCATCTCTAGTCAGTACTTTCCCTTTTTTGGACATGAGTAACATCAAGGTTTTATATTCTTTTAGTGTCATATCGACCGACGACGTGCCTGCAATAACTCTGTGCTCATCATCATATATTTTCAAACCCTTATATTCTATTACTTCTTTCTCGCCACTGTCTTTAGTTCTTCGCAACAGCGCCTTTACTCTGGATATCAATTCGAGAATAGAAAATGGTTTTGTTATATAGTCGTCCGCCCCGGTGTCCAATCCGATTACCTTATCATATTCTGTATCCTTGGCTGTTAGCATTATAACAGGAAGATTTTTTGTGGCATCCTTGTCACGCAACTTCTTTAAAATTTCGAAACCATCCTCATTAGGCAGCATAATATCGAGCAAAAGTAACTCCGGAGAATTTCCCTCTAGCGCATCAAAAAATTCGCTCCCTTGAGTGAATCCTTGTGCATCAAATCCCGCATTTTTGAGTGCATAAAGAACTAGTTCACGTATGCTTTTATCGTCTTCTAGTATCGCTATCATAATCCTCTCCTTTATGCTTGCCAGTTATAGAGTAAATCACCCACTCGCTTACATTCACAGCATGATCTGCAATTCGTTCTAAATACTTGGCAATCATAAGCATATCCAGCATGTTCTCAGCGTTATCGTTATTCGATCTTAATACTTCTATTATATCACGTCTGACATCCAAAAATAATCCGTCGACTATATCGTCTTTTTCTATCGTATCTTGGGCAAGTTCCAAGTTAGAACCTACGAAAGAATCAATGGCAGCAGATAGCATCTCTATCGACGTCTTTGCCATACTGAGTATGTGTGAATTCAATTCAGTAGTGTACCTTGATAAATCTGCAATGTCTACGGCCTGATCTCCTATTCTCTCAAGATCTGTTATCATCTTAAGTGCCGCCGATATATTTCTCAAATCTCCCGCCACTGGCTGCTGTTGCAAGAGGAGTCTCATACATTGTCGCTCTATTTCTCTCTCGTACTCATCGATCTTTACTTCTGTTAATCTCACTGTGTCTACAGACACATCACTGTCCTCTTCGAAGCAACTCATGGCTAAAGAAATCGCATGTTCGCATAGTCCACCCATTTTTATTAGGCTGTTGTGCAAATTTTGCAAGTCTTCATCATATTTATTGCGCATTTTTTTCTCCTATATTTCTATTCATATATACCTCTAATAAAAGTATATTTAAAATCTATTTCCAATCGGAGCCTTACACCGGCTCCCGCTCCTATAAGTACATATACAAATCTATTCACACTATGAGTTCATTTATACCAATGGCACGATGTCCCCCGTCTCTATATATAAATAAAAGAACCCTTTCGTAATCATCTATAGTTTAAAGTGTCTATCCGAATCTACCTGTAATATAATCTTCTGTTCTCTTATCACTCGGCACATCGAACAAGACTTCTGTCTTATCGTATTCTACGATTTCTCCAAGCAGGAAAAATGCAGTATTGTCGGAAATTCTAAGAGCTTGTTGCATGTTATGTGTTACAATAATTATACTATAGTCTTTTTTTAATTCAAGTACAAGTTCCTCAATTTTCGATGTAGATATAGGGTCAAGTGCGGAAGTTGGCTCGTCCATAAGCAACACCTTAGGCTGCACAGCTAATGCACGGGCAATACAAAGACGCTGTTGCTGTCCCCCAGATAATCCTAATGCTGATTTTTTTAGCCTATCTTTTACTTCATTCCAAAGTGCCGCATCTTTCAAGCTTTGCTCTACAAGTTCGTCAAGCTCCGCTTTCGTAAAACTAGAATGCAATTTTGCACCGTATGCGACGTTGTCATATATCGATTTTGGAAATGGGTTCGGTTTTTGGAATACCATCCCTATATTTCTTCGCAATTCGGTTACATCGACGGATGGGTTGTAAATATCCGATCCCTCAAATAATATATTTCCTGTGATTTTTACGCCTTGTATTAAGTCGTTCATCCTATTAATACTTTTGATAAATGTGGACTTTCCGCATCCGGAAGGACCGATGAACGCCGTTATTTCTTTTTCCGGTATGTCTAAATTAATATCTTTGATGGCATGGAGATCGCCATAGTTCAAATTGAAATTTTGAGCGCTGATTATCGCTTCTTTCATTTTATTACCTTTCTTCAGTAAACTTAGTTATAAGTCATCGCATATGGCAGTTCATTGATATATTTAATACGTGCCAATTCATTTTTTACAAATCTATACTCTTAGTATAAATTAGTTCGTCTTACGAGTCAACGAGCCTTTTAATATCTTTGTTCCTATATTGATAATAAAGACTAACATCAGAAGCAATGCGGCGATTGCAAATGCTATGTCGAATTCCGCTCTTTCCATCGCATACATATAGAGTGCGACCGATAAGGTTCCTCCACCGCTAGCCAGTGCCGTAAATATGTTGCTCACTATTGCTGTTCCCATCCCTGCTGTAAACAAAAGAGCTGCACTTTCCCCAACAATTCTTCCAATAGAAAGTATGCACCCTGTTACGATTCCAGAGATGGAAGAAGGCAAAACAACCGTCTTGATCATGTGCCATTTTCCGCTTCCCAGACCAAGTGCACCTTCTCGATAACTTTGTGGGACACATTTTAGACTTTCCTGTGTAGTCCTGATAATTGTTGGCAAGATAACAACTGTCATCGTAAGTGCTCCCGATAGCAAACTGACTTTGAATCCAAGCATTCTAACGAAAAACAACATTCCAACCAATCCATAGATTATACTGGGAATACCTGCAAGTATTTCGGTCGCAAATTCGACCGCCCTTATAAATCTATAATTTTTTGCATACTCTGTTAAATATATTGCGGCACCTATTCCAAGAGGCAATGCTATTATAAGCGTTAAGCCCACTATGTAAAGCGTGTTGATTATATTAGGAAGAATCCCGATAGATCCTGTACTATGCCTTGGTGAAGTGGACAGTAGCTCCCATGATAAAAATGGCAATCCCTTTACGAATATATATCCTACGAGTAACGCAAGTAATCCTATCACGAGTGAAACCGAAAGATATATCAATATTTTGAATGACATTGAATACATTTTTTTTCGTATTTTTAAGTTCATTTTGTGTTATCCTTTTTTAAAACCTTATTCAATATTGCATTGATTAACATAATGAAAATGTAAAGAACTAATGCTATACTAAATAGTGCTTGTTCCTGCAATCCAGAAGCATAACTCATTTCGCTTGCAACCGCGGTAGTCAAAAATCTTACACTACCAAAAAGTTCAGGCATATTGGCCACATTGCCGGCAACCATCATAACAGCCATGGCCTCCCCTATAGCACGCCCTATTCCCAAGACTACACCTGCAACAATTCCGCTTTTTGCAGCCGGCACACTGACCTTAAAGATCGTTTCAATTTTATTGGCGCCAAGTGCCAAACTTGCTTCTTCATATTCACGTGGAACGAGAGAAAGTGCAGTTTCACTAATCGAGATGATACTCGGCAGTATCATAATTGCAAGTACTATGATGGCTGCAAAAAGTGTTGCGCCACTTGGAAGATCGAAAGTATTCATCACCCATGGAACTAACACTAACATTCCGATAAGTCCATAAACCACGCTTGGAATTCCCGCTAAAAGTTCTACTCCACCTCTGATCATCGATGCGAACTTGCCGTCCGACATCTTACTTAAATATATAGCAGTCAACACTCCGATCGGCACACCTATAACGATTGCGCCAAGTGTTCCCCAAATGCTAGTAAGTATAAATGGCAAGATTCCAAACAATGGCTCACTAGCTGTTGATTCCCATTTAGTACCGAACAAAAAGTCGATTAATCCGATTTCGACGATAGCAGGACTTCCTGCAATTACAACATATACTGTTATAAAAAAAACCATGAGTACACATGCAAGTCCACAAATAGAAAAAATACTAGACATAATGCGTTCTAGTGCTTTTGGGGATATTATTTTCTTGTTTTTATGGGACAGTGCCGGACGTGTTGATCCCGGCACTATACTTCCTAATACTTTACTTTGCAACTGGCACAGCTCCTGCATTCTTAATTACTTCTTCAGCATCTGCACTCAATACGAAATCATAAAACGCTTGAGCAGCTTCACTTAATTCTGTTCCTTCTACTGTAACAAAGTTGAAATTACGTTGAACTTTGTATGTTCCATCTTTGATAGTTTCTTCAGTAGCTTCTATACCTTCAACTGTGATTGCCTTTACTTGATCATCAACCGCAGACAATGACGCATAACCGATCGCATTTGGATTTTGAGATACAGCACCGATTACTCCGCCTGTGCTTGTAAGTTCTTGCTCGTATACACACTCTTCAACTCCTACTATGCTTTCGAATCCATCACGAGTACCACTACCTGCTTCACGTCCGATAAGCACGATTGGAGCGTCTTCTCCGCCAACTTCGTTCCAGTTTGTGATGCTACCGTCCGCAATACCAGTTATTTGCTCAAGGCTTAAATCACCTACTGAATTTGTATTGTTTATTACTATTGCGATACCATCGATTGCAAATACTGTACCCATCGCTCCAAGATCTGCAATTTCAGTTTCTTTTACGTCACGACTTGCAAGACCTATATCATAGTCACCACTCGCAGCACTTTTTACTCCAGTACTTGAACCTGTAGGGTCATATGTAACTGTTACGCCTGGATTTTGCTCAGTGAATATTTCTATCGCTCCCAAGATAACTCCTTCTACAGAAGTAGAACCGCCAACTGTAACTGTGCCCGAAAGGCCTTCTGCATCTCCTGAAGTATCAGATGAACATCCTGCCAATACACTTAGTGATAAAATTGCAACCATCATAACTGCCAAAAACTTTTTCATTATTATTTTTCTCCATTTCCTTTTTTAAATATTTTCGTATTCCTTTATGATACTGTAGTATTTTAACCAAGTAATGTTAAGTAAAAAACCATAGTATTGTTAAGTTTATGTAAAGTAAAATATGAAATGAAAAAGGTTACATGCAGGCAACATAATTGCGATATGCAAAAGCTCCACATATATGTAAATTGTTACATATAAAGTAATTCCATTAAACATAATTATGGTTACTGCATAAGTTATTTCCGGTACTAATTCCAACTAATCCGAAACAATCCAAAAATAAAGCATAAAAAAAGAATGTAATTTACTTACCGAAATAGTAAGCTATTACATTCTTAGATATTGTGAAAATGGAGTCTTTGGACATTAGTTGTTGTCTTAGCAATCTCCGTATTAATTGGTTATGTCCGTATTAAATATTAAACGTAAAGTCTAAATTGTAATGTATTAGGTGGCATCTATTTCATCTAATTACACTATAGCTTCTTATCACTTAATTTAGTCTCTTTTCTAACACATGCATAATGATAATACCATGATATGATTTCTTGCTCCACAATTGTTTTATTACATAAATTTAACTGCTGTACCGTACACGATGACTTCCGCAGCACCTTGCACAATCGCTGAAGACGTATATCTAACATTAATTACAGCATCGGCACCCATAGCTTGTGCCTCGTTTACCATTCTCATCGTTGCTATTGACCTAGCTTCGTTCATCATTTCGCTATAGCCTTCAAGTTCACCACCTACCATTGTCTTAAATCCTGCCATTATGTCTTTTCCTAAGTGCTTGCTTTGAACTGTGCTTCCTTTTACTAGCCCTAACATGTTAAGTGTTTTACCCGTAATGTACTCAGTATTTACTAATATCATTTTCTTCACCTCTCTTAACTTCCTTTATCCTTTTAACCAATGCCAATAAAATTCCAATCCCTGCACCTACAGGAATTATTAACGTCATAATGTATATTATCATTGGTACACCCGAATACCGCATTAGCGTCATCATCGTCGTCATCCCAAAAATCAAGTACCCAATTATTATTAGAGTAATGATAATCGGTGCAGTTAATTTTTTCATTGCTTTGCCTCCTCGTACGAATTGTGCTGTTACTATTAAATAGAGTCTAAACTCAAGCGTGCTTGTGCTATTGTTAAGAAAGAATAATCCTACGATACTAAATTATAAGGATAAACAATTAACGCATTTACACGGTTGAAGTGAAATGTTTGTAGTCCTTCTATTATAAAATTACAGCCATAGTAATCAAAACCACTCCACCAAATATTTCGGCTTTGTTATATAGCTTTGTTCCTATTTTTTCACCAATACTAGTCAAAATTGTTTGCACTGTAAGATTCATTATATTTAATTATAACACAAAAAAAAATATTTTGTTACAGATTCTAAAAAAACGGAAACTTGGCACTTCCAATATCATATAAGTCCTCTACTACATTGAAAAGTTCATATTTTTTAGAATCTTGAACTTCATCACATATACAAATCCTTAGATTTACTAGGTAAGAAATCTAAATTCATTCAGTATCAGTTATACAAAACAGTTTAAAAATATCAAAAAACACAGGTGTGCTTTACTACAACTGTACTAAACCAAATAATTCAAACAGCAATTTACAAACAAAGATTGACAATGTTAGAGATAACATTGCCTAATGAAACTTTTTCCATTATCTAAGTAAAAATTTTCATTGGCATACCTCGTAGTAGTTTTTTCGCCTTAATTGTATCGAAATTTTTATCCGTAGACAAAATATCGATAAATGGTGTTTTGAAACCAGCTTTCAGTCCTGTATGAAAAAAACCGTTTTTTTCATAAAAGGCAAGTCTTTTTATTCGCTGTTCATAATTGTCCGCATTTTTGTCAGACATCGTTTCAATAAAAAGTGAAATATGTTTTTGAGGATACTTGTCATATAAGACTTGCAGTAACTTTGAACCATATCCTTTTGACTGAATTTTATCGTTTACCGCAATATAAAATACGAACAACATATCTTTCGAATCTATTGTGAATAAAATCCCAACAAATAGATCTTCGTCGTAATAGACATTAAAATCATATTTCTTTATTTTTGTAAGTGTACGAATTACCCACATGGGCATAAGTTCTTCCTTTGGAAAGACTCTTTTCATAAACAGTTCTATCTCATTATAATTGCTCAATTTTTTTGATAGTTTTTTTTCATTTAATTCCATGTTATAAATTACTCCATTTAATCCTCAGAGAAAGATGTGAAATCCTCAAGCATTTGATTGAAAAGGTCAACTTTTTCCTCTCCATATTTTTCTATCAACATTTTTTCCGCATCTAGTACTTCTTTCGATGACAGATTATAATAATCAGATTTTTCATTATTGATTGAAAGATAATATACTCTTTTGTCCGTTTCGCTTTGTGTTCGAGTTACATATCCTTTTTTGCACAGTTCGTTTATTTTCTGTGTAATAGATGGTCTTGTTACTCCTAGTAAGTCGGCTATTTGCGAAGAGGTATATTCTTTTGGGTGAGCCTCGATAATATTTAAATACAATACGTCGTGATAAGACAAATCCCCCGTATCGTTGTTAGAATAAGCTCTTTGCAATTCTGCTATTGCATAATCATGGAATAATTTTTCAAGTATTTTAACTATATTTCTTTTCATTTTATTTCTCCGTTAAATTTATCTTATACAAATGCGAGTGTTCGATTGGTGTATAATTAAGTTCATGTAACTATATTAGCTTAATTATATTATTTTGTCAACAATATATTTAGAATAAAGTTCAAAGGAAAGATCGCCGAACAGTAAGCATATTATAATAAATTCTACTCTTGACTTTATTAGAGTTTCATATTAATATTAAGTGTTAGTTTTTTCTAACTAACACTTATCAATATACTTAAAATACGATATTAAATTCTAATAATTTAAAGAGTATCAATATACAAACTAAAACAGAGAAAAATGATTAATAAGAGATTAATTAAAGTAGCCCCACAAGCGATGCCGCACGTTGCTAAAAATGTAATTTTACAGCTACTAGGGCTTATATCAAATATTGTTTTGATGATAACTATCAGTTCGTTTATTGGCGATTTGACACTGAAAACTATGCAAGCATCAAATTTCTTACATTATGCACTCGTAATTGCTAGTTGCATTTGCATAAAGGTTTGTACAGTATACTATGCGAGCGCGCAAAGCTATTTGGTTTCGAAATCTATCAAGAATCTCTTGCGTTGCAAGATATTCGACAAAGTAATAAAACTCGGAAGTAAATACACAAAAATCTGTCATCTGCAGAACTATTACAAATCACAATCGAAGGAGTGGATCAGCTTGAAACTTACTTCGGCAATTTTCTACCACAATTCTTCTATTCTATGATTTCACCGATTATTTTATTCGCGGTGGTTTCCTTTATCAATATTAAAATTGCTGTGATTCTACTTATATGTGTGCCTTTAATCCCAATATCAATAATAATTGTACAGAAATTCGCAAAAAAACTGCTCGGCAAATACTGGGGTGAATACTTAGGTCTGGGTGATAATTTCTTAGAAAACCTACAAGGTCTTAATACATTGAAAATATATACCAGCGATGAGTATAAACATAAGCAAATGAACAACCAAGCCGAACGCTTTAGAATAATAACTATGAAAGTTCTATCAATGCAACTTAATTCCATAATTATTATGGATATTGTGGCATATGGAGGCGCAGCACTCGGTATTATTTTTGCATTATTTGAGTTTAATGCGGGAAATATCGATATAATGGGAATGATTGCTGTAATGATGCTAAGTGCGGATTTTTTCTTACCGCTTAGAATATTAGGCAGCTTTTTTCACATTGCAATGAATGGAATTGCAGCGAGCAAAAAAATATTCACCTTGCTCGACATAGAAGATGACACACCCAAAACACACGAAGTAACAGGCACCGATATTAATATAGACGGTCTTTATTTTTCGTACGACGAGAAACAAATTATAAAAGGCATAAATATGAAAATACCCAAAAATAGTTTTGTTTCTATAGTTGGTAAAAGCGGGTGTGGTAAATCAACAATTGCTGGAATATTGACGAAAAACAATGAAAATTACTACGGAAGCATAAAACTCGGAAATATAGAACTTTCTGAAATATCAAAAAAGAGCTTGGCAAAAAACGTAACACTTGTCAGCGCAAACTAATATATTTTTAAAGGTAGCATTCGAGAAAATCTATGTTTAGCAAAATCCAATGCTACTGAAGCCGAAATGTGGCAAGCACTTCACAAAGTAAATTTGGCTAAATTCTTGAAAAATGAAAACGGACTTGACACAATGTTGCTCGAAAAAGGAAGTAATTTTTCGGGTGGCCAGTGCCAAAGACTCGCGATAGCCAGAGCACTTTTGCATGATAGTGAAATGTACGTTTTCGATGAAGCTACAAGCAATATTGATGCTGACAGCGAAAATGAAATCATGAATGTAATAAAATCCTTAGCACTTACCAAAACTGTTATTCTCATTTCACATAGACTTTTAAATGTAATTGACTCAGATATGATTTATATGCTCAACGACGGCTTTTTAATCGAAACCGGAAAACACGAAGAACTACTTTTAAATAAAAGTTATTACAATAACTTATGGCTCGCGCAACAAAAGCTTGAGAATATGGAGGTTGCGAGATGACTAATAAGCGATCTTCTATTAAAGTAATGACAAGACTAATGGGACTTGTAAAACCACTTGCTCCTATTATGATAATAGCAATTATTATGGGAGCTTTAGGATATTTTTGTGCAAGTTTCATAATGGTTTTTGGTGCTTTTGCAATGGTAAATATTATAGAAAATAATGGCACAAGTCTTACATTTTTTATTGCTATTATTGCTGTTATTGCTATTATGCGCGGAATCTTACACTATGTAGAACAATACTGCAACCATTATATCGCATTTAAACTACTTGCTCTTATTAGGGATAAAGTTTTTACAGCGATTAGAAAGCTCGCTCCCGCAAAACTTGATGGGAAAGACAAGGGAAATCTCGTCAGTCTAATAACTTCGGACATAGAGCTTTTAGAAGTATTTTACGCACACACAGTATCGCCTATTTGTATAGCGGTAATTACATCTACCTTGGTTGTCGCCTTTATTGGAAATTATAATGTCGCATTGGGAATTATCGCTCTATTAGCACATCTAACGGTTGGCGTTTTCCTGCCGATAGCCGTGTCTAAAAGAAGCAAACACAGTGGCGAAACACATAGAGAAAAAGTTGGAGAATTAAACACATACTTCCTCGACAGTTTACGAGGCTTAAATGAAGTTTTACAATATGGTTTCATGTTACAACGCAAAAAAATAATTCATATAAAATCAGAAGAAATTGAAGCTTCAAATAGGATAATTAAACGCTATATCGGCAAAACATTTGCTATAACAAATTTTGTGATATTCACCTTTTCCGTGATCATGCTATTTACTGCAGGGTATTTATACTTTACAAATGTTATTGATTTAGCAGGACTTGTAGTTCCCACAGTTATGCTTTTTTCTTCTTTTGGTGCAGTCACATCAATCGCGAATTTAGGCGCTGGACTTGTGCAAACAATTGCTTGCGGTAATAGAGTACTTGATATTCTAGACGACACCCCCTTAGTAAAAGAAGTGGAAAATGGCAAGGATATAATTTTTGAAAATGCAAATATTTCTAATGTTGACTTCTCATATGGTGGTGAAAATATATTAAATGATTTCTCCCTGATAATAGAAAATAATAAAATTCTTGGAGTAAGTGGAAAATCGGGTTGCGGAAAATCAACCATTCTTAAGCTACTAATGCGCTATTATGACGTACAAAGCGGTGAAGTGCTCCTCTCAGACGAAAATATTAAAAATATCAATACAAAAAGCCTTAGAGACAACGAAAGTTTTGTAACGCAAGAGACACATATTTTCCGTGACACTATAGAGAACAATATCAAAATAGCAAATGTGAGTAGTGGGCGCGACGAGGTTATCGAAGCGGCAAAGAAAGCTTCACTTCATGAGTTTATAGAAGACTTACCAAATGGATATGACACAAAAGTTGGTGAACTTGGTGATACAATATCGGGTGGCGAAAAACAACGAATAGGCGTCGCGAGAGCATTTTTGCACGATGCAAGCCTAGTATTACTTGATGAGCCTACAAGTAACCTTGACAGCTTAAACGAAGCAGTAATATTAAAATCTCTAAAAGACTGCCATGACAAAACCATAATTTTGGTATCGCATAGAAAATCTACAATGAAAATAGCAGACGTTGTTTTCAATATGGAATCAACAAGACAAAGTTAATAAAAGAAAGGTTAGATTAATAGTGAATATCAAAAAAATTGTATATTTATGTATAGGATTCATAGGTTTAAGTATAGGAGCGATCGGAGCACTAATTCCACTTCTTCCGTCTTTTCCATTTTTACTTCTTGCTGCACTATGTTTTGCTAAAAGCAGTGAAAAAATTGATGCATGGTTTAAAAATACAAATCTATACAAAAACAACTTGGAAGACTATTCCAAAGCTAAGGGAATGACAGTAAAAACAAAGGTGAAAATTATGGTTACAGTCACCGGATTGATGACGATAGGATTTATTATGATGAATGCAGTACCAGTCGGTCAAATAGTATTATTCTTTGTTTGGATTGCGCATTTGATATACTTTTCGTTTATAGTCAAAACGATTAAGATTTAGGCAAAAATAAAACACTTCTTCATGTAGTAATATATCAAAATAAAAGCCTGTGACAGTTGCGACAGGCTTTTATTTTATTATTCTATTTTTTTTGCGTCCCGTGTAAATGCACATTATCATTGCAAAAACTGCGAGATATGACCAGAATTTATGTTGTTTCATCTTTTTCACCTTCTGTTATTAATAAATCTTCTTTTTTCATAATTGTATTCGCCGCTGTTAAAGTAAGTCCAATAGTGGAGACATTATGGAGCCATGCAGAGGTAGTTGCTGTAATAGTTCCAAAAATCCCCAATATAATCAACGTGGCGTTAAATGAAACGATTATTCCGTATTGCCTGTATATCTTTTTCATCAGCATTTTTGATAGAACTATCACTCCAGCTATTTTTGTAAGGTCATCCGAAAGCACCGATATATCAGCAACTTCTCTCGCAATGTCAGATGCACCGTTGAGTGTAAGCGATACGTCCGCCACGCTTAATGCTAGAGTATCATTTATACCATCTCCAACCATCAAAATTGTGCGTCCCTCCGATTTTAAGTTTTCGATTATCGCAGCTTTTCCATCTGGCAATACCGAAGCATAATATTTATCAATCCCAAGTAAGTTACTTATATGATGCGCATTGCTTTCACCATCTCCCGTAATGACGAAAATATCCTTTATGCCTTCGCGTCGGATCATTTCAACTGTACGTTTCGCATCTACTCTAGGTGGATCGTTGATACAAATAATACCAATTAGTTCACTATCAACTGCCAGATACACAGCGCTATCACTTCCGATTTGTTCGTTTATAAACGACTCTTTTTCAACTGGAAAAGGGACTTTTTCATCATCAAACACAAAATGCTTACTTCCTATAATCGAATGTTTGCCGTTATAAAGGCTTGCAATGCCGTGTGCAACTATGTACTCCACCTTATCGTGTTCCTCAGGATGATGAATGTTTCGTTCTTTGGCCTCCTTCACAATAGACGACGCAACACTATGAGGAAAGTGCTCCTCGAGGCAAGCGGCAATTTTTAATATTTCTTCTTCTGAATATTCTTCCGCAATCGGAATTATTTTTGAAACCTTAGGAACTGCATTTGTGAGTGTACCTGTTTTGTCAAAAACTACAGTATCTACTTTAGATAATACTTCGAGGTACTTTCCACCCTTAACTAAAACATCATGATTAACACACTCTTTTAGTGCGGAAATAATTGTTATAGGTGTTGCAAGCTTAATTGCACAGGAAAAATCTACCATTAATACAGACAATGCACGCGAAATACTACCTGTAAATATTAAAGTTGCAAAGAAAAGTCCGAAGCTAATAGGGACTATATCATCAGCAAGTCTTTCTGCTCTCCCTTGAACTAAGGCTTTTTCTTTTTCACCTGTGTCTATTAGATCTATTATTTTCGCAATTCGAGAATCACTTTGTAAGCTCAAAACTTCTAAATCTATTTCGCCATCCTCAATAACTGTCCCCGCAAATACAGTGCTGTCTACTGATTTGTGAACCGGAATAGGTTCGCCGGTCATAGTCGCTTCGTTTACAAGAGCATCGCCACGTACAATGGTTCCATCCATTGGAATTAGACTACCCTTTCGTATACGAATTATGTCACCAATCAAAATATCACTGTGGGCAACTTCAAATTCCACACCGTCACGAACAATCCAAACCTTATCTATATTTATTGAAAGACTTTGAGCTAAAGCATGTTTTGCCCTTATGTTTGAATATGCAAGCAACAAATCAGACAACCCTAGCAAAAATATAGTTGATGAAGCTGTTTTATAATTTTTTGAAATCAATGAAGCAGTTATTGCAATGCTATCTAAAACATCAACATTTATTTTTTTATTGCCAAGAGCCAATATCCCGTTTTTAATATAAGGGACTGAACGCACTAAAGTATATATTCTATGAAATGGTAATGGCAAAAATAATGTCCTTGCAAGATGAAAGACAATATGTTTTCCTATCTTCTTTTTAATCTCATTTTCTAAAAGAATTGATCGTTGTTCCTTCGTGGGCACCCCATCTTTAATCTCAGATAGTAATAAAGAAGAGAGCTTATTCAAAATCAAAATTTTCGATTCGTTTTTTTTGTAAATTATTAGGACTGAGCCGTTGATCTCATTTGTCGAAACTTTTTCTACACCGTCAAAAGAAAGGAGCAGGTCGGAAAGTCCGTAACACTGCTCCTTTGTTAATACGTATTTACCAAATCGAACTCTAAGACGGGAGGGCTTATCATAGATTATATGGTATTTCATAAGCGTCTCCTTGGAATTTAGTTTTCATAACAGTCATCTTTACAATTGCAATTATGTTTAGCTGTAGTTTTAGCTTCAGATACAATATCATCAGCCTCTTCTTTGATGCTAACGGCAGTTTCTAAAACCTTATCTTTAATCATAATACCACCGGCTACTCCCTTGACTGCTAGTTCACGCGCTTTTTTTGTTTTAAAGAGGTTAACAACAGTGACACCCACCGCTGCACCCGTTACAAATATCAATTTGTGTCGTTTAGTAATAAAATTCATCATCTCACTTCCTCCTCGTTATAACTACTACTATAATTATAACGTTACAAAACAAAGTTTCTCTACTCTTAAACCGCAATTTTTTCGAGTATTATAGTTTTTTAGACTTTTTCTGTAATCAGATGGTGTAACTCCATAGTTATTTTTAAATGACTGTGTAAATTTACTAACATTGATGTAACCTATGTAATAGGCTATATCACTAATACTTTTGTTTGAAATTCTAAGCATCGTTTGTGCTCTTTTTAGTATTACATTTCTTATATATTTTCTAGGTGGCAAACTAAAAGTGGTAATATATAATTGCCTTAAGGATGTTTCCGAAATATAAAGAATCTTTGCGATTTGTTTTTCAGTTTTGTCTGTGTCAAGTAATAATCTCCTAGAGACGTTTAATTGCATTCTTTTTTCTTTTCGCATGTACACTCCTATAGCACAGTATTTATTATTACTTAAGCTAAATTTTCACCACATGTCTTGCAAGCTGCTTCAGCATCTGCATCGGGCATCTCATTGCACATATATGTATCTAGGCTTCTTGCTGTTGTTTCCTCTTCCCAGTTGCGCATCCATTCACCGTCTCCCCAGCCGTAAGAGCCAAATAATAATACATCCTTACCAGCTAAACTATCTTTTACGCTGTCCCACATTGGCTGAAATTCACTTTCTTCCAAAACTTCTGCGCCCATAGACGGGCATCCAAAGGCTATGCTATCGTATGCCGAAACCATATCATTTGTAAAAACATCAGGGGTGAAAAGATCAACCTCCGCACCTTTACTTTTTGCACCTTCTACAACAAAGTTTGCCATAGCTTCGGTATTACCCGTGCCACTCCAATAAACTACTGCTACTTTTTTCATAATAAATCCTCCTATATTATAATTATTATTAATTACCTTATATTTCTAATAAGTTTGTATAAAACAAACTTACATAAGGAAAACTAAAGCGACTGATTCTTTTTTTACAGTCAAACTCATAATATCTAGACCTTCTTGCCACAATCTCTTATAAACTTCTTTGCACTTATCATATTTTGCAAACTTAATCAGCGATTCCTCTTTATCACAGTATACTTTCCAGTATCTACAAAGAGAACAATTTTCACCTTTATTACATATAAAACCTTCGATATCCTTAGGTGGGTAACCTAAAAATAAACCTATTTCATGTGGAAACTCGTTACTCACGTTAATTCTTTTATAAAGTTTTTTTATTGCTCTTTCCACATTTAGATTTTCATATCCATATCGTAATAATATATCTTTTGCTAATGTATCGTTCATGTCATTCATAAGCATATCTTTTCTATACATATAAATAAGTGCCGACTTTGTCCCCGTTTTTAATATTTCAAGTTTTACGCCGCTTTGTGAAAATCTTTCATTCCAAAAGGTCACATCTTTATTCAATGCATGTTTGCTATAAAACTTCACAGCAAACAGACTCGCTGTTTTTAAAGAAGATAGCGTTAATGAACAATGTTCAATAAGTATTCTTTCAGTTATCATACTACATCGTCTCCAATATGGTTTTTAGTGCCGAAATAGAGCTTGAATGACATCGCTCTACTCTTGCTTTACATCGCTTTGCCTCACAATTCGCACAGGCAACCAATTTATGAGAGACAGTATTTGTAAAAAGTATTATCATATCAGGCGAACCGAATTTACTTCTCACATCACCTTTCATTTTTGTAAAAACCTTAGCCTTGCATCCGTATTGTTTGCATGTTTCGATATATCGTCTTTCCATGCACTCATTACCACCAACTATTACAACACTCATAATTATCCTCGCTTTTTTATTGCATCAATGTTAGCTACTGCTAACATGTAGCTTAAAAATTAACTGCCGTACAGAAAAATGTAATACTGGCAGTTTTATATTATATCCCTTGACTTTTTTGCAAATGTTAGTTTGAACTAACATTTCTATGTTAGCATGTGCTAACACGCATGTCAAGTGAAAATGCAAAATAGTTTTTTAAATAATTTAAAAATAAGGAGAAGAAAACTATGACTAACAAAAAATGGCAGGTGGAAAAATACATACCATTATACTGAGATATAAGTTATAAGAATGTATGTTGAAAGATTAAAGATAGATCCTTATAAAATAGTGAATTCTTTGAATAGATGTGTTATTATATAAAATAGTTGCGTAACTATATAATATGCAAAATAATATGTTGCACTACAAAATTTAAAGGAATCAAAAACCATGAAGAAAACGAAAGAACCATATATTTTCTCTTTAGACATTGGTACAAGAAATGTAGTAGGAGTTGTAGGACAAAAAATCGATAACACATTCCACGTTATTGACTATGAAGTACTATCTCACCCAAAGCGCTCAATGATGGATGGACAAATTGAGGATATTGATTCCGTTTCATATATTGTAGGAAAAGTAACGAAAATCCTCGAAAAAAGACTAGATACCAAATTAAAAAATGTCGCAATTGCGGCAGCTGGACGTGCTTTAAAAACAATGCAAGTAAAAGTCGAACTTGACAATTCCAACGCGGAGGACGCCATCACTGAAGATCTTGCACGTTCCTTTGAGATGGAAGCAATTTCCAGTGCACAACAAATGATTGATTCCGATAAAAAATCTGACGAACCTACAACTTTTTTCTGCGTGGGGCACAGCATTATTGAATACGCTTTAGATGGATATCCAATGAAATCTATTATTGGTCATCGTGGAAGCAAAATTGAAATTGAACTCATAGCCGCATTCTTACCAAGTGTAGTCGTAGAAAGTCTGTATTCAGTAATAGAAAGAAATAAGCTGAAAGTTTCTTCTTTGACACTCGAACCAATTGCTGCGATGAATGTAATTGTCCCACCTGAAGTTAGACTAATTAACATCGCACTTGTGGATATAGGTGCTGGAACGTCCGACATTGCAATTTCCAAAAATGGCAGTATTATTGCATATGCAATGGCAACGACTGCAGGAGATGAAATAACTGAAGAAATAATAAAACAATATCTCGTCGATTTTGAAACAGCGGAGCAAATGAAAATACATGCAGCTGATAAAACAATTACATATAAAGATATTTTAGGATGTGAGTACACTATAAAGCAGGAAGACTTCCATAACACTATTTTTTCATCTGTCAATGCATTGGCGGACACTATTTCACAAACTATCCTCAATATTAATGGTGGCGCACCCTCTGCTGTTTTCTTAGCTGGAGGTGGCAGTTTAATCCACGGATTAACCGAATCTATATGCAAAAAATTAGATATGCCTGCTAGCAGAATTGCACTTAGTGGAAGTAACTATATCAAATCTGTAGTCGTTGCCGAAGGTGAACTCCTGGCTCCCGATTTTGTTACTCCGATTGGAATTGGAGCATCTTCTATAATAGATAAAGGATACGATTTTTCGAACCTATTCCTAAATGATAAAAAGTTCAAAGTATTTAATACAAAAGGGATGACCGTGTTCGATGTCTTGATTATGGGTGGATACAAGGCAAGAGATTTTCTTGGAAGAGCTGGTGCAAATTTAACTTTTTCACTGAATGATGAAACGATCAACTACAATGGGGAAAGTGCTATTCCAGCCGTGCTAACACTAAACGACGAGCCGACTACTTTACACTCCCAAGTTTCTCAATATGATAGAGTTAATATAGTACCTGCAGTAAATGGAGCTTCAGCAGATGTAAAGGTATTGGATGTTCTTAAAAAACAAAATATTTTTGTCGATGAAATAAAGGACAAGAAAAAAAGAAAAATATTAGTCAATGGCAAAGCAAAAACTTATGATTATAAAATCAAAAATGGAGACGTAATATATTACAATAATGAAATGGGAACTCCACCAAAAAGCAAGGCTTTGGCCGATAACAAATCGCATACAGTCCCAGCAGCAGTAACAACAGACTCTGTAGAAAATACCGCTCCACCTTCGACATCTGATAATACTGCGTCTTTCAAAGTGAATGTTAACGGTGTCGAAATAACTCTAAGCAAAAAAGAAGATGCCGCTGATCACCTTCTTTTAGAAATTCTTGAATATGCAGGAGTAAATCCAGATAATCCTTCAGCCATATCGAATATGGCAATTAACGATATACCTGCAAAATTTACAAGCGTCCTAAAGGAAAACGACAAGGTAAAAATTACATTTGACAATGAAAAAAGTTACCAATATTAACGATAAACCTACAGAGAATAATTCCTGCATTAGATACTCCCTTTCGTTTGCAATCGCAACAGACAACTGGTACATAGAAAATGATAACAACCCTGAATGCAATAGTAATAGCGATATAAACAAAAGCCCCAAAATCGATTGTAATTTCAACAATTAGGGGCTTTTTGCTTCAGACAAGTCTCAAAGATGAGACAATAACCCGAAAAAATATTTCATTATAGATTTTAAAAAAATATCCTTCTCTTGTAATAGATTCCCGCCATTCCCGTAAGTGCAGCTATGATTACTATAAATGAAAATAAAATATCAGAATCATCGCCTGTATTAGGGCCACCGACAGTTGCGGATATTGCACTTATTTCAAATGTGGAAAACTGTGTGACTGTAAATTCGACATATCTACTGCCATCCGATGCAGTCATTACATCCGCTTGCAGAGTCTCTTCTCCACCGCCTGTAAATTTATGTACTATTTGAATTCTTTCTCCGACAAAACTGTCGTTTAGCTGAATTCTAATAGCAATAGGTGTTTGCAATTCGCTATTTTGAATTCTTATAGATGTACCATCCGGAGCATAAATCATCGGAATCATATCAATTACTAGAGTTTCCCCTTTTGATTCAAGTTGTGTCACGTCTAAACTAATTCGTCCTTCTACCGGGAGCCCACCGTCTCCAAATGCAGACAATACTAGCCCCGAAGCGGTTACGCTATTTGCAGATAATCGATGGTCGGATTCGACATTATTGCTAGGGACTGCCATATTAACACTAAAATTAACATTATTAGCTTCGATAAATTTGTTTTCAGTATCTTTTAATATATTCATTACTTCATTGTCGTTTCTAACAGTTTCTCTTCCCGCATCGATAATTGCATCGTGTACATTCTTAGCTGCATCATTGATTGCAGATTTATTAGTAGGATCTGTTGCATCTAAATTCTCTATTTTAGACTGTTCACTCTCTACGATTTCCTTTATTGGTGTCCACTTTGCGATTAAAGTAATATTTTTATTTATATTAGTCATAAAATCGAAAGTGTTTCCTGTAAATGTGCTATTATCATACCATCCATCGAATACGTATCCACTTCTCGTTGGATCTGTAGCTGGCTCAGACGCAGATGTTCCCATTTCAATTACTTGAGTGCTAACATTTGCCCCTCCATTTGAGTCAAATGTAATAGACACCTCTTCTTTGTAAGCAGTTTTCGCTACTCCCGAAAAATCATATAAATTATATGAGCTTCCACTTGTGAATTTTGAGTTTGCAATTATTCCGCGGAAACCCTGCTCTGTAGGAAATGAATTATCTGTCGGCTTGATTTTTCCTGTAGACTTATCATAATAAGATGTTAATCCATCTACTAAACTAGCCCCACTCATTGAATGGACTACTGATTTAGGGTCTACTCCGATTGAGGACAAAGCAACTATTCCAAGACCTGTCGAAGAAGCTCCCAATTCTACGCCACCAAATGCCCCATCAGTGTACAATGCACCGTTTTCCTTTTGGATGCCCTTCATCACGTCTACTGCATCATCTATAACTGCTTTTACATTGGCATCCCCGTAGTATGGAGATAATGCCCATATTGCAGCAGTTATGCTATCTGTTCCAAACGTTGTTCCCATCCACCCATCTTTTTGATCTAGTAACCATCCTTTGACATTGTTAACTTGTTCAGATGTCGCATAACTACTATCTTGTTGTAATGCGATTAACACATATGGAAGTGTAAAGTATGAAGTGTTCGCATTTGTTCCCGCTATCAACTTCGCGGGAAGATTTACAGATGTTCCATCTGCAAATGATATATCAGATGCATCATATCCAAGGGAACTCAAAACTATTATATATCGCGCAATATTACCTAAGTCTGTTTCTTTAACGGTTTTAACCTTAGCTATAATGTCCTCCGCGAAATCTTCTTTTTCATCGACAGTAAATGTGTGCCCAATGGCTATTAAGTCGGCAATGAACCATTCCGTATTTTGATCGTTGGTTTTTATGTAACTTACGGCATTATCTTTTACAGAATCAATGATATTAGCAGGATCTATTTTAGCACCGTATTTCCCAGCAACGGTAAATGTAATATCCTTAGTATGAGGTGTAACACCTGTCATTCCGCTGTACATAGGACTGTCCAAAGTCGCAGTAAGGGTAACTTCTGTGTCATAGGCTGGCTGTGTGATTAAAAATCCGTCAGTATAATCAGGATTATATCCTTTTTTTACAATATTTTCATTGCTACTTGTCCAAGTTATGTTAGCGCCTTTTTCATGGTAAACAGAAGTCGTTTTGAATTCAATAGTCCCATCCCCTGCAATAACTGCTCCATCAAGTACTTCCAAAGATTTTGTAACTGCATTACTGTTTGTATTTTCTCCCTTAAGATCATCAAAGGCGAGAGAATTTTTTACCTCCGCAAGGACATCATTTTCACGTGTTGCCTCCGCGCTTGTCCAAGCCTTTATCGTTGTATCCCATTCTTTAGTAGCCGTTGCTCCACCATAACTTAAAGTTAACACTATCTTTCCTGTTTGATCCGCTGCAGTCCTAATTACATCCGCACCCGTGGTAATATCGCCGTCTTCAAATCCAGGATTAGTAGTTGTCCATTCTACCTGTATAGCTCGGTACGACTCTTTAAAGCCTGTTAAATGATCTACATAATTCCAGTTATAAGGAATATCGCCTATATGATATTTTATATCATTTAAATCTGCCTTTTCTTCACTTCCGATAACCGTCACATCGTCTAATGAATATAACTGGATTGCCTCATCAAGAATTGCCTGTGATTCGTTTACCTCTGCTTGTGTAAGAGCAGGGATAGTTATTGTGAATCCTTTATATCCAGCAAATGTTGGCATAGGACCTGGAGGAGACATGTCATAATCCCAGTATAGTCCGCCTTCTATAGACGCAGAAAGTGAAACTGTAATGGCAGGTTCCCCCACTCCTGGCCTATTCACTGTTGCGATGTAGTTCCCACCTGAGGGGTACGAACTAATTGTTATAGCATCGGTAGGATTATAATTAGGGGCTCCTGTATTAACACTCCAAGTTAATTCAGTATAATATCCCTCAGGATCCATTTCAGGTAGTAAAAGAGTTTGAGTGACATTATTCGAAGCTGTATTTTCACCTTTAATTTCATCGAAGGTTAACCAATCCGCATTGTAAGCATCTTGTTTCGTTGCTTGCTTTTTCGGAACAGTTACTTCAATTGTATGTGTCTTCTCTGTACTGCCTAAAGATAGTGTGAATGTAACATTTCCAGTAATATCATTATCCCCATATGTGATTACTCCATCCGTAGCGATTGCTGTTTGGGCAGAATCTAAAGTAACGCTACTTTTTACAGAAACAGAAGGATTTTCTTCTTTAACAAGGTCCTCCAACTTTGTAATGATATTTCTATCTCCTTCAACATCATATTTTGCACCCGCCCACTCTACAGCTTCGTATTCTTTTGGAAGAGACTTTATTATTTCTTCAACAATTTCTTCGTCATTTTTATCTGATTTTAAAACGATTATTGTAAAGTCTTTTGTCTCTGTAACTCCTCCATACTCAAATGATGCTGTCAAAGTTACTGTTTCATTGCTTGCTGATTTTGCAGGTCTATTTACAATTCCTGTACTAGAAATTACAGCAGGTTTGTCGCTTGACCAAGTAATTGCAGTTTTACCGCTTTCGCCTTGCGTAGGCAAATTCAACTTTTGAGTCACTCCATTAATATCAATATTTGATCCTTTAAAAGTATCGAATGTAAGGGCGGATTTGTCATCATCAATTATGCCTTGAACACCAATATCGTCGCTTGTAACAATTACTTTTGCAATACTTGAGTTAACAACTTCTCCATTTTTTTCAGCCATTAGGTAATATATGCCAGCTTTAGAAAAGTATACCGTCGCCTCGCCGTCGGCATTAGTGATTTTTCCAGTATCTACACTTGGCATTGTTCCATTATCACTATATAGAATGTTTGCATCGTTAGTGGATTTAGCAGTCCCAAATACATCTGTTAGATTTAAATCAATGTTCACAGCATCGCCACCTGCCACACTATAAGAACGAGTTGCAAAATTTGCGTAGATATCCGAGCTGTAGTCAGAATAAATCATCATGTCTAAATAATCTCCATCTGACACAGTTTCTGTAGCAGGAGAATTTACAGGATTTCCATTTACGAAATATCCTACATTATAAGTTACCTCTCCCCAAAACTTGTAAAAGAAGTTGCTTGATTCATCATAAGCGCTTGCCCCTTCTGGGTGAAATAGTTCGTGTACTTCTTTAACTGCATCAAATGCCAAAGAACCCTCAGGCACCGTCATAGGTACAAGCATCATAAGATTCCCGTTTTTGTCATCTACAATAGTTTCTTTGTTTATTACAGTAACATACACTGTAATTTCTCCACTTCCTGCTGCATTTACATTAATATTGGTAACAGGAAATGCGCCCAACACTAAAGCAAATACAAGCAGTAACGCCAATATTTTTCTCTTCAACTTCATAATTTACTCCTTTTTATTAATTCGATTTAAATTCGTACTTTATCTTTTTCTTTTACTCGACATCATTTTTTCGAATATGAATAATAAAACACATTGCATGTCTAAACTATTCCTTTTAAATCCGCTATGTTCAATATCCCGTATGACCGTCTAGTGTATATCCCCATCTTATTACATCCCCATCGCTTAATTCATACTGGCTTGCACCTACGTTGGGAAAACTACCATTAACTGAATACTTCCAGCCGCTTAACGGAAATGATCCCCCTGCAGCTCCTTCATTCACTCCTTTTATCGAACTAACATATCCCGCAGAACCAAAGATTCCCACAGCATTAGATGCATCAATTGCTGTCGACCCTTTTGTCAATGTGACCGGAGTACTTCCTACTAATGTCCCACTCCCCGCTACCCTAACAAGTTCCGGAGGTAAAGAGCTTTGGTTATCTATAATTACCTTGCAAGTCGCCGACACATATACTGTAATATCATTTGACGGAGGTGGGACAGGAGCAGGGGCTGTCTCCTCGCTCGAACTAGATGAACTATTTCCACCGTTTGACTCTGACCTATCATCAGAGTTATTGTCTGAATCAGGTGTGCTATTTGAACTAGAATCGTTTTTAGACGTGCTGTTTTCATCTTGAGAGGAATTTTCTTCACCATTTGTGCCCTCATTATCATCTGAATCGACGTTTTCACTCGCATTCACGTCTTCTCCGGCCTCGGCCACTTGGTTTGTCTGACTTTCGCCCATTACCATCATTCCCGCAGTTATTATTAAAATAAGTACTAATAACATGGAAAACAATTTAATCACATTCTTCTTGCCAATTGTTTTTAGATAATTCTTCATATTCCTTCCCTCTCAATAATTGATAACACAGCCTATTTCATACATTTTTGTAATAAAAAAAGCACAATAGACAATATCCATAGTGCTTACTATAGTGCATTACATGCTCTTTTCACTCAATTTTGACGACGCATACTGTCTATTGTGTATATAATAGCAATAAAAAAAAGCACAATAGACAATATCCATAGTGCTTACTATAGTGCATTACATGGTACTTGTCTGTAATTAATCACAATACATTGTACGGTTTTCCGGCTTTACGGTAGCATAGTCTGCTTAGGACATTATCCTAATTACCCAGTACAAAATATTTTTATTTAAGTTTTTCTTGCGAAATAAATGTATATATTTCACATTCTAATTTATTTTCATTTGTATTTTCAAATGCTAATTATTTATATCTTTTTTTTACATACGTGTCAAGCAGTTTTATAAACTCAAATAATATTTTATTAGAATAGCCGATTAATTTACATATATCTCATTAAATTATTAGATACTCACTAAACTTTAAAAGTCCAATCCTAGTTATTCTAGAGTTCATATTCCAAGCTACAAAAAAATAAAAAAGTGTAACATATGCATTGACATACAAGAAACACAAGATACCATCATTTTTCACTATATTGATAATTTCGTTTATGTATGATAGAATAAACTACATCATTCTATGACAAAGGAGTTATAATGAAATTAATTGCAGCGAAATGTCCGAATTGTGGAGCAAAGATAAAAGTAAACAAAGAAGATAAAATATATACATGTGATTACTGTAGATTTGATTTATTTTTGGATTCAAATCACACTATGGAAGATAAAATCCTGGACGCGAATCAAGCTATATTAGAAATCCCATTCAAAAAACCAATCCAGACTTTTCTAATAATTAAGATCGCTTTTATTGTAGTTTTCCTTATTATATTTATCAGTGTAGTTGTGGGGATTTTTAGCAATATTAATTCTAACTCGATTGGAACAAATAGTTTATTTGCCGATGACACTGGCGTATATAATTTCTTGTCGATGTCAAATTACTTAGATGAAATAATTTCAAACATTAACGAGACCGGAGATACCGTTATTGTCTCTTATAATGGCACGGAACTTACAGACATCAATCAAATCATTGCACTTCAAAATGAAATAAATAATCCTTCAGTGTTTTTTACTCCCGAATATTTAATTTCTAATGAGAAAAATGCGGAAGGTGGTGTTGATAAGATAATAATTGAGTCTCTTCCGCCTGCTTCTGAGGACTTTAATAGACCAATCAGCGATATTGGAAATATGAGTGGAATATTAACCGCACTATTACTTCAAGATGTTATCCAAGTAACAGAACAATCGGGGAAAGAAATAATTGTTATTTTTGATGGTGCGGAAATTAGCACTGTAGAATCAATTCAAAATGCAGTACTTGTCATAGATCAACCTTTTACCGAATTTGCCGTGACAAACGAAAAAGATGACGAAGGTTACATAAGTAAAATTACAATTACGACTATACAGTAATAACAATATTTCAAATAAAATCCTTCCTTGGATTTTTTCAGATATGGAAAAATGCCATCAACAACAAAATATTATAGGAGAAATCTATGATAAAAACAAGTTTAGAATCAGAAAAAAATACACTTTCATTGGTTGCTGACATGATGCTCACGGCTGCAAAAACTGCGCCAAAAGGGAGCGGAAAAGATAATGTCGTTTCCATGATCATATCCGGAGACGAAAAGATAGAACTGTCAAATACAATGCGAAAGCTAAGCAAAAAATATGATGAAGCATTCATAGAGAGAGATGCTAACAACCTAGATTCATGTGATCTCGTCGTTATTATAGGAGTGAAGTATAATCCCTTTGGACTGGATAACTGTCACCTATGTGGTTTTGAAAATTGCGCTGAGATGAAAAGAAGTGGAGCTATGTGTGCATTTAATATCACTGACCTTGGCATTGCAATCGGATCTGCTGTTTCAATTGCTGCGGATCATAGAATTGATAATAGAATAATGTATTCTGTAGGAAAAGCAGCTGTAGAAAATAACTTATTTGAAGATGACGTCAGAATATGCTATGGAATTCCACTTTCTGTATCCTCTAAAAACATTTTTTATGACAGAAATCCAGGGGCAGTGCTAAGGTAATCGTGCGATTAACTGCCTTTTCTACATCTATTAAATTAAACAAATCAATTCTAGCTGAGAAACCTCTCAAGAATCAGACTGAAAATTTTGGAGAAAAAATGAAAAATAATGAAAAAGCAATACTGATAATAGGAATTATCTTTATTGCATTTAATATGCGAGCGCCTATAACGGCGGTCGGACCAGTATTAGAGTTAATTAAATCTGAATACTCCTTGTCAAATTCAATGGCAGGGCTAATAACTACAATACCACTTTTGGCTTTTGCTGTCGTTTCTCCGTTTGTTGCGAAAATAAACAATTACCTCGGCTATGGCAAAGCTCTAATGCTAGGGCTTTTACTTTTAGTAATGGGTGAATTGATTCGCTCTTATATAGGGTTATTGGGATTATTTATTGGAACAGCTTTTATAGGAGTTGGAATTGCTATTGCAAATGTCCTCTTGCCTACTATCATTAAACTAAAGTTCTCAGAAAATGTTGGAATTATGACTAGTGTTTATACTACAAGCATGTCAATATTCGCCTCTATAGGAGCAGGAATTAGCTACCCATTAGCATCTGATTATGGACTTGGATTTCAAAGTACTTTTGCCTTGTCAATACCATTTGCCATTGTTGCAATGCTTATTTGGCTGCCACAACTTAAAACGCCCCAACCAATAACCGATATTGAGAATAAAATTATCTCTAGTGGTTCCATTTGGAAATCAAAACAGGCATGGGGAATTACATTGTTCATGGGATTGCAATCCCTTACATATTACGCAATGGTGGCATGGCTACCAACTATCTTACAGTCAAAAGGTATTTCCGCTGGTTTAGCAGGTGTAATTACTACGATATTTCAATTGGCAGCTATTCCAATTGGATTTTTCGTACCAATTATAGCATTAAAACTTAAAATTCAAAGCCCGATTGCGGTAATTACATTTGTTTTTTATTTTATAGGGACAAGTTTAATTCTATTCACAGAAAATTATATAATGATAACTATTGGGGTTGTACTATACTCATTTGGCACAGGAAGTAGCTTGTCATATGCAATTTCACTTTTTTCTATTAGAACAAAATCCGCACAGCGAGCGGGGGAACTTTCGGGCATGGCACAGACTGCTGGCTATCTTGTGGCAGCGCTTGGCCCATTGGTAATCGGTATAATATACGATATTCTCCAAAGCACTGAAGTAGTACTAGGATTGTTGTTAGCTGTATCGGTTGGGTTATTAATTACAGGGTATACCGCGGGAAGAGACGTATATATAGAGGATTAACTTTGGGTGTGCTTTTTTACACTTTCATTTATCTTATCATACTAAAATGGGTATCGCATTCCACCAAAATATGCCCGGGAGTTAAGACTATTTATCCTGGTTTATCTTTCTATATAATGTTGCGCGGCTTATTCCCAATGCTCTTGCGACTTTTTCTTTTCCCTCTAAAGTATTTCCGTAAAACAAAAGAGCTTCCTCAATAGCAACACTTTCTAAGACGGACAGTGGGACAGGTTCTTTTATCGTCTTTTCACTATTTCCACTTTTTACTTTTCCTCCAAAATCCTCTATCGTAATTATTTCTTTCTTACATCTATTGACAGCATATTCCACAGTATTTTGCAATTCCCTAACATTTCCCGCCCATGGATTCTTTACTAACTCTTCCATAGCTTCTTTACTAACCTTTGAGATATCTTTTTCTAACATCTGGCTGTACATCTGCACGAAGAAGTTTACCAAAACAGGAATGTCGACTACACGCTCTCTTAATGGAGGAATTGTCAATGGAATTACATTCAGCCTATAATATAGATCTTCTCTGAACTCGCCATTTTTTGTCATTGCTTCTAGGTCTCTATTTGTTGCCGTTATAATTCTAATGTCTACCTCAATATCTCTCGTCCCACCAACTTTTTGTATCTTTCTTTCCTGTAATGCACGCAGCAACTTGGATTGCAGATGTATAGGTAGTTCGCCAATTTCATCCAAAAATAAAGTGCCATTATTAGCAAGTTCGAACTTCCCTATTCTTCCGCCTTTCATTGCGCCCGTGAATGAGCCTTCTTCATACCCGAAGAACTCACTTTCCATTAGATTATCGGGTATTGCCGCACAGTTTACTGTAATAAACGGCCCTTGGGATACTTTGCTATTTGAGTGTATAGCTCGTGCAAAGACTTCCTTACCAGTTCCACTTTCTCCTTGGATGAAAATAGTAGAAGAGCTTTTGGCGAACGTTTCCGCTTCTTCTTTTACTTTTATAATCTCCTTGCTTTTTCCTATTATATTTTCGAATCCACCGTTGTCTTCCTTATAAAACCAATAATTTATCTTATCGAGAAATTCTTTTGTTTTTTTGAAATATATTAATCCCCCTCTATAGATACCTTCTATTATTACAGGGGAAAATGTCACGTCGTAATCTTCCGTTCCTTTTTTTGTTGTTATAGAAAATGTGCTCTCTTTTGGACTAGTAGCATTTTTAATGAATTCCATTAATGATTCATTTTCCTTGCCTTCTATTGGTATTTTTCCATCTCTATTTTTCACTGCGTTTGAGTTATTATCAAAAAACAAGTCCTCGAACCTTTTATTATAATGGAGTATTTCATTCTTTTCATTAATATTGATAAATGGAAAATTAATTGCCTCTATTACTTCTTCCATTTTTTTTGAAGTGGTCAAGAGGTGAATCCTACTCGCCTCATCATCTAATTTACCTGTTATCATCTGGCACATATTTTGAATGAATGAAATGTATGATGCTTCATTTTTAATTAATCTGTCTTGTTGTTCTTCACTTTTTGCATAAATACCTATTGCCCCAATTGTTTTTTTGTCACAAATAATCGGATGGACAATAATAGAAATCACATCGCAATTCTCCTTCCTATTACAAGTAGCACACCCCGGATTTTCTGATTTAACATCCTTCAATACAATCGTCGTACTATTGATTGTAGATCGTGTTAAAATAGATTCCGCACTTAGCTTTTCACAGTTCGCATCACTTGGGCTTAACATATCAGAATCACCCACCATATTTAATTTATCGTCGCATATTAAAACATCCATGCCAAGTACACTTGATATAGTCTTTGTAGTCGTGTATAGATAGCTGCGTATCTCTAATAAATCTATCAATTGATAATCTCCATATTACAAAAGTTTGAGAAAAAAATATCCCACTGTTGACTTAGTTTTTAAATATCTTCAAAATTATATTTTTTTTAATATATCATTTTTATCCACTTATTCGCAACATGTTTACAATCAAGCAACATAAAAATAGCGAAGCAGTCTTACTACTGCTTCGCTAACAAATCTACTTTTTAAGTTGAGGCGCGTCGTTTGATGGCTTTCATAATCTATAGATTTATCTAAAATCGAATTTTGCAAGACTATTATTATTCTCAAAATTGCGCTTGTATAAATTAGCAGCAATCCCGATATCCGTCGAGCCCATACCAATGATACAAGCACATATTATTTCTTCATCATTCTCGCGAGCCGGTTTTTTTCCTATTACAATATCTTGCATTTCTGCATGAATGTTTTTTTCTGTAATTTTTCCAGCATCAACCAGTTTTAGTAACTCACCTCTATGTGCGTTTTGTTCCCAACTGTCAACGACAAGTTTAGAACAGTTCAACGGGATATTCTCATCTAATTCCTGAAAAGATCCTAGAGACAAAACTGTTGCACCTTTTTTTAACCATTCATACATTACTAATGGCTCGTCCGCAATCGTTACCGTTACGATGATATCCGAATCTCTACATGCCGTTTCCAGAGTGTCACACACTCTTACAGCAACATCTAATTCATCGCTAACCTCTTTTGCATAGCGCGTTGCTACATCTTCTCTAACATCGTACACTCTAATTTCTTCAATTTCGAGAGCTTCCGCAATAGCTTGTGCATTTGTTCTGCCTTGCACTCCTGCACCTATAATTGTCAAAATCTTTGAGTTGTTTTTTGCTAAATACTTTGCGGCAACTCCAGCCGATGCTCCGGTTCTAATATCAGTAATATAACTTCCGTCCATAATCGCAAGTATTTCTCCTGTTTTTCTTTCATTTAGAATGATTACACCTCCAATATATGGGATGTTTTGTTTGTAGTTATCTTCAAAACCCCAAACCCATTTTATCCCCGAAGAGTCCGTTTCGCCCCCTATGTACGCTGGCATAGCATTATATGACCCTCCATAGGGCGGCCAATCATTTCCCTCGCCGGTGTCTAATGTTACTTTCGATGGCATCAACACTTGATTCTTTCCGTGCTCTAGGTACACGGACTCTACTAGCTCCATCGTAGTTTTCATCGATAAAACACTTTTTATTTCTTCTCGTGAAATTAGCTTTACATTCTTCATTAAATTGCTCCTAAGATTCTGAAATCACACTTCATCTACTTTTTTCGCTCCCCTGTATTTAAGAACAAATTCTCTTTTATAATGAGAATGCTATTTATCTTTCCCCAAGTTTTGCGTATTTTATTACGCCGTCTCTATCTAGACCACTAAATCCAAGAGATTCCGCGTTTCTTGCCGATTCAACCGTAGTAAGATCCTCGTCTAACATTAATTCGCACATTTTGATAACGAATCTCATTTTCTCAGTTTTTAATCCTAGTAATTCTCCTAGCTCAGCCAAAGGCAAAAGTGCTGTAGGAATATCTTCATAGATGTATCGTGATCTAACCGTTGGCGCTGCATATATATCCTCATACGCTGCGACATCTTTAACTATTTCTGAAAGAGTTATGCCTTTTGCGTGGTATTCTATTTCATATTGCTGTTGTAACGAAAATAGGTTTTTTCCGAGTTCCATTCCGAGCGCTTTTCCTATTTCGATTCTCTCTTGATCCATATCTTCTATGAATGCTCCCATCGTAGGGCCGATACCCTCCCAATAGTACTTGAATTTTCCACCATTCTCAACCCAGTTTACATTCATGATTGTTGGCAAAGGATGAACCATTGGGTTAGTGTTATCTAAACCTGTTTCAAGCACTGTTTCACACATTTGAACTTCAGGAATAACCTCGCTTATGACTCTGTGGAAATTATCGTTTTCACAAGCTGGGAATGTTGCAACTAATATTCTATCTTTCTTTCCACCAATTAAAACAGTTCCCGGTTCAGTAGCTCTACAAGCGAAAAGAAGTGTGTTACTCTCCGCTATCGTGACTTTTTCAGTATATCCTACTGATTCCAAAGATTTTTTAAAAGCAAATGAACCGAATGTAGATGCAGGGCTTAAAAAGATATATTGTTCTTTTTTCAAATATGGAGCCATTGTTATTGCGATTTTGTGGTGGTAAGTAGATGGGTTTACGACCATAATTACATCGACACCCTCGATTGCTTCTTGCATATCATTACCAACATATGCAAGTTCTCCTTTTTCCTCAATGTCCCCAGTCAATTGGATACATCCTTTTTCTTTAATCTTGTCTGTAGTTTCTTGGAAAAAGTCAAATAATCTTACTTCATATCCTTTGTTTGCAATGTATCCTGCGAATGCTTGGCCACCATTTCCTGCACCTATTACCGCAAATTTTAAATTACCCATGGTATTCTCCTTATAATTATATTCCCCTAAAAAACAAATATCTTTTAGGGGAATTTTTTATGATCTATCGTGTTTTATTTACATCGAGCTTAGAAAGGCCCATAGTTTGTAAGAACAGCAATAGCTAATACGATAAACACCCAAACTGTCCATGCAGCAACTAAAGGAAGTGCAAATTTGAACCATTTTCCGAAAGGAATTTTAGCAAGTCCCAAAGATGCCATTACTACTGAGTGAGTAGGAGTTATCATGTTCCAGAATCCATCTCCAGCTTGGAATGCCATTACAGCCGTTTGTCTTGTTACTCCGATAACATCGCTCAATGGAGCAAGGATTGGCATTACAACTACCGCTTGTCCAGAAGATGATGGGATAAAGAAGTTAATGAAACCTTGTGAAATATACATTCCCCATGCAGCGAATACACTATTTAATTGAGACAATGGAATAGACAACCAGTATACTATTGTATCCATTATTGCTCCATCTTCCATTATTACTAATACTGCTCTTGATAATCCGATATAAAGCGCAGCCGTCGTCATTTCTCCAGCGCCATCGATGAATCCTTTTGCAATAGATTCTAAATCTGTTTTATAATATATGAATCCAACAATTAAACCCATAGCCAAGAATAATGCTGACAATTCAGTTAAATACCATCCAAATTGGCTTACACCATACATAAGTACAGCAATTGTAAGAAGAAGCACTAGTAAAATAATTTTATCAGTACCAGTCATTTTACGCTCTTCTGTTGCGTTAAATTGAGCTAGTAATGGTGCGTTGTCAATTCCTTGAGCCTTGTATTTTTTACCATGTCTAAGTGTAAAGATTATTGCAATAATCAAAGCTCCGACCATTAGAAGCACTCTTAGTCCTACACCGGAGAAAGTTGGAAGCTCTGCAATGCCTTGTGCAACAGCCGTATTAAACGGATTGAGTGGACCAGCCGAATAACCGCAATAAATACCTATTAATACCATTGACACCCCTACGATTGGATCGTATCCCATTTTGAGGGCAACCGTAACTAAGATTACAACAAATGGAAGAGACTCTTCCGCCATACCGAATGTTGCACCACATACTGCGAATGCAGTCATTATTATTGCAACAAGTAAAGTTTCTCTACCCTTTAGTTTTGTAACTAAACTGCCTAGTCCAGCACTAATTGCGCCCGATTTAGAAATAAGACCAAAAGATCCTCCGACTACGAATACAAATGCAATAATTTCTGATGCTTTAACTAGGCCTCTAAAAACTGATGAAAATGCTTGAGTCAGTGTTGTAGGTGAACCTTCTACTTCAGCATACGTACCTGCTAGTACCAATGTTCTACCAGATTCTTCGTCTACGACTCTTTCGAATTCGCCAGCTGGTATAACATATGTTAAAGCAGCCATTACGAAGATGATAATAAATAGCAATAATGCCGTGTCGGGAAACTTAAATCCCTTTTTCTTTTCTTCTAGATTCATTTTTTTCTCCTATCTAAAAAAATACTACTTCTAGTAACATAATGAAAGGCATATATGTTATAAAATCCATATTGTCCTGTTGGATGTTACCGATTAATGATATACTTTTTGTAAATAGCAAAGTTCATGCCAACTACATAAATGCTGAAATTACAGCATTATTATTGTATTGAGTGTAAATTATTCTCATTATGATAATAATCTCTATATTATTTGCCGATATAATTTCTCATAATGAGAATATCGCACTGATAAACCGAAAAATCGATTGCTCCCTTCTCAAAATGAGAATCCTATATCGAAATCTTATTTAAATCGAGGATAAGAAACTAAAGTACTTACATGATTTGTCCGTGCCGAAGATTGCTTGCTGGTACGAGAGGCGATTAGCCTCTCAGTGTTTCAATGGGAAATTATGTACTCACCACTGAAAATCGAAATGGCCCCCGCCTATAGAGGCGGGGGCCATCGTGCCATGGTTATAAATGATTATCTACATCTATAAACTATGCTATTATTACTGTTCCTGTTTTTCCTTCTAATGCTTCCACCGCTTTGTCCAAAGAAGTAATTATTGCTTTTTTGCCAGGATTAGCTTTTGCGAATTTCATAGCCGCTTGAACTTTTGGAAGCATACTTCCTGGAGCGAAGTGTCCTTCGTCAACATATTTTTGCGCTTCTTCTAAATTCAAAGCGTCGAGATTCTTTTGGTCAGGCTTATTAAAGTTGATTGCAACTTTTTCTACTTCTGTCAATATCATAAGAACATCAGCCTCGATTTTTTCTGCCAAAAGTTCCGCTGCAAAGTCTTTATCTATTACCGCAGCAACTCCTTCTAAGCTTCCGTCCGATTTTGCAACTACTGGAACTCCGCCACCGCCACATGAGATGACCACTGTAGAATCCCAAAGCCTGCGTACAGCATCTATTTCTACGATATCTAATGGTATCGGAGATGCCACTACTCTTCTATATCCTCTGCCGGAATCTTCTTTTACAGAATATCCTTTTTCCTTTACTAATGCGTTAGCTTCTTCTTCACTGTAAAAAGGACCGATAGGCTTAGTAGGGTTAGTAAATCCAGGATCGTCTGCACCTACTACTACTTGAGTAGCAACTGTCACTACAGGTATATCTTTACCTCTCTTTTTAAGCGCATATTTCATAGCTTGTTGCAAATGGTAACCGATGTATCCTTGAGACATAGCTCCACACACATCAAAAGGCATTGGAGGCGTAACATCTTTTGCAGCTTCAGACGCCAACAAAATTCTACCTACTTGAGGTCCATTACCGTGTACAAGTCCTATTTCATATCCTCTTGTGCTGATTTCTGCGATGTATTCGCAAGTGCTTTTTACAACTTCTAGTTGAGCTTCTGCTGTTGCTTCGCCTTTACCTGATTGTAGCGCATTTCCACCAAGTGCTATTACAATTTTTTTTGACATTATATTTTCCTTCCATTCTCATAATTAAAGAAACACTGATTTTTCTGTTTAACTTTTCCCTCAGTATCTTAAATTTATATCGGAGTATGTTTTCTGTCTTCATCGCCACGGACTTATCGTGCAAGGACATAAACTCCTTTGTCTCGATTATATATCTTCCCTGTTAATTGGACAAGACATACATCTCGGACCGCCTCGTCCTCTCGACAATTCGGCACTTGGAATTTGTAATACTTTTATACCGCTCTTGTCAAGCAATTCATTTGTTACATAGTTTCTCTCGTACGTAACTACTACTCCCGGAGCGATACACAATGTATTTGAACCGTCATTCCACTGCTCACGCTGTGCAGCCATTTTATCTCCACCACCACACCTGATTAATTCAACTGCAGGCAATTTCAATGTATGTGAAAGTATGCTCTCTAATGAATCTGTTATAGTTTTGAATTTTGATTTTCCTTCACTGTCTAATGTAATTTCGAATAGTCTAAGAGGACCTTCGATTTCAGGATGTATGGTGAACTTGTCGTAATCAACCATAGTAAAGACTGTATCGAGATGCATAAAGGCTCTAGTTTTCGGAATATCGAACACTAGAACTTTCTTAAATGTAGATTTATGCAATACGTTTTCTGCGAAACGCTCTATAGCTCCTGCGGTAGTTCTTTCACTTAAACCAATAGCAATAATCTCTTTGTTTAAGACTAATACGTCACCACCTTCAATCGATGGTTCCATATCATAGTTATACCAGAGATCATTTCCCTCTATCGTGAAATCTTTGTTGTAATGATACATATACTTTAAGAAAAGTGCTTCGCGTCTTCGTGTAGCAGTCTTCATGCTGTGCACACTAAGTCCGTTACCTAGGCAAGCGCCTGGGTCCCTTGTGAAGTACAAGTTTGGCATAGGGTCCATGTAAAATGGATAATCAGATGTAACGTAATCCGCCAATGATTTATCACGGATTTCCCCAATGTCTTCTTTTTTAATACCTGCTATTATTTTGCTCACCATATCTTCGTTACTCATATTAATTAGTAAGTCGTATATAGCTTCTCTAACACCGTCAGAATTCAAAAAGCTTACATCCAACATTTCATTTAAGAATTGGGACTTTATGTCCTTGTCAGCAAGGGCTTTGGCAGTTTCAGGTACATAGTAGACTACTTCAATGTCATTAGATTTTAGCACTTCTGCGAATCTATCGTGTTCTTCTTGTGCTTTTTTTAGAAATGGAATATCATCAAATAGCAGCCTTTCGAAGTTTCCAGGAACTAATCCCTCAACTTCAGCATCTAATCTATGCAACAAAACCTTATTAAGTTTTCCAATTTCGGAATAATTGTGAATTCCCTTTTTCATATTTTTCTCCATATTTCAGCGGGACATCGTAGCGAACGACGAATCTAGTGTGCAATGTCTGATTGATTCAAGACAGCAAATGGTTAATCGTCCCCAGTAGAAAAACGACGGAACTAATGTGCGATGCCTGATTAGTTCCGTACTTAATGTAAATCTAAACTGCATACGATGTCACAGACTTTTCACGCAGCCGTTATTTATAATAATTAGCCGATAGTCGCTACGATTACAGCCTTAATTGTATGCATTCTATTTTCTGCCTCATCGAATACTTTTGAATGCTTACTTCTGAATACTTCATCCGTTACTTCTCTGATATCATATCCTGCATCTTTTTGTGTTTTTGCCATAGTTGTTTCAAAGTCATGGAAAGAAGGCAAGCAGTGTAAGAATACAACGTCTTTATTTCCAGTAGCTTCAAGCATATTCATATCGACTCTAAATGGTGTGAGTAATTTTACTCTTGCAGGGATTTCTGCCTCTTCACCCATTGATGCCCATACGTCAGCATATATTACGTCAGCGCCTTTTAGACAGCTAGGGTCACTGCTTACTTCTATAGTTGCACCTGTTGCTTTAGCTACTTCTTGAACATTTTTTATTACTTCTTGATCAAGTTCCTTAGCCATTTCAGCAGGACCATATGCTACGTAATGCATTCCCATTTTTGCACAACCATACATCCAAGCATAGCTCATGTTGTTTCTGATGTCTCCACTGAAAACAACTTTAATTTGGCTAAGAGGTTTCGCAACATGCTCTTCTATTGTTAACAAGTCTGCCAATATTTGAGTAGGGTGGTCTACGTCAGTCAATCCATTCCATACAGGAACGCCTGAGTGTTTAGCTAATTCTTCCACTACAGATTGTTTGAATCCTCTATATTCGATACCATCATAGAATCTTCCAAGTACTTTCGCAGTATCTTCTAAAGACTCTTTTTTACCCATTTGCGAGCTACCAGAATCTAAGAATGTAACACCAGCACCTTCTTCCATCGCAGCTACTTCAAAAGCACATCTTGTTCTTGTAGATGCTTTTTCAAATAAAAGTACAATTGTTTTTCCTTTTAATACTTGGTTACAAATGCCCGCTCTTTTTTTTGCTTTTAAATCATGCGATAAATCAAGCATATACCTAATTTCTTCTGGGGTGAAATCCATCAATGTCAAAAAACTTCTACCTTTTAAATTTACAGCCATGATACCATCTCCTTTTCTTCTTACAATATAACTTCCAAAGATTGATTATGGGGAATAAAATTTACTATTGTTCTGTTCTCTTAACTTATTTTGGGTCATTTTGTTCCCGATTTCTAATATAATACTATATTATTTTAGGCAATACAATAGCTAGAATTCATAATTTTTATGTTTTTTCGAAAAACTTCACATAATTTACATTATTTATTTAACTTTCTAAGTCTTCTTTTAGCTTATCGACCGGATTACTATTGCACATCTTGTAGCCTTTTTGGTACACTGCTTTTATTAACATATGTATACCAATCGGTGTAGTAATAAGTAAAAAAAACACCGCTATTATACTAGTGTAAGAAATATTTATATCCACATATATTAAAAATATGATGTATGCAATCGTGAGTGTTATTGCACCCATTGTAATTGGATTAGTGAGTGCGTGTAGCTTGCAATATGTATCGGGAAGTCTTAATATCCCAATACTTCCCGCAAGATAAAACAGTCCACCCAAAATTAGTAAGATTCCTATAATACTTTCCCATATGATATCGAGGCTCATTTGTTTACTTCTTTCCTTTTTCAATCATCTCTTCGTGTTCCATGTCTAGTAATAGGGCATACTCCATAGCCGCCCTGCTTTCATTCAATGACTCCAGCGATACCTTTTCCGCCGCATTCTCGTTTAGTGGGTATACGATATTCCCTTGGCTTATATATTTTGACCAAACCACCATAGATGTAAAACTGAGTATGCATATTATCAATATTCCATTGGTATATTGGTATGTTCCATGAATAAGTCCATAAAGTATCATTATAGCCATTACTAGATTAATGAACACTTCCATTAACATTATTCTATTTACATCTGTTCGGTTCATGGCGACAGCGATTAAATTAATAATCAAAGAAATAGATATTAGCACCATAGTAACATCTACACAAAATGAAATAATGGGGTAATCGACCAAAAAATCAATCATATTTTCCACTTACCTCCTTGATTGGAATTTCATAAATTCTTCTTAGTTTTTCGATTATTTTTATCTCGTCTCTTGTATCTAAGACATGGATATATATTTTTTTGTTGTCATCCGCTATTCGTACCGTGATGGTTCCCGGTGTCATTGTAACAAAGTTGGCGAATGTTACTAATTCGAAGCTCGTATTAAAATCTATGTCCATCGAAATAATCCCAGGCTTGAGCTGTTCATTTTTCAAGAAAAAATACGGAAACACATTTAAGTTTTGTATGCATACTTCCTTTAGAAACAATAACACGACTCGGATTGCCTTCCATAAAAGATGTATATAAAACCGATTTTTCTTGTCCTTATAAAAGAGGTGTAAAATCATCGTTCCTACCAAGTATCCCAGAACGAACATCTCGACTCTATTTTCGGGGTCTAATATTAACCACAAAAGACCGATTGCTAAATTATATAATATTTGTAATGGCAAATTTATCTCCTTACTATTTGCATTTTATATCGACTTTCAATTCGGAATTTCAGATCGGAAATTTAGGTCGGAATTTCAGGTAGTATTTAAAAATCACATTTACTGTATTGCGTTCAAATTGTAAAATTTATGAGTAATGCGGGAACACTGCCTGTATATATTCCATCCTATCCAAAAGCTGTTCCGCAGCACTAGTACAGAGGTTGATTAGAGGCTCCGCAAAAATCCCCATACACATGCTCGTAAAGACTAATATGTATAGTGGTATAATTGCACCTGTATATTCAAAGTTAATTTCGTCGGTGCTACGGAGTATTTTTTTACTCTTTATTCCTTCTATAATATTCATGTCGTGTTCATCATGAATATCGATGTTATTTTTTTCATGCGCAATTTTTTGGATAATTTCTAAATCAGAATCACTCAAACCCTCTAAGGCCATAGGTTTATCATCTTCCGAGGAAGAAATAATACTCAATGTCTTTCCCTGGATAGGGACTGCCGTAACTCTTCTATTTTCTTTTTTACTCCAATATGCCGCAAGTAAGATTTTTGACATAGAATATAATGTCAATATTCCAACTAGTACGGCAAATATTACTGTAACATAAGAGCCAACGCCTAATGCGCTCTCTATCACCAACATTTTTGCAAAAAATCCCGAAAAAGGAGGCGCACCAAACAATGATATTGAGAGTGCAAAAAAACCCCAAGACAACATTGGGTAAGATTTATGTAATGACAGCGGCTCCTCTTCACAGCGCATTTTGGAGTCGGCATATATATCATCTGTCCCTCTTATTCTTTGCGCTATACCTGCGCTAATAAAAAGTCCTCCCTTAACCACCGAGTGGTGTAATAGGAATAATATTGAAGCCGCAACAGATTCTATAGTATATAATGAGAAAGCAACTGCCATATATCCTATTTGCGATATGCTGTGATATGCGAGTATTTTCTTCTGTTTGCTATAACTTACAGCTCCCAATACTCCGATTACCATGCCCATTATTGCAATAAAATTTATATAGACTTGAACCAAACTCTCGCTTGGATCGAATATTAGTGTAAAAAATCTGATTAAAGAATATATCCCTACTTTTGTAACTAATGCTGTAAAAATAAATGTTACTGGGCTTTTTGCCGAGGCATATACGTCGGGTAGCCATATGAACATCGGGAACAATGCACCTTTTATTGAAAAAACGACTAAAAATATCATGCTTATCAAAGACATCATTCTGCCATCTTCGATTCTTTCTGATAAAATAGCAATGTCCGCAAAGTTAAGGGTCCCTGTCGTACTATAAAGGAGGCCTATTCCGATTAGTAAAAACACTGTGGCAATTACGTTTACGGTCATATACAAAAATGTCGCCCTTAACTGTTTCTTTGAACTTCCTATTACTAACAACACATAAGATGCCATCAGCAATATTTCATAAAATACAAATAAATTAAATATATCTGCCGTAATAAAACTACCATTTATACCTACTATTAGAAAATGCCAAATTGCGTAGTAGCCGTGCTTTTCTCTTTCACTGCTTATCATTTGATAACTGAATAATAGTCCAACAAGTGAAAGCACAGATCCCAGCAAGAGCATAATTGAGCTAAAAATATCGACAACAAACGTAACTGCATAAGGTGCATCGTGTCCGCCGATATTGAGAGCCATAGGGCCCATACTCAGAACTACCTCGAGTATCAATAAATTTAGAATTATCATAAGCACAGCGGCGGTTATCGATATCGTCTGTTGAAAGCTTCTATTGGTTCTATTCAACAACAAAATTAATGCCGTAAGCAGGGGAATTCCTAGAGTAAATATTATTGCATTACTCATTTTCATCCTCCTCGTTGTAGTCAATTTTGTTAATTTCCTCTGTTCCATACGCCCTATATGTTTGGAAAGCCAAAACTAGCGCATATGCGACAATTGCAAGATTTAGAATTATTGCTGTAACAACCATGGCCTGTGGTAAAGGGTCTGCATATAACTCAACACCTTCACGCACTATCGGAGCCTCTCCTCTTTGTAGCCTACCCATAGTTATAATAAATAAGACACAAGCATTACTCAAAAAACTAAATCCAAATACAGTGGTCAATAGTCTTCTACCCATAATCATATACACGCCACAACCGAACAATACAGCTATCAATAATGCAATTAAATATTCCATGGTATATTACCTCTTTATTCTTCGATTTTCCCGATGTTTAGTATTATCATCATAATAGATGAAACTACGGCTAAGTACATTCCTATTTCAAACACAATAGAGCTTGCTAATTCAAACATTCCTACTACTGGTAAGTCTAGTACCAACACATATTGAGCCAAAAATTCCTCACCGAGAAGCATTCCACTTACTCCATTTAGAATAATCAATCCAACACCTACAACTAACGTATTTTCTAACGAAATATGTGAAGGTATTGTCATCAAGTATTTCTTCCCATATGTCACATACAAAAGAAGTGCCGCACAGACTCCCGCATTGGATGCAATGAGAGAACCTCCCGGATTGTCATGTCCCGATATCAACAAGAAAACCGAGACGCATAACACGGTTATTGATAGTGGCATCGCCAAAGTCATCAAGATAACATTGTTATCAACCAACTTTGGAACTTTATACTCCAATCCGTATGTAATAGAATATACTCTCGTGTTGCCTTTTTGATCCGTCCAAATATGAATTAAAATTGATATTCCAAGAGCGGCAATCATTATAATTATTACCTCTCCGACCGTATTTATCGCCCTATAGTCCGTCAAAATTGCATTTACTACATTCTTACTTCCCGTCAGCTCCTCGGATGTATGAATAAAATGACTAGATATTGAACTGAATAATTTATTGCTATTCGCTATAAGAACTAACATAAACACTGTGACTCCGGAGCAGATAGCAACAGATGCCCTTACCCAAATATTCTTTTTACTATATGCCCTACTACGCTCCTTTGGAAATTGCTTAATCGATAATATATAAAGTACCAACGTAGTTGTCTCTATCAAAAGCTGTGTTAGTGCCAAATCTGGGGCACTAAAAAGAACAAAGAAAACGGCAATTCCATATCCACATATACCAAAAAGCAAGATTGAATTTACTCTTTTTCGTTCGATACATATCATTATAGGCGCTGCCATTGTCACTATTACTAGTGACACCTCGATTATATCGATTCTCGCAAGATTATAAAACGAAATAGTTTCATCTAGTCGCATGTATAACAGTGGGATCATAATCATGAGAAAGCTTGAAATAAGGACATACCCAATATAATACCGCAAGTTCCCATTCATGTATGAGTTCCTAATTTTACTTGTAACATGAGGTAATTTTTCCAATACCGAATTGTACAATTTATTCATGCCAATTTTGAGCTTGCCGCGGGTAATAAAGTTATGAAAAGAATTGAATTTCAAGAAAATAAGTCCACCTATAACCCAAACACTCACACTCATCCAAAGCGCAGGTGTAAAGCCATGCCAAAGGGATAAGTGGAGCTGTGGCAAATAATGACTGATGATAATAGGCAAAAATATGTTCATACTCGCTAGGAAAAGCGAGGGTATAAGTAATCCCCAAGGAGCTTCTTTCGGTGCAAGATTGACTTGTTCGCAACATTGCGGATCCGTGAAAGTTGAATTTGGAGCATGGTGCGCTTTATTTTTGAATATGAATACTCTAAAAATTGTAGACACCGCACATAAGAATGTGCCCAAAGATCCTATAGTTGCTAGAATAGGAATTAGATAATTAAAATACGAGTACCCACCCATCGTTATCATTTCATAAGATGAATCGAGGAAAAGCTCTTTACTAATATATCCTGCAAAAGGAGGAATTCCCGACATAGAAAAAGCTCCGAGGAAACCCACCACTGCCGTAAATGGCATATACTTAGCCAGACCGCCTAGTTCGCTAATATTTCTAGTATGTGTGGCGTGGCTCACAATCCCCGTCATCAAAAACAAACTTCCTTTGAAACATGCATGCATTGCGGTATGTAATATTGCAGCAGTTATTGCGTTTTCTGTTCCCATGCCCAGAAGCGAGACGATCAATCCTAACTGCGAAACACTATGATATGCCCAGACTTCTTTTAGATCATCGCTCCGCAAGGCCATTACCACACCAAAAAGAAGAGATAATAATCCAATCAAAGTAATCAATCCACCCCAAAAGACAGTATTTCCCATTATTGGAGTAAATAGCGCAATTAAATATATTCCTGCTTTAACCATAGTTGCACTGTGTAAATAGCACGTGACTGGAGTTGGTGCCTCCATCGCCGATGGCAACCAAATATGGAATGGAATTTGCGCGGACTTTGCAAATGCGCCTACAAGGAGTAACAATGCGACGAGCACAAAATAATCACTTTGCCTTATCGATTCTCCACTTTGCAGAATCACATCTATTTCATATGTATTTGTTATGTCTCCTATCATCAAAAATGATACGAGCATACAAATAGCACCCGCACTCGTAACGAACAGGGCCTTGTTGGCACCGTATCTTGCCTTTTCATTTTCATGGCAAAACCCTATTAGTAAGAAACTTGTAATGCCTGTTATTTCCCAAAACACATATAACATTATTAAATTATTTGTATTAACTATTCCAAGCATTGCCCACATGAAAACGAGCAGATATATGTAATAGTATTTTTTGTTTTCTGTAGATGCAAGGTAAGAAATTGAATAATAAAAGACAATTATTCCCATCAGAGTGATGAGCAGTGAAAAAATGAGGGATAAAGGGGTCAATCTGAACGAAAGATCTATTCCCAATGTGGGGATCCATTCGAATAAAAGATACTCGGTTTTCCCCGAAATCACTTCTCCTATTTTACTAAAGAAAAATGAAAAAGAAGTAATAGGTGCTATCAAAGCTATATACCCAAGATTTTTGCTATACTTCTTTGCTACGGTAGATAATATAACTGCTATTATTATTGGGATTGTTAGTGATAAAAAATACATCTTATGTTTGCAATTCCTTTATAATCGATTGGCACGCAAGCTTGTTTGCGTAACTAACTATAGCGAAAGATAATGCTTTTTCGACTAATGCCGATTTTTTTTCATCGCCGATATCAGACATACCTTCTCCAACTTTTGTCAGCTCTTTTTCTAACATTTTTGAGAAGAGTTCGTATTGAGGCTTTGCATCCTCAATTACCAAGTCGTCACCTGTGATGGCAGAAATATCCGAAACTGGAACTATTTGTTTCAACAATGATATGATGGTTAAATAAGCGATATGCTCCTTCGAATATCTTTTTCCCTTTACTCGTGGCATTATTCCAACCTTGACATAGTTATTTACCATCGAAGGAGTTAGTGTCTCGCCCTCGGTAAATCCAATATGCTGCCTTTGCATATAGGAAATAACCTGATCCATATACAGATCTAAATCTGGCAAATCATCCCATTCCTTGGGTCTTTCATTTAATAACTTATCCGTCGTATTTTTTATTATATCCATCAATTTCTCTACTTTTATTTATATATCTAATTCACGGACTACCCATGTCAACGTATTATACTTATTCTAGATTCAAATCAATCTTCTAATCTTATTATCGTAGCACCTATTTTTCTAAACTTTTCTACGAAGTTTTCATATCCTCGTTCAATGTGGTATATGTCTGAGATTTCCGTCACACCATCCGCCACCAATCCTGCAAGCACAAGTGCGGCTCCAGCTCTTAGGTCGGTCGCAATAACCTCTGCACCGTCTAGTTTCTTTGGTCCATCGATATACGCATTGTTACCATCATAATTAATATTCGCACCCATCCGATTGAGTTCCGATATATGCATAAATCGATTTTCAAATACAGTCTCAAGCACATGACTTTTGCCTATCGTAGACAGCAAGAACGCCATAAATGGGGATTGCATATCTGTAGGAAATCCGGGGTATGGCATGGTAGTAATATCTGTTGCAACGAAATGATTCTTCGTACCGTCTACATGTATACCCTCTTCGACTACATCGACTATGACACCACATTCTCTCATCTTTGCTATAATCGGCTTCACGTGTTCGGGTACTACATTTGAAATAAGCAATTCTCCTCTAGTCATAGCGGCTGCAAGCATAAAGGTTCCTGTCTCAATTCTATCGGGAATAACTGTATGGTTAGCACCCCTTAGCTTTTCGACACCCTCAATTTTAATCGTGTCAGTACCTGCCCCTTTTATTTTCGCACCCATTTTATTTAGGAAATTAGCAAGGTCAATTATCTCAGGTTCCTCTGCGGCATTCTCAATATAGGTCATGCCCTCCGCCAATACGGCAGCCATCATAATATTTTCTGTCGCACCAACACTTGGATAGTCTAAATATACACTTGCACCTTGAAGCCTCTTACCATTAGTTTTTGCCTCTACATAATCAATTTCTGATTTGACGGTTGCTCCTAATGCCTCAAATCCTTTAAGATGTAAATCCACTGGTCTCGAACCGATTGAACATCCTCCCGGAAGAGGTATCCTCGCTGCTCCCTCACGAGCGAGCAGAGCACCCATCACCAAAACAGAAGCTCTCATTTTACTTACAAGCTCATATTCAGGATTCGTTGAGGTGACATGCGGTGTTGAGATAGACAGAGAATTAGCCCCGTCATCGTCTACTTCCTCTATGGTTGCACCTAGCGAACACAACAACTTTTTTAATACTTCTACATCTTTTAAATGTGGAGTATCCCTAATCACGCATCTTTCGTCGGTCAAAATCGCCGCCGCCATCAGTGGCAGCACCGCATTTTTTGAACCACTTATCACTACATTTCCCAGAAGGGGTTTACTTTTTTGTATAAGATATTTTGCCAATAATCCATCCTCACACAAAAGGAACTTCTTATTTATTTCTTGAAAATGTTTAAGAAGTTCCTTTTATTATTATTTATTAACGCCTTTTTTATTTTTTATCATTCCAAACAATGACATTATTCCATGAAATACGCTGCTTGCAGCTGCCGTTATGCTTTGGTTGCCTTTAATTGCACCGAACACATTGTTTGCAATCCCTGTAATATCCCCAATTAGTGGCTCTACATCTTCGGCTTTTCGCGAAGATATTTCCGAAATTATTTTTACATCGTCCAATACTGCATCCGCCTTTTTGAGCACATCTACTAGGTTCTTTGCTACCATAATTAAGTATACAAGCAAAATTGCACCGAGTAGCATAATTATAATTTTGAGCAATAATTCTAAATCCACTTCTATTATCATATTAATTCTCCAATATTTTCGAACACCAATTTTATTTGCATAAAATTTATTACACTGTTGTTTTATGCTACTGTTTTATCCTATCATTTTACTCTATTTTAGTGAAAAAATCAAGATTACACCTTGTTTGTTTTTTATGATTTCTTACTGTTTTTCTGCGGATGATTTTTTTTGCACCCTCCGCACTTTGTATTTTTTCTTGCAGATTTAATCCCATCTTTGTCATAGGTGCGCAATTCGGGACTCAAGACTTCTCTGGATTTACCATCTATGTTTTCCTCCGTGACGAGCCTTCCCTTTATTATCCCTGCAAGGATATTTATATCTGTAACTTTGATCGTTCCATCCCGTGTTTCCACCAAGTCACCAACAGAAGGCAATCCCTTTGACATGTAATTATATGTGTCATTCTCGTGTTCCAAACAACACATAATCCTGCCACAACAACCCGAAATTTTTGCAGGATTTAAGGATATATTTTGTTTTTTTGCCATCTTGATAGAAACTTGCTTAAAGTCTGACATCCATGATGTACAACACGTTTCTCTTCCACAACATCCTAGGCCACCTACCATCTTTGCTCCATCTCGTGCCCCTATTTGTCGCAGCTCTATTCGAATTTTAAACTCCGCTGCAAGATCCTTTACCAATTCTCTAAAATCAACCCTATCTTCGGAAACAAAGAAAAAAGTAATCTTTGTACCATCCAATATGTATTCCGCATCTAAAAGCTTCATGTCCAAATCATGACGAGCTATTTTTTCTCGGCATAATTGCATTGCAACTTCTTTCTTTTCGATGTTTTCTAAGTATTTCTTCTTATCTTCTTTTGTGGCTATCCTAAGTACATCCTTTAATGGTTGCACCAATTCATCATCACTTTTTTGAAAAACATCGGTAACTACTGTACCATATTCTGCTCCACGAACGGTTTCCACGACTACATTGTCGCCATTCTTTATTTTTATTCCCGCAGTCGAAAAGTGATATATTTTTCCGGCACCTTTAAACCTGACACCTACTATATCATTCATTTTTTTCTCCAATTCTAAATAGCAATTTTCTCATTGCAAATTCTACTCGTGTATTATATTCCAACTCTTTTCTTGTTTCTTCTATATATTCCGATGCCCTAAGTAGTCTATCGATATCTTTTCGATTGTTATGTTTTTTTAGCAGTATCGACTTGATTTCTTCCAACATTGCATTTAGCAACGATGTGACAATATTACCAGAATCCTCTACACTACCCACCCCCAGGCATTCCGACAATTCTTCGTTCCACTGATAAAAGGGCTTATTTGCAAATGCACTCTCCAACAACCCTTTTGCTGCTTCTCTTACAGTATTATCTTCTTCTTTTTTATAGGAATTCAACCGAAAGAAAACAGCACGTGACCTAACCGTTTGTAGCAAATTTTCTCTATTAGAAACAAATAGAACGATCAAGTTGTCATTGTTAGGCTCTTCCAGCTCCTTTAATAAGGCGTTTTGTGCAAATCTATTCAAATAATCAGCATCGAATATGACTCCTATATTTTTATTTTTTGCCAAGCTCTTTCTATTCATGTTGTTGAGAAAAGTTCTAATCTCGGATACTTTTATTTCTCCGCTTTCCCTGTTAATATAATAAATATCTTCGTAATTATTATTCTCAATTTTTTTACAATATAGGCAGTCGTCGCAACCCGAACCCTTTGCCTCATCACAGAGCAGTGCCTTTGCAAAATCGACGGCAAATGGGTTACAACTCGCCTCATCAGTAGTTTCGAAGATATAGCAGTTTGCAGTTTTATCTTGTATGATTGATTGCTTCAGATTATCAAAATTTCCAAGCAATTTGTTCCATTTGTCCAATGACATTTGATTTATCCTTCACCAACAACCTTATGATGCACTCCTTCATTACAATAAGGCCTCTAACGCCTCATTTATATAAGAAAGAACAGCTTTTTTCGTTTCATCGATTCTCTTCGTTGCGTCAATTATTCTAAACCTGTCTTCATTTTTTGCCATCTCCATGTATGCTTCGTATGCCCTTTTATGAAACTCCATCTTTTCCTCGTCTAGCCTATCGGGCATTTCCTTTCGGTTAAGCCTATCGATACTCTCTTGCGGTTCTACCATCAGCAATATGGTTAAGTCCGGCAAAAGTCGCTTGGTCGCGAATTCATTTATAATACGCACATCTTCTCCGAGGCCCCTTGCATACCCCTGATATATTATGCTTGAATCAACATACCTATCACAGATCACAATTTTACCCTCGCTCAATGCAGGCATTATTACCTCTTCCACATGTTGAGCCCTTGCGGCTGCAAACAATAACGCCTCAGTTCTATTACACATGTCAGTATGGCTATTGCACAAAATAATTTCCCTGATTTTTTCGCCTATAAAAGTACCACCGGGCTCTCTTGTAAATACGATATTATCACTTTTACCTTCAAAATGCTCGCGAATATATTTTAACTGCGTCGACTTGCCTGACCCGTCGGGTCCCTCTAGTGTAATAAAGATTCCTTTACCCATCTTGCCTACCTCTATACTTATCCTTTTTCGGTTTTTTTCCATTTTGTCCTAATCTTTTGCACATGTACAAAAGAATGGCTGCAACGGGAACAAGAAGCATTATAACAAAAATTATCTGTAGTATATAAAAGATGCTGCCCACTTTATTCTTACCTAATCGTTCCTTTTTTCTCTGTCAATATTTGGCGAGAAAATCACCTATATAATTCTATTATTTTTATGGCCTTTTGTCAATGGAAATCTGGAGCCTACGAAATGCTATAGGGTCCACCGAAACGCTGTGGAACATGTCTAGATTCACCACATCTACTCTATTATTTTTTATTGTTCTATGGTACAATAGTATAATGAATGAGAAACGATTTGGCGTGATGCCAATCAACAAGCTTTTTTTCAAACCCGCCACTCCAGGCGTAATCGCAATGGTCTTTGCTTCAATGGGAATGATGATAGATGGGATCTTTGTTGGGCACTTTATCGGAAGTGAAGCCTTAGCAGCAATCAACCTAGTTATACCAATTGCAATGATATTCTTTGCGGCATTCGACATGATCGCAGTAGGTTCTCAAGTTAAAATTTCAATTATGTTGGGGGAAGGAAACGAAAGATCCGCAAATGAGTTATTCACGGCGAGCGTATTGATTACATTTGCCCTCGGATTAATCGTGATGATTCTAGGGTTTATATATTTAGAAGATGCAGTCTTCTTTGTGATTAGAGACGAGAAACTAGCACAACTTGCGTATGCCTACACTAATGTTTTAATTATTTTTATCCCTATCGTCGGCCTATTCTTTGCTATTGATAACTATCTAAAGGTCTGTGGGAAAGCACATTTTAGCATGGCACTTAGTATAGGTGCTGCATTTTCTAATTCGGAGCAAAATTACACGACCGAATTTTTAAACTATTCCGATTACATTGCATGGTTGCAATCACAGTCTCCCTCGTATGCATGGGATTACTGATTGCTTTCCCCGATTTTTGGGTAGGTATTTTTACAAGTGAAGACGACATCTTTGTAAGGGAGAGTTCAAAACTCGCATTGTTATTATTCGCACCATCTTATTTATTCACATGGTTTATAATGACATCGAGTGCATTCTTGACCAGCTTCGATAAGCCGAAGGAATCCGTTTTCATTACACTATCAAGGGCAATAATATTTCCACTCCTTTCCTTGATCATAATGACATCAATCATAGGAGTAAATGGAGTATACATCACTCCAACCATAAGTGGCGCATTAACATTTATTATAGCAATGGTGATTTGGAAAAAAGCGACTAAAAACATGAGGACAAAAAATAGAGTGAGTTTAAACGATACAATCTGAAACCATGGACTGGTTACGCTTATATTAGCGGAACCAGTCCAGCCGTGGCTATATTAAAAATCCCGCGCTAAATTAGTCGCGGGATTTTTAATATAGCCACGGCACGTTAGCACCTTAGCCTCGATTTAAATACTAATAGCAATTCACACGCTTAATCATGTCTTCTTGTTCTATAATTTCGTCTGTCTGACTTTTTTGACCTACTATAATGTTCCTGCTTTGCTAGATACATCGCCTGATCAGCTTCATCTAGCTTCAAGTCTATGTCTGATGAAGTGCGACTGATAGAAGTCCCCACTGATACGGAGAGAACCTCTTCTTTAGCAACCAACAGTATAAAATCTCTCAGCTTGTCATTGAAATTATCCTCATTTTCGCAATCATCCATGATTATGAATTCATCCCCTCCAATTCGATATGCCTTTTCCACAAACACCTGCCTAAGCAATTCTGCACATGTAATAATAAGGATATCTCCCTGCGAGTGCCCTTGGGAATCGTTAGTTTCCTTCAACCCGTTAATATCTATGTATGAGAAGCCTATGAAGCCTGGGTGACATTTGCGAAAGTCGGCAATCACCGACTGATAACTAGTCCTGTTTCTTAATCCTGTCAACTCGTCGTATTGACTGAGTTTTTTGAATTTATTAAGCAGATAATATCTGCAATTGTTTTTATTATTATGCCCAGTTGCTAAATCGTATGCAAACTCCTCACAATTTCCATAACCGCAGCTAAAACAATTTATCCGTCTTTCTTCTTCCGTTATCTTTCCTAATGAAATGTATGCATTTTCTAAGTCAATATTTTCTGGTTCACTATAATCGGAACTCCTATCCTTATATTCTCTAATAAAGTCATTCATATCTAATATCTTGTCAAAATGGTCCATTAACTCCGCTGTGCTTTGTGGCTGTACCGATTCCTTCTTCTTGTTTAGGTGATAATCTATGTCGTTCAGGCGAGCACATTTACTTGTGCCTGTGCCCAAATTGCATCCATTTTCACAATTCAATACATCGATCACAGTAGGCAGTGGCCTACCCTCTCCGATATCTTCAATACACTCATCGAAGTATTCTTTAATCTTTTGTATTCCCTCTATTTGTTTTATCCAAATGTCACCACCCATATAATATTTTATGTTCTCACTCAATCCACCAGGACGTGAAAAAGTAAATCCGATTGAACCCTCAGGATTATCAAAAGTAGCCTCTTGAAAGTCTCCTAAATGTATACTTTCTTTTTCCATTTTATCTAATAGCTTCGCAAAAGTCACATTAAAATCTATCATCCCTTGCGTTTCAACAATTTCGCACTCGCGTTTTTTCCCAATACAAGGAGAAATAAAGACCAACTTATCTTCTACACCAACATATTTCTTTAGGTAAATTGCAAGTGAGATCAAAGGGCTATGGATTGGAGACAATTTGTCGATTAACTTTGGTTGGTATTTTTCAATATAACTGACTACAACAGGGCATGGTTGGGCGATTAATTGTGTCATGTTTTTTTCTTTTATTGCCTTGACATGTCCCCACGTACAGATATCCGCACCTAGTGATACATCGTATACCTTATTTATGCCTATAGATTTTAGATAACTAATTAGTTTGGGAATAGAAGGAAAGTTGAACATCGCAGAAGGTGCGATTACGGCAGATATTTTTTCTCCTCTGCCTATTTGATCGAAAAAAGAGTCATAGTCGTCGATAAATTCACGCGCTCCATGGTCACAAATGCGCAAGCATTCACCACATGAAATACAATACCCCGGTTTAATAAAAACCTTAGAGTTATCACCGTCAAAAAAGGCCTCATTAGCCTTTACGGGACATACAAATATGCATTTGTGACAACCCTCACAATAGTCTTCTTTGGTCTGTATATATGTAGTATTGTACAAAACACGCCACCATTTATCTTTCGTTATGCACAAATTGTATCCTCTCATTACGTCCAATTTGTGTCTCTCACCGCACTCATTATAAGATTCTCAGCATCTCAATCCCTTACTAAAGTACGCAAGTCCGTTCGCTAGCAGTATGGAATCCATTTTTTGAAATGCAGAAATTCTACTATTTAAAATTACATTTATATCTTTTTTGCCTTGATTCAATATAATAACACTATATCAACGCTATAGCAACATAAAGTATTTTATTTTCTTTTTTTCTAAACCTCCCACTCAATATAATCTGCCATGTGCACACACAGAGTAAAGCGCACGGCGACTAAAACGATAAACACCCCTGAAAATAGTTTGCAGAGAGCAGTGCTATTTATTATTTTCCCAAAACTACTCAATCAATATGTCTTTTTTCTTCGCTGTTTAGATATTATCTATTTTAATATCAAGATATAGTCACCATAATACTATAATATTATACGATTCCATGCAATTTTATTTTTTTGGGTATTTCCAGCTGGTGAAACGTATATTCACTCCTTATTTTTTCTCATAAAGTAAGTGTATTATACTACTAAATTTAAATAATTCCAATACAACGATAATTCCTATAACTAATTGGTAAATTATAGGTAAATTACTCTTTTATTTCATTGTTTTTTGCTAGATTTTAATATATAATAACGATAAGTCGGTATATACAATATGAATCAGAAAAGGAGTGACGATATGGGTAAATTATTAGATGGAAAAGTTGCAATTATTACTGGTGGCGGCAAAGCTTCTTTATCAGATGGAAGTATCGGCTCTATCGGATATGGAATTGCAACGGCTTATGCAAAAGAAGGCGCTAATCTCGTATTAACAGGCAGAAATGAACAAAAACTCATAGATGCAAAAGAAGAGCTCGAAAAACTATATGGTATCGAAGTTCTAACAGTAGTAGCCGATGTCAATTCAGGCGCGGACAACGAGGCTTCTGTTAAAAATGTTGTAACCAAGACTATCGAGAAGTTTGGAAAAATCAATGTTCTCATTAACAATGCGCAAGCTTCCGCTTCTGGAATCACCATCGGCGATCATACACTCGAACAGTTTGACCTTGCGCTGTATTCAGGGCTGTATTCAACTTTTTTATATATGAGAGAATGCTATGAATACCTAAAAGAAACACAAGGTTCCGTGATAAATTTTGGTTCTGGTGCCGGACTTTCCGGAAATTTTGGGCAGGGTTCGTACGCAGCAGCAAAAGAAGGAATTAGAGGACTTAGCCGTGTAGCTGCAAATGAATGGGGAAAAGCAAATATTAATGTAAATGTAATATGTCCCCTTGCATATACAGAACAACTCGACAAATGGCGTCAGTACCAACCGGAGGCATACGATAAAAATATTAAAGGGATTCCAATGGGTAGATTCGGGGATTCGGAAAATGATATCGGCAGAGTTTGTGTACAACTAGCTACAGATGACTTCAAATATATGTCGGGGGAAACGCTGACTCTTCAAGGCGGCTCAGGCCTTAGACCATAGATGAATAATCTATTAGTATACACGACATGTTATGCAACAGCTGTTGCACCTTAGTAACAATAATTTTGTATCACTGTATATATAGTGCTTTATAATAAAATTTATCCTTAAAAACTTGAAATCTTAATGTAATCTGGAGCGACAAATGGACAAAGCCGCAAAACCTAAAATATTAATCGTAGACGACAATGTTACTAATCTAAACATAGCGCGCAAATCACTATGTGATGATTACAATGTCGTGCTTATCAAAGACGGAGCAATGGCATTAGCCGAAATTCCAAATATTAACCCTAGCCTCATCCTGCTCGATGTTGAAATGCCGGGATTAAGTGGTTTTGATGTCATCCAAAAAATAAAAAAAGAAATGCCCGATCCTTTCTGCAATATTCCTGTCATATTTTTAACAGCAAAAGATGATGGAGACAGCGAATTCGAAGGGCTTAACTTAGGAGCCGTTGATTATGTAATTAAGCCGTTCTCCGCAGCTCTCCTCAAAAAAAGAGTAGAGCTACACCTAAAATTACATAATTATAGTACTAACCTTGAGCATCTCGTAGAGGAAAAAACAGAACACATTAAAGAGCTTCAATATGCTGTTATTTACTCTATGTCGGAAATGGTCGAAAGGAGAGATCGTGGAACAGGAAAGCATATTTTACGTACACATACTTTCCTCAGAATGTTACTCGAACAGGTCATTAAAGATTGCATCTATGAAGATTCTCTCGTTGATGTGGATGTCGAAATATATGCCCACGCATCTCAAATGCATGACGTGGGTAAAATTTGCATCCCTGATAATATACTATTAAAACCGGCTGCACTCACATCCGAAGAATATGAAATAATAAAAAAACACACACTATATGGTAGCGATATAATAGATACTGCAATAAAAGAAGTACGGGAAGTGGAGTTTCTTGAGGTCGCTAAAAACTTTGCCCTTACCCACCACGAAAAATGGGATGGAAGCGGATATCCATATGGACTAAAAGGGGAGGATATTCCTATCTGTGGGAGACTTATGGCCATCGTAGACGCATATGATGCATTAACATCCGCTCGACCATATAAGCATGCTAAAACTCACGAAGAGACCGTTGATATTATTATCAGTGATAGAGGAAAACATTTCGACCCACTCATTGTAGATTCTTTTCTAAAAATCGCAGATGAATTTGTCGAAATCACCGAAAGCAATCGAGATATTTAGAATACTCTAAGGAGGTCCCAAAATGTCTAAACAAAATCAAATTACTATCGAACACTTAACCGAAACTATATCTATTACAGGTGTAGGTGTTTTTATTTGGAATTTGGAAACTGACCATGTTATTTACAGCAAGGAATGGGCGCAGATAGTTGGATATGAACTAGATGAACTTGAAGAACATGTAAGAACCTGGGAATCGATGTTATTTCCTGAAGATTTAAAAGTTGCAGAATCAGCAGTTGAAAGGCATCTCTCAGGACAGGCTGAGTTATACGAAGCTGAATTTAGACTCCTAAAAAAAGATGGTACAACTATATGGGGACACGATAAAGGGAAAGTTACCGAATATACGAAAGATGGTACCCCACTAATTCTTTGTGGGGTACTACAAGATATAACTAGCATTAAACTTACGGAGGAGTTGTTAAGAGAAAGTACTGATATCCTTAATCTTGCAATTGAAGTAGCCGAATTCGGCACTTGGGATTGGGACCTTATTAATGACCACATCGCTTATAACGATGAGTATTTGAAAATGCTCGGCTATACACAAAATGATATTAACAATTCACTAGAAGAATGGGAGGACATGAATCATCCCGAGGATTTACCTATGGTATCTTCAATGTTGGACGATTTTGTGGATGGCAAAATTTCAACCTACGAGTGCGAAACTCGTATGCGTCATAAAGATGGCCATTATATATGGACACGAGACGTTGGGCGCATTGTGTCTAGAGACGAAAATGGAGTCGCAACTCGTGTAATAGGCGGACATCTCAACATTGATAGCCTCAAAAACTATCAGTCAAAATTGGAAACGACTTTAAGTGAACTTGCCAACCATCAAGTGCATCTCGAACAAGAAATAGAAGAACGCACAAAGACATTAATCGAACAAGATAAATTGTTAGTAACAGTGAATGATATTTCCAGAAAACTTTTAACCATTACGGATGAAATGGATTTTCAATCTCTTTTATCGAGTTGCCTAAACCAACTCGTACTAGCATACGGTGCAAATCAAGCTATCTTATGGAGATTTAGCACTTTCAACGATGTACCTTATATATATATTTCATATGCATACAAGAACAATGAAGAAATTATTTTTGACACGAGCAATATAAAAGAATTCATCGAGACCATCCCAGATGACAATTCTCTTTTCCATATAAAAGCAGACAATAACATCGTCATCAAATATGATCAATTCTCAGACGAACTCAAACACCTTTTCACTACCCAAAAAACAGTTTCGGGCTTTTTGAATTTGGTACCTCATCAATTCGCATCGCTGCTTTCGAAGAACTTACACTTAAACGACTCGTTTCTCCTAGCACCTATTTACACTCACAATAAACTGTTTGGATTTGCATCAATAAATAAAGACAGTGGGGATTTGCAATATACCGATGCTCAAGAGAATATGCTTGTTATCAGCGGAACCCTTTTCGCAAATGCACAAAAAAGACACGAGATGGACATTGAACTCAAACAAGCACATGAAGAAGCTCTTTTAAGCTCGCAAGCAAAAAGTAACTTCCTCGCCAATATGAGCCATGAAATAAGAACACCTCTAAATGCAATATTAGGCATGTCTGAAATTGTTCTACGAGAAAGTGCCGGAAGGTCAACGGAAGAGTATGCTATAGAAATCAAAAATGCGAGTGAAAACTTACTCAACATTATTAACGATATTCTAGATATTTCAAAAATCGAATCAGGAAAGCTAGATATCATTGAAGTAGATTACATTATTACATCTCTTATCAATGATGTAATTAGTATTATTAAAATCCGACTAGAAGACAAGCCTATTTTATTCACTACTTTTATTGACAAAAATATTCCAAGCAAGCTTTTCGGAGATGAAATTAGAATAAAGCAGGTTTTGATTAATCTTTTGACTAATGCTGTTAAATTTACAAAAAGTGGAAATATTCACTTGAATGCTACTTACGATCTTCATGGAGACACTGCCGAACTAAAATTCTCGGTCACGGATACAGGCATTGGAATAAAAGAAGAAGACATGGAACGGTTGTATATGCAATTCGAAAGAGTTGATACGAAGAGGAATAGGAACATCGAGGGCACGGGATTAGGTCTCGCAATTTCAAAACAACTATGCGAAATGATGGGAGGATCTATCAAAGTGAAAAGCTCCGTGGGCAAAGGATCTACTTTTACTGCAACTGTTATGCAAAAAGTAACAGACTATCACCCTATTGTTGCTCCGCCGACTAAGCAAAATGTACTAGTTTATGAAGCGCGCGAACTCTATGCTAACTCTATCAAACAGTCAATAGAAGACCTAGGATCGCTATGCACAATTTGCACTAAGCAGTCGGAACTTTTAGATGCTTTTAATAAAAACCAATACGACCATTTATTTACACCTGCCGTCCATCTCCACAAAATAGAAAATTTGAAGCGTTCACTTAAGCGTAATTTCAACATTGTTCTTATGACAGACCTTGGAGACAGCATTTCCTACAGAAATGTACAAACAGTCTCTCTGCCGCTTAATTGCATCCAGTTATCAGATATTTTTAATAATACCAGCCTATCCTTTTCACATACAGAGGAAAATGCTTTCTTCACCGCACCCGATGCTAATGTCCTTGTAGTCGATGATAACCAAGTCAATTTAATGGTTGCAAAAGGATTATTGGCACCTTATAAGTTTAATGTTGAAACTGCACTCAACGGAGCTATCGCCGTCGACCTAGTCAAAGAAAATGACTACGATATTGTATTTATGGATCATATGATGCCTGTAATGGACGGAATTGATGCGACTGCAGCGATTCGTAACTTAGACGGAGAAAAATATACTTCCCTACCTATTATTGCATTAACCGCAAATGCTTTGGTTGGTGCAAAAGAACTATTTGTTAATGAAGGAATGAATGACTTTTTACCAAAACCTATAGAAATAAAGAAACTAAATGATACTTTATTGAAATGGATTCCTGAAGAGAAAATCCTATCGACAAACACATATATTAAAAAAACCGATATTTCAGATGCAGATAAACTGTACATTGAAGGAGTAGATACTAAATATGGCATTAAATTGATGGGGGGAGATATTTCTGACTATCGCGATGTATTAACTTCTTTTTACCATGACGGACTAAGAAGACTAGAAACTATAAATGATTCCTTTACAAACGAGGACTTGAAAAACTTCATTATTGATGTCCATGCTCTCAAAAGCGCCTCTTTTTCAATTGGAGCTTTTGCCGTTTCTGAAAAAGCAAAAGCACTAGAAGAAGCTGGTATAAGATCCGATACGAAGTATATAAAACTACACACAAATGAATTCATACAAGCCCTAGGGTTTTTGTTAAATTGTATAGAGGAACATATAAATATAGATACCACTCATGGAGAGGATGCTGAATTTGGTGATGTTGCTATACTAAATGAAAACATTGTAACCTTAAGCGATGCCCTTGCTTCTTTGGAAATTGAAGTGATAGAAAGCTGCTTAGAGCTGTGCATGTCGTATAGCTGGAAAGGTGACATTTCAAAACACCTAAGAGAAATCAAGGCTTTCACTGAGAATTTTGAATATTACAATGCAAAACCTCTTATTGACTCAATCAAAGAGCAGATTACGGAAAACTACTAATATCTTTATTATTTCGTATAGTTTTTTTTGTAGAAGGGTCCTATTGTAAGCCCTTGAGCTATTGTTGTGAAAATAATAATACCAAATGTAGAAACAAGCAATATATGGAATACTTCCACATTCAATGAATTTGCTGTATTTATAACTAGCGCAAGACTCAAAGCCCCCCTTAATCCAGCATAAGTAAATAAGTTAGCGAATTTGATTCGAGAAAGGCCATTAGGCCTTTTTTTCATGAAAAGTGAAACTAATCCCACCCCTAAATATCGAGCTGCTATACTGCTTATTATTGCAATTAATATCCACAATAAAGTGCTATTAACGTATGTGAGAATACTAATTGAAGATAATCCCAATATCACATAGACCAATCCGTTTAAGAGCTTATCGAATACTTCCCAAAAATTTTTAAAGAGGTCGTTCTCTATGCTCTTTGTATCGTGTAAGTCACTTAGAGTATTGGCATAGTATAGTCCGCAAACTACTGATGATATCGCACTCGAAACTTCAATCTGCTCACAAGTAACATACGAAAGCGATACAGTCAATAAACTAATAAACACTCGCAGGATAGCATCATTACTATTTTTAAAAAGCTTATTAAGTAAGAAAGAGATCATTAAACCAATTGCGATTCCTCCACATAATTCTTTTACCAAAAGCCCTGTAAACTCTATAGGATTAATCACATCCTGCCCGCTTTGTATTGCACTTAACACGACTACAAACAACGCGACCCCAACTCCATCGTTAAATAACGATTCCCCTTCAATTGCAATCGCAGTTTCTTCTGGAAGTCCAACCTTAGTTAAAATACTCATAGCAGCAATTGGATCTGTCGGAGATATGATGCATCCCATCAGTAAACAATGCATGAGTGTAAGAGAAGATAGTCCCAGTAACATTGCAATCCCATAGAAGATTCCTGTGTAAATTAAGGTCGACAATACAGTGGCAACCATCGCTAATAGTGCAATGTTTTTAGATTGAACTTTCAGTGTTTTTATATGGATACCATACGATCCTGCAAAAAGCATAAAACATAGAACACCCTTGACTAAAAATTCATCTAATATTTCAAGTTTAAATTCAAAATAACTCGTTCCGAATCCAAATTCAGACATCACAAATACCGCTGCCCCCATTAGCACGGAGAAAATCAGCAATGCTATTTCATTCGGCAACTTTAACGTTTTTTCATTAATAAAAGTAGCAATAATAACAATAAAAATTAAAAGAACAAATCCCATCAGCATGTTGTCCATATCATCATTCTCCTTCTAATATACATAATGCCAAGAATATAATTATCCTTGGCATTATGTATTAATTAATATTATTCACATGCATACATGTATCATAATTATAAACAATCAAATCTTCTTTATTTAATTCTTCATTATGCATATTTATAGCCGAAACGACAGTACTATCATACGTTTTATAATAGTATATTCCCTTATCTGCATTAATGCAACACGAGTATACCGTTATATCATATTTATCCCCGTCCATTACGCTACCGCGCACCATCGCCACAGAATCCAACATGTGAAACATCTGTGCTACTGAGTGAGTTTCTAATTTCGGAGCGTTAGCGTTGGCTTTAAGAAAATATGCCTTGACAAATCTAGACTCCGAGGAGAAATCTCCAGGCAACCCTAACGCACCCAATCCTAGACAATAGTTATTTAGCTCAATTTCATCGGTCATAGTATTTTCCGGATTTTTGTTAGATAGTTTCATATAATTATTCAGATTGTGCATTTGGATGTCAAATGTTGGATTGTTTGTCAATATGCCCGTTTTATTTTCATGTATGCGCATTCCTGTCTTCGTACATTCCACCACGATTGATGATTCTTTATCAGAAATGATAAAATGAAGTGTTGGTATGGGTAGACTAGGCACAAAAGGTGTATCTGTAACGTTAATATTCTTCAGCATCTCCTTTGCGTCCATTACGCTTGACGCTTTGCAAAGAATATACGGAATAAATTCAACTACCGAAATATTTTCTTTATGTTGCATACTTTTGTTGTAGTGTGCCATTCCAGGAAAGTTTAATCCCGCCATGTACAACCCTTTTTCGTTTGCAGCTTCCGCAAAAAGAGGATAATTATCTGTAACCATTGCAGCTCCAATAATTGCATAGTGGGCAAACAGCGTATCTATTTCCTTAAATTTAAATGGATAGTTTCTAGGCACTACAACGATATTTCTATCAAAGTTAAAACTAATATCCATGTTTCTGCCGATATAAAAGTCACCGTTGTTCCATGATATTGAAGTGCACATTATTATTCTCCTTTCTACTATAAAAACCCTAAGATTTTTGATTTCCAACTAATATATCATTCTTACTCTCTTTTTCTACCCCTCTTTGTCGCCTCTTTTTGCTCATACATTTTTTGATCCGCTATCTTAAGTGCTTTTGCAAATGGAAGTTTCTTTTCTCCCGCATTGATAACATAACCATAGCTTATTTTAACATCTAATACATGTTCTCCGATTGTGACTGAATCTTCTTCTATTGACTCGAGCCTAGATACAAATTCATTTACAACCGTCTCTTCAAACGCATCGTGCAGTATTATTACAAATTCATCTCCACCTATTCTAATTACCAAATCACTCGCCCGAGTAATTGCCTTCAACCTATTCGCAAAATAAATTAGGTATTCGTCTCCCACATCATGTCCATATGTATCATTAATTGGCTTAAAATCATTGATATCTATAAAAAACACCGTGTAGTCATCTTTTTTCTTTTGCCTACTCATAGAGTAAGTAACAGAATCAAGTTTTTTTCTATTATAAAGCTTAGTCAACGAGTCTGTATATTTTTCTCTATTACTCTTAAATAATAGTTTCTCTTTTTTTAATATATATATATATATCAGTATGGATATTGTTGTTCCAACAAAAAATAGCGCTACGACATTAGCTATTTGCGTTGAATCTAGATCTTTCGTAATTCCTAGCGTCCACTTCCCATTCGGGAGTATTAGCTCAGTATACATCGCATCATGGGGATTAAAGTTCTCTGTTGATTCAATTACAACCGTAGCCACCTCATTTACATCCGCAGTAAGGTGATAGTCATACCCAATCGAAGAAAGAATTTTCATGTCAAGGTCATCCATTATTGTTTCTGCATTTAGAACAATAGCTGCGAAACCCCAAAAATCCTCGAGTCCATATTCGTCTTCTATATAAATTGCCTTTCTCGCAATAAATCCCATGCCACCTTGAGTAAGTTCATATGGCCCGCAAATGATAGTTTCTCGCGTTTCGAGTGCAAATTCCGCTTCTGCCTGCCGATCAGGCATTTCAAATATATTGTCACCTATAGCTGCTTCATTACCCTCCAAAGGATAAACATAGCTAACTATACCATCTGGTAGAAACGATACATTGCGTATTGATGGCCGATCGGCTACGGGAAAAACTATCATATCTAAGTCGTCTGATGTGAATTTTTTCAAATCTAATTTAACTATTGTTTCAAGTAAGTTCATACTATAAGTTAATTCATCAAATAGATTCTCAATTTTATTATTGTAGTATGTTAAGTTCGACGCTATCTGATACTCATTAATTTGCTTGATGTTGCTGTAACTCATAATGCTCGCTGCAATCGTAATAATTATCATAAAAACAAAGACATACGTAGATAGCAATTTTAATCTTTTCATCGATATAATTCCTCTCAAAATATAGTTTTGCAATAGATGTTTATGTAACATACTAAGGATACAAAATATGAGAGTATTATAACATGTTTAGTACATAAATTCTACGCGTAAAAATAAACGACTTCATATTATGTTTGTTATTATGTTGCCTTAATGACCCAAGTCACAGTGCCGGCAAATAAATATAAAAAGCACTATTCTATCGAAATAAAGTTTAATAAAATAAAGTATTCTTTTATTCCACACTCTTTAATGATTCTATCATATCAATTTTTTTAATCCTCGATAACATTATTCTATTGAGCACAATTGAAAAGACAAATGTCAGTAATACTGAATATATGATACTCGAAATTGAGATGCTCCTATCAAACATTATGAAATCCATTTCCACCTGCGTGATAATGAAATTATGCGCAAATATTCCGATGGCAACACCAAGAAGAGAACCGAACAATGTTAAAATCATGTTTTCATTAAAAATATAATCTTTTGTTTCGCGGTGAGTAAAACCCAAAACTTTTAGTGTTGCGATTTCGCGCTTTCTTTCACTTATATTAGTATTCGTGAGATTTCCTAACACCACAAAGGCAAGACCTGCAGCCGAGACAATTATCACAGCAACTACAATGTTCATACTAGTAGAAATATTATCAAAACTTGAAATAATGCTTTCGTTTAAGGTGATTCCGTTTACATTATCAAGTTTTAATATTTCATCTCTATCCGCCTCAATATCGCCACTCCCGCCTAAAAGAATCGCATTATTTTTCAGCTCTTCACTAAATAAAGTTTCATAGTATGATTCGCTTATAAAAATTTCGTGATTGATATATTTTTCATATATTCCACCAACTTTAGCGATGCTATTTTTTTCGTTTATGCTCTGAATAGATATTTCGTCGCCAACATTCACTCCTAGCAATTCTGATAACTTTACGCTTATTAGTATTGAGTTATTTGTTAAGATTAGTTCTTCGCTGCTACTTAATTCTCTCACTATATTCATCTCTTTCAGAGTTTCGTCATTTTCATAGACTTGAACATATGCAACAACTTCCTCGTCAGCGTAAACAGTCTCTGAGGCATATGTTGATATTGACTGCAATTCATAGCCGTCATATATAGAGGCAATACTATTGAATATGTTTCGAGTATTTTCAATATCATCTCTAGTTGTTATTAAGGCATCATATTGTGTTAATTCATTATACTGTATATCAGCAATTCCCCCTATCGATGATTGCATCCCAAATCCAGTCAAAAGAAGGCTCGTACATCCAGCAATTCCGACTACAGACATAAAAAACCGCTGCTTATATCTAAAAAGATTTCGTATTGTAATCTTTCCTGTAAAAGATAGTCTCTTCCACAAAAACGATATTTTTTCTAACAATACTTTTTTGCCCGCAGGAGGAGCTTTAGGCCTTAATAGAGCACTTGCAACTTCTGCGGTTTCCGCTTTTATACAGCTATAAGTCACCACACCCATTAAAAGAGCAAAAATTACTATGGCTAGTAGCATATTAAACCATGGTGTAACATAATCTAACGGTGGAAGATTATACATAATATTCCACGTATTATATATTAAGGGTGGAAAAAGCATAATACCTATAGCTGCGCCCACGATGCCACCGATTACTGTAGCACTTAGTGCATATATCAAGTACTTTGAAGCACATTTGAATCGACTGTATCCGAGTGCCCTTAGTATGCCGACCTGTCCTCTTTGTTCATCTATCATACGTTTCATAGTAGTGAGACAGACAAGTGCCGCGACAAGAAAATAAAATATCGGAAATATTAAGCCAATTACTTGCATTTGCATTACTGTATCTTTGTACGTAACCATAGGATAATGCATTTCTCTTGTTATCGTCGTCCATTTACCAACTTCAAGCTCATCTATTTCTATTTTTGCATCATCTAACTCCTCTAAAAGACTCTCGAAGTTACTAACTCCTTCTGAATACGCATTATTTAGCTGATATTGTGCACTCGATAAAGTTTGTTCAGTTTGAAGGAGTTCCGCTTCAATTTGAGCTATCATTTCGGGACTCATGAATGCTGGATTTATTCCTTGTCTAGTCGTGTTAATTTCCTCGTATCCTAAGTTTATTCCTCTTTGTCCTTCTTCCATTTCCGCATTGAATTCCGCAACAGCATCATTATACGCTTGCAACCCTTCATTGTACTCTTCGAGTGCTTCCAATTTAATATTATCTGCTCTAACTAGCTGTGCCTCTGAAGATAATTCTTCAATAAGACCTTTTTCATATTCAATATTTGCCGCATATTCTTCACTAAATGAATTAAGTGATCTGGCTTCTTCACTCCCGACATATACAGCGGAATAAACTTCCGTCAAAAATGCATCCTCCGACAAATACATGAAAGAATTTAGGGTAAGATTATCAAGAGTACTCGTTCCTTTTTCTAAACTCATATAATTTGGAGTTTGTACCACACCAACTACCGTATACTCAGTATATTCAAATATTTCTTCGAGCTCCATAACACTTCTTTCAAGCGTTATTTTATCTCCGATTTTTGGAACATCAAATAAGTCGTTTTGCATTTCAACTAGTACTTCGTCTGGTTTTGTTGGGTATCTACCATTTACTAGCTTAAATCTATTTAACTGATTTTCTTCATTATATGATTCGACTCTAAACACGTAATCATTTTCATCAAAACTTGCGGCTACATCATAGAAATAGGCACCTTCTACAATATATTCTTCTCCAAGTTCTTCAATCTTTTTGATATCCTCATCATCGAAACCGTAATTGGAAATGATTTGGAAATCAAAAAGAGCATACTCGTCGGCATATCTATCGACACTCTGCCCCATGGCAGAAGAAATAGACAACATTCCAGAAAAGAATGATACGCCCATGAGTACGATTAGAAGTAGCAATACGTACTTGCCAAGAGATTTTTGTATTGTTCTAAATGTATCAAGTAGTAATTTGTTTTTCATATTACCACTCGATTTCTTCAATAGATTTTGGAACATCATTGAGTATCACAGATGCAATCTTCCCACTTTTAACGTTAATTACTTTGTCGCCTATTGGTGCCAATGCGAGATTGTGAGTGATAAAGACTACAGTCATTGCGTATTTTTTACACATGTCTTGTAACAATTTTATTATTTGTCTTGATGTTTCGTAATCTAATGCACCCGTAGGCTCATCGCATAAGAGAAGCTTAGGATTCTTTGCTAATGCACGTGCAATTGCAACCCGTTGTTGCTCTCCTCCAGAGAGTTGTGCCGGAAAATTATTTTTTCTATCTTTTAATCCTACTTGATTAATGGTTTCTTCCACGTTAAAAGGAGTCTTAGAGATTTGTGTTGCAAGCTCGACATTTTCAATCGCTGTTAGATTTTGTACAAGATTATAAAATTGGAAGACGAATCCTATATCGTATCTCCTATAATCGGTCAGTTCTTTTTCCTTTGCGCTGTGTATGGGTTTCCCATCGACAATTACTTCTCCGGAGGAAACTAAGTCCATGCCGCCAAGTACGTTTAAAATTGTGCTTTTTCCCGCACCTGAGGCGCCAGCAATTATTACAAACTCTCCCTTATTAATTTCGAAATCGACTCCATCGAGTGCTTTTATATCTACGTCCCCTACATGGTATATTTTTTTAACATCTGCGAATTTAATGTAACTCATTATTCCTCCTGACTAATATGCTCTACCATCATTATTGAATTTTTCATAAACTGTTTCATTATTTTGCTAAAATCTTCTTTACTTACTTCGTTGTAACATTTTTGTATGACACCTTCTCTAATTCCCGCAAAAATCGACCTCGATACAACTTGAGCCATCATCTCCTTAGATTCGTTTTCAGTGTAACGATCTACCGCTACTACGTTAATAATTCCCTTTAGCATAGTCAGAAGCTGTTCTTGATACGTTCTATTAATTCTCTCATCATTGAGCAATATGTGCATTTCGTCAGGGAAGATGTCCTGAACTTCTACTAGATTATCAACCCACTTTTCTAAAATGGAATTCATACTATTATTATTCATAGATATAATGTCAGCCACTTGATACTTGTCGAAAAATCTAAGTTTTTCAACAACAGGCATTAATATTACGTCTATTATTTCCTGCTTATTATTATAATACTTATATACATTTCCAACCGTTGTATCCGCATTTTTGGCAATATTTCTCATTGAAGAACCATCGATACCGTTCCGCAAAAATTCATTCCTTGCGGAGTCTAATATTTTATTCCGTTGTTCTTCTTTCAAAACTTGAGCCATATGTCTACCTACTTACTTATTATTAATAGAAAACGCCTGTTCACTATTAATGATATACCTCAATATTAAAAAAGTCAAGCATACACAGTTTAAACATATGCTTAACTTTATTAGAATTGATTAGGAACAAAAAGATATTCGATTTAAAATTCAAAAACAGAACACATCTATTAAATAACTAATTAATAATGATATCTCTTCTTATTCTTCTTATAAAAGTAAAAAGATACTATTATCGCCAAAAACTCCGCAACAGGAATTGCTAACCATACTCCATTTAATCCCAATATTTGAGGAAGTACTACCAGCGAAGTTACTATGAAAACTAAAGTCCTCAACACAGAAATAATAGCCGACACTTTCCCATTTGAAAGCGATGTGAACATAGCGGAAAAAAACAAGTTGAATCCCATAAACATATATGCAGGTAGAAATAGCAACAGCCCATTTTTAGCCATGTCAAACGTCGCACTTTCTTTTGATATAAAGACACCTATCGCTTCTTCTGAAAATATTAGTGTGAAAACAACGACAACTACTGATGCAACACTGACTACTTTTAGACTTTGAATTATGACTTTGCGTAATCCGCCATGATTTTCTTCTCCATATTTAAATGCGATAATAGGAGAGACCCCTATTATATACCCATTGTAAATTGCATTCTGAAACATTTGTATATATAAAATTGCACTAATTGCAGCTACGCCTGAATCTCCTACCATGCTTAGAAGTATAAAGTTAAACATTAACCCCGTTAATGAAGTCGCAAGAGAACCAACCAGTTCGGACGAACCGTTATACATGCTTTGCCATAAGGTTTTCATGCTCAATCTCGGTTTTACAAAGTGAAGAAATCCCTTTCTGTTAAACAAAAAGTACAAGAATCCTACAACACCAGTGACTGCATATCCCAAGCCTGTTGCGTATCCCGCACCGGCAATTCCTAAATTCAGCAAATTTGGAGAGATAAATACATAGTCAAGTACAATATTCGCTATACCACCAAGCAGACTTAACACGAATCCAAATGTTGGATTACCTGCCGTGATCATGAAACTTTGCGCATAAATCATGAAAAATAGCGGAACTAAAAAGCCAGCTATACTTAGCAAATAGTCTTTTGAAAGGGAGTATAAATCACCTGTCGCGCTTAAAATGTTTAGTAGAGCATCTGGAAACGCAAAGACTAAAACGGTCAATACTCCTCCTAGCGCTAAGCCTATAATATATATCACCGTAAAAAACTCGTTAGCCTCTTTGGGCTTACCTTGTCCTAGCAACTTGGCCACCACAGCATTACTTCCCGCTGCGAACATGAGTGCAACGGCCATAACGATCCCAAATACCGGCGTGATAATATTTACGGCAGCAAGGGCCTTCTCGCCTACAAGTGATGCTACAAATATACCGTCTATTATCATATACGTGGACATAAACAAAGCTGTAAAGATACTGGGCAAAGTATATTTTAACAGTGATAGTAAATTAAAGTCATTAGCCAACGGGTTTTTCATTTTTTTTTCCTGCTTTCTTTTAATCACTAATCGTCTTATTGCGATGTGTTTTTCTTTCTATTTTCTGCATTCGCATAAATTGCTGGTGCTTTAGCAATTGAATCCAGGTGATTTTAGTTATCTTTAATTAATTAAGTTTATATAACTATATTATCTTAACCAAATAGTTCTGTCAAGACATTTTTAATTCTTCTCATAATCTACATATTATCTATTTATCATTCTAAATTAGATATTTTCATTTTCACTATCTTACTCAAAAGCAAAAAAGCCACACACTGGATATTACCAGCATGTGGCTTTTAATTTTAACCATATCATCTTCGAAACGTTATGTGACGAAATTTATGTCGGATTTTTCTTTTATTCCATACTCATGAAAATACTTATTTTCCATAGGTATCCATTTATCAATAAAAACATCGAGCATTTCTTTTCCGTTTCTATTAGATATGCGCAAAGTTTGTTTGTCGCTCGAAACCGATAAAAACACCTTAAGGTCATATTTAAACGAGAACTTGGGATGCATGCTGTAACTGCCTTCTACTATTCTCATCTTCGAGTTATCAACAGTCACATTATCACCGAAACTAAGCGTTTCACACTGATACGGCTCATAACTAAACTTACTACCGTTCGCAAAATTCTGTAGTACTTCCTTATCGAATCTCTCGTAATCAATGTTGCCACCGATTTCAGATAGGCGTGACTCTGTGCGCTGGTGGGATTGCAAGAAAAAATGATCCATTTCGATTATGTCGCAAGAATAAACTGTCTTCAGAAGTTTCGCAAGTTCCGTTTTGCCGGAACAACAGTTGCCATCTATGGCTATTACTAGATTTTCTTTGCTATTCTTAAGTTTATCTATTTTGCAAAACAAAGAAAAAAACGTTCCATACTCCGCCCTCATTACCCTATAGGCAGGTCTATAGGCTCTGCGATAGATTTCACTATGGCGGAACGGCTCGTTTATTGAGGATTTCCACACAGATAAATCTTGTGAAATGTCTCTTCCATTTTCTTTGCATAATTCCTTGACTTCATCGCATTTCGATATGAAACCTTCCCTAGTTCCCTGGCTTACGTCTGCGGAATTAAGAAACATAGCCAAAAAAGTGTCGAATGAAATGACGCTTTTTTTTAGAGAATGTAAATATGACCGGCAGAATTTCTCGCCTATTTCCTCGACAAAATAAGGAAGAACTGGCAATTTTTCGTACAATTCATTTTTAAGTTGTAGCCGCGCGTCTTCCTCATTCGAAATTAGGTGCCCTACTCCAAATTCGTTTTGATATATCAGCTTCAAGATATCCACACTTGTCATTTGGGGGTATTTTTGGATGTGTTCCAATATTATTTTTTCTAGACTCATAGTTTTTATTCTTCTACAAGTGTGCGCTCTATTATATTCGCGCGTTTTAGTAATGTGATTACAACAGGAATCAGTATAAGTTGTAGCAAAATACCAGGGATTGCACCTAAAACTGCTCCACTTACAAAAAGTTCAAAAGAGAAAGCTCCCCCTGTTACTCCTAAAAGGATAGACATTGTAACACCCCAAACGATTCTTCCAAGAAGCATACTAGTGACCAGTGATATGATTGTTTGACCGTTTTTTCCTGCGAGTAACTTATACATTATCCCAATAACAAGACCATACGCTGCTAACTCAAATGCCATTGCCGTAGCAGTTGGGAACATCGGCGGCATACCGAATAATACACTACGCAGCAAAGGTGTGATAGCCCCTACCAATAAACCGTATTTCCCACCACAAATTATTCCACAAAGAAGTACCGGTATATGCATCGGTAGCAAGGCACTACCAATTTCGGGAATTTGCCCCGTAAAAAAAGGAAGTACTATTCCTATTGCTATAAAAAGTGCACTTAGCACAAGATTTTGAATGTTGTTGTTGTTTTTCATTTATTTTTCTCCTTGAAAGTTAATATTTCACTTGCCTATTTATTATTTTTTTCGATATCGAGCAAGAACTCTTTCATTGGTAATCCACCGGCATATCCTACAAGTTTGCCAGATGCACCTATTACCCTATGGCATGGAACAATAATACTTATTGGATTTTTGTTATTCGCCATACCAACTGCACGACTTGCCTTTGGATTTCCGACTGCCGTAGCAATTTCCTTATAACTCCTCGTTTCTCCGTATGGAATGTCACATAATGCATTCCACACACGCTTTTGGAACTCTGTTCCTTCGAATCTATACTTGACGTCAAACTCTTTTCGTTTGCCATCAAAATACTCAACGAGTTGTTTATATGCTTTATCGCTGATCGCGCTTTTATCCCCAAGATCACTTATGTTTTCATCGTGAATTTTCTTCAAATATGTTATAAATTCATCATCGTAATCGATTCTGAAGTTTCCTAATTTTGTTTCATAAATTGCAAAGCCCTTCATTTTTCATATCCTCTCTCTGTCTATCGCGCAAACTGAGTAATAATTAATTCATCGATTTTATATACACAGCATAATTATACATTTTTTTTTGCTAAAAGTCTTGCATATAATTTGATAATATTCTCTTTCGCCATATTCAAAGTACATACTTTTCTCCACCGCATGTAAATAACAAAATACCGTTGTTTAAAATCGAAGCGCTTAAAATTAAATGAGTAAATCCTCTGTGGTCCTAAGCTGTGCATCGTACAATTTTGCATAAACCCCATTGTTAGCATATAGCTCGCTATGAGACCCTTGCTCCGCAACACCTTCTTCCGTCAACACTATAATCTCATCGGCATTCCTGACCGTAGAAAGTCTATGTGCTATTACGAGCGTAGTTCTATCCTCGAAAAGCTCATATATCGATCGCTGAACTTCCCGCTCTGTTTGAGTATCGAGTGCAGATGTCGCCTCGTCAAGTATCATGATAGGCGGATTTTTTAAAAAGGCTCGCGCAATGCTCAATCGCTGCTTTTGCCCGCCAGAAAGTCTCACACCCTTTTCCCCGACGTTGGTATCATACCCATTGGGACAGTTCATGATAAAATCGTGCACCCTTGCCCTCTTTGCGGCATCGATTACTTCCTCGTCTGTCGCATTGATATTACCATATTTAATATTATCACTAATGCTGCCCGCAAAAAGAAAGAGATCTTGTTGCACTATCCCAATCGCATTCCTAAGACTATTTACTTTAATATCTCTAACGTCTATACCATCGAGCAAGATGCAGCCTTCCAGGCAATCGTAAAACCTTGGTACTAATTGACACAAAGTAGTTTTCCCACCACCCGATGGCCCAACGAGCGCAACCGTTTTGCCCGCCTCAATCTTTAAAGAAATATTATTTAGAACCTCTTCATCGTCATCATATTTAAAAGTTACATTATCAAACTCGATCCTCCCTTTAATATCGGTGAGTTCCAGTGCGTCGGGACTATCCTTTATTTCGACGTCAGTATCCATAATTTCCACAAACCGCATGAATCCACTCATCCCTTGCTCGAATTGCTGAGTGAAGTTCATCAATCTCTGTACAGGTTGAAGAATTATATTTATATATAATAAGAAAACGACTAAATCTGAACCATCCATAGTTCCGGATATAACACAAAAACCACCGACGATTAAGACAAAAGCATTAGACATATTTGTCAAAAAATTCATTCCCGACATGAATGCGGACATCGCCTTATATGAAAGCTGCTTAGCATTCTTGAATAGACTATTGCTCTCAGTAAATTTCTCGATTTCGTGCTCCTCATTAGTAAATGATTGAGCTACCCTTATCCCGCTTATACTATTTTCTAGTTGCGCATTTACATCGGCAATCTGAACCCTCACCTCAGAAAATGCATCTCTCATCTTTTTGCGTCTGGTAGCAGTATACCACACAACTATTGGAAACATAATAAGGATACACAGAGAAAGTCTCCACTCTACAGTTAACAAGATGACAGAGGAGCCCAAAAACATGACCGCAGAAATAAAAATATCCTCTGGTCCATGGTGAGCAAGCTCGGTAATGTCATTTAATCCATATATTACCTTTGACATAATTTGGCCGGTTCTATTTTTGTCATAGTATTTGAAAGAGAGCTTCTGTAAGTGAGCAAACAAATCCTCTCTAATATCTGCCTCCATCCTTACGCCTAGCACATGCCCCCAGTAGTTAATATAATAAGAAAAAATCGCAATTGCAACATTAATTCCGATCATTGTAGCGGCAAGCATAATTAACTCATCCATGTTGCCCTGCGGAATAGTGACATCCATTATTCGCCGAGTTACAAGAGGGAAGAGCAGTCCTAATCCCGCAGACCCAAGCGCACACGCCATGTCATAAAAGAACAACCTCTTGTGCGGCCTGTAGTATGATACGAATCTTCTTATCGTCCCCTTTTTCATTTTTATCTTTTCTTTTTTACTCATTTTTCAACTTTTCTATCTCTACTTACACCCGCTTTTTTTACAAAGCATCTCTTGTTACTTTTTAATTGTAAATTTCCCAATTGCTTTTATCACTTGGGGCGTAGCAGTGACGACAGTACCGACTGCACTTACTGCTATGGTAGCATTTCTAGCTCTATTATCTTTCTTATCAGCCTTTACCGCTTTACATCTTTCGCATATGTCCGCACTGTCAGTTGACAAAGATTTATTGCACACTTTGCACACATAGCTAAGTTTCTCACCGCATCTCGAACAAAAATTATCATTGTATTTATAGGTCTTTTTTAGGGTATTTATTTCATCATCCGCTACCTTTTTCTTTTTCCTTTTTCCATGCTCACAGTTTGGATTTAAACATCCTTTAATCATTTTCATTTGAATCTTCCTCCGCCAACATACTAATATAAAATTCTTTCGTATTATCAAGACTAGTCTGTTGAAAAACTCGGTCAAGCTTTAAGGTTGCCCTTGTTTTCCATATTCCTACATCAGTTCCATCATCCGTTTTATCCCATTGTGATAGTAAATTCGCATTTTCAGTAATTACTTGTTCTATAAATGATGAATAATCATTTATAACCAATTTCATAGCGCTATATTCTTCCTCGTTGAAATATATCCCAGCCTTCATTATTACTGCATTGTGTATTCCTTCAAAACTCCGATGAATATTATTCATTCTCTCATCAATTTGTGCTGCCTGTGCGCCTTTTGCAGCTTGGTATCCTTTGCTTTTCAGAAAATCAATATCTGACTGCATTGTTAATCTCAGTTGGCTACTTGCATCTGACAACGACTTAATAGCTTGGCCCTTCAATTGCATTTGCATTGATTCATCGCGTACAGCTAATGATTCTAAATATAGACTACGCCCACTTTCAAATCCCGCTATTCTATCGCTTTGCTGTCCTTCTACAACTCTTTTCACACTTATATCAATTACATTTAATTGGCTTGCTATTTTTTCTAGCTGTGCTTGCAAATCCTGTAACTGCATAGTATTTGTAAGTTGCATGAAATCCATATTTCCTAGTGTTTCTTTTTTTAATGGTATCTTGTCGCCAAATTTACCATCAGAATTTCTATACTGAGAAGTTATGTTACCAAGACCATCTTCCACCAGTTTTATTGTACCTTTTTCAATTTCTTTATACGTTTTCTTAGAAATATCTAACACGTATCTACCGCTACCATTCGCCTCTTTAATTAACGCAGCACCTACTGGCGCTTCCTTCATAACTAAATTAAAAATATCCCTCGCCAACTCTTGCGTTTTCTGCACCTTAGAAGATAGCTGATCCGAGAAAAAATTCAATGGAGCTATATCTTCGTTTTCCATTTCATTATCAAAGATATTGTTACTATTTCTTTCCTTCATAATCAACTCCTTACTTTATTCATCATAATTTACACAATCTGTCTAAATAATGATAACCTTATCCGTCCAAAGTTCGCATTGGTTCATGACGGTTTTGATTGCGTCTTCCATTCCCTCGGGTGGATACTTGTATTTTTTTAACAATCGCTTAACCAACTTGCGCATAGTAGCTCGTGCAGTTTCTTTCTTTTGCCAGTCGATTGTTCGATTTTTGCGGAGCATATCAGTAAGTTCCCTTGTTATCTTGATAAGCTCATCATTTTCATAAAAATCCTTAATAGCGGATGGCTTAGTGAGCGCATCATAAAACGCAAGCTCGTCGGATGATAAACCAAGCCTATCTCCTTCGGTATTCGCTTCCGCTAAATCTTTCGCAAGTTTCAAAAGTTCCTGTATTACTTCCTCATTTGTAAGCATACCATTTAGGTACCTGTTCATCGCTCCTTGTATCATCTCGGAAAATTTTTCCGATTTCACAATATTTGTTTTTCGGTAAAGAGATACTTGTTCGGCAATAAGTTTTTTAAGAAGTTCAACAGCTAAATTCTTCTCTTTCATGTTTGCAATTTCTTCAAGGAATTTAGGATCAAACAACGAAAACTCATTTTGAACATCTGAAAAAAGATTAATAACACCATCACTTTTGATACTGTGTTTGAGCAACTCATTAATTCGATCATTGACTTCGGGTAAAGTAAATTTCTTTCCAGCGCCTCCGACTGTTAGTCGTACCGTCATTGTTCTTATCGCTTCGAAATATGCGGCTTCAAATCTTGTTTTTTCATCTACAAGACTGCTGCAAAGAGATAATGCTTGCTTGAGAAGTAATGCTTCCTTTATAAATATATTTTGAGTTCTTTCATTTTCAGGCAGTTCGTTTTCGGAAACGCTTTTACCTAAAATAAAGTTCACCCCTCCACTTATTGTCTTAGCTTTTTCGAGGTCCGTTCCGATCATAAAAGCAGAATAATTATATCCGTGCAAAAGGTCACGACAAATAGATAGTTTTTCGAGAAACTTAGGATAAGCCATTTTGCTAATATCTGTATCGCCGTAATTTTGCTTATCTCGTTTAGTGTAATCATTCATCGCTTGTTTTAGAGCAGATGCTATACCTACATAATCGACAACTAGTCCACCTTCTTTATCCTTAAAAACACGATTTACACGGGCAATTGCTTGCATAAGATTGTGTCCCATCATCGGCTTATATACATACATAGTTGCTAGTGACGGAACATCAAATCCAGTTAACCACATGTCAACTACGATAGCGATTTTCATTTCAGAATTATTATCCTTAAACTTCCTTGCAAGTTCTTCTTTGTGCGATTTATTACCAATAACTTGTCGCCATTCCTCAGGATCGTTATTTCCTTGTGTCATAACGACACCGACTTTTTTAGCCAAATCAGGCTTTATCTCTATTATTTTTTTGTAAATCTTCATAGCAATCGCACGTGAATACGCAACGATCATTGCCTTACCTGTGAGCAAGCTCGCACGATTATTTTCATAATGATTAATAATATCTCTAACGAGAGAGTCTAGGGTTTGATCCGCTCCTAAAATCGCATCCATTTGCGCAAGTTCTTTTTTGCTTTTTTCAATTACATATGAATCCGCATTTTCCGCCACAATATCATATTCTTTATCTATCATGGACAATGCATATGTATCTAATTTGATATGAATTACGCGGCTTTCGTAATAAACTGGTTTTGTTGCTCCATCTTCGACAGCTTGTGTCATATCATAAATATCGATATAATCTCCGAACACTTCTCGTGTGCTACGATCTTTTGACGATATCGGCGTCCCAGTAAAACCTATATATGTGGCATTCGGAAGATTATCACGAATGATACGGGCAGTTCCAATAATCGTCTTTGCCTCAAGTTCCCCTTGCTCATTTTCTTTTAAGACAACTTTTTCACTCAATCCATATTGTCCCCTGTGTGCTTCATCTGCAATTACAATAATATTACGTCTTTCGGATAAAGGTTCAGAACTTTCCTCGAACTTCTGCATTGTGGTAAAAATGATGCCGTTTGCTTGTCTACCATTTAACCAATCCTTCAACCCTATTTCAGTTTTTGCTGAATTTTCATTAATCTTCCTACATGTTGCTTGCACTGGAGTTTGTCTTAAAAAGTCACGGCAACGCGAAAACTGTCCGTATAACTGGTCATCAAGATCATTACGGTCGGTAATGACAACAATAGTAGGACTATTGAGCTTTTCTTGCAAAAGTTTAGCATAAAAAACCATAGAAAGTGACTTTCCACTCCCTTGAGTGTGCCAGAAGACACCTCCCTTACCATCGCTCTCTGTCGCATCCGTTGCTTTTTGTACTGCTTTTTTTACAGCAAAATATTGATGATACCCAGCAAGTATCTTAAATGTGTTTTGACCATCCATGTTAAAGCAGATAAAATTTTTGATTATATCGAGAAAACGATTTTTTTCAAATAGCCCTTCAAAAAAAGTATCGAATTGGGCATACTGAGTATTTTCATAACTTCCGTCTTTCGTTTTCCATTCCATAAAACGATCTTCGCTAGAAGTAATCGTGCCTGCTTTAGAAATTGTGAGATCACTCATAATACAAATTGCATTGTAATAAAATAAAGACGGTATCTCATGCATATAGTTTCTAAGTTGACGATATGCATCCGATACATCTGCTTCCTCTCTTGATGGAGACTTTAACTCCACAACCACGAGCGGCAATCCATTTATAAATAAAACTATATCCGGCCTTTTTTCACTATTTTCAATAAAAGTCCACTGATTAGCGACGATAAACTCGTTGTTATTCACATTCTCATAATCTATCAGATACACAAGTTCTGAACGTTCCTCGCCTTTTTCGAAATATTTGACAGGCACTCCGTTTTGGAGATAGTCCATAAAAGTGATGTTTTTTTGAAGTAGAGTACCACTCTCAAAGTTCTTTAACTTATATATTGCTTCATTGATAGCATCTGCGGGCAATGTACGATTAATCCGTGTAAGTGATGACAATAAAGCCTCATCATATACGGGACTATTATAATCTCGCACGATTTCAGGGCCATAGATATGTATATATCCAAGCTCTTTTATCAACTCAATTACGGCATTTTCGTATGCGGATTCATTGTAGTTGTTTTGCATCATTTCCACCTCAATCCATAAATTTATTTTTATTATCCTCGCAATAAATACCAACTTCGGTTAGCCATGTGTCATACCAATACCATGTTTTTGCAATCTGAACACCATAGCCATATTTGAGATTTTTAGCATCTCTTGATTTCCACAGTTCTGTATGATTGCTGATAGAAAATTTCATAAATCCTCTTTTTTTCATTTGTTCAACAATCTGACTGGGTAGGTATTTGCTTTTTTCAGTTTCCTTAATTACAGCGTAAGTACGTTCGATATCTTCCGCGAGTGGTGAGCCACTCGTGATGAACTCAATAACTTGGTCAGCCTGTCCTTGACGCTTAGCGTTTATTGGGAAAAATAATACTCGATAAGCATAACGTGAACTTTTTAATTCTTCATCAGTTAAATCAGCTTCAAATTCAACAACAAAATTCTGAATATTGCTCGTAACATGAGGATTGTTTCGTAGAACACCTTGTTGCTCGGGTGAAAGTGGTGAAAACTGTATAGATAACGCTAACTCCTTGTTAAGGCAGTACTTTTTATCAAATAAACTTGATATGTAATAGTCAAAATTCAAGGCACATGCTTGAAGTTTTGCACTTAAATATTCATCAATCTTATTCGTCATTTGATGTTCTATCTCATGACGAATGCCAATTAGAAACTTTATATTTAGTTTTGTATCACTATCTAATGGACATTTTGCAGCATCTAAACACCTTTCCAATTCCCAATGTTTGAATGCACCATGCTTCGTTTTATCATAAATCTTTTTTTTACCTTTCATGCTAAAGTATCGATAATCAACATGTATACCACGAAAATAGGCATGCAGCAGATATGTCCATCCAATAACGGCAAACGTAATAAACGCTTCCGTTTTGAATGTGATATGAGGATTATTGTATATTTGAACAGCCGCAAGCATGGCTTCACGAGCCTTTTTAAGCAGTTCGTTTTTCAATGATTTCACACGTCTTTTAGCCATTCAGTATTTCCTCCTGTAAACGATAATTTAGTGGCTTAAATCTCCACTTGTGACACATCTATTTCACCGTTCATAAGGCGAGGTAAGAGAGTGTCACGAAGTTGAGCGAGTTTTCTATTTTCAATTCTTCGCTCAATTATCAAGTCAAGCATAGGCTGAATGATATTTGTGAGTTTAGTATAGCTATTATTATCGGGAATTAAGACTTCGGAAGTTTCAAGTTCTCCTCTCTTAATATGCCCCATAGTAGTTGCTTTTGCTTCTGCAATAGATATAAATTTTTGAAGATGAAAATTAGTCCAAAAATAGTAAAACCATTTATCGTATTTTGACGAGGTAACTTTAAATAGATGTTGGTTTAATCCACAAGTAGTACCACACCAAAAATCAAGCATCAAACTTCCCGACCAAGAGAATATTACATCACCATCGTGAACAATATAATCAGATTTTATGCTTTTAGAGCATCGGTCACTTGAACTATCACAACTACCTTGTCTAAGTTCTTTGATTTTTAATACTGGATAGATATCCTCGTCATCTTTCGGTCTGTATTTCTGCATTGCTAAGCCATTTGTATAGTCAGCAATGCCTAATAAGCTATCAGTTGCCCAATCAGCAGGCATAACACCACCAAAAGGCTCAAAGTCAACAAACCACGATTTAAAAATTGCCTGTGCTTGTTGCTCTAAATTATCGTTTATCGTATTATTAATCTCGATTTTATCGTCGATTACCGATAGTATTTTCACCAATTTGTCTTGCTTTTCCCGTGATATCAAAGGAATTTCTAAATTACCATAAGTTTGTGCATTTATATTTCCTCTTGTACTACCAGTATTAAACGATGACACCCAAGCTTTATATTCTTGTGTTTGACAAAAATACTTAATGTATTTAGGATTTATCAAGTTCTCATTAATACTAAATTTTATTAAAAATCCTGCAAAAACAAATGTACCATCGCTGCCATCATAAAAGTAATTTCTTCCGGTACTTCCGCCAGTTCTTGCAAATACAATATCATTAGGTTTTAAGATATACCTATCTGCGTTTGTATTGTCTACACTTTTTAAATCTGCACGATTTAATGTTCCATCATCATTAATGTCTGTAATCCGCAAATATGTGTATAAATTATCCCTCTTAGGTACAGCTGAAGCAGCGATCCCATACATACCTTTATTTCCTACTGATAATTCACTCAAAGTCATTCTACAATTCATACCCAATCGCCCCCAGGTTCTTCTTAATTTCATTTTCAAGTTCGTGCGACTTTTCAAACAGATCAGACAGTTCTCCAGTAAGCCTTGTCATTTTTTCATCAAATGGCTCCGTATCTTCTTCCTGCTCCTCTATCCCAACATATCGACCAGGAGTTAATATAAAATCTTGCTTTTCAATTTCACTTGTTTCAATAACAGCACAAAAACCTTTTAAATCTTCTAAATTTCCATCCACAAAAGCGTTATATGTATCTGCGATTTTAGCAATATCGTCATCGGTCATTTCACGGAGTTTACGAGTTACCATAGTACCCATTTTTCGTGCATCTATGAACAGAGTTTTCCCGTTTTGTCGCTTGTTTTTTGCTAAAAACCAAAGGGATACTGGTATCTGTGTAGAGTAGAATAGTTGTGTCGGCATTGCAATAATACATTCTACAAGGTCAGCATTAATTATATTTTTACGAATCTCTCCCTCTCCACCAGTCTGTGATGAAAGCGAGCCATTGGCAAGTACCATACCGATTTTTCCGTTTGGCGCTAAGTGGTGTATCATATGTTGTAGCCAAGCAAAGTTTGCGTTTCCATTTGGTGGTGTACCATATTGCCAACGAACATCTTCAGTTAGCTTATCACCTCCCCAGTTAGAAATGTTAAAAGGTGGATTTGCTAGAATATAATCAGCTTTTAATTGTGGATGCAAATCATTGAAAAAAGTATCGGCGTGATTTTTACCTAAATCTGCTTCAATACCACGAATAGCAAGGTTCATTTGTGCCATTTTCCAAGTAGTTGGGTTACTATCTTGTCCGTAAACAGAAATATTTCCGATATTTCCACCATGGCTTTCGATGAATTTTGCCGATTGAACAAACATACCACCACTACCACAAGCAGGGTCGTAAACTCTGCCGTTATAGGGTTGTATCACCTCTACTAATGTTTTAACCACACAAGCAGGAGTATAGAATTCTCCCGCGTTTTTACCTTCTTGCGAAGCAAAATTTGATAAACAATATTCATAGGCACGGCCTAAAATATCTTTACTATTGCCATGCTCAATCATTTTAATGTTTGTAAAAAGATCTACTACTTCGCCTAAGCGCCTCTTATCAAGTTCTGGTCTTGCAAAATTTTTAGGCAAAATATCTCTAAGTCTTTTGTTTTCTTTTTCGATAGACCTCATAGCCTCGTCAATAACTGTACCAATCTCAGCAGTATGAGCAGCAATAGAAATTACCGACCAACGCGCATTCTCAGGAACGAAGAAAATACCATCTGAAGTATATTCATCTATGTCTTCCTCAAAGCCATCACCTTCCGCTACAAGATCATTGTATTTTGTTTCAAACCTATCCGATATGTATTTCAAAAATATAAGCCCCAATATTACCGATTTATATTCTGAAGCATCTAAGTTGCCACGCAAAGCATCTGCTGCTTCCCAAAGCTGTTTTTCAAAACCAATACTACTTGAATTAATCTCAGCCATAATAATATACCTCCATGATATACGTGTTTACATGCATAGTATAACACAATTTATGCTCAATTTTGCATATATTTTTCCTTGTTTTGGCCTTCATCGCATATCGCGTAAATATCAAGCGCTGCATGATTTTTTTGATTTTCTAGTAAATTCTGTACTATTACATATGCTCGTCATATCGCTGATTTGCCTGGAACTCAGTTAAATACTGCAAGACAAAAATCTATTTTACCTTACAAGTCTTTTATAATTTATTGTCCTTGACTTACATGTAGTGCATAAATTTAACTGATGCATAATTAGTAGAAATATTTTTACTACTAATATTGACAAGTCGACTTTTTGATGTTATCATGTAATTACAGTATGAATTAGTCGAGACAGTGCATTAGATTCTTAGTCTCAATTTTGATTATTTAATATAGGAGGTATAGTATGAATGAAATACTAACTACTTGCCCAATATGCGACGGAGGACTTAACATCAGTGCGTTTACTTGTTCGGATTGTGGGCTAACTTTGCAAAAAAACTTTAAACTAAACAGATTTAATTATTTGACAAATGAAGAAATGCGATTCTTATGTAGCTTTCTAGTAAATCAAGGTAATTTCTCAATGGTACAAGCCGAATTAGAACTTACGTATATTCAAGCAAAAAAAACTATGCAAAATTTACTTCAGGTACTAGAATTGTCTCCTAATCATTCAGATGCAAATCAAATCAATCTTTCAAAATTGGAATTTGAAGAAAACAGTACTTTAGCATCTGATATTGTAAAAAAAGCGCTGTACTCCAATGGAGGCAAATTAACTGTAGAGTCTTTACAAAAAAAGACATATGAAATTATCGCACAAGACGACGGTGAAAGATTCTATTGCTCGCAATTGCCTTTCCAACCTGAGTATACTATTTTCAATTTAATGGTAGAATGTATTGATAAAAACGGTGGAAGTGCGAGAAAGGGAAATAGTCGTAATTATAAAATGGGAGATCCCGTGTGTGATGACAGTACACTTGTAGGCTATTTAGGAAAACACTATTTTGGAAAAACAGACGGCGAATCTACGCTTGATCCGATTTTTATTCTTGCGTCTATATTAAACCACGTGGGAGTTGCAGAAAATTGTTTAGGTTATGTGAAATTAAAGGAGGATACAATATGAACAACTACGCACCATTAAAAGAATTTTTTAATAATTGTCCCGAAAACAGAATAGAACTTACATTTAATAATATCGAAAAAATAATACCATATAAACTACCTGTTAGTGCCCATAAATACAGTGCTTGGTGGTCAGGAAACGGACATCCACATTGCGATAGTTGGATTAGCGCGGGATTTAAAGTAAAGGCGGATAGAACAAATAAAACTGCTACATTTTATAGAGATAGCAGTTCTGAAACATTTAACCCATCAGCTAAAAGAGTTTCTAAAATAGAGACAGTACCTAAGATAAATGCTACTTGCGAGTCCGATAACGACACGACATCTAATAATGTACAGAAAAATGAAAACAAATTAACAATTAATGGATATACTTTTGACAAAACAGATTTTGAGGTTGAGAAAAGCGATATAAAAATACGTTTCTTGAGTACAATAAATACACTGTATTAGATATGCTTAATAAGGATAAATTTAATACGTTAAAACAAGAAGTATCAAGCCAATATAGTCATATGATGAACGAAAATATCGCCGATTTCCTTAAATATCTATTATAACATAATGATAAGTTGTATTTAAAGTTTCTAAATAAAAATGGAGCTGATAATTTTTGTATCTTTCACCTGAAAGACAAGTCAATCTTTAATAAAAAGGGACTGTATTTATATACGCTCGACGATGCCTTAGTGTATGTTGGTAGATGTAAGGATAATTTTGCAAATAGATTTAATATGAACTACGGGAAAATCAGTCCTAAGAATTGCTTTAAAGATGGACAATCAACAAACACGCATATAAATTCATTGATGAACAAATACCACGATAGAATTGATATTTACATTCTCACATTAAATGATGATAGTGAAATTGAACAATTAGAAAAAACATTGATAGAATCGTATAATCCAAAATGGAATAGAAAAAGATAATCTCACGCAATTCAGAGGAAGATTAGGGTGTATAAATTGCTAAGTACAAAACGATTAAATAGTAGAGAAGTTGAAGAATCCGACATAGAAGAAATCATTGCAATCGAAAGCGACGAGGAAAACAGGTAGAAGAGGATATTTAGACCAAATCATATATTCAATATTAAGCAGTGAATACTACAGCAATTAACTACTAGTCCGCGCAATGGGTGTAAGGATTAGCCACATGCTGTATATATCGTTTATTATTATGTTCGTTAACTAGACTTTTGACAAACTTGGTCGATATTATAGTTAAAGGAATCGTTTTCAGTGAGATTATCCTCACAGAGAATAGGGAGAATTTTATGAAAGTAAGCGGATACTCAAGTATACTTCGATACAATAAGACTACGACACCAATCAACAATAATAAAAAAACTGTTTCAACTGATAAAGCAAATAAAACAAGCTCTACTGATAAAACTATAATAAATAACGAAAAAATAAAAGTCAGTAAAACTTCAAAAGATTCTCTCATACCGGATTGGATGGACGAAAAGGTTAAGGAGATGGCAAAAGAAGATTTCAAAAATGGTGTTTATATGGATATGGAATTTCGAAATATGCGAATGTCATATATGCGAAAAAACATATCGCCGGATAGGGCCGCTGCAATCGCAAAGGTAACACCACTTATGAGTAGGGCTCAGCCTTTTGATGAATTTGACTTTCTTCTTTCTATGCTTGGTGGTAAAGATTATAGAGCAACCATTTCGATTGGTGCATCGGGAGGCAAGTATGTTCAACTGTATGATGAAAATGGTGAGGACATAGGTGGCTATAGTCCAAGCAGTGGTTGGGTAGAAACAAGTACGAAAGACGAGATTGCATATTATGATGGATTATCAAATATGTATGCTGCGGCGTGGGACGATGCAAAAAAAAGCGCTGTACTCTAATGGCAGAAAATTGCTTAGGTTATGTTAAATTAGCAGATTGCTTTATGGAAACGCTCCACTATCGGTTTTTATGCCATTTACACTAGTTATGAGTTCTGAAAAATTCATAAAATCGAAACCGAAATGAATGAATTTTTATCGTCGATTGGGACGCTTCTCTCACACATGCAAACTATTCCACCGTGTCCAACGGATTCGTTTACTTTCTTTAGAACATCAAACTTTTTCACCTCACGACTGTCCGGCAGTCCCGATTTTTTTATCTCTATCGGGCAGATAGTATTTCCAAGTGATACAAGCATATCGATTTCCTTTGCATTTGAATCACGGTAATAATAAAAATCAACAGCCACACCACTGCTTAAATAGTTTTTAAATATTTCCATCACGACGAAGTTTTCGAAATATTTTCCACTTGCTGCACCGTTCATAAGTGTTTCTTTAGTAAGCCACATAGATAGATACGCGCATAGTCCCGTGTCGCAAAAATATAGCTTACTCGTTTTTGTCAAACGCTTCAGATGGTTGTTAAAATAAGGCTTTAGCAAATATATTATGCCCATTCCCTCTAGTAATTTCAGCCATTCCTTCGCGGTGGTCTGAGCTATCTCGGCGGAATCTGCCAAGGTTTTATAATTCACCTGCTCCGCTACCAGCGATGCACAGGCAGTCAAAAATCTTCTAAACTTTAAAGTATCTATCACCCCGCCAAGCTGTGCGACATCACGCATAAGGTGTGTGTCGACATATGCGTTGAAAAATTCATGCTTAAGGTTGTCTGTCGCCTTTTGTATCGTCGGCATTCCACCTTTCCAAATGTGCTCATATAATTCATTCAAACTGATTGGCACAGCTATTTTTTCGCGTTTTTTTAGACAGTTCGGCGAAAAATCCAATAAGTCAGAATAATTAATCCCCGACAGTTCCTGTCTTGACAGACTGTGCAATGACAAAATCCCGATACGTCCTGCGAGTGATTCTCGGACATTTTTCATCATACTAAATTGTTGTGAACCAGTGAGCCAAAACAAGCCCGCTTCTTCACTGTTGTCACAGATAATTTTAATCTGAGGAAATAGCTCTGGCGCATACTGAACCTCGTCAATAATAATAGGCGGTTGATATTTTTGAAAAAACAGCACCGGGTCTCGCTTTGCAAGTTCCCTATCCATAAGGTCGTCGAGTGTAACATAGCTTCGATTTGTATCTTTTGCTAGGTTTTTTAGCATTGTAGTTTTACCCACCTGCCTCGCACCTGTGACCAAAATAGCCTTGAAAAATTCGTTCATCTCCATGAACTTCTCTTCAATATTTCTTTTTATATATTCCATAGCTATTATCCCTCCCGCAAATAATTATGCATATATAGGATGCAATTACATTTTATCATATATTTGGCTATTTTGTCAATCTGAAATTGCACAATTAGCCCGTGCCGAAGACTGTAAACTGGCACGAGAGGCGATTAGCTTCTCAGAGCTTTAGTGGGAAATTAAGTCGGTATAAAATGTTAAGTAGTGAATATTGCATCAATTAGCTACAATATATGCAATAGCATGTAAGGGCTAGGCGCTTACTGTGCAAAAGTTGGTCGACTACCGTGCAAGGGTTAGTCGACTGCTGTTACTTTACAAAATTAAAAATATATGCTATTATTCGATCATGTTTTCAACTCAAAACACGATTATTATGAAATATATTTAAGAGTACTAATAAGGAGAAAAAATGAAAAAACTATTATCTATTTTATTAATGGTAGTTATGATGATTGCTCTCGTTTCTTGCGGGAGCGAGGAAACTGAAGCGACTAATCCAACTGAGGGTGAAAATAATAGCGCACCTGAAAGAATATCCAGTGAAGGTCTTCTTGAAAAAGTCCTAAATGACGACGGTTCTATGACGCTCATATTTACCGGTGAGCCGTATGAAAAATTGGTAGAAGAAAAAGAGAACTTCGATATGTCAAACACTTTCGGTTTAGACATAGGAGCTAGGCTATTTGACGCAGACGATAACGAATTAGGAGTCTTTTATTACGGCATCTTCCCCGACTACGACGAAGCATATTACACTCTTGAAAACGGTAATTTCCTTAGGTCGACATATGGAGAAGGAATCGACTTTGAGTTAACAGAGGAAAGTGTGGCGATAACAATAGTTTCAGATGAAATTGAGGATGTTTATAACCAGACTACTCATGCAAAAATAACAGTTTCCACGCAAGATTTTGACGTGGTATACAGTCAAGAAGTCGAATTTTAAAATTCTACGCATAAACAGCTGAAAATTTCTACCTGGCATATGCAAAAACGAATTAAAAGAAACCTTGTAACCATTAAACTCATATTGGGTGCAAGGTTTTCTTTGTTTTTAATCTACAAAAACAACACTATCACCCTAGTACATTCCTAATCTCGCATGCTATTTTTTCGCTTTCAAACAAGTGCACGAAGTGATTACATTCTAGATTTACCACTTTTGCATCAGGCAGTTTTTTTATCACCTCTCCATATACTTTTAAATACAGCGTTTTTTCTATTCCTGTATCAGAACCATTAGAAACAAATAGCAGCATAGGTGCCTTTGGCGCTGGCAGGGCAGCCACTATTTCGATATTTTCTTTCAGATATATCGCTTCATTTATCATGTCTTTGCTCATTGTTTTTTCGAAAAATAATTCTTTATATAGCACTTTTTCTTCAATACTAAGATTTCCATACTTCATCGTCTCATTATCTGCAAGTTTTGGAAATAGGCGTGCCAGTTTACTCCTAATTGCTATCCCCATAAAACCGCCAAAAGACTACCCCACAAACCAAACTTCTTTATTCAAATGTATAATTAATTTATAAATTGCCTCGGCAAGCAATTTGTTATTATGATAAGAAAACACAGTCCCGTTTAATTCAATTTAGCTTTTTGCAAAGAATTATAAAATATTTTTTAATCATTTAAACTAAGTTTAAAGTTAGGAGTATATAATAAACTTATAAGCACAAAAATAGATTAGATATGCTACAATCAAATTTAAATATAAAAAATCTTACCTAAAACTTAGGTGCCAAAAATTTAATCTTTAATTTTAAATCGAGGCTAAGGAACTAATGTGCTTGCACGGTTAGTCCGTGCAAAAGACTGCAACCCGACACGAGAAGCGATTAGCAACCTATAGGGGAGAGGGACATCGTGCCGTGGTTATATTAGGAAAACATAGAAATCGTACTTGAACTTAAGGAGGTTTATGTGCATAACATCTTAATCATCATACCCGCATATCAGCCAACAAAAAAATTGATAACGTTGTTAGAAGAGCTTAAGGAAAATGGATTTTACAATATCGTTATCATAGACGACGGAAGTGATGCTACTTGTTCGCTTGTATTTACAGAAGCAAAGAAACTTGGATTCTTGATTCTAAAGCATGAAAAGAACAAAGGCAAAGGTGCGGCACTTAAAACAGGAATTAAATTTGCTATCGATAATTTAGATATTTCGCATGGATTTATTACAGTGGATGCTGATGGACAACACAAGGTTTGTGATATTATTAAAGTGGCAAACGCATTAAAATCTAATTCGAACTCACTAATACTTGGTGTGCGTGAATTCGGAGTGAAAAACGTACCACTTAAAAGTTATTTAGGAAATAAAATAACTTCTCGTGTATTTAAATCATGCACCGGCATTTCATGTAAAGACACGCAAACAGGCTTGCGAGGAATACCTGCAAGCCTTATTGAAACAGCCTTAAAAACTGAGGGATTTCGATATGAATATGAATATCATTTTCTCCAAGACGCAGTAAAGCAAACTAGTCTTTACACAGTTGAAATAGAAACAGTATATTTCGACAACAATAAACAATCCCACTTTCACCCTATCCATGATTCCCTTTTAATATATCAGAAACCATTAAAATTCATTGCAAGCTCTTTAATAGGTTTTTTGACAGATATTATTTCTTTTACAGTGATTTTACATTTACTATCACTCTATTCGTTAGAAAATATATTAATTGCTACTCTTATATCAAGAGTTTTATCCGGAGTAGTCAATTTTATAATAAATAAAAAGTCTGTTTTTTGCTTGCAAAGCAGTGTGATATATAGTTTTACAAAATACATCTTGCTCTTTTTATTTATTATGGTTAGCAGTGCAGTTTGTACAACTGGGCTTGACATATTATTTGAAAATGCCGTACTATCTAAAATCATTGTAGATATAAACTTGTTTTTCTTTAGCTATTCCGTTCAGAAAAACTGGGTATTTGTCAAAAAAATGAACAGAAATCAGACATCCAAGGTTTGGAAATCATGTGCTACACTGTTCTTTATCGTCTATGTTAGTTTTACCCTGCTAAGTAGATTTGTTATTGCTCAAAATATTATTGATTTAGATGAGATAAGTGAAGAAAACTTTACCCAAGAAAATATTGCTTCTGACGAATATAATGAAGATAATACTGGTATTTCGTTCGAAAATAGTGAACCCCTTATAACAGAAACGAGTTATATCGACGAAAATATACAAGTTTCTATAACTACAATTAGGGAGTATGATACGGACATATATATCGCAGATATTATTGTAAATGACAGTTCATATCTAATGACAGGACTTGCTGAAAACTCTTTTGGTACAAATGTAAATGAAAAAACATCTGTCATCGCTGAGGAAAATAATGCAATTATAGCAATTAATGGAGATTATTATGGGTTTAGAGATTATGGGTATGTAATGCGCAATGGATATCTATACCGAGAAATTGAAACACCTGGCGGTAATGAATCTTTAGTTATATTTTCCGATGGCGACATGCAGATAATAAATGAAAGTGATGTTTCGGCAGAAGAACTTGCGGAACTTGGTGCAGTACAAATTTTTTCATTTGGCCCAGGACTGATTTCTGACGGAGAGATTGCTGTTACTGAAGAAAGCGAAGTTTATCGTGAAGATGAAAACAATCCGAGAACTGCAATAGCTATGATAGAATCAAATCATTATATTTTCATGGTTGCAGATGGTAGAACTAATGCTAGTGAGGGATTATCACTATATGAGATGGCACAAGTTCTATCTTCTTATAACTGTGAAATGGCATATAATTTAGATGGTGGTGGTTCAGCTACTATGGTTTTTATGGGTGAAGTAATTAACTTCCCAACTACAAATGGCAGGGATTACAAGGAGAGGAGCGTGAGTGATATTGTCTACATCGGTCAATAGAGGCGCTATACAAAGATTTTATTTAAATAAAAGAGTTCTACCTTATTGCTTCATAACATTGTTTTGCTTGTTGTTTTCTTTTATTTATGCGCAGTTTTCTCATGGAGTGAGTTCTCCTCACATGACATATCTTTTTCTTTATCCGCTGTTTCTTGGAGTTTTTGTCGGACTACTATTATTTGCTTTTGAAAAAAAGAGCATAGATTATTTCTGGCAATCACATTTTTATCATACCGGCGTCACTGCACTTATTTTAGCTTCACTACTAAGAGGTGTGTTTGATATTGCAGGAACAAATTCTCTTTACCAAACTGCACTAACAATAGGTGGAACAGTTATGGTATTTTGTGGTGTTATTGGCTTTGCCGTTTCTAAAATAAGACAGGGCTTAATTAGAAGATGAACTTTTAATACTCCGAATAGAGAACGCCTATTTAAAAAATTAAGGAGATGCCAAAAGAAAATTCCAATAATGCTGAGGACATAGGTGGATATAGTCCAAGTAGTGGTGGGGGAGAAGCAAGTACGAAAGGCGAATGAAATTAACATAAAAGAAATGATGGCACTTTATTAGTCAATTTGGATTCGAAAAAAGTCCGCCTTGTGATAACAAGGCGGACTTGAATGTTTTATTACAGATAGTTTTTATCTACTTCGATTTAAACTTGCGTTGGAATCTATGCAATCTTCCTTTTCTTTACTGTTATGTATATTCCCCCTAGTGAAATCAATGCCCCCATCGCAATCGCCATTAGTCCGTATATGTTAGTATCGTCTCCTGTCGCAGGTCCTGGCACTATCGCTCCTGCTACGACAGTAAAGCTTGCGCTAGCTGTTCCATAGGTATAATTGGTTATTTCTATAGAGT
>CAYIYH010000002.1:0-174560 GCA_964367585.1 uncultured Oscillospiraceae bacterium
TATCGAAGCTGCAAACCGCAGGTATTATATCATATTTTACTATAATATCTGCATACATATTAGGAGTTAATCCCATCATAATTACTTCTTCTTTTGCGCCAGCCTCTCTTAGTGAGATAGCTTCTTGCAGAGTTGAAATCCCAAATGATTTCACTCCTTCTTGCCTAAGTATTTCCGCGGCTTTGATTGCGCCATGTCCATATGCATCAGCCTTTATTACGCCTATATAGTTGCAGTTTTTTCCAATTTTTTTCTGTATACTATTAATATTATATTTAAGGTTTTCTAAGCTTATCTCTACCCATGCAGGGCGAATTGCTTCTTTATACATAATATCTCCTTTTTGTATTCTACTAGAAATCATTTTATCATAAAAACCATTATCTTTCAACATCTTAATTCCTTATTAATTATAAAACAGTTGTAGGAACCTTCTTTGTGTTATAAAATAGGATTGAAGTTTATTATAATTGAGGAATAGAATTTATGGATATTATTTTTATACTAATAATACTTATAATAGTTATAATTATTGGAGTTCTTGTAACTATTTTAGTTGTTTCGCAGTCGAGTATGATATCCAAGATGAAATCAGAAAACGAAATACTCTTGCGAGAATTACAAGTGTCATCTTCTCAAAAAATAGAATCCTCACTTGCTAACTACGGACAACTTCTTATGAAGGTTCAACAAGATGCTTCGGTCAGTCAAGATAAAAATATCGAGGTGCTTAAATCATCTATCGATAAACAAATTGAAACATCACGGATAGCCATGAATACACAAGTCGAAACGATGAGAACATCGGTCGATAGAAACATCGAAACAATGCGATCTTCTGTCGACAAAAATATTGAAAATATGAGATCTTCGATGGATAAACAAATGGAAGATATGCGGAATACTGTCGATCAAAAACTTCAACAGACATTAGATGAAAAAATTAGTCAATCATTCAAAACAGTGAGCGAACGATTAGAACAAGTCTATCGCGGATTAGGCGAAATGCAAAGCCTAGCTATTGGGGTAGGTGACTTGAAGAAAGTGCTTACTAACGTAAAGAGCAGAGGAATTTTAGGCGAGATCCAATTAAGCGCTATTCTTGAGCAGATTTTATCAAATGAACAATATGACAAAAATGTTGCTACAAGACCTGGCTCTTCTAACCGTGTCGAGTTTGCAATCAAACTTCCTGGAGATGAGAGTGGAACAGTATATTTACCGATAGACGCTAAGTTTCCCGGTGATACGTATGCTAATCTTGTGAACGCATACGAGCACGGTGACGAAGCACTAATCAAAGATGCCCTCAAGAATCTTGAATACGTAATTAAAAAGGAAGCAAAGGATATTCGAGATAAATATATCGAACCACCTCACACTACTGAATTTGCGATATTATTTTTACCATTTGAAGGACTTTATTCCGAAGTCGTCAGACGTGGCCTCCTCGAAACATTACAAAGAGATTATAAAGTTACTATTGCAGGACCAACCACCACGGCAGCGCTTCTTAATAGCCTGCAAATGGGATTCAAGACACTTGCAATTCAAAGACGTTCTGGAGAAGTATGGAGCATCTTAAGTGCTGTTAAGACAGAATTTGATAAGTTTGGCGTAGTTCTTACGAAAACACAAGATCGATTGCAAAAGGCAAACGAGGAGCTAGACACTCTTATAGGAGTCAGAACGAGACAAATACAAAACAAGCTGCGCAGTGTTGAATCCCTTGAATCACCTAAAACAGTTAGCCCATACGATAATAGTGATGCAGTACTAGAAAGTGATTCTAGCGCTATTTTTAATAATGAACCTACAAGTTTTGATGAATAGGCGATAAAGGATGCTAAAGAAAACTAAAGGATACTAAATGAAAATATTTGCAATAGGTGATTTTCACCTTTCTTTGGATGACAGGGTCGATAAGCCCATGGATGTTTTTGATGAAATATGGACTAATCACGTTGAAACCATATCAAAAAACTGGAACGAACTCGTAAGTGCTGACGATGTAATCTTGCTAGTAGGAGACATGTCTTGGGGGAGCAGTTTAGACGAATCGTTGCTTGATTTACGATTTATCAGTGATTTACCTGGTAAAAAAATCTTAATTAAAGGAAACCACGATTTTTGGTGGCAGTCTATCAGCAAAGTTCGTGGATTATCTCTTGATATGACCTTTTTACAAAATGATAGCATTATTATAGATGCAAGTGAAGACTGCAGAATTGCAATATGTGGTACACGGGGGTGGATATTGCCTGGAAATCCTTTATATACTGAAGTAGATGAAAGAATTTATAAGAGAGAGATTAACAGGCTAGAACTTTCTTTGAAAAGTTGTCAAAAACATACTCCAGATATAATTATAGCGGGATTACATTTCCCCCCTACCAATAGCAATTTGCAGACCTCACCTTTTACAGAAGTACTTACAAATTACAATGTAAAAATGTGTGCATACGGACACCTACATAGAGAATATGCGTTTAAGAATGGTCTACAGGGTATTTTAAATGGTGTTGAGTACCACCTTGTTTCATTCGATTATCTGCAAGGCATACCAAAAGTAATTTTTGAATTATAAGCAGATTGCTTTAATTGCAAGGAAGCTCATTAGCTTTAAACATCTCATTTTGAGTTTGTTTTTTGACTTTGAATATCACATATAGAATATTCGTTTTTTAATTAAAGTATATGTTTTAATAGGAGGAGTTTATGAAAAGAGCAATATTAATTGTATTGGATAGCGTAGGTGTAGGCGCGATGCCAGATGCGCATCTATATGGAGATGCCCCCTCCGCAAATACACTACTCAACACGGCAAGGAATACAAGAGATTTCAACATCCCAAATTTGTCTTCAATGGGGATTGCTGACATAGACGGATTAGAGGAATTAAAGCCTCTACTACAGACCAACCAAAAGGCAAGTTTAAGTCAGTCTCTTATTGGAAGCTACGGACGAATTGCCGAACTTTCAAAGGGGAAAGATACTATAACTGGCCACTATGAGTTAATGGGAATAGAAACCGAAAAGCCTTTCAAAACATATCCCAATGGATTTCCTAAAGAATTCATGCAAAATTTTGAGAAAGCTATAGGAATACAATGTCTTGGGAATTACCCAGCTTCTGGTACTGCGATAATTGATGAATTGGGTCCAGAACATGAAAAAACAGGTAAACCAATAGTCTATACTTCAGCCGATAGTGTTTTTCAAATTGCTGCTAATGTAGATATAATTTCAATAGAAAGGCTTTACGAAATATGTGAGGTTGCGCGTGAGATGCTTGTAGGAGAATTTACTTGTGCTCGTGTTATTGCTAGACCGTATAAGTTAGAAAACAACGAAAGAAATAGAACCTCTCAAAGAAAAGACTATGCAATTTCTCCACCTAAGGACAGTATATTGGATATAATAAAAAACTCGGGCAAAACTGTATATGCTGTCGGAAAAATCAATGACATATACAACGGACAGGGAATTTCAAATTATGTTAAAACTAAAAGCAACGCAGATGGCGTCGATAAAACTTTAGAGGCAATGAACAAAAATTTTGAAGGCCTTATTTTTTCAAATCTTGTCGATTTTGATTCTTTATATGGCCACAGAAGAGACCCTAATGGTTATGGGCTTTCTCTCATGGATTTTGATAAGCGACTTCCCGAAATACTAAATGCACTAAAGGATGATGACATCCTAATGCTATGTGCAGATCATGGAAACGATCCAACATTTCCTGGCACCGACCATACGAGAGAATATATTCCTTTGCTAGTTTGCGGAAAATCAATAAAAGCAAATGTAAACTTAGGCACGCGAAGTTCTTTTGCAGATATAGGGGCTACTATTTGTGACTACCTAGGTTTGACTAGCACGGCTATTGGTGAGAGCTTTCTTCCACTATTGATGTAAGTTATATTCCATACGCATCATTATTCAATCACATTTACATAATGTCTTAATTCTTCATATTCGATTCTATTGAATCCTACATTTACTAATTACATTACAAAAGGCTCCTTGTTATGTACCGACCCCCCAATCGTTAGATTTTTAGGTCTAACTTATTGGGGTCACTACATTAAGGAGCCTTTTATTATTTTACTGATTATTATTTATTGTTAGTATTACGCAGTAGCTTCTTCTTGATCGTCTTCTTGGATCTTCTTCCTTGAGAAATATGTAATCGCTATTTGTACTAATGTAATTGCTACAAATACTATTGTCCACTCATCAACCATTATCATTGGTAATGTCATGTCTTGAGTTGCAAGGAATAATATGACTGCACCTACCATTGGAATGATGCTGAATAGTCTTAAGATTCCTTTTTTCTTAACTTCTCCATCATGATCTTCTTCTTCTTTTTTATGCATGAAGTATGTTATGAATAGTGAGAATGCAAGTCCACCTGTTACAATCGTCAATATTAAGTCTACTAGTGACCAAGCCGCTCCTTCTCCTGCTGCTAGTGGTAATTCTTCATCGCTTATTGTTGTAGGAGTGTCAGCTGTCGGAACATCAGTTTCCGGAATAGTAGTTATTGGTGGAAGCTCAATTATTGGCGTCGGCGGAACTACGATTACTGGCACTGGAGGTACCGGTGGTACTGGTGGTACTGGCGGTGTTGTTTCTGTTGTATGAGATACTAAATTACTCCTTAATGCTGGAACAGTCCCATCGTATGAATCTGATATAGAACGTTTTCCAAAAGTAGCAGTATTAGGTATGTAGAATCCCTCTTCGTCAGTTGTAACTTCGACCGTCATACTCACTACTGCCGATGAATTCGCATCAACATCAACTGTAAAGTTCACACTATTATCTGCAGCATTATATGGGTTTAGAACTGGAGCAGGTGGCTCAACAAATTCTGTACCAGTAGGGATGAAGTCTTTTATTTCCAAATCTGCAACATTTACATTGCCTGTATTAGTTAGCGTTAGTGTATATTCTATTTCATCGCCTTGCGCAACTACAGTTCCTGTTGCTGGATCAGACGATTTTGCTAATCGCAATGTTGATAATTTACTTATTACTATTGCACCTGGAGTACCTATTGTAACTTCTATGCCAGGTATATCATCACCAGGAGTTTCGTCGTAACTTATTACAGCATCACCGTTATTTGTGTTAAAAGTTGTAGTTTTTTCTGTCTCAAAGTGAGTCATATCTATTTGAGATTCATCAAAGTCTTGGTAGAAGCTAATTCTTGCGCCATCTACCACTGTAGTTGTTGCACCATTAACTTTTGAAGTATCCCAAGTGATCGTCTTTCCATCTGCTCCTAAAGTCACTCCGTATTGATTAATATCTGCTATAGATGTAATTTCAACTTTCTTTTCGTCAGCTCCTTCTTTCCACTCTAATGTTAATGGATGAGTTGCGTCTACTAGTAAATTGAATCCATCTCCAACTGTATCTGTTATTGTTGGGCTTACTGGAATTTTAAATGATTCACCTTGTATATGTGCTATGCTGTTAACAAAATCTGCCGCCGATTCCACATTATAACGGGTAGTAGGATCGTTATTTAGGATTTCCATTTGCGTATTATCTTTATCTGTTAGATTTATTCCCACAGTAATAACTTCGATTCCTAAATTTCGTAGCTCATCAACTTTTGCGGCTGCATCTTGGGCATTTCCACCTGTAGTTGGCTTACCGTCAGAAATAAATACTACATACTGTTCTCTGTCTGGGGACGCTATTTCTCCGCCGTTAATTCTTACGAAATCATTTTTTGCTGCATTTAATCCAGCCACCCAGTTAGTGCCAAAGTATCCCGTTGTGCTATAAAATTCTCCTGGTACTGTTTCATACGAAGCTAGTTCAGCTTGAGATTTTATATCAGCAGCAAAATTTACTGTTCCTACTCTATTCTCAGGGTTACTTTTCATTAATGTCTCTGCAAAATTCATAGTTAGAGATTTAGTCATGTAGAGCCTATCATAGTTAAACTTCGCATTACTATTCATTTCAGTAAGAACACCTGATATACCGCCATATTTTGATATATCATCTGCCAACGACGATGGAGAGACAAAAGGAACTGCTGAATTAATATTCTCTATTGATGTACCCATCGCTAAATACGCTGCTTGTTCTATTTCTAATCTATCTTCCTCTGCGGTAAATTTTTGGAATTTAGTAGAATTATACGTGCTTGATTCAATTTCAAATACTCTATTTTCGGTATTATTTGGGTAGTAAATTTCGTCTTGATAAGGATATCCTTTGTTGTCACCCAAATTGTCTATTTTTCCATTTAATATTTTTTCACTTAGTTCTTTATTAATTGTAGACAATTCATTTGTTACATAGTTCATAAAGTTGGTGTCTATGATAGATATCATTCCAAGGCCCCAACTAGTCATTCCTCCAAAATCGTGTGGATTAAAGTAATAACTAACATACGAAGTTCCACTAGCGTCTGTAATTGAGTACATTGTTCTATAGTAAAAATTTGAATTCATCGATGGTGATGTATTAGTTGATGAACTATTATTTGCATATATTACATTACTATTCATTGTACCAGAGTGGTCTACGACAAACACTACATCTACAGGTTCTGTAGTATCCTTTTGCGCTTTAGCGTCTATCGCAACTTTTATAATACCAGCTTCTTTTGCCGCGTTAATTTCTTCTTCTGTATCTCCATCGAAGTATGCTGATTTTTGCCCAGCAATATTTTTCGTTGATAGTTGTGAGTTTAAACCCGTCATAGCGTCCGCAAACGATAAATCAGTATTATACCCATGATAACGATCTAATGTTGCCTCAATTACTTTGAGAGAATTATCATCACGATCAGCCACATAGTAATTTGTCATAAAGTCTGAAGCGACTACAGTAGCATTCGCAGGATCCGTGTTCGCAAAAGTTGTTTGCACACTTCCAAATAACATCGTCATGGCTAGCAGCAATGCTATTACTTTTCTTCCCTTATTAACTTTCATTTTACACCTTACACTTTCAACTAATTATTTTTTTTAGAAATTAGCGCTCTTTTCGCGCATATCTTATTTAAGTTTTCTTGAGAACTGTTTGCATTTCATCAATGTCTTTTACACGCTCTCGTGATGATTATATTATAGTGAATAATATGTGTTCTTTCAAGTACGAAAATACACACTTTTTACTCAAAATTGGTACTTGACATATGGCAAAATATATGCTATATACAGCGCCACTGGTAATCTACGGAACATTTTGTAATATCCAATACTATTTGGTATAATTATAGTGACTTCTACTGCTTGTAGAGACGCGTCACTGTGCCATATTTATAATTTGACTGGAGAACATTATGAACCATATACTTTATATAAGCCTAATTTGGATAGCATTTGGAATAGCAGGACTTTTTGGATTCCAATTCGTTACTCCAAAAAAAAACAAAGGAAAACCTTGGACAAAGGACTTCATTCGCTATAGAGGGCTATCCCTTTTGATGCTCGCTATTCCCTGGCTACTATTTTATCTCCTGTTTCATGAAGATAGTTTCGAGTTTCTTACTGAATTAGCAATTTTAATTGCTTGCGCCTTACCATCTATAATTTTTGATATTCATATCCATAATAAGTATAAGAAACTGTTAAAAGAAGAAAGCGTGAAAGATTCCCACATATTATAATATCAACAGTTTCTATACGACTCCAATTACAAAAAAGACTGCGCCTCGCTTTGCAGCCTGGCACAGTCTCTATTATTACCTTCTTACTAAAGAATTGTCATTTTACTATTAACTCCACATCAATTCTGTGATCGAACACTTCGTATATATTCAATCGAATTCCCGTTTTTCTTTTATGCTTCTACTTGTTGTTCGTCTTTCTTCATTATCTTTTGCACTGTTGGAAATAGCATTTGTGCTATCGAACTTACTGCAAAGAAGATACTCCACCTGTCAAATATTGACATTGGTGTTGTTAAGTCTTGTGTTAAGAAGAACATTACTGTGTTTAGTGCGAAGAATAATACTACTGCTATCATTCCAACTCTTACGGCTCTTTTTGCTCTTTCGTCTTGATCGTCATCGTAATCATTTTCGTCTTCTTTTCTCTTCTTAGCTGCTATCAACAATCCTACTGCTACACCTATTATAGTTGCTAATGCATTAAACAAACTCCATGATACTCCGCCTAAGCCGCTTGCTGTTGGCAATTCATCGTCTTCAATTGTATCTGTCGTTGGAACTTCTCCATCAACTATTGTTACTGGTGGCTCTGGAACGACTTCTACTGGCGGTGCTGGCGGAAGAACTATTGGCACAGGTACTGCTGGTGCTGTAATTGTAAAGTCTCCTGGTACATATACATATGTATAGTTTCCTAAGTCACTTCCCCCTGTTGCTAATGCATTTATTACATCGTCATATGTCCCTACTGCATTTACTCCTGCGTTACTTCTTGTTGTTGTAAATGTTATTTCATCTCCCGCATAGTATGTTCCACCTGTTATTGTTGCGCTAAATAGTGGATCTGTTGCCGTACTTACCTTTGTTGCGGAGTTTGCTGTGATTGTGATTTCTACTGGCTCTATGTTATATGTAAACGTTGCCTGTCCACTTCTTGACTCTCTGTCCTCACTATTTTCTGCAAAGACTTTGTAATATAGATCATAACTTCCTACGTGTTCATTCGGTAGTTGAATTGCGTCTAAATCAAATTGTCCGCTTGTAGCATTCCAAAATTTAACTTCATACCCTTCTTCTACAGAGAAATCATTATTGATTTCATCAAGGGATGAGTGTGATGTTGTTACTGTATGTATTGAAGATGTATAATCTGTTGTGAATTGTGCATCTTCTATTTCTATAATATGAAACTCTGAACTTGGCGATGATCCAGTGACTAAGAAGTAGTTGCTTGCTGATGTTCCACTTACTTCTAATTCTAGTATGTCACTTGTTGGGTATATTCCAACTGCTAGTTCGTTTAATTTAACATCCTTTTTATATACTAACTGTGCACTTCCACCGCCTATTATTGCGCTATTGTCTATATCCTCATATGTAATCATTCCATTATTATTAGTTGAACTACTTAGGCCACCATAGTAGTTTGTATATCCTGTTAGTCCTGATGTTGGATTATAGTGTGGTGATAAGAAACTGTATAAACTACTATTTGCTGATCCTGCTGGGGCCCCGCTTGAATAGTGTAATCCAAACCAGTAGCCAGGTGCATGTTGGGCTCCTGAAGTTGCTGTATAAGAATCATTTCCTTCAATTGCATATAACGTATCTGTTCTATGATATATTATTGTTTGTGGTAATACATATAGGTATATTTCACCCTCTACAGACTCTCCATCTACTTGCGCTGTGTATGCTACTGTTTTATATCCTATGTCCGCTACGCTTTGAATTTGCGCGCCTGAGTTATTTAGGTTTTCTACATTTGTTTGTGCATTGTTTGTTTTATCGATTACTATGTCTGTTGCTGTTTTTCCCTTTAGTTTGAAATAGCTTTCTATATCTGTTTGCGTTACTGAATGCGTTGTTCCATCAAATACTTCTCTATGGATTATGTTTAGTTCACTTACTACTGGTAATGGGTTTTTATCTGTTCTTATATATGTAAATGTTTTTTCTGTTTCAAACTTCATCGCTTGTATTTCTTCGTGCGTGTATTCTGTCCCACTTTCATCTTCAAAAATGTATATTGCTTCTCCTGTTAGTTTACCATCTATTGCTTGAAGGTGTTTTATTAAACTATTTGCATCGATCATTTGACTTGCATCTGTTGTTACGAATCCTGTTTGTAGTACGATTTCATCTTTTGCAGTCTTGCCATATCCTGGCACTAAATCTTTTACTTCTAATGTAACATCATACCCTACCATTGGGTATGCTACTAGCCCATAGCCCGTCTTTGGTGTTGCTACTATGTTAGTGTCTCCTGGTAGAACTTGATTGATTCCGTTCCATTTTATTACGCTTTGTGGTGTTCCATTCCAATTAACATACCATCCATCTAAGTGTGTTCCTTCTGTGTCTTTATCGATTGTTCCACTTGCGTATGGCATTTCAGTCGGTAATAATTTCGAGAATCCATTTGTTCCTTCTGGCACCTTTATTGTTGAATGCTCTTTTCCATCTGTTCCCATTACTATCATATCTGTCATTACTGTTTCTGCTTCTGGAGATGTCACTGTATTTAGGGTAATTGAATCTACATATGATCCATTGTTATAAAGATATATAGGCATCCTGATGCTTGCAGAAGGTAAATGGCCTAAATTCTTAAATCCCAGGTATGTAAATGTGTATGTTAACCCATCTGCAGCTGCTGTTGCAACATATCCCGAAGAGTATAAATAATTTACTCTATCTACTTTGCCTACATAATCAGGATGTATTGTTATCGTGAATTCCGCTGAGTATCTTGTTGATCCATCTGAGGTTTGCATTAATTGAAACTCAACATTTTGTGATGTGATTACATTCCCCCATATCGGTTCGATTTGCATATTTGAAGTTATTGCTAATGGGAATTCTAATGCAGTGTTTGTTGCATCACCTTTTACCTTCCATCCCATGAAAAATGTGTTGTCAGCATAATAATGAGTATATCCCGCAGATGGCGCTGCTTTTATTTCATATCCGCCGGTTCCATCACTTGTTGCTGTCATTGTTTTTTCTACTATCTTTGGTCCTGGTGGATCTGAATAGTGATCAAATTCATATGTTTCATATGTTAATACTGGTGCTACCGCGCCCCTTGTTCTATTATCAAATGATTCCGCACTAACCGTAACTGCAGAGAACATCGCAGTAAACAACATTACAAATGTCAACATCATACATACTGCACGGTTCATTTTTTTCATCCCTTCTTTTTTCATTATGAGATCCTCTTTCCTTCTTTATTAATAGTACCTTATAACTCGTTACACTTTTTCATCTGAACTTTTACGTCTTAATTTGCACTCTTTACAACTTGATACTAGCAAGCTGCCTTCAAGCAACACTCTTTTTGAAGGTTTTGTGTTGCTTTGGGGTTAAAAACTACAAATATACATATAAATTTTAACATTATAACTACATAATGTCAATGTGCTTAATTCTTTTTTGCTCCTATACTATAAGATACTTGTACGAAATATGGTAGTGTATTAGTTTGCTTTTTGTGGATACTTCGCATTAATATACTTCTCCAGTCTATCCATCCCATCTTTTAACACATCCTCATCGTAGCAATAAGAAATTCTTACATACCCCTCGCAACCAAAATATACTCCCGGAGTAAGAGCAAGACCTACTTCATCTATTAAGCTCATACAAAACTCCTCCGAAGTAACTCCATAACCTTCAATCGAAGGAAAAATGTAAAAAGTACCCTTCGGTTGCTTTACATTAATTCCCATATTTTCTAATCGTGTAACAACATAGTTGCACCGATTATTTAATTCTTTTAGCATATCACTGATGTCACACCTAAGCGCCTCTACGCATGCTATCTGGACAAAAGCTGGTATTGAAGTTATTGTATACTGATGAACAAGTTTTAGTGTAGAAATAATTGATTCATCAGCCATTATGTATCCGACTCTCCACCCTGTCATGGCATATGGCTTTGAAAAACTTTGTACTATTATTACCCTATCTTTCATGTCAGCATACGAGGAAAATGACATGTATTCTTCACTGAATACTAGCTGGCGATATACCTCATCACATATAATAAATACTGATTTATCTTTAAAAAATTCATATATAATCGATAACGTCTCTGCGCTATATATACACCCCGATGGATTGTTGGGAGAATTGAGTATTATTGCCTTGGTTTTTTCTGTATACGTTGCCTCTAAATCCTTCTTAGTTATTTGAAAATTATTTTTTTCTGTATTAATTCTCACACACTCCGAACCATTCATTTCTATCTGCATGTCATATAATAAAAAATTAGGAGTAGGAACTATTACCTGGTCTCCTTTTTCTAATATGGTATAAAAAACTGTGTGCAGGGCTTGCGTTGCGCCGCAAGTCACAATTATTTCCTCCGGAGAATAATTTAGTTTGTTTTTTTCTTTTTCGAATTCGGAAATCGCTTTTCTTAAGAATTCATATCCCGAATTCTCTGGGTAGTGGGTCATGTTTGCATCGAGTGATTCCTGAACCTTGTCCTTAATAACCTGCGGAGTGTCGTAATCAAGCTCTCCTAGTGTTAATGATACACATCCTTCTTTCTCTTTCGCAAGAGAAGAAAATCTTCTAATACCGCTAGGTCGCAAGTTTCTGGCGGAAGCATTTAGGTGTTTTGTCATATCCATAGTTTTTACTTTCCAAAATCACAATAAGAACTTGCTGTATTTTTTAATATTCTTATTGATAAATTGTTATATTTTTCTAATTATCTCTTATCTCATCAATAAGTTATTATATATTCCCTAATAATCTTATAATGCCCTTAGAGCTTCGACCAATTCTGTTTTTACTGCAGTCTTTTCATTTTTTTCTTTTATTACTTTGCCTGGTACGCCTGCAACTACACTGTTAGGCGGCACATCTTCAACGACTATAGACCCTGCGGCAACTACAGAGTTTTTCCCTATTCGTACGCCTTCAAGCACGACTGCATTTGCACCGATCATAACATCATCCTCTACAACTACAGGGGATGCACTTGGCGGCTCTATCACTCCTGCCAAAACGGCTCCCGCACCGACATGGCAATTCTTTCCGACTGTAGCCCGGCCACCAAGAATTGCTCCCATATCTATCATGCTTCCAGCGCCAATAACTGAGCCAATATTAATGATCGCACCCATCATTATTATTGCATTATCACCAATTTCTACTTGTTCGCGAATTATTGCTCCGGGCTCAATTCTTGCCTTTATGTTTTTTGTATCTAGCAAAGGAATTGCACTATTTCTACAATCATTTTCTATCACTATGTCTGTTATATTATCTTTATTAATTTCTAGTATTGGCCTTATATCTTCCCAGTCTCCAAAGACTACTTTATCACCTAATCCAAATATTTTACAATTTGGAAACTCGACAGGTGATTTTTCTTTTAAATGTATTTTTACTGGAGTCTTCTTTTGCGACTCACTTATATATTTAATTATTTCCTTTGCATCCATGAACATCATCCTTTCTTATTTTCTACACTTAATTATTATATTTTCTTTAATTGTTTCTCCGTCAATTTCTCCCTGATGGAATAAAATGAAACACTCTCATTTACGAATCACATTGCTCCCTGATGGGGTATAAGGCTCCTTTTACCCTACGAGTTAAAACATTATTTCATCAAAAGTATATAATCCCTTAGATTTATTTTTTATTTTTCTCGCTGCACTTAGTGCACCTAATGCAAATATCCTTCTACTTGTGGCTGTATGGATTAATTCAATGCTTTCGTCTTCACCCCAAAAGGTCACCGAGTGCGTTCCAGCAACTGTACCACCCCTAATTGAGTGAATTCCAAATTCCTTCCTATCTCGCACTCCACACATTCCAACTCTACCATATATTGGGGCCAACTCTTCGTTTGGGTCAATAGCATTCATTAGGAGCTTTGCTGTACCACTCGGTGAATCGACTTTTTTATTATGATGTGCCTCTATAAGCTCTACATCAAAACCATTTTCCAAAATTGATTTCGAGATATCCTCTAGCATTTTTCGCATAACTGCAACACCAAAGGAATAATTTGCGCTGTAAAGAATAGCAACCTCTTCCGATAATGATTTAAGAAATTCCATTTCCTGTACGCTATATCCTGTTGTTCCACTTACCAAAGGAGTAAATGTTTTCTTCGCATACTGCACTATCAATGACAAGGATTTTGGACTCGAAAAGTCGATTATTACATCTGATATTTTTTCGAGTGAATTTAACTCTGAAATGTTATTTTCATCTACCGTAAGTACAACCTGATCCCCTGATTCCTCTGCTAATTCTTTTATAAGAGTCCCCATTCGTCCCGAACCAACTATTATTATTTTCATTTTATTTCATCTTTCCATTTACTGACGATCGGACTTAAATTATTTCCAAATCTCTCATTACACACATTAAATTATCTCTTGCCCCTTGACTCATTGGAAATAGCGGCAATCTCATTTTCTCATTACATTTTCCCATCATGCCCAATGCGGCCTTAACAGGTATCGGGTTAACTTCGGTAAACAAATTATTAATTAGACTGAGCAATCGCAATTGTGTTTGAAGTGCCCTTTGCGTTTCACCTGATAAATAGTCTTTCACCATGCCATGTATTTCCGAAGGAACCACATTCGCTGCAACGGACATTACTCCCGATGCTCCTAAAGATAACATTGGAACTGTCAAGTCGTCATCACCAGAAAAAAGAGCAAAATCATCATTGATGTATCGTGCAATTTTCATTGTATAACTCATATTGCCAGAAGCTTCTTTAATGCCACATATATTTGGATGCTTACTTAGCCTTTCCACTATGGCTTCTGATATATTACACCCTGTTCTACCCGGTACATTATAAAGTATGCATGGTATACTTACAGCATCTGCGACAGTTACAAAATGACGATACATTCCTTCCTCATTTGTCTTAATGTAATACGGTGATATTATTAGAAGGGCATCTGCTCCCAACTTCTCAAAAATTAAACTTCTTTCTAGCATTTCTTGCGTAGAATTCGACCCTGCACCCGCAATTACAGGAACTCTCTTTGCAACTTTGTCAACCATGAATTTACATACCCGATTGTCTTCTTCTTGAGTCATAGTGGAAGTCTCTCCCGTCGTCCCCAGAGTCAAAATTGCGTCTGTTCCACTAGCAATATGCCATTCAATTAGTTTTCCCAGAGTTTCGAAATCAACAGTAGAATCATCGTTGAATGGAGTAACTATCGCTACTATAGAACCTTTTAAATTACTAAAATCCATACTAACCAACCTTTCTTAAATTTTTACTGATTTATAATGATAATAAAAAAGACAGGCAAGGCCCGTCTGGTTGGATTCGAATACAACACACATGTTGATGTATAAATCAAATTAACCGACAGCACTCCCGATGGGATTTTCTCTCCCCACACAGACAGTTTTATGGATATTCTCCATAACCCCATTTAGCAGATATACCTATCTGCTAAATTCGGCAAAATTGCTACCACATTGTAATCACTGCCTGTCGGCTCATACAAGGGTGTCGTTTTTGCGACCTCTATCTGACCTAGAAATTACCATACATCTGCTAGTCTTGTCAAGAACTTATTATAATTTTTCATGTTTTTTCGTATTATATCCCTAGATGAAAAATATAAATGCTATGGTGTAATCCATATATCTATTATGATTAATACATATATCTATCAAGTTATAATACACATAGAAATCTATTCACAATCTATACAAAATAAAGTATAATGATAAAAGCATTCTGTTATGTCTTGAATTATCTTGTAGGAGATTATTATGATTGAACAATTAACTAAATATCGAAGAGAATTACACAAAATTCCCGAACTTGACAAAGATTTACCACTAACATTTAAATATATTAATGAGCGACTCCAAAATTTTAACTGTGAAATGATATATCCGGATGTTAATGCTATATGCGCTTTTTTCGACTTTGGGGCACCAAACACTATCGCCTATCGAAGTGACATGGATGCACTACCAATTCGTGAAAAAAATACACATGATTTTATTTCTACCCACGACGGGAAGATGCATGCCTGTGGACATGACGGACACATGGCAATATTGCTTTCATTCGCCGAATACATAGATAATCTCGGCACAGCACCAAATTATAATGTCATGCTTATTTTTCAAACGGCAGAGGAGTCAATCGGTGGAGCGAAGGATATTTGCAATAGCGGTATCTTTGAAAAATATTCTATATTCCGCACATATGGGTGCCACCTTTGGCCTGAACTTCCAATAGGCACAATAGGTGCTAGGGCCGGTGAAATGATGGCTCAATCTAACGAAGTAACTGTAAGAATTACAGGAAAAAGCTCCCACATTGCAAAACACCAGCTCGGAAGTGATGCAATGATTGCAGGTGCTAGATTTCTCCTTTCAGCATATGAAATGGAAGCTAAAGAAATTGATAGTAACATATTTAGATTGCTAAAATTTGGAAAAATGCACAGCGGTACTGTACGTAATGCAATTAGTGCGTCTACAACATTTGAGGGGAGCATGCGAGTTTTTGAAGATATCACCTTTCAGTATATCAACCGTAGGCTCATAGAAATTGGGAAATCTATTGAAACAGAAACAAACTGCAAGTTTGACATTAAAGTATCGAATGGATATCCCCCACTAATTAATGATAAAGAGCTGTTTGATAAAGTTTTTAAAATTTATCCAGACGATATTTTATTGATAAAAGAACCCTCATTGACGGCAGAAGATTTCTCAGTATATGGAACTAAATCATCGATTTTTTTCTTTTTTTTGGGAATAGGAGTAAACATACCTCTTCATTCAGATACATTTGATTTTGATGAGAAAGCTCTGGAATATGGGTTAGATTTCTACAAAAAGCTGCTTTATGTTTAAAAATACTAAAAAAGGAGCAAGCCGATTCCGCTTACTCCTCTTTGGGATTATGTTACAATCACCTATCCGAGCGATTGTTATTTACTATGCAAGTATTAGTTTTGTCAATTCGAGTGGGTCTACTCTATTGCCATCTTTATAAACACGCATATTTCCACTTGCGATTTCATCTATCAAGATTATTTCGCCGTTGTTATATCCGAATTCAAACTTGATGTCCCAAAGATCCAATCCTTTAGTTGCCAAATCATCCGCAATTATCTTAGTAATTTTATAAGTGTCTATTTTCATTTTGTCGAATAATTCTTGCGTCATAATCCCTAGTACTTCTAGACCTTCGCTCGTGATAAGTGGATCGCCTTTTTCATCATTTTTTAATGTTGTTTCGACATACCCATCTGGGAATACAGTTCCATCTTCGATATACTCACCGTATCTTTTTATGAAACTTCCTGTTGCTTTTAGACGGCAGATTACCTCTAACCCTTTTCCAAATGGTTTTGCTTCAAGCACTTCCATAGTTGAATTGTCGATATCCGCTCCAACAAAGTGAGTTTTGATGCCAGCATTTTGCAATATTTCAAAATACTTAATAGATGTTTTTAAGTTCTCTTTACCAATCCCATCTATAGTTAATCCTACGGTGTTTTCACCTGGATCGAAAACACCGTCTTTTCCTGTACAGTCATCTTTAAAAGACAGAAGATAGTTTCCATTTTCTAATTGAAATACATCTTTAGTTTTTCCCTCGTATACTTTTTTCATAAATACTTTTGTGACATACTAATCGTATGTTATGTCACGGCACTCCTTTCAATAATACTACAATACTCCATTTTTACAAAAAATATGCTCTTGCATTTTCAACTAGCACACTCTTAACATATTTTAATCGTAGCAGGAACATCAATTATTTTTGCACCTACTACTTGCCCATGATTAAAAATAACTATTCTTTTATTACTGCAATAACTTCTATTTCTACTAGTGCATTTTTTGGAAGTTTCGCAACCTCAAATAGCGAACGTGAAGGATATGCTCCTTCTGAAAAGTACGTTGCATATATCTCGTTCATCTTTGCAAAGTCATTAATGTCCTGCAAAAAGCAAGTCGTTTTGATAACATTATCAAGAGTAGTTCCAGCTGCCTCTAACACAGCCTTAATATTTGCAAAAACTTGATGAATTTGAGTTTCAACATCACTTCCAACAATTTCTCCAGTAGTAGGGTCTAAAGGTATTTGCCCGGAGCAATAAAGTGTATTATCGATAAGGTTTGCTTGTGAATATGGCCCTACTGCTGCTGGAGCGTTTGTTGTTGAAATTATTTTTCTCATTTTTTTCCTTTCTTTAGTTGCATGCTGACATGCTTCTCACTATGCAGTTACTTTTATTTTATGCTTTATTATATCGAATTTTTTTTCTTATTTCAACAATATTTATATTTCTTTACAATATATACATACTGTAGCATATTTTTCTGCATTCAAACATAATCCTGCAAATCGAAAAATTAATACTTGCTTATGGCATCGTTTTAGTGATATAATGTATTTTATTAAATTTGTGTCTTGTTTCTTAAAAACATATATCGTGAGTTTAATTTTTTTGTAAATAACCACTATATAATTTCGTATACTAATATATATTGCAAGAGGAGATTTTAAATGAAACCAACTTTAGTTATTATGGCAGCCGGAATGGGTTCTCGTTTCGGTGGACTAAAGCAAATCGAACCTGTAACAGATAATGGTGAAGTCATATTAGACTTTTCACTTTTTGATGCAAAAGAAGCCGGCTTTGAGAAAGTTGTTTTCGTTATCAAAAAGGAAATTGAAGATGATTTCAAGAAAATAATTGAAAATGGTGCCGGAAAATATCTTAATGTTGAATATGCATTCCAAGATGTATCATACATGCCCGCTCCTTTTGTTGTGCCAGAAGGCAGGACTAAACCATGGGGAACAGCACATGCTGTCTTAACAGCCGGGCCTTTTATCGACGGTCCTTTTGCCGTCATCAATGCGGATGACTACTATGGGAAAAAAGGATTTGCATACATGTATGAATTCTTATCACAAACACAAAAAAAACATTCGTGTGCCGAACATAGATCTCAGCATCATTATGAATCATGCATGATTGGCTACGAACTTGCAAAAACCTTGACCGAAAATGGAACTGTTTCCAGAGGGGTTTGCACCGTAGATGAAAATAATTATCTCGACACAATTGTTGAGAATACCAAGATAAAGAAAATAGATGAAACTGTCGAAAGTGAACTTGAAACTAGCACTGTTGTGCTTGATCCCAAAACTACGGTTTCCATGAATTTTTGGGGATTTTCTGCCGGATTTATAAATGAAATTGATGCTATTTTTCCAGACTTTTTAGACAATGCGATGGTTACAAACCCTATTCGTGCCGAATTTTATATTCCACATGCAGTAGATACATTAATCAAAAAAGGGATAACTAAAGTCAAAGTAATGCAATCTGACGATGAGTGGCATGGAGTCACTTATGCACAAGATAAACATGAAGTTTCTAACGCTTTTAAAAGAATGAAAAGCAAAGGACTATATCCTTCTAAATTGTGGCGATAGGACTATTTTTAGCTCATTTGTTTTATAAAATTAATAATCTTTTTGCTCTATAGTTAACAACTCCTAGGCAGACGATTATTTAAGTGTGAGCATATAGTTACTTATTCACCTTGGGGATATTACTAATTTTAAATATCCCAATTTTTTAATTGAAAGTAGGAATATAATATGAATAATTTAGAAAAAATAATAACTTATGATAGGTATGTCAAAAATTACCCAACGAAAGACGGAAGATTCGGCGAATATGGTGGAACATATTTACCGCCCCAACTTGAAGAAGCCCTAAACGAGATCACTGTAGCTTATAATACGATTTGCCAATCTGCAAAGTTTATTAACGAGCTTCGTAGAATTAGACGTGATTTTCAAGGAAGGCCAACTCCTGTTTATCATTGTGAACGTCTTTCAAAAAAACTTGGAACGACACAAATTTATCTTAAAAGAGAAGATCTAAATCATACTGGAGCACATAAACTCAATCATTGCATGGGTGAAGGTCTTCTTGCCAAATATATGGGAAAAAAGAAACTGATTGCCGAAACCGGTGCTGGACAACATGGCGTAGCACTTGCCACTGCAGCTGCCTTCTTTGGACTCGAGTGTGAAATTCATATGGGAACTGTCGATATTGCAAAACAAGCTCCGAATGTGGCAAGGATGCGACTTCTAGGTGCAAAAGTAGTGCCTGCAACTCATGGACTACAAACATTAAAAGAAGCTGTAGACTCTGCTTTCGAAGCATATATGAACGATTATAACGATTCTATATACTGTATCGGCTCTGTTGTAGGACCTCATCCTTTCCCAATGATGGTTAGAGATTTTCAAGTAGTAATTGGAGAAGAAGCAAAGGCACAGTTTAAGGACATCACAGGACATTTACCCGATGAAATCGTTGCTTGCGTGGGGGGAGGAAGTAATGCAGCCGGATTGTTTATTCCTTTCATAGACGACCCTGTAGATATTATTGGGGTAGAACCTCTAGGAAAAGGAACTTCTCTCGGAGATCATGCCGCATCACTGACGTATGGAAAAAAGGGCGTAATGCATGGGTTCGAAAGCATAATGCTAAAAGATGAAAATGGAGATCCTGCACCTGTATATTCTGTAGCAAGCGGACTTGACTATCCATCTTGCGGACCTGAACATGCTTTCTTGCGAGATCTCGGCAGAGTAAAATACTGCGCCGTCTCTGATGACGAGGCAATCGACGCATTCTTCACACTATGCAAACTAGAAGGAATAATACCTGCAATAGAAAGCTCCCATGCCCTAGCATACGCAATTAAGGCTGCCCAACAAAAAGACAATCCAGGTTCAATTCTGGTGAATCTAAGCGGTAGAGGGGATAAGGATATGGATTATATCCTAGAGCACTATTCTGACAAACTAGTATAAAACAGTATAATTATTTTCAAATGTATTGCACCAGGTCACTTTTCGTGATTTGGTGCAATTTACATTTACCTATTTCTTCAACGATTGGGATTGAAGCCATTCCATTTTCAAACCTTAATTTTATCTCGTACATATCTACTAATTCTCTTTTGTCTAATTTTCCATCAAAATACACTCCAATATACTCTAGTGTCTTCTTTAATTCGCTATACACATCACTATTAGTCTTTTTTATCCTGTTTCCACCCTGTGTTTCTAAACACATTGCAATTGCAAGGGCATTTGCGTAGTCAATACCATATCCAGATGCCGATTCTATAATTCCTCCAAGCAAAGTACCAAAGTTAAGTAATTGGGACAATCCGTCATTATTTGGAGAATATGTTTGTAGCAGAGATTTTTTTATAGATATACATCTGGGAATAATATACTTAAAGTCTTCTTTTTTTATCTGCTCTAACAATGCTTTATCAGAAATAAAGGCATATTTTAGCGCAGCTATTTGTCCTCTAGTTAAATCTATTTTTCCCAGCGTTTCAAAAAAAGTCGATTCAATCACAACGATCGTCGGAATTGCCAATAGGGATAACAAGTCTTTATGTATAGATTCGTTTATATTATATTTTCTAGTCACCGTCATTTCTATTGCGGACACATATGTTGTCGGGATTTGAACGAGCGGTATTCCACCTAAATATGACGCAGCTACAAAACCCGCAACGTCGAGCACCGTTCCGCCACCTATACCAATTATGATATCCGACTGACTAAATCTCGAGTCAAAAAGTGACTGTGTGATACTAGAGATTATTTCAAGTGTTTTAATGCTCTCATTATTTGGAAACGCAATCATTATAGGCGAGAGCCCGATATTCTTCAATTTTCTTTCAACTATATTGATGTGGAGTTCACTTACCGTAGTATCCGTAATTATTCCCACTTTGCAATTTTTGAAACTATCTTTATTTAGCTCTATCACTTCATCAATGATATTTTTACCATAGTATACATTATATGAATGATTTACGTATACTGGGATTATTTGCAAACTCATTTTTCACCTTTTTATTTAGCAAAGGGCGACCCCTAGAATCGCCCTCACATTTTTATATTCTTCTTTTTGCTGTATTTATTCTGTGTAGTTATCAAAATAACCTTGTATATATATTATTGGAGTTCCTTTGTCTCCGCTTCCTGATGTTAAATCACAAAGAGATCCAATCAAGTCAGTTAGGCGTCGAGGAGTCGTGCCTTGTGCCATCATTGAAGTTGTTTCCTCTATCGTCTTGTTTTTGATACTTTCATTAATAGCCTTCTCTAAATCTTCACCTTTCAAGTGTGAAAATTTATCGTCCGCTAAGTATTTTATTTTTAATTCGTTAGGAGTACCCTCAAGTCCTTTTGTATATCCAGGAGAGACTACTGGGTCCGCAAGTTCCCATATTTTTCCTACGGGATCTTTGAATGCACCGTCTCCATATACCATTACTTCTACATTTTTACCTGTTGCCTTAATCAGTTTTTCTTGCACTGCGTTTACAAACACGTCACTGTCACGAGGGAAAAGTTTCACAATTTCCTCGGTAGATTTATTACATCCAAGCAATCCATACTGTGGATTGAATCCACTGCCAGAGATTGACTCTGCTAATATATCATCCATTCCAAGTACTACTGTAGCACCAGCTTCTTTTAGTATCCTTTTCGTTCTTTTTCTCGTGTGTATATCACAAGTTAAAACGCTCTTAGAATATTCAATTATCGTTCTTGGGTTGTTTGAAAAGATTATTTCAGCCTCACATCCTTCACTTTCAATTATTTCCTTATAATAGTTCACATAGTCCAACCCTGTAAACGTATGTTTAGATAATCCGAACATCGATTCAAACTGTTCTTGTGTAAGAACATCGGTGTATGGATTTACATTTTTCGCATCTAATTGTTCTATGTCTACTAAGTGATTTCCTACTTCATCGGCGGGATAACTGAGCATCAATGTTATTTTCTTTGCTCCTCTAGCGAATCCTCGCAAGCAAATAGCAAAACGGTTCCTGCTTAATATCGGAAAAATAACTCCAATATGATCGCTCTTCATCTTTTCTTTTAAGTCTGTAGCGATGTTATCAATTGATGCATAGTTCGACTGAGAACGAGCAAGAATAGATTCTGTAACAGCTACGATATCCTTATCTTTTACTATAAATTCACCGCTTTCTGCTACCCTCAAAACTGTATCGACAACTATTTGTACTAAATCATCACCATCACTTATAATTGGGGCTCTAAGCCCTCTTGATACTGTACCGACTTTCCTTTTCATATGTTTCCCCTATTAATTACTAATAACCGCTGAATCATATACGACTAGCGGTTATTAGAGAAAATTATAAAATTGTAATTTTGCAATTGATATTTACTTAAGCACAGATATTTTATCTTATTACAAACTATTTTAAATTATTAAATATTAGAATTCGAAATACTCATCGTATAAGATTTCATATTCATGGTCCATAATATATACGTTTACGTAGCTAGTAGCATCAAAAATACCTTCGATGTTGTCCGGGCCAACTGTTACTGTTGCGCTATTGTCCATGACTTCATATGTGATATCGTCGCCAAACGATGCGAAGTAGAATTCCATGTAGTCAACACTGTAAGAAGCGTCGTCACCCTCAGAAGACATGTCATAATAGAATGTTCCTAAATCATTGTCGTCATCGTCATAAAAACATGCCGCAATAGATAAAGACCACTCACTTTCCGCACTTAAAGCTTCTTTTGCTGCCATAAGCTCAGCATATGGTTCTGCTGAAAATGTGATGTTCATAGAATTATCATCAAGTAAAGACAATCCTAGAGGTACTGACTCATCTACTGCATCACCACCATCGCCGCCGCCACAAGATACTAATGTAAACATCATAATTGTCATTAATAATAAAGTTAATAATTTTTTCATTTTTCCTCCTAATTAAATGAACGTTGAAGCCTAACAAGCATGTTTCGTCGAGTCACTGCTCTCATGTCCTTATTATGCAACAAATATTATAAAAATTTATTAATAAATATTTATAATAAAACACATTTTGATCCGAAATCTTCGTAATTATTACAATATTACCACATATTTGTTTTTAAGTAAACACCTTATTTCATTCTTGTTTCTTGTTTATGAATTGCAGCTTTAATTGTCGTACTTCATTATTAAAATTCTACTTCATACTTATAGACAACTTCAAATTCTTGATTTGAAACTGTTATTTCAGCATATGTAGTATTATTAAAAACTTCCTCTATTTCGTCCGATACAATTCTTATAATCACACTTTCCTCTGCTACTTCAAATTCTATGCCCTCATCGGATTTTGCCATGAGGAAATCATCGTAGTCTAGAGTGTAGGAGGCATCCTCATGATCGGAATATATGTCATAGTACACCACTCCTAAGTCTGTGTTATCCTTGTCGTATAATCTCGCTCCTAGAGATAGGCCATAGTCATTTTCCATTTCCAAGAACTCTTTTTCCGCTATCAGTTTCTCGTATGGTTCTCCCGCAAATACTATTGTCAAAGAATCATCCTCATTTAAAATCATTTCAATGATTCCTTCATGGCTACCTCTCTCGGCTTGATCTACTTTTTCGACCGCCTCTTCTACACTACCACAAGATATTAGTGTAACCATTAAAATTGCCATTAATATAGTAACTACTATTTTATTCATTCTTTTTTCCCTTTTACCTCTTTTTTGATAACTTCGACATTTTCATAATAAATCAATCGAAGGAATCTCAGGTTGATATTTTCATTGTATTTTTTCTAAAATCCTAATTTTCTATTTTAAAGCAACATTCTATTATTCGGTAGTGCTAATAATTTCCTTGCTAGACCTATCGACCTGGCTTACTTTCATCCGCTCGATATCTTCTTCGTCCACTTCTTCACGAAGACCTATAATCGTCTCTCCAAGAAAAATCGTATTCAATTGTTCTCCGTCTAATGTAATTTCACTAAATTCGGTGAAATTCTGCCCTTTTATAAAACTACTACCAGCAATCGTGACGATCTCTTCAATGACAATTTTATCTATCCCAAAAGACATGTCCGAAGCTTCAAACGGATTCACTCCTCCATACAAATATTTATCTCCATACATCATATCGTATGCCAACATGTACAATCCATCATAAAATTCTTCGCCCTCTAGTTCGCTGTCATTATGATAATCAAATACTGTCCCGACATCTAAAGACATCTGGTCAAGCACCTCGGCAGCTAATTCGTAAGTAGCCAGTTCTTTATCATCTTTTGGAAGGTCAAAATTGCTCCATACTACGTATTGAGTCCCATATAAGTCTCCGTCGCTGTAGACGTCTTCTGTCAAATCTATAGCAGGAATATGATCTCCATATAGAACAAGTACAACTTCCTCGTCATAATTTTCTAATTCATTCACTAGCTGTTGGATGAATATGTCCATCTCATACAAGAGATTTACATAATATTCATACTGCCATTTTGCTTCCTCGCTTGGAGCACTCGTTACTTCTATACTGGGCCTGGTTATTCTTTCTTCTGTCGGATATCTTCCGTGTCCCTGCACTGATATAGTATATATATAGTCTCGCTCCTCCGTAGCATTCATTATATTCAATATTTCATCTTTTAGCACCAAATCTTTTGCCCAATTAGTTGGCGTTTTAGATACATTGCTCATATATTCTAATGACGTAAAAGTATCGAATCCCATATTGGAAAAGACTTCGTCTCTGTTATAAAAAATTGCCCGATGATTATGGATCGCATGTGTACTGTATCCCATGTCACCAAGATTATACGCTAAATTCTCTACGGTTTCTGATTTTAATATGGATTTGTATGGGTATTCTCCCGGTCCAAAAAACTTAACGCTGAGTCCTGTCATAACCTCAAATTCTGTATTTGCAGTACCGGCACCACATGCGGGAACAATTAATTTTCCTGTAGAATACTCGTCCATTAAGGAACGGAAAAAGGGTATAGGATCTTGAGAATATGTAAGTCCATCAATCTCTAAGGGGTCAATGAAAGACTCCAATTGTAAAAAGATTATATTAGGATTTTCATCATCAACATCTTTTACTTCCCTTTCAATGACACCTTCTTCGTTGAGCCTACTTTCGTCAATCAACTCCAACACATCTGATGAAGTTCCATATGCAATCGGCTTCGAAATCCCCGTATTTAACCATGTGTTAATAAAACAGTACGGAACTCCATAGTCTCTATATGCGTACGCCAAGTTCCCAAAGAAAGTGTCTACAAGTCCTACATTTATCGAAAATGCTGTACCACCGAATGTCAAAACAATACTACACAATACCGTAATGATACTTTTTTTCCACTCTATTTCGGATTTATGATTAGGCGCTTTTATAAATAGAATCACAAAAAAAACTACAACGAGTAATGCTAAAATTAACAATAACACAATCGTCGTCGTATCCATGTAATTAGTAACTATCGTTATGCCATCTTCTATTACTGCCAAATCTTTCGTCGTAAATGGTGTCATTCTGGTCGTCAATATATATCCGTTTGTCACACCCAATGCCAGCCACAAAAACGAAACAATCGAGATATAAAATATTCTTCTTTTAAACAGTATAACAGGAATTAAGGTTGCGTAAATAATTAATGCATTATAAAAAAAGACCAATGGTTCTTCGAACATGAAAAGAAGTCCGCCCAAAGGCGTTACGGTAAATCTAGCGAGTAATTCTATAATTAAATTCAAAAAAATAGCCACAAGGGCAGTTTTAATTACTGTACTTTTTGCATATTTTAACAGTATGTCTTTTCCCTTATTCATCTATTTTATATATCCTTCATTTTTTGTAACGCATTCGAGATATCAGCAAACTCCTGAGGGGAAATGGTTTCCGCCCGTCTCGCCGGTTGAATACTTAGTCTATCCAAAACGTCTATTACATCTTCACGTGTAATTCCATTTACTGTCGATAAGCTGTTCGATATCATTTTTCGCCTTTGCGAAAAACTTGCGCGTACACACTCAAAATAAAAACGCTCGTTATGAACTTTTATTTTATCTTTATTATATTTTAGCTGTATGACAGAAGAGTCCACATTCGGTTTAGGATAAAAAACTTCTCTCGATACATCAGTAATTTTTATAACATCTGCATAATATTGGCAAGCTACAGAAATAGCACCATAATTTTTGGTTCCAGCGGAAGCAAGAAGCCTATCTCCGACCTCCTTTTGAACCATGATAGTCAAACTGGAATAAGGTATTTTACTTTCCAATATCTTCATTATTATAGGTGTTGTTATATAATATGGTAAATTTCCAACATATTTTACATTCTTGCCAGGATGTGCATTGGCTAACTCTTCTAAGTCTATTCTCAAAAAATCATCACTTATTATTTGTAAGTTCTCATTTTCTTTAAATTCAGAATTGAGGATAGGTAATAACTTTTCATCTATCTCAATAGCAATCACTTGTTTAGCCAAGTCGCAAATCTCTCTCGTCAATACTCCCAGTCCCGGACCGATTTCTACTATAAGGTCTTCTTCTCTAATATCAATTGATTCTACAATCTTATCAATTATATTCTTGTCTACAAGAAAATTCTGTCCATATTTTTTTGCGACTTTAAAGTCATATACATTTATTATATTTTTAACATTTGTAGGTGAATAAAGTGCCATCTATAATTTACCTATCCCCCTTTTGAATTCCTCTATTGGAATCATATACTCATTCAGCTTCCTCGCCATACCCTTTGCATTAGCGTATCCTATATTAAGTATTTCTCCTAATTTTTCTCTTCTCTCTTTTGCTCCATTGTCTCCAATAAGTGCATATTCACGTAGTGTATCAATATTGTAGCAATATGGCTCTTTTTTTTCTTGGACTACTTCTTGCATTTCATCTGTCAAGTTGTCATTTTCTTGAGGTTGATGGGAATTGATTAACGCGTTTATTATAGCTTCGGGTGATGCATTTTCTACACCGATATCACCATTTTTTGTTGCACTTTTTTGAGAGAGATAGGCATGCCCTGCATTGGGAAATCTAGCCGTTATTCTTTTTCGTATCTGTTCTCCAGCGTAATCAGGATCGGTAAATATTATTATGCCTCTATCTTTATATACCCTTTCAATTTCTCTCCACGTGGATTCTTTTATTCCGTATCCGTGGGTTTCTATTGTTAGAACATCGATAGCTCGCTTAATTGCAGAGCTATCGTCACGACCCTCCACTATTATTGCTTGCTTAATTATTGGATTCGACATCTTCCTCTTCCGCTTGTTCCTCCAAATTTTCGACTGCTTCTTCTTCAATTATATACAGTTTCTCACCTGGATTTATCATATTAAACTGTTTTCGTGCTCTCTCTTCGATATATGCATCACTATTGACATTTTTCAATTCTTCCTCCGATTGGTTTAATAGCGATTCATTTGCTTCTTTTTCGTCTTGCAACCTCATATTTTCAAAGGTCAGTTGAACAATATCAAACACCGTAAAAATTGCAGAGATAAGAAAAATAGACAAAACTATTGCACAAATTCTCTTTATCATCTTTTCTCTTTTTGTAATCGGTTGCGAGTTCTTTCTTTTTTCTCTATGCTTCATGATTTATTCTCTTCTGTAGTTTCTAGAAAGATATATAGTATGCAGGATTTACAGGCTCTCCTCCTACTCTTATCTCAAAGTGCAAGTGATTTCCTGTAGCATATCCTGTGGAACCCATTCCCCCGATTAATTGTCCTTTGAATACTGATGTGCCGATACCTACCGACATCGAGCTTAAATGTGCATATTTTGTAGATAGTCCATTGCCGTGATCTATGTCTATTGCATAACCATAGGTCCCTTGCCAACCAGCCGATGTTACTACTCCGCCATCTGCTGCATATATAGCAGTTCCATATCCTGATGCTAAGTCAATACCTGAATGCCAGCTTCCCCATCTAGGCCCAAACGGCGATGTTATTGTGTATCCATGTGTTGGAAGTTGGAAGTTTCCTGATGCTACCGCAGGAGGTGTCGGATTCGTACCATAATCGACGATTTGTGTCACAGGTTCTCTTATTATAGTTTCGCTTAGCACATCTCTGCTCGTTTCTACTCCATTTACGTATGTCACGTCAGCCACGATATCCTTTAGCCCAACGACTCCAGCTGTCCTTACGACAGTCTCCCCTTTGTATAAGCTATCTGTGTTATTCTTTGTTTCTTCAAAAGGAATTTCTTCCTGATAATCTAACGAAGCTGTTGCCGTAACTGTTAGTACTGGCGATGTAAGAGAAGCAACTAATTTTTGTCCCTCTGTAATTATTGTAGCACCTGTCTCCGGATCCATTTGAAGGTCTGGATTCAATTCCAGCAATGTTTCCAGGCTTATGCCTAACGTTGTTGCTATACTTTCGATAGTATCTTCTGGTTTCGCCGTGTAGGATTCTCCTTTTTTCTCTGCACTAACTATTTGTGATACTGCATCCTCTATGTTGGAAATATTTCCTAATTTTGATTGAATTTCTTCGGCCGTTACCTCTTCGACAAATGCAATCTCCTCATATGTCACCCCTTCTTTTTCAGGTGCATAATGTGATTTCACACTTTCTAATACGACTTCTGCATCGTCTTTGTTTTCAACTCTCGCTATCAAGATTCCTTCAATGAATATTCCATACGCCGAGGCTTCTATGTCTTGCATATATGTTAGTGTATTTAAAACAACGTCCGGGGCATCGACTTCTTTATCAAATATTGTGGTTTCCTCGAATGCGATGTTTTCGCCGACATTTATCTGTATTTCTCGATCATGTTCGTCAGACAGTCCATCCTCAACCATTCCCAATACATCTACTACATCGCTCTGATTTTTAACATATCCTAGCAATCTTCCATTATAAGAATACGCATAGCAAGTAACAGAATCTACGATTAGTACGAATCCTATACTAATAATTAGCGCTGCAAAGAAATATGCGGCATATACTCTTGAGTATCTATCTAAATGCTTCTTAATAGAGTATGTTAAAGTAGCTTTATTTCTAAGAAAAATATGGTATTTTTTATTCGTTTTTTGGTAAAAAACATCATATCTTTCTATTGCCTCTCCACAAAAATCTGTAAAGTCCATGCATACATATACAATACCTCTTTTTAGCGCACGATATTTCTTCCAAACCTTTGACTTGTCTCTTTTTTCTGCACGCATTTCCGCTTTTTTTTGCTTCTTTTCTTTTTTCTTTGCCTTTTTTTCTATCTTTGCTAAACTTTTTGCTTCGGTCTTTCCTTTTTTCTTTCCTTTTTCTAATTCTATGCTACTTGTTACAACGCTATCGTGTTGTACATCTTCCGTTATATTATTCTCTTGCTCTTGCGCTGTTATATTATCCGCTTGAGTTTTCGACATTATTTCATTTTCCTTGGTTTTTTCTATTTGATCAATTTGCGTCTCTCTTTGCGACACTTTCTGTTTTTCGACCTCTTCTTTGTTTGAATCTTGTGGTATGCCAATCACTTCATCAATCTTTTTAATTGTAATGGTAGTTACATCTGAAGCTAAACTGTCTTTTTTCTTGTTTTTTTTAAATATCGGCTTCATATATTACTCCTCTCCTTTTTCATTTCTTCTAAACATCGTTCTGCACAAATGCAGTTTGCTCCACTGTTTGTCACACCCGTGTCCTCGCATATAGAGCATCTATACTTTATTTCTTTATAATCTATCGGAAATCCACTTTTCGTTAAAATGCCATCTCTTTCTTTGTTTAGTGACTCGATTTTTATTCTAATTTTTGAAGCCCGACCATCTCCATCGTTTCCATCTATAAGCAAATTCATCAAATCTAAATTTAACTTGTGAACTTCCTCTTCTATCATTTTTATTTCGGGCAAATCCTTGTTTACTTTTTTGTCTATTTTTTCTCTTTCTTTCCTTGCAACTTCACGCAAGTGACTATAATACCTCGCAAGGTCAATCGAATTTGCCTTGCTTATTAGATTGGCTGGTTCATTAACTCCATTTTTACCATTTTTTTCAAAGTTATTTTCTATTATTCTATTTACATAGTTGATATTTGGACTTTGTATTCCAGATGTTTTTGCACACGCTTCAAGGACAAAATCCATGCTACATTCATAAACATCAAACCATTTATTAATGATTTTGACTTCCGCCTCTGTCGGCTGCCTATTAAACCCGAGTGCCTTCATTACTCTTTTTTGGTTTTGGGCATTCTTTTCTGTTTTTTCTAAATGCTGTTTTACATCTTCAAGAGAGTTGCAATTTTCGTCTCTCCAATTCATAAGGATTTTTTCTATATAATTAATGCTTGCTATATTTTTTGAAGAAGAGTATGTTAAGGCATAATAAATAACCTCTATTTTTATTTTATATTCCTCGGTCCATTTTCTTATTTGCTCTAATTCTTTTGGGGAAGGAGGTCGATTAAATACCTTTTCTATTTCTTGGAAAAGTTCCTTTACGTCCTGTCTGTCTAGTATGCCTTCTGGCTTCTTTTTAGTCTTTTTGGCTGCGTTTTTCTTGTATAGCATTGCTTTTGGACTGAGAAATATTATATCATAATTAAAGTCTATATCTTGTTCGTAATGTGTTTTTTTGATGATACCTACTTCTTCCCAATATGTCCACGCCTTCTTTACCGCTTCGGGTGAAAGAGAAAGGTGTGCGGCAATTTCGGAATTATTTATTCCAATATTATGTTCACAATGAAACAATGCGTATATGTAAACTTTTACATAGTCGCCAGGTGCCGTCGGCATATATTCATTTATAAAGATGTTTTCGATGTGGGTCTCAAAGAGATACGCTTCCGTTATTGTTTCTTTTTCAATTCTCATCTTTAATCTATTTATTACTCCATTACTACATTCTTGCCAAATTACCGAATTTTGATACTCTTGGGAGCCATGCCAATTCGACCGTTCCGACAGGACCATTTCTATGTTTTGCGATTATAACTTCCGTAACTCCCTTTTTTTCCGTGTCTGGGTCATAATAGTCGTCGCGGTACAATAGGGTTACTATATCAGCATCTTGCTCTATTGAACCAGAGTCTCTCAAGTCAGACAATATAGGCCTATTTCCCTTTCTAGTTCCAGGTTGTCTCGAAAGCTGACAAAGAGCAAGTACTGTACAATTCAGTTCTTTCGCAAGACCCTTAAGAGATCTAGTTATCTTACTTATTTCTTGGTTTCGGTTCTCTTCTTGCTTGCCGGTCTCCATCAACTGAATATGGTCTATTACTACAAGTTCGACCGAACCTTGTTTACTTGCTAATCTCCTACATTTATTTCGTATTTCATTTACACTTATCCCAGAGGAATGATCTATGAAAATATTCGTTTCCGAATATGCATTAAGGCTTTCTCCTATGGCTATCCAGTCGGGATCGGTTATTTCGCCTTTTTTCATCTTTTCCGTATCTACATCTGCTTGCATAGAAATCAGTTTTTCACCCAGCTGAACGTCTGCCATCTCAAGACTAAAAATTATCACGGTGTTACCATCTTTCATGGCGACATTCTTTGCGATATTAAGCGCAAGCGTCGTTTTTCCCATGGCTGGTCGACCGGCCATAATAAATAGATCGGATTTTTGCAATCCTGCAAGCATACTATCTAAGTCTTTAAACCCTGTAGATAATCCGACTACTTCACCGCTCCTATTACACGCCTCGTGAATTCTTTTTACATTTTCTTTTAGTACGTCTTTAATACTCACATAGTCGATGTTTTGTTTTTCTTTTGCTACTTCTAGGATTGTTTTTTCGGCTTCCTCTAAAATTGCTGCCGCTTCTATCTCTCCGCTATAACTTTGTTCCGCTATATTGTTTGCAATTTTTATTAGATTTCTGAGGATCGCTTTTTCATATACAATTTTTGCATACTCTGTTGCATTCGCCAAGGTCGGCAAGTATCCAGTAAGACTTCCCACATAATCTATCCCGCCAACTTTATCCAGCATGCGCTTTTTTTCAAGTTCCTCCGCGACAGTCAGTGGATCGGCAGGCGTATCGTTTGAATACAGATCTAATATAATATTATAAATTAATTTTAAATTTTCATTATAAAAGTGATGAGGGGTTACTACCCCTCTAATGTTTTCTATCTCATCGTTGCTGAGCATTGCTGCGCCAACTACGGCTTTTTCTGCATTTTCATTATATGGAGCTTGTTTACTTTTCATTTTTTCTCGCTAACTCCCTACCTCGACCTTTAATAACGCTTCGACTTCTGTGAATAACCTAATCTCTACAGTATACTCTCCCGTATTTTTGATTGGGTTGGGCAGATTTAATTTTTTCTTATCCACTACTATTCCATGTTGTTTTTGGAGTTCATCAGCAATATCTTTTGAAGTAATAGCTCCAAACATCCTGCCATTTTCTCCCGCCTTTGTCTTTATGACTACTTTTATTTCACTGATTTTTTTGGAAATTTCCATCGCGGAAGCTCTATCTTGTTCGTATTTTTCCTCGCGCTCCTTTTTTTCTTTTTCTAGTGTTCGGATGTTTGACTCTGTCGATTCTATAGCTAATCCTTTAGGAAGCAACATGTTACGGGCAAAACCATCGCTCACCGTCACTACTTCTCCCGCTTTTCCTGTCCCTTTTACATCTTTTTTTAATATTACTACCACTTTTCCCTCTTTTCTTATTCCGTAATAAAGCTTACATTGCTTGCAAAAATATCTTTCGTACTGAGTAAAATTACGCATTTTTATAAACTACAGATACTTATGTATATTATCTTTTATTTCATGTACTATTTTCTCCGCCGGTTGTGTTAATTTAGCTCCTGCAATGTTTAAGTGTCCACCTCCACCATATTTTTCCATAATGATCTGTACATTAACCTCGCCCAAAGATCTCGCACTAATAAAAGTGTCTCCCTGATTGTTCTCTCCTGCTACAAAACTTGCTTTCACGCCTTTTACATTTATTAATTCATCGGCTATTCGTGCGTTTGTTATTTGGACATCGTCATGATTATCAGGGCATATTGCAAATGCAATACCCTCTGATGTTATTATCGTCTCTGTTATTGCCCTAGATATAAGTCTAAAATTTTCTATATCGCTTTGGAAAAATCGTTTAGTTGCTGTGGTGTCTGCTCCCGCTTTTTTCAACCAAGCTGCCGACTCGAATGTCCTGACCCCAGTATTAATGGAGAATCCATTCGTGTCAACAATTATTCCAGCCATCAGTGCCTCGGACTCAAATTTACTTATACTTGTTTTAAGTTCGGCATATCTAAGAATTTCTGTTACTATCTCCGCTGTAGAAGAAGCATAAGTTTCTATTAATGACAATGCCGGACTTACAATAGAATCTTCCGATTTTCTATGATGGTCTATTATTATCACCCTATCAACTTTCTCGAGTAATGGTGGGTGATCTACATGGCTACTCCTAGAAGTATCCACTACGACAAGAAGATGATCGGCATCTATAATATTCTCGGCTTCTTTTCCACTAATAATATTATGCACTTGCATTTTTTTCGTCGTGATCATTATTTCATCGACGGCTTCGTTATATTCGTTTATCACAATATAGGCTTCTTTATGTTGCTCTATGCACATTTTATATATGCCTAGTGCCGAGCTAAAAGAATCCATATCCGGGAAGGCATGCCCCATGATAAATATTTTTTCTGTACCACTTATCAATCTTTTTAGTGCATGCGCAACAACTCTTGATTTTCTCTTGTTGACTATTTCTACTGCTTGAGTCTTCCCTCCAAAAAATGAGACGTCACTTTCTTTTTTTACTACTGCCTGATCTCCACCTCTTCCCAATGCCAAGTCCATTGCGAAATCAGCGTATTCATTCGCCGTTGTAAACGAATCTCCACCCACACCGACGCCTATGCTTAAGCTTGGCGGAAATTCCGTTTGGAATGCTATATTTCTAATGTCATCTAATATTTTAAAGTTTGTTTTTTCCATATCTTCTAAATGCTTTTGCATAAAATGCATTATGTAAGAATCACTTTTAAAATTATTGATAGAAGAATCGTATGCTGTACTCCATTTTCTAACGATTTTATCTATTTCGGCCATAAATAGCATTCTTTTTTCATATGGCAAAGCTTGCATCATCTCTTCGTAGTTATCGATGCTTATTTTCATAATGCATATTTTTTCGTTGTTGTATTTCTCAGACATTTTTTCATAGTCTGTCACATCATGAAAACGTATTTTAAAAACTTTGCCTTCGTTTTTAACCTCTAGTCTGAATTTCTTTCCATCTTGATCCATTATTGGTAGAGCATCATTGGAAATGCCTAGTTCATCAAACGAAATTCCCGTAAGGGCATAAAAACTACTTCCCACTATATTTTTATATAAAAAAACATTACCAATAGCATCATTCGTTTTTATTATTTCCCCATTATTATCAACTTCACAAGTTGGTATGAGTATGTAATCTTCAATATTACTTTTCATCATATTCCTCATTTTGAGTACTTTATACAGCACATATGTTCTTGTTAAACAATCATAAAATTCATAATTATTCGAACAATTGCGCTATCTTTTCAAATTCCTCATGGTTATAGTAAAATATTTCAATTCTTCCTTTATCACTATCGCCTTTTATAGCAACTTTTGTCCCGATCTTCTCGCTCCATTCTCTCTCTATTCTTTCTGCGTGTAAAGAGACATCCTTGCTATTTTTTCTCGTAGTTTTATTTTGCGATACTTTTCCTTTTTCATCACTGATTATTTTTTCGACTTCTCTTACTGAAAGAGACTCTTGCATTATTTTATTTGCTAAGTTTCTTCGTTCTTCCTTGTCTTCGATGCTTAGCAATGTACGTCCATGCCCAGCAGAAAGTTTACCATCTTTAATACTCTCAATAATACTTCCATCAAGTTTCAATAGTCGAATTGCATTTGTTATGTATGGCCTGCTTTTTCCTAGTGTCTTTGCAACCTCTTCTTGTGTTAACCCATGCGCTTTTATAACTTTTTCAATTCCCTCTGCCTCCTCAATCGGATTTAAATCTTCTCGCTGCATATTTTCAATTATGGCTATAAGCATATTTTCTTCATCGGAAAAAGATTTGACGATGCAAGGCACCTCACGGAGTTTTGCTATACGAGCTGCTCTCCATCTCCTCTCTCCGGCAACTATTTCATATAAAGCACCTTTTTTGCGCACGATAACAGGTTGAATTATTCCATGCTCCAATATTGAGGATGCCAATTCTTTCAATTTATCTTCATCAAATGTCTTTCTAGGTTGGTCTTCATTTGGCTTAATCTGGTGTATATCGACATACAGAACACCATTTTCATTATTCACATCAATACTATTTTTTTTGCCTGCATCACTTTTTTCATTGTCTACTCGGTTTATGGGTGCTTGTTCAGCAAACAAAGCATCAAGGCCTCTTCCCAATCCCCGCTGTTTACTTGCCATGTTTGTCACTTCCCCTCATTAAAAATTCTTTTGCAAAATCTCTATATGCTTCCGCTCCCTTTGACTTTGGATCATATTCCGTAATCGGCATTCCGAATCCCGGAGCCTCGGCAAGTCTAATGTTACGAGGTATTATTGTCGAATACATCTTATTTCCAAAATACTTTTTCACTTCTTGAACCACTTGCATAGATAAATTAGTCCTTCCATCATACATGCTCAAGATAACCCCTTCTATTTCAAGATTCTTACTAAAATTACTTTTAACTAAATCTATCGTGTTAATTAGATGGCTAACTCCTTCTAACGCATAAAATTCACATTGCACAGGAATTAGTACACTGTCTACTGCAGCAAGTGCATTGATAGTCAACAGGCCCAAAGATGGCGGGCAATCAATAAAAATAAAGTCGTATTCTCCTTTTATCTTATCTAAAGACGCTCTTATCTTTGTTTCCCTCGACTTGACTTGAACTAGTTCTATCTCGGCACCAGCCAAATCTACACTGGCAGGAATTATATCAAGGTTTTTCACATTCGTTTTTAGTATAGATTTTTGCGTATCATAATTATCTTCTATCATTAGTTCATATACGGTGTAGATTAGTTCTTTTTTCGAAATACCTAACCCACTCGTCGTATTTCCTTGTGGGTCTATGTCTACAACCAATATTTTCTTTCCCATGCCAGCAAGACATGCTGCCAAATTTATGTTTGTAGTTGTTTTACCTACTCCACCTTTTTGGTTAAATATAGCAATTGATTTACCCATATTCCCTCCTATTTGTAGTCTTACTACTATTTTCAACAACTTTTAAGAAGGAACGTTCCCTTCTCTCACTTCTTTTGATATATTTTTATGCCACCATTACAATTTCTGTTAATATTGTATTCGGGGCGGTGTGGGCATCGTCCCTTACACAATGTTTCACGTGAAACGTTGTCCATTCACGGATTAATATTTATTCTATCCCGTGTTATTCTCACTTTATTCGGGATAAGTGACTTTTTCTGTAACTATGAAGTCGAAAACCAATTCATCTTCGTAATTTTGTGTGTTTCCATTTTCGTCGGTATATGTTCCGACGTTAGATATAATTGTTTTACCATCTTCAAAACGAACTTCTACTTCAATGTGATATGGTTTTCCGAAAGTGGGGAAAACTTCTGCTTGGTTTTCGTAAAATCTATCAAGAATTTCAGTAGTTTGAGCATAAACTTCATCCGAATATTCTTTTGTGCCAAGTGCAATAATCAAACTTTCACTATATTGCTCCGTGTTTGCATCTACAGGAGCACCAATGTTTATTTCCAGTTCGCTTTTGGTGGAGTTGTAAAAAACAAAAATTCCAATTGCAACCACTAGCAAAGCAGATAAACAAATTACTATCTTCTTCATAATTCTCAACCTTTCTATAATATAAATAAACCCATTCCGTGCAACCTATTATTTAGAGAGGTTTATTTATTTTTTTCTTGCCCTTGCTTTGCAAGATTGCAGATTTATATTAGCAAAGATAATATAAATAGCCCGTATTAATACAGAAGCGAGGTTATTTGTCGTTCTGCCCGCTCTTGCTACGCAAAGCGCAGTATTCGGTCAACCACAGGCCTCTCCACTTATCCCTTTTGGCAAAACTCGATCTTTTCATTTCCTGCACCTTTAATAAAAAAGTAGTGCACTCCATTTTCGAATAGAAAATCAACATATCCCAATGGTGTTGTCGTAATCCCTAATTTACTAAAATAATCAAAGTCAGATTTAATATCTTCGGAAACATATGCTATATGTTCGAGCACAGCATCGTCAAGTGTAGAATCTTCTATTAATTCATAGGTAATGTTACCGTCTGTGATAAAGACAAATTTCATATCACTTTTAAACCTATTAACAACTTTGAATCCTAGTCTTTCTGTATAAAAGGCAACGCTTTCCTCGATATTAGGAACATTCAGATTGATATGATCTATTTCCCTATTATATATTGACATCATTACTCCTTCACATTTCTCTATTTATTCTTGCAGATTTTTTTTAATCTAAACTCATTCACTAATAGGAAGCGACTCCACATAAAATAATATTTAATAATAATTGAGTAATATCACATTTAAATCAAAGCTAAGGATTTAACGTGCTTGCACGATTAGTCCGTGCCATGGTTATATTGATATTACCATTATAGCACAAAAATGTTTCACGTGAAACATTTACCCCCTTTTGCGTAATATATTTATAAAATAGTATCTTATTAAAACAAATTATCTACGTTAGCATCACAAAAATCATACTAACGGTTGCCTTGAAGGAATTCCGGACTTTCTAGGATATATATCAGGAGTTCCGGCAACTTTCCTAATAATTACAACGGTAGATATATTATCCATGCTTGATAGTTTACGGCTATACACAGACTCAATCTCTCCACCCATTAGCCCTACAGCTGTTTTTGCATTACTTAATTCCTCGGCAATGTCCTCACCTTTTATCGTTATCAAAACCCCACCCAACTTTACAAATGGAAGACAGTATTCGCTTAAGACAGAAAGATTTGAAACGGCTCTAGACATACAAACTTCATACTTCTCTCTATGTTTCTTATCAAGAGCAAGGGTCTCGGCACGTTCATGTATAGTAGTAACATTTTTTATTTCAGATTTATTACAGACATCGTCTATTACATTTAATTTTTTCTTAACAGAATCAACAAGGACGAATTCGCAATCGGGAAAAAGTATAGCATTAGGAACACCAGGGAATCCGGCTCCTGTTCCAATATCTATAACTCGTTTCGCATTTGTTTTGCTTATGCATTCAGAACACTCAATTGATTCTATGAAATGCTTCTCAATGAATTCTTCTCTGTCCTTTATCGCTGTCAAATTTATAACTTTATTGTATTCCAATACTCCGTCCATATATTGGCTGAATTTATTCAAAACAATATCGTCTGCGCAATGCTTTTTTTCTTCTATGCGTTTCTTTAAACTCAACACTATAACTAATCTCCTTTATTCCACTTTAATTTTTCAAGATGTATCAAAAGGACATTAATATCTGCAGGGGAAACACCCGGAATACGAGATGCTTGACCTATAGAGACTGGACGAACGTCGGCAAGCTTTTGCTTTGCTTCAATCCTAATGCCACTCAATTTATCATAGACTATATCAGAAGGTATCGTCTTATTTTCGAGTTTTTTGAATTTTCTCACTTGTTCTATTTGTTTTGCAATATATCCAGAATATTTCATTTGGACTTCTATTTGTAACATTGCATGATAAGGCATTTTGGGGTATGCCTCATCTATTTCCTGCAAATCACTATATTTAATTTCTGGCCTTCGGAGAAGCTCAGACAACGCTAGTTTACGTTGAATAGGTGATGTCCCCTTACTCTTTAGGAACTCGTTTGCCTCTTTAGGAAAAAGATATGTCGTTTCCAATCTCTCAACTTCCGTCTCTACCATCTCTTTTTTTTCCAGATACTTGCTATATCTTTCAGAGCTTGCCAACCCTATATTATATGATTTTTCTGTAAGACGTAAATCCGCATTATCTTGTCTTAACAATAGCCGATACTCTGCTCTGCTTGTCATAATTCTATAAGGCTCGTTAGTGCCTTTAGTTACAAGGTCATCTATGAGCACCCCTATATAAGCTTCATCTCTTCCTAAAACAAATGGATCTTTTCCATCAATTTTTAGGGAAGCATTGATTCCCGCGATGAGCCCCTGCGCGGCGGCTTCTTCATAACCAGAACTTCCATTTATCTGACCTGCAAAAAAAAGTGATGAAATTTTTCTGTGCTCTAAATGCAAAAACAAATCTTGCGGATTAATAGAATCGTATTCTATAGCGTATGCGTATCTTGTTATCCTAGCATTCTCTAAGCCAGGAATTGATCGATAAAAATCCTCTTGAACATCTTCTGGCAAACTTGAAGACATTCCTTGTATGTACATTTCATTCGTATCTAGTCCCTCAGGTTCGATGAAAAGTTGGTGTCTTTCTTTGTCAGAAAATCTATTAATTTTATCCTCTATGGATGGGCAGTATCGAGGACCCACACCCTCGATTTGTCCGCCAAACAATGCAGAGCGATGAAAGTTAGCCTTAATAATTTCGTGGGTATTTTGATTAGTGTATGTCAACCAGCAAGGAACTTGCTCCTTGTATATTTCGTCATTCATAAAAGAAAAAGGGACTATATGCTCGTCTCCCCTCTCTTCTTTCATCTTTTCGTAATTTAAGCTCTGTGATAAAACGCGTGCCGGTGTACCCGTTTTAAACCTTCTAAAATCTATTCCCTTACTAGTCAAGGAATCAGAAAGATTAATCGAAGGAGCTAACCCATTCGGGCCACTATTTGAAATAACATCGCCAACATATATCTTTGCACGCAAAAAAGTTCCCGTAGCAATGATCACTGATTTACTTTCGTAAACAGTTCCCATGCTCGTGACAACTCCCGTAATTTCATTATTTTGAACAATAACATCCGCAATCTCTGCTTGCTTAATGTCTAAGTTATCTGTGTTTTCGAGAACTTTTTTCATCTCGACGTGGTATCTATTTTTGTCCGCCTGTGCCCTCAAAGAATGCACCGCGGGCCCTTTTGCAGTATTTAACATCTTGCTTTGGATAAATGCCTTATCAATGTTTAATCCCATTTCTCCGCCAAGTGCATCTATCTCACGAACCAAATGACCTTTTCCTGTACCTCCTATGGAAGGATTACATGGCATCATGGCAATAGATTCTAATGTCATGGCGAATAGAACAGTTTTTTTTCCGAGACGAGCGGATGCCAACGCCGCTTCACAGCCCGCATGACCTGCCCCAATGACTATAACATCATACTTATTCGTAATATCTTTATCCATATATTATTTTCCTAAACAAAAACGAGAAAAAACCTCGTTTATTATATCAGGTCTTACCGCATCTCCTTTTATTTCACCTAGAATTTCATAAATTCTACTAATATCTATTTCAATTAACTCAAATTCTTTTTTCTTTTTTACAATTTTTATTGCATCGTTTGTAGTTTCTAGTGCATTTTCTAAGAGTGAAGCATGTCTTGCATTCGTAACAATTTCACTATTTTCTGCCTTAATTTTTCCTGAATGGACATACTTCTCTATTGTTTTTTTCAACTTTTCAATACCAATTTCTTCGGTCATAGAAGTGTCTATTATTTTTGCTTTATTCACTAAGTTTTTTATTTCTTCATCTGAAACTACATTACTAATATCACTTTTATTCTTAAGGACAATTACTTTTTTATCTTTCAAATGCTTCATTATGTCAATGTCTTCTTTGCTCAATGTTTGACTTGAATCTAGAACTAAAACAACTAAATCAGCCTCGTTAAAAGCCAATTTACTTCTTTCTATCCCAATTTTTTCTATTTTATTTCGTGTATTTCGTATTCCTGCAGTATCTATGAGTATTACCGGAATACCATTTACAGAGATAGTTTCTTCTATTACGTCTCTAGTAGTTCCAGGGATATCTGTTACAATTGCACGGGATTCTTTCAACAATACGTTTAACAAGGAAGATTTTCCAACATTGGGTTTTCCTATTATCGCTGTTCTAAGACCTTCTTTAATCACTTTACCACTATCAAATGTTTTAATAGCTTCTTTTAATTTTTCCTTAACAACAAGCAATCTTTTTAATACCGCATCATAAGTAGGCTCTTCTATATCCTCGTCGGGATATTCAATAAACACTGTTATCTCTACTAAAATATCGAGAAGGGGCTTTCTAATTTCTTCAATAAAAAGTGAAAATTTGCCCTCAAGCTGCGAAAGAGCAACATCATATGTCAAATCGGTCTTGGCTTTGATTAAATCGATTACAGACTCAGCCTGTGCGAGATCTATCCTGCCATTTAAAAAGGCACGCTTAGTAAATTCTCCCGGTTCAGCCATTCTTGCTCCCAAGAAAAGTATTAATTTAAGTATTCTACTAACAGAAACAACGCTGCCATGACAATGAATCTCGACAACGTCCTCTCTCGTGTAAGTGTTTGGTGCACGCATGTACACAACTAATACCTCGTCTATGATTTTTTTACTACTTATGTCTAAGATGTGACCATAGAGCATTTTGCGATTTTCAAAATCGGTCATAACTTTGGGCATCACTTTATTTTCATTAGAGTTACCCTTAGCAATTTCTCTGTAAACAAATATTTTTTTTAGAATTTCTGCGGCATTCTCTCCACTAATTCTAATAATACCTATTCCACCTTCTCCATACGCTGTAGCTATAGCTACTATCGTATTTTCCATTTTCGTCCCCATTTTCTAGTAAAGAACGGCAAGACCGTTCCCTACTTTACAAAATCACATGGCAATTTCATACTATTTCAATTCGATGATGACTCTTCTATAAGGTTCTTTTCCTTCACTTCTACTAACAACCTTATCTATGCCACCTATCGTGTTGTGAATAACCATTCTTTCAAATGCATTCATTGGCTCAAGTCTAATACTGTGTTTACTAGATATTACTCTGTCTGCAGTTTTTTTGGATAGTGCTTCCAAAGAATCCGCCCTTTTCTTTCTGAAATTATCAACATCTATAATTACTCTAGCATTAGAGTTTTTTCCCTTGTTGACTACCTGATTAGTTATGTATTGTAATGAATTAAGTGTCTGACCACTTTTGCCTATAATTATTCCGGCATCAGGACCTTTAATCTTAATATTCACATCTTCGTCATGACTAATATCATCTATAGTTAAGTCTAAGCCCATTAGATTAATAGTATTTTTGATAAATTCTTCAGCCTTTGCCTCGTCTTCATCATCCGCTTTTCTCTTATTGCTTTTTCTTTCGGGTTTTTTGTATTCACTTTCTTTTTTTACAAAAGATTCTTTCTCTATACTATCAACTTTGACTTCTTCTATTTTTACTTCATCAGTGTCGATTGTAGAGACTTCTTTTTTTGTCACTGGTTCTTCAGATATTGATGATTGCTCTTCAGATTTTCTTTCGACTCTTACCTTTGCAAGTTTAGAACCTAAACCTAGAAATCCTTTAGTTGATTCTTCTAATACTTCTACTGTTACTTCATCTATAGAGCAGTTCATCTCGTCTAATGCAAGATCAACAGCCGTATCTATATCAGTACCCCATTTTTCAATATAATCCATGTATACCTCCGAGTATTACAATGATTTCTAATTTACTTTTTGCCATTTTTGTTTAACAAAGCCTTCTTATATCTCCTGTTTGCCATATTTAGGAAAATTTGTATAAATTGGCTCGCAAACCAATAGAGAGCTAGCCCTGCCGAACTCGATCGTGCTAACAACAAAATCATAGCCGGGAAAATATACTTCATAACTTTTTGCATCCCAGCTCCCGATGCTCCACTATCTCCGACTTGTAAATCACTCGCATTGAACAAAAATGCTATAAAAGTTGTTGCCGCAGCAAGAATTGGCAGGATGTATAAATCCGGTTGGCTTAAGTTTTGTACCCATAAGAACTCTTCGTTTACCGCATAAATCATATCTTGTTCTAAATAAAGAGTAGGCGATCTTAACAATGCAAAAAGACCAAATATAATTGGCATTTGAATAAGCATTGGCAAGCATCCACCCATAGGGTTGATACCTTCTTCTTTATATAACTCAGATACTTTTTGGTTATATAATGCTCTGTCTTGCGAGTACTTTTTTTGTAATTCTTTCATTTTCGGCTGCAAACTACTCATCGAAGATGTCGACTTCATTTGTTTAATATAAAGCGGATACATCAATAATTTAACTAATAATGTTAAGGCTAAAATAGATAAGCCATAATTTCCAATTAAATCATATATTACATTGAGTATCCACGCCATCGGGGTTGCTAAAAATCCCATGCATTTCCTCCTTTATTCTAAAGGGTCATGTCCCCCTTCATTCCACGGGTGACATCGCAGTATGCGTTTAATACCCTTAATAGTTCCCTTATATGCGCCATATTTTTTGAGAGATAGTATAAAATACGTAGAACATGTAGGAACAAACCTGCATGTAGGCGAAAAAAATGGAGAAACAAATAGTTGATATACCTTAATAAGAAAAATAAAAAAATACGTAAAGAACATATTTATATGATTAATAATAAACATATACACTATGCCCTTATATTTTTCATTGCAGATTCTATAGAAAGTAGAACATCTTTTAATTTAACATTCGTTATATTATTACGAGCAATAAAAATAATATCGTACCCTAAAATAGTGTCATTATTTAATAATCTATAACTTTCTTTCATAAGACGTCTTGCCCTATTTCTCCTTACAGAATTCCCTACTTTTTTACTTGCAATAAATGCTATCCTATTATGAGTGAGGGAATTTTTTCTATAAAGTACAATTACATATTTACTTCTTACATTTTTACCTTTATTAAACACGTTTTTAAAATCTATATCTCTTCGCAATATATTATTTTTACGCATTCATGTCACTTTCTTTTTAAGCGGAAATTTCTTTCCTACCTCTAGCACGTCTTCTTTTTAAGACATTACGGCCGTTTTTAGTTTTCATCCTTTTACGAAATCCATGTTCCTTTAATCTTTGTCTCTTTTTTGGTTGGTAAGTTTGTTTCATAATATTCCTCCTAGTTTATTATAATTAGATTTTACTTGTTATATTTATACTTGTTAAATATACTTTTTTTTTGCTTTGCTGTCAATTACAAAAACAGCTATATATATGGTTATAGATGATTAAATTCAAACTTCTGACAAGCCACTTTACCATTTTCCACATAAAATACTTTTTTATTGCTAACTTTATTCAATATTCTATCGTCTACTTCAGTTGCTGTAATAAACACTTGTAATTCTTCGAAAGATCTTATTAAAAACTCCTGTCTATTACTGTCTAATTCAGACAAGACATCATCTAGTAATAGAATAGGATTTTCTTTCGTTTCGTTTTTTATTATTTCTATCTCCGCAAGCTTGACTGAAATTGCTGTTGTTCTTTGCTGTCCCTGCGATCCATAATCTCTAACATTCATCCCATTTATATAAAATTCCATATCGTCTTTATGTGGGCCAAATGATGTAGTTCTTCTTATAATATCATTTTCCTTATTTTTTTTATGGCTAAGATATAAAACATTTTCTATATGGCTTTTGCTTGATTTAAAATCAACTTGCGTAATATACTTTATGTCTAGTTCTTCTTTATTTTTAGTTATATTTGAATGAATATTTTTGCTAATAGCCGTCAGCTCTTTTATAAACTCCGCCCTATAACAAATAATACTAGCTCCGTAATTAGATAATTGTCTATCTAATATATCTAACAACTCATCATTTTTCTCATAATACCTTAAAAATCCATTGCGCTGTTGTAGTGTTCTTTTGTATTTAGTTAAACATTCGAGATATTGAGGATATAGTATACACAACTCTTTATCCAAAAAAGTTCTTCTTTTTTGTGGTACATCTTTGACAATACCTAAATCATCAGGAACAAAAGATATTGTAAGAACCTTTCCTAGTAAATTTTTAAGAGTCTTTACCTCTTTTCTATTTACACTAATTCTTTTTTTTCCATTACTGCTAATAATGAATTCTACATAATCATTAGTAAGGCTATTATTAACTCTCATTTGTAGTTTACATTCATCCTGGCCAAACTTAATAAGTTCAGTATCCTTACTCGCTCTAAACGATTTGCCGACAGAAGATAATATTATTGATTCTATTATATTTGTTTTACCTTGAGCATTATTTCCAATTATAACGTTTAGACCGCTGTTACATTCCAAATTTAAATAAGAATAATTTCTAAAGTTCTCTAATACTATTACATCTATTACCATTTTTTATACTCATATTCTCAAGGGAGCTAATAAATAATTATATTCTTCTCCCGACACACTTTTAATAATAAAAGGCCTTTGATTGTTTTTAAAAATAATCTTAATTGTACCATCTTCTATGTTTTTTAAGGGCTCTAGTATATATTTTGAGTTACATCCTATTAAAATATCGTTTCCTTTTTTTTCTATATTAATAGTATTATTAGAAGAACCTTCGCTTGAAGACGAAGAAACTATCATAATATCATCTTTTACTTCTAGTTTAATGCTTTTACTTTTCGAAATATTTGAAAATATAGATGCCTTATCAACTGTAGAAAATAATTCAGATCTATCAATAATAACTTCAGTTTCAAAATCATCGAACATAAGACTTTTATAGTCGATGAAATTACCTTCTATAAGAGAAGACATTACCTTAATATCTTTTAATTTAAATAAGGCTTTTTTGTCATTTAATTCAATAATTATATTTTCTTCATCAGTATCAACTTCCGCAATTATTTTATTAATTTCGCTTATTATACGAGAATTAATTATTATAGACTTATTTACAGAACAATTTACATTATTTCTATATAAAGCTATTCTAAAACCATCAGAAGCAACGGCGGATAAAGTATTATTATTTACATCAATAAGAAGTCCTTTTAATATTGGTCTAATATCATCACTTCCACTGGCAAATATAGTTTTTTTGATCATGTCTCTAAAAAGATTTTTATCAATTGTGATAGTATCATTAAAATTCTCTAAAAAATTGATTCTAGGAAACTCATCCGCACTCATAATAGGTATAGTGTAAGATTCATTTCCACATTTAACATATAACAAGTCATCTAAAACTTCTATTATAATTTCACTATTATATAGTTTTTTTATAAGTTCATTAAAATTTTTACTTTCTACTACAATACTGCCTTGTTCTGCATTATCTACTTTAATAACATGTTCAATAGACAAATCTAAATCTGATCCACTTATAATTAAATTATTATCTTTATCAACTTCTAATAAAAATCCTTTTAATATAGGTAATGTAGATCTATTAGTAATAGATTTTGAAACAATACTAAGAGCTGAAGACAATTTTTGTTGATTACAAGTAAATTTCATAGGGATCTCCTTATTATTTTATATATTTATATTAGTAATATTAGTAGTAGGGGCGGCGAATATGTTTATAACTACGCAAATCATTGTTATATCAATGATTTTTTATTAACAATTGTATATGAATAATATTAAATAGTTATTAAACTTATTAACAATAAGCTAGTAAAGAATAGAACTTTTTATCTCTTCTATTATGACTTGCAGTTCAAGGTCGGTTTTTAAATCATTCTTTATCTTATCATGTGAATGCATTACCGTAGAATGATGTCTATCACCAAAAAAAGATCCTATTTTAGATGTGGATAAATCTGTCATCTCTCTGCATAAATACATGGCAATTTGTCTTGGAAAGGCTATATTAATTTTTCTAGAAGATGATTCTAGATCAGTAGCTTTTATTTTATAATGTTTGCAAACTTCAGATTTTATTTTTTCTGGCTTTATATAAGCTATGTCATTTTTCAATGAGTCTTTTAATATACGTTTTGCGAGGTTTTCGTTTATAGGTTCGTCCAAAAAGACAGAAAAATCAACAAGTCTGTTAAAAGCACCTTCTAGTTCTCTTATATTATCTGTTACATGCTCTGATATATAGCATACGGATTTATATATTTCGTCCGTTATAGTTACATTTTTTATTTCTGCTTTTTTCAAAAGCACGGCAACTCTCATTTCATAGTCAGGTGGTTGAAAGTCTGCAATAAGATTCCATGCAAACCTACTTCTAAGACGTTCTTCAATACCAGAGAGCTTGTTAGGTGGCCTATCGGAAGAAATTATTATTTGCTTGTTAAGATCGTACAACGCATTAAATGTGTGGAAAAATTCTTCTTGCATAGTTTCTTTTTTCTCTAAAAATTGAATGTCATCAATTAGGAGAACATCTAGATTTCTATATTTATTTTTAAAATCTCTAGTTTTGTTATCAGAAAGAGACTTAATAAATTCGTTAGTAAACATCTCGGAAGACACATATAATATATTACGTTCCGGATGGTTTTGCAAAATGTATATTCCTATGGCATGCATCAAGTGAGTCTTTCCAAGACCTGAGCTGCCGTGTAAAAAAAGTGGGTTTTTAACTCCAGGCGTTTTTGCCACGGCAAGCGCAGCAGCATATGGCAATTTGTTACTATCACCGGAGACGAAGTTATCAAAGTTGTAGTTTGGATTAAATATTTTTTGAGTATCAAAATCACTATTTAAATCAGTAATAGTAATCTTTGACTTCTTATTTTCCGCAGGTTTTTTGTTTTGTGTAGTAACCGGTGCAATTTTCTTATACTCGGAAGATGTGTTAATAACAACTTTGTACTTTTCGTCGAGAACATCTTTAAATGTACTTTCTAGTAGTGGAAGATATCTTTCATTTAATATCCTTTTTACGAAATCTTCTTCCACAGATAAGTATGCTATATGTAAAGTACTATCCAAACTGTTTATTTGGATAGGGTCAAACCATGTATTATAGCTAATACTATTTGTATTTTCTTTTATGCTTTGTAAGACTTCTTCTAAAAGTTCATCTAAATTTTTCATAGTATTCCTTCTTAAATAACAACATGGCACCGACATCACATGTATTGTTCGGTCGATTTAGATTTGAACTAGGAAAAAATTCGCAGTTTTATCACGACGAATTTTTATCTCGGATAATATACCACAAGAATATAAAAATATATAGCATAAATATGAAAAAAAAACTATATTTATCCGCAAAATAGTGATATTTTATTAACAGGCTGTGGATAAGTGCGAGTGGTTGACAATAATGAGAGAGAAAAGTATAATATGTAGTGTTAAATAATACATGTCAATTAGTAGTAATAAAGAGAGGGTTGTTCTAGGATAAATGGATTTAAAAAAGATATTTTTGAAGGAAGCGTGTCCCACGAAAATTGGAGGTCAAGCAGTAATGGAGGGTGTAATGATGAGAAGCCCTACACGACTCGCGGTTGCTATTAGATTGACGAATGGAAAAATACAACTAAAAACAAAACCACTACCACCGAAAAGTAAAGCCGCAAATTTTCCAATAATAAGGGGCATATACGCATTTATTAATTCTTTGGTAGAAGGAACAAAGATCCTCATGTATTCTGCCGAGGTACTAGAGGCTTCTGAGCAAAATAATTCTGTTTGTAACACATCTTCTGAGAAAGACGGATGTGAGGAAAAGATTTCCTCACATAATGAAAAAGTTGCGGAAAATGGATCATTAGATCAAGAAAATTGTGTTGAAAGAGGTTCCGCTGAACAAGAAAAATTAAGAAGTGAAAAACCCAAGGTATCAAAGATTGAACGATGGATAGAGAAAAAGTATGGAGAAAAAGCACTGTGGACATTTATGATTTATTCTTCCGTCGTAATTGCAATATTGTTTAGCGTGGGTCTTTTTATACTCCTGCCTACATTTGCAGTTTCTCTTTTTACCGAATCGATTACAAGCGTTTTCTTGCTGAATTTATTAGAGGGAATGGTACGCATAACACTGTTTGTTTTATATATACTAGCTATATCACGCATGGAGGACATAAAAAAAGTATTTGAATATCACGGAGCAGAACATAAGACTATACATTGCTATGAAAATGGGCTAGAATTAACACCCGAAAATGCACAGACTTTTTACACACTTCACCCCCGATGTGGAACTAGCTTCTTGATGTTTGTGATGATAATAAGCCTGATTCTCTTTTCTCTTTTTGGGTGGCCAAATATATGGATTAGGATACTTTCGAGGGTAATATTAATTCCTCTTGTTGCTGGCTTGTCTTATGAACTTTTGAAGATTGCAGGAAACGGAAATAATTTCATAGTTAAAATTCTTAGTTTCCCTGGTCTATACTTGCAAAAACTAACTACTAGAGAGCCCAACAAAGAACAACTTGAAGTTGCAATTGCGGCAATGAGTGCAGTTTTAGTTGATGAAAAAGAACCGTACTATGAAGGATTGTATAATAAGGTATGAAGATATCAGTAAGAGGAGCATTGGATAAGGCAAAAAAAATTTTTCAAGCCGCAAAAATAGATAATCCGGACTATGATGCAAGAGAATTGCTTGCCCATGTACTGTGTGTAGATAAGATGAAACTTTCGCTCATGTATAGTCATTCAATAGATGAAGATAAGTGTGAGAAGTTTTTTTCTCTGGTAGACAGACGTTTAGAGTATGAACCGCTCCAATATATAACAGAAAAAGCTTATTTGATGGGACATGAATTTTTCGTAGATCAAAACGTTTTAATCCCAAGGCACGATACAGAAACTCTAATTTTAGAAGCTTGTGAAATAATTAAAGAAAAAGGACACGATACTGTTCTTGATTTGTGTACAGGAAGTGGTGCAATCGGAATTAGTATAGCAAAGAGTATTCCTGAAATAAAAGTAACCTGTTCCGACATAAGTAACGAGGCATTGAGCGTTGCAAAGAAAAATGCTATATCATTGGATGCGGAAAAAAACATTACCTTTGTCAGCGGAGATTTGTTTACTCCATTCAAAAATAATCAAAGAGATAAGCGTATGGAGAAAAAAAAAGGAAATGCATGTGACGGCTACGATAAGTTTTCAATGATTGTATCGAATCCGCCGTATATAAGACATGATGAAATTGAAGAATTGGATAAAGAAGTGTCGGTGTATGAACCATTGCTTGCATTAGACGGAGGGAGTGACGGGCTTGATTGTTATAAGAGAATAGTATCAGAAGCTCCAATGTATTTAGAAAAAAATGGATATTTAGTGTTGGAAATTGGTCACGATCAAAAAAAGCCAGTACTTGCACTTTTGGAAGAAAGTGGCATGTACAGTAAGATTTATTCAAAACAAGATTTGGCCAATAGAGATAGAGTTATCGTAGCGATACGAAGATAGGAGGAAAATAATATGCAATATCAACAACAAAATCAACAACAGCAGTATCAGCCACAAAATCAAAATTATTACCAAAAACCTGATGAAGGTGGATTTTTATGGGGACTGTTGGGATTCTTTGTCCCTGTAGCGGGATTAATCCTGTATCTTATATGGAAAGATGAAAAGCCTCGAACGGCTAAAGCTGCCGGAATGGGTGCACTGGTATCATTGATAGCTGGTATAGTATTTTTTATCATATATATGATATTTGTATTCTTAATTGCGTTTGCAGCAATATCTCTTTCATAGGAAATAAAAAACTCCGCATATGGAACTGATTGGATCCCCACCATATAGAAAGAGCCTGTGTGGTGGGAATTTTCATAATGTCCCACATAAGGAGCGTTTTATTTCCTATGAAAAAGTGATAGTTATAAAGTTTGTAATTGATTAAAAAATTGCAACTACATACTCATGTCCCATACTACAGTTTCAGCTAATGATTCCAAAGCAGTTTCTAAGGAAGTAGGTTCTAGTTCAAATTGAAAACCATCATGATCCTCATAGTAAGCGCTAGTATGAATTCCTACATATCTAAAATATATAGCATTAGTCCATCTCAATGATGCGCCAGAATCGTAATAAGAGAAAGTCATCCTATCATTTAGTGTGCCAGATACAATTTTTGCCTTTTCTGAGCCGTTACTATAATCTTTATTATAAAATCGATACACAAATCCTTCATTAAAATCAATAATATAATAAATATATGGATTAGTATTATTTTTAAACTTATAAGCGTATATTCCGGAATTTCCATCGCTTGCTTCTTCGAAAGTACCAGAATAGTGTAGAGGAGAAACGCTAACATCAAGGGGTGGATCTTCTTCTTCATTTATGAAGTATGTAATAATAACAGGAGAGTTTTTTGAGAAAATATCACCTCTTTTATATATGGTATTGCCATTAATTGATACAGAGTCTATTTGTCCATCTTCTACTGAATCTACGGAATCAGGAGTTATTTCTTCCAAAGTAATATTAGTAAATCCGAGTTGCTTTAATTCATTTTCTACTTCATTGAAAAGCCTAAAATGATAATCAGAAGAATCGACTAAAATCATAAGATCATCTTTCCCAATATCGTCTAGTTTTTCGATAAATTCTGTTTCTACTTCAATTGCACTACTTTTACATGTTAGGATATATCCGAAGTTGATATCTCCGTCAATATCAACTTCTACTACGGCATTAACATTCTCATTTTCTTTGTTTGCAAAAGTAATAATGTTATTTCCTTGAGGTAGGGATTGTGTGTACATGCCTGATGTGCCGTGCTTAATTTCACCTACTAATTCACCATTAATATATAGTTCAACATCATATTTACTGAATAATAAATTTTCGTTACAATTGATTTGAATATTAACATCAAAATTCACTTCTTTAGATGTTATATTTAAAATATCATTAGTGTTATCATTTTTAATTACTAAACATATACTAAATACAGAGATAATTAGAAGAATAAACAGTGATAAAGCAGATATAATAATAAGTTTATTATATTTTTTTATAAAACTACAATTGTTTGTTTCATTGTGTGTTATGCTACACGCTTTATATTCATATGGAATGTGTGTTGGCGGAAGGCTATTCTTCTGGTCTTGGTTAAGGGGTTCTGCCCCCTGTTTATTAAAGTCTTTTAATTTATTGACAGTGTTTACAAATTTTTCACTTGAAGCGGGGGTAACATTAGAGGTTATAGTATGTATTTTGTCTTTAAACTCAGATATTTTTTTCACATCAGGCACCTACTTTCTTACCTTTTAACAATAGTACTTAAATTTAATATCATTTATTTATATGAAAATTTTATTATGCACCAATAAAAAAATGAACCTAAACAATAAAAAAATACATCATAAATATCACTAACGGAGTTTTCATTATACAAAGGTGTTATATATTCCCAGAACAAGCCGGCACATAAACCTATCCCTAGAATATAAAAAAGTGAAAGAAGTTTTTTGTTTATACAACCTAAAAGAATATTTGAATATGATAGAAGAAGCAATGGACAAATCATATCGTTGAAGTAGCAAATCATAAAATACTGGATAAGTCCATCTGTAGCATTCTTCAAATAAAGGGTGTTAAGAATAAAAAATACAGTAACTATAAAAATTATTATAAAGTTAGTTTTATTCTTCCTAAAAATCTTTCCATAATTTACATATATTTTCAACTTATATATCAAAACAAGTGAAAATGAAGGGAAGGTGGGAAACCCAAATATAAAATACTTAAAAAAATGAAAGAATTAATACAGCGACGATTATTGCACCTACCATGCTCCAGAATTTCATAATATTACCTCCTTACGTTAGATAACTATAGATTTATATAAATATAACCACATACTACAAATTAAAATCAAGGCTAATTTTATTAATTATCCTATTTATGAATAGTAAGAAAACGGATGTTTTTACTAAAGTTTCTCGGGGATTGTGGGTAAATTATATTTGTACAAGGTATCATTGATGACGGAAAGATCGTATTGGCTGTTATATACTGACGCAAGTATAACAGCATCCCGGGGATCTTTCGGATATAACTGGGGTTGCTTATATATAGAAAGTGTATTTTTAATTTCGTCAGAATTCATCTTGCACGCAAGACAAATAAGTAGTAATATATCTCTGTTGGGATTAAATTTTTTTCCATTTATAATTTCATAAATATATGATTTCGAAACATATCCCACACAATATTTGGCTACTTCGGATAGTTTAATATTTTTTTTTTGAAGGTAGTCGCTAAAATATGTAGTATACTGTTGTTCACTTTCAATATTAGAAATATACTCATCCAAGTCCTTAGAATTCTTTATATTTTCTAGTGTATTTAATAAATTTGTAGTAGGTATATTTTTCATAATAACTCCTTAATTATAAATAATATATTACTTTAATTATATCATACTATTAGTCTTGGGTCGTCCGCTAATAGCGGAAACTATGTATAGATGTTTTCAAATAGTAAATGAGAGAGCAAGTTATAAATGAGTATTAGTTTAGAAAAAAAAATAACTGAAAACATAGATATTAATAACAGAAGCATATATATCGACTACGAGTTGTCTTTGCATGAGGAGATTTCTTACATTAATGAATCAAAAAAAGTTATATTGGTTAAAAATAGAGAAACTGGTGAACTTAGGGTAAAAAAGACAATGAGCATATATGATAAAAGCGTATATGAGTTGCTTAGACATAATAATCGTGATGGTATTCCACGTATATACTTTTGTGAAGAAACAGTAGATAATAAGTTGATTGTTATCGAGGAATATATTCATGGAAAAAATTTGGAACAATTGTTCGAGGAAAAAGGCGTATTCAATGAAATACAGGCGATGAAATATGCAATAGAGATATGTGAGATATTAAAATCTTTGCACTTTCATACTCCCCAAATAATACATAGAGATTTAAAATTAAGTAATATTATTATCAATAATGATAATATAGTTAAGCTAATAGATTTTAATTCTAGTAAGATCTATAAAGAAGAGCAAAAGAAAGATACTGTTTTGATGGGAACGAGAAACTTTGCTGCCCCAGAACAATATGGCTTTATGCAATCAGATGAAAGGACTGATATCTATGGTATAGGTGTTGTTTTACTTTATTTGTTGACGGGAAGTTTTCCACAGGAAGTAATCTACAAGGGAAAGCTTGGAGATGTAATAAGAAAAGCAACAGAGATGGATCCGAGTAGTAGATACCAAAATGTTATAGAATTAAAGAGAGATCTGGAAATAGTCCTTTGGGGAATGCAGACAAAGGATATACCAGTAAAAAGAAGAAAAAAATTTTATAGTACTAACAAAACAGAGAGAAATATTCAAAAGAATAAAAGTAATATAATACGCAAGATAATAAATAAGATAGTAAAAGGATTTGGGATAATAGTATACTTGTATATAATGCTATCTGTCTTTTTTATCCCACTGGAAGAGGGGGACGGTTTTTGGGGGGAAACGCCATATGGTTTTATGATGATACTATATAGAATATATTATATGTCCATTTGCACAGGATTCTTTTTGTATGCTTCTAATTACAAGTGGATCAGAGAAAAAATCCTAGGCAAAAGAATTCCTTTTTTTGCTGCACTCTTTCTTTACTTGTTACTAGGGATATTGCACATGCTAATAGTAGTATTTCTTCCTGGTATAACTTTGTATTGCGTTGAGGTGATTTATTATTCTTTTATGGGTAACCCATAAGAATCCTTAAATTTCCCTATAGCAACTTCAAAGATATCTATAATCCACCCAATTCCAAATAAGTCGCCTGTAAAGAAATAAAATACTCCTGTTCCAATTTTTCCAGCATAAAATCTGTGTATGCCTATATATCCAAGAAAAATGCACAAAAGTAGAGCAATTAATTTACTTTTTGTAACTTGGTGACGCATCATATTTTGGGATGTTGGATGCATCAAGGCTCAAGGACTTGACAGTTGTCTGATTGTGTGATATTAATATTTGTACGAAAAAAATTATATATTTAAAGGAGGAATTATATATGGCTTATTGTGAAAATTGTGGTAATAGATTCGATGGAGCTGGTACAGTATGTGGCGCATGCGCTACAGGTGCTCCTATGAATAATCAAGTAGATCCAATGGCAATGGGAGCGGCTGCTCCACAAGGACAAACTGATTTTAATCAAACAGATGCTTTTATGCAACAACAAAATGCATATCAACAAAACAATGCATATGATCCTAATCAAGCTCAATTTGGACAACAAGGTGGTGGTAATATGAATCAACCGCCAAACTATGGAGCTCCAAACCAAGGCGGTTATGGACAACCTCAATACGTTACACACACTTCTGACAACGGAAGTTTCGGATGGGGATTATTAGGATGTTGTATTCCTGTAGTCGGACTGATTTTATTCCTTGTTTGGAAAGGTGATAGACCTAAGACTGCTAAGATGGCAGGTATCGGTGCCCTTATTGGAACAGGAATCTCAGTAGTAACATGGATACTTTCACTTGTACTAGGGTTTATGTCTTACTAGAAAAATATAGAGTGGAAATAACACATGAATGCTTGGATATATAAATGGCTACCAATTATCTTTGGCTGTCATACACATGAAAGCAGATCTATGTACACCCGTAAGGGGGTAAAATATCCATTATGCGCAAGATGTACAGGAGAATTAGCAGGGATAATAATCGCTGCATTCTCCTGTTTCTTTTATCGTGTCCCATTGTATGTAGCAATATTACTATGGATTCCTTTGATTGTCGATGGGACAGTTCAGATGTTTACAAAGTATGAAAGCACAAACACGAAGCGCCTTATTACTGGATTATTATTTGGATATGGTCTTGCGATGTTTTTCATTATCACATGGATAATGTGTTTTGAGTTTGGAAGAGAAATCGCTATGAAATACAAAGGATAGTGATTAGAAAATATTAATTGATTTAGAGAGAAAAATAAATGAAAAAACTTAAAAATATTCCGATAATATGTGGAATATTACTCACTTTTCCTCGCTTGTTTAGAGGGTTAAAGGAATCGAAAAAAGCTAGATTAGAAGGAAACTTGGATAAAGAAAGAGAGCTAATCGGTAAAGCGGAATATGAGTGGGCAGCTCATGTTTTTGATAAGTATAATGTCAAGATGAATATTAAGGGAAAGGAACATATCCCAATGGACGAAGCGGTTGTATTTGTCGCAAATCATCAGGGATATTGTGATGCCCCTCTTTTTTTGGCAGCACTTGGAGGAAAACAGATAGGATTTGTTGCTAAGGATGGTGTAAGGAAACTCCCTATATTTAATAGATTAATTGGCTTGACGAGAAGTGTTTTGATTAACAGGGGAAATCCGCGCGAGGGAATAAAATCGATAACAGAAGGTGCAAATATAGTAAAGCAAGGATTTTCACTTGTTATTTTTCCAGAAGCAACACGTGCTAAGGGAACCACTATGCGTGCGTTTAAGCCTGGAAGTTTTAAGCTTGCGACTAAGGCGGGAGCGAAGATCGTTCCGGTAACTTTAAATAATACGTATAGACTTTTTGAAGAAACGGGGTTGCTTACACCGGGAGTTACGCTCGATTTCATTGTGCATAAACCTATAGAAACGGCAAATGTTTCTAAGAGTGACCACCTAGCATTAATTCAGAGCATAGAAGAAACTATACAAAAAACACTCACAACTCTAATAAAGGAAGAGGAATATCAGTAATTTAGAAGATTATATAGCTATACTCGCAACTGAAACCCTGAGAGGATAATCGCATCTCGTGTCAACTTGCAATCTTCGGCACGGACTAATCATGCAAGCACCTTAGCTCCTTAGGTTCGATTTAATTTAAAAATGCAAAATAAAAGCTCGCCATTCTTACAAGTGACGAGCTTTATTCATATAGTGATGTGAGAGGGGTAAAGTTCAAAGCGATTAACCTCTACTCAATTAGGTGATGTGGGAGGGGAAATGTTTCTAATACGGTTCTACCCACCCTTTTTCTATTATAAACTCCTTCGCTACGTCACGCGGAGTTTCTCCATCTACTACTGCTTTGTAGTTCATGTCCATCATTTCTTCATCGGATATTCCGCCTTCAAGGACTTTGAGAGCCTCTACGGCTTCCGGATAGTCGTCGATTATTCTTTTTCCCATGACACTAGCCATAGAATAGTGTGAAAAAGCGGATTTATCGTCTTCTAATATTGTTAAATCATATTGTTTTGCCATTGCATCCGTCGAGTAGGGGGTCATTATTTCTACTTCTTCACTAATTAAGGCTTCATACATTAGTACTCCTTGGAACTGAAGAAACTCCGCAAATTGCAATCCATATACAGCCTCTAGCGCAGGTGCTCCATCTTCACGATGTGGAAAGATCTCACTACACGCGAGAACAAATTGCTTATCCATAGCCGCCAAGTCTGAAATCGTTTCTATACCATATTTTTCTGCTGTTTCAGGCAGCATTCCAAGTGTATATCTGTTATTTAATCCGTATTCCTGCGAGTAGGTTATCCCTTCTGCAGCAAGTAGATCGCGGACTTCTTGTGCTACTTCTTCAGATGCAGTTCCCGGCACAAATGTTTTTCCAAATATTTCCGCATATAGAGAGCCTGAATACTCAGGATAAATGTCTATATCGCCTCTAGAAATCCCCTCGTAAACGGCCGTAGACATTCCCAGACCGAACTGTCTGTCTACTTCTATATCTGTTTTTTGTTCGATAAGTTCAGCTATGATATTTCCCAAGATATAGCTTTCTGTTACAGGTTTGCAGGAAACCACGATAGGATTCGTTTTTGGAGTAATCATAGGGACAATTAGGCTTCCTAGTAACACTACGACGATACTGCCGGTGACAGCAAGAGTTCTAAACTTTTTAGACCTTTGTTTTTCAATGGTTTTTGGTGTAATTTCACTTGCCTTCATGCTCATGCTTATCGGAGTTACAGCTTTTTCAACTTTATTCATGAAAAAGTCCATCGAGAGTGCAAGGATGCACGCCGGAATCGCCGCAGAAAGCATCATGTATACGTTGTTCATTTGTATTCCAGAAATAATGAAGTTTCCTAGGCCACCCGCTCCAATATATGAAGCTATTGTCATAAGGCCTACTGCCGTTACCGATGATATTCTAACCCCGGACATTATGACAGGAAGGGCTACGGGGAACTTTATTTTCAACAAGACCTGCATTTTTGTCATTCCGATTCCATGTGCTGCCTCTATCATTTGTGGGTTTACGCCTTTTATTCCAGTATAAGTGTTTCTTACAATTGGCAATAGCGAATATAGCACAACCATTAATATGGCAGGAGGTGCTCCAATTCCGATTAGTGGAACGAGTAATCCCAAAGCGGCAAGGCTTGGTATAGCCTGCATGATATTAGTAAAACCGAGGACTGGCCTGTCTAACCCTTTTTGAGAAGCAATTAAAACTCCTAGAGGTACTCCTGCTAAAATTGCAATGCAAACAGCGGTTATAGTTAGAGTGATGTGGGTGCTAATTAAAATAGATAATTCACTCATATTAGCCCCAAGAAATTCGATAAAATTAGTCATTTATAACACCTCCTTTAATTCCAATATACTGAGTACTAAGAGTTGTTACTAAGCTACTTTTTGTTACGAGACCTGCTAACTTGCCAGTTTCTTCTAAGACGGGAATAGTCGTCTGTTTATTGTTTTCCACTTTTTCCAATAATGAAAGTAAATTCTCTTTTGGATTAGAAGTAATTGCAGGCATCTTCATATAGTCGCTAATCAATTGGTCCCTGTCTTCTATGTTTTGAATGTCTCGCGCCTTTACATATCCTAGTAGAATGTCTTTATCATCTACTACGAAAACTGTGTCTACCTTTTTTTGCCTCATTAGTTCCATTGATCTAAAAATTGTATAGTTAGGATGAACCCAAACAGGCTTTTTGATCATGATGTCGGCAACACGGATAAACTCAGGGCTCGACCAGATTCTATTTTCCCCAACAAAGTTAGTGACGAATTCGTCGGCCGGTTTTTTAAGAATATTTTCCGGAGTATCATATTGTGCAATCTTTCCATTATTAAGAATGCAAATCTTATCTGAGATTTTGATAGCTTCTCTCATGTCATGTGTAACAAAGACAATAGTCTTCTTCATTTTTGATTGAATCTCGAGCAATTCATTTTGTAATTGTTCTCTCGTAACGGGGTCTAATGCGGAAAAAGGCTCGTCCATTAAGATGATTTCAGGATCCATTGCAAATGCACGTGCAACCCCTACTCTTTGCAGTTGTCCGCCCGAAAGTTGCGCGGGGTATCTCCACAAATAGTCATCGGCATCTAATCCAATCATTTCCATTAAAGAATACACCTTTTTTCTAATTTCGTCTTTGTCTTTTCCTTCTAGCTTCGGTATGATTCCGATGTTTTCTTCGATTGTCATGTGAGGAAAAAGACCGGTTTGTTGTATTATGTAGCCCATTCCTCTGCGCAATTGGATTAAATCTAGGTCAGAAATATCCTTCCCATCAATCAACACCTTCCCTTCGGTTGGTTTTTCTAGTCCATTAATCATTTTAATTGTTGTAGTCTTTCCGCAACCAGATGGTCCAATCAGTGATACGATTTCACCTTTGGCAATCTCGAGCGATAAATCTTTGATGACATTGAATTTTTTGAATGATTTATGTATGTTTTGCAGTGATATCATAAATTATCCTCCTTATATAAAATATAAGCTATAATTATATTTCTCACACGAGATGTATAATTATAGCTTGCGTTTTTCGTATGATAGACTATATTCCAAGTCCAAAGTTCGATTTTGCACGTGCTATAGTTTTTTCTGATATTGCATTTGCTTTTTCGGCACCGCTACGCAATATTTGTACTAGGTCAGGGGAATTTCTGAACTCAGCATATCGTTGTTTAATTGGTGTCAAGGAGTTAATTACAATTTCAACTAAGTCCTTTTTGAAGTCGCCATATCCTTTACCTTCATATTTTATTGTTATTTCATCAAGGCTTACATTTGCGAGTGCACTATATATAGTCATTAAGTTGCTAATCCCAGGTTTAGTTTCCACGTCGTATTTTATTACTCCATCTGAATCAGTTGTTGCTCTCATGATGGATTTTTTAATTTTGGAGTCGTCATCTAGCAATGAAATTAAGCTAAATGCATTTTCGGAAGACTTGCTCATTTTTTTGGTTGGATCGTCAAGCGACATGATTCGTGCGCCCTCTTTTAAAAATCTTCCTTCAGGAACGACGAAGGTTTCCTGTTTGTTGTTAACTCTAAGTGCAATATCCCTACATAATTCAATATGTTGCTTTTGGTCACTTCCAACGGGAACTATGTCCGTGTCATATAGTAGAATATCAGCCGCCATAAGCAAAGGATATGTAAATAGTCCTGTAGGAGCGGATTCGCTGTTCTTGCTTTTGTCTTTATACTGTGTCATTCGAGAAAGCTCACCAGTATATGAATTACAAGTAAGTAGCCACGCAAGTTCTGAATGCCCCGGAACATCGGACTGCACAAATATTGTTGATTTTTTTGGGTCAATTCCAACTGCTAAATAGAGTGCCGCAATATTTAGAATGTTGTCATGTAATTCTTTTTTGTCTTGTGGTAAAGTTATTGCATGTAAATCTACGATGCAATAAAGGCAATCGTAATCATCTTGTAGTTCTACGAATTGCGTAAGTGCACCCAAATAGTTGCCTAAGTGTAAATTTCCAGTTGGTTGTACGCCAGAGAATACTCTTTTCATCTATTTCCTTTCGCTGCTATATTAATGAATCTTGCTCAGGTTCATCGTCCAATGCCTCTTCATTTAGAGGAGAGCTACCTTCAATGGAGTCTAAATCATCTTCTCTTATAACGCGAGCTAGTGCTACTATATCAGTTTCTTCACCAACTTTCATTATTTTAACACCTTGAGTGCTTCTGCCCATTTTAGATATTTCGCCTGCACGTATTCTAATAATTATTCCATCGGAGTTGATAATCAAAAATTCATCGTCGTCGCCTACTACCATCGCTCCTATGAGGAGCCCAGTTTTGTCGAGTTTTTTCTTATCATATGTAGAAATACCTTTGCCACCTCGTGATTGCAGCCTGTATTCTTTTACATTTGTCCTTTTACCGTATCCATTTTTAGAAACAACTAGCAATTCTTGATTAGAGTCGGTAAGCTCCATCGCAACTACAGCATCTCCTTTGTCGAGGGATATACCACGTACCCCAGTGGCATTTCGTCCCATGCTTCGAACGTCTTCTTCGGAAAAAGTGATGCTTTGCCCATTTTGTGTGATTAGGATTATATTATTTTTGCCAGTGGTTTGTTTGATGCCAATTAATTCATCTCCATCGACTAGGTTTATAACAACAAGGCCAGCTTTTCTATTCGTATCTAGTTGCGAAAGAGGCGTTTTCTTTATTGTTCCATTCTTAGTAACTGCGATGAGATATTTGTCTTCATCAAATTTATCGACAGGAATTACCGCTGTAATTCTTTCTCTTTGAGAAAGGCTAAGGAAGTTTATTAGAGGTGTTCCCCTTGCTGTACGAGTTGCTTCTGGAATTTCGTATGCCTTTATTTTGTATGCTTTTCCCGTATTAGTAAAGAACATGAGGTAATCATGAGTAGATGTCATGATTAAATCTTTTACGAAATCATTTTCTCTTGTAGTGAGTCCAGTAATTCCTCTTCCTCCTCGTTTTTGTGTCTTGTAGGTGTCTGCGGACACTCTTTTAATGTATCCCATATGGGTAAGAGTAACGCAGACTTTTTGTTCATCGATTAAGTCTTCTTCATCAATTTCGGAGTCGTCAGAGACAATTCTAGTTCTTCTTTTGTCGGCATATTTTGAACGAATTTCACTAAGCTCGTCTTTTATTACTCCCATAAGCAAGCTCTCATCTGCGAGTATTCCTTTGTAGTATGCGATTTTTTCAAGTAGTTGTGCATACTCATTTTCGATCTTTTCTCTTTCGAGACCTTGTAATCGTCTAAGTGTCATATCTAAGATTGCTTGTGCTTGTATTTCGGAGAGTCCGAAAGCCTCTTGCAATTTTTCTTTTGCATCGTCATATCGAGAGCGAATTAGTTTTATTACTTCATCAATGTTATCGAGTGCTATTTTATATCCCTCTAAGATGTGCGCCCTTGCTTCTGCTTTTCGCAAATCAAATTGAGTTCTTCGAGTGACGACTTCTTTTTGGTGTTTGAGGTACTCTGTCAGTATTTCATATAGAGTTAGGACTTTAGGCCTACCATTAACTAGGGCAAGCATAATCATGCTGTAACTATCTTGTAATTGGGTATGTTTATAAAGCCTGTTGAGCGTAATTTGTGGAGAAGCTTCCCTTTTTAGTTCTATAACAATTCGCATACCATCTCTATTGGATTCATCACGAATCGCAGAGATTCCCTCGATTTTTTTCTCTTTTACTAACTCCGCAATCTTCTCAATAAGTCTTGCTTTGTTTACTTGGTAAGGGATTTCGGTTACAACAATTTGAGTTTTACCCTTTGTTCCCTCTTCAATCACGCAATTAGATCTTACAATGACTTTACCGGTTCCCTTGCGATACGCTTCTTTAGCATTATTTTTTCCCAGGATAGTTGCCCCTGTAGGGAAGTCGGGCCCTTTTACAATTTTAATCAAATCTTCGATAGTCGCGTCTTTGTCGTCTATCAGTTTAATAGTTGCGTCTATAACTTCACCTAAATTGTGAGGCGGTATAGACGTAGACATTCCTACAGCGATACCATTAGAGCCATTTACAAGAAGGTTAGGGATCCTGCTTGGTAAAACTTCTGGTTCTTGTTCCTCTTCATCAAAGTTTGGAACGAAGTTTACAGTTTCTTTTTCGATGTCTCTAAGTATTTGAAGAGCAAAAGGCGTCATGCGTGCTTCCGTATAACGCATTGCAGCAGCCCCGTCGCCGTCTACTGAGCCGAAGTTTCCGTGGCCATCGACTAGCATATATCTAGTAGAAAAATCTTGAGCCATACGTACCATCGCATCGTATATAGAGCTATCACCATGAGGGTGATATTTACCCATTACTTCCCCAACTATACGTGCTGATTTTTTGTGTGGCTTATCTGGGGTTATACCTAGTTCACTCATTCCATAAAGGATCCGTCTATGTACAGGTTTCAGTCCGTCACGAACATCTGGAAGCGCTCTCCCTACGATTACGCTCATGGCATAATCTATGTAGGATTTTTTCATTTCATCATGGATTTCATGTTGAATCATTTTTGAGTCTTCTAAGAGTTCAATTTGTTGATTCGCCACTTGATCTTTGTTGTTATCATTTTTTGCCATTTGTAGTTCGTATGAAGCTCAGTGATGAGACATTCATACTCTCCTTCCTATGTTATTGGAGTATACTTAAATATCAATTTTAGCGTATTCCGCGTTCTCTTCTATGAATTGTTTTCGAGGAGGAACCTTGTCACCCATCAAACATGTAAAGATTTCATCCGCGGCCGTTGCATCATCCAATGTTACTTGGATAAGAGTTCTTGTCTTAAAATCCATAGTTGTTTCCCATAGTTGATTATAGTCCATCTCTCCCAATCCTTTGTATCTTTGGATAGACGGTTTAGGGGAAGAGTTTTCTAGTGATTTCATGAGCTTTTCTTGCTCTTTTTCGGAATATGTATAATGTTCTTTTTTACCCACTTTTGTTTTGAATAGTGGTGGTTGTGCAGCATAAACATAACCGCCTTCAATGAGTGGAGACATGTATCTGTATAAGAAGGTTAAAAGTAATGTTCTGATATGTGCACCGTCTACGTCGGCATCTGTCATGATTACTATCTTATGGTATCTGAGTTTGGAAATATCAAAATCGCTTCCAACACCACAACCGAATGCAGTAATCATGTTTTTGATTTCTTCTGAGTTTAGAATTTTATCCAGTCTTGCCTTTTCGACATTTAGAATTTTACCACGAAGGGGTAAAATTGCTTGTCTCTTTCTATCACGTCCTTGTTTCGCACTTCCTCCCGCAGAGTCTCCTTCCACAAGGAATATTTCAGAGAGTTTAGGGTCAGTTTCGGAGCAGTCAGCAAGTTTTCCGGGGAGTGCGCCGACACTGTCGAGTACATTCTTTCTTCGAGTTAATTCTCTCGCCTTTCGAGCAGCTTCTCTTGCACGAGCAGCTCTTAGGCATTTGTCCACTATGATCTTTGCTTGTTGAGGATTTTCTTCAAGGAATGCCATCAAGTTTTCACTCATAGCAGATTCGACAAAGCCTCTCATTTCACTGTTTCCAAGTTTTGTTTTAGTTTGCCCTTCGAACTGGGGTTCTTGTAGTTTAACAGATATAATAGCGGTTATTCCTTCACGGACGTCTTCACCGGTTAGGGAATCATCATTTTCCTTGATATATCGGTTCTTTTTAGCATACTCGTTCATGACTTTAGTCAAAGCAGCTCTAAATCCGACCATATGCGTACCACCTTCGGAGGTGTTAATATTATTTGCATAAGAAAGAGTCAATTCGTTGTACCTGTCAGTGTATTGAAGGGCAACTTCCGCTTCCATTTCTTTTTTTGCCACTGAAAAATATATGATATTCTTGTGCAATATTTCTTTATTTTTATTGAGGTGTTTTACAAATTCCTGAATACCACCCTCATAGTAAAAGACTTCTTTCCTAGGTTTTTTTTCACGTTCGTCATTAAGTGTAATTTTGATTCCCTTATTCAGGAATGCCATTTCTCGTAGTCTGTGCTCTAAAGTTGAATAGTCGAATTCGACTTCGTCAAATATTTCAGGGTCAGGCCAAAATGTACTTTTTGAACCTGTCTCAGTTGAAGACCCTATTTCTGTTAGCTTCGTCATGACTTTGCCTTGAGCATATTCTTGCTTGTAGGTTTTGCCATTTCTGTTAATTTCCACTAGCATCTTTGTAGAAAGTGCGTTAACGACAGAGGCTCCAACTCCGTGAAGTCCTCCTGATACCTTGTATCCGCCACCGCCAAATTTTCCGCCCGCATGAAGTACAGTGTGAATAACTTCTACTGCGGGAATTTTTAGTTTAGGGTGAATGTCTACAGGCATTCCTCTTCCGTCGTCAATTACGCAGATAGATTCATCCGCTTGAATTGTGATGCTTATATTTTTACAATATCCCGCAAGCGCCTCATCAATACTATTATCTACTATTTCATACACCAAGTGGTGAAGCCCTCTAGCTCCCGTAGACCCAATGTACATTCCTGGACGCTTTCTAACAGCTTCTAATCCTTCGAGTACTTGAATTTGCTCTGCATTATATTTTTGAAGATCATTTTCGTTCTTTTTTGAGCTCATATTTCTCAACTTTCTTAAATAAAAATTAACTACGCACTAATCCTCTAATGATATCATATATAAGCGATTTATTCAAGCATTGAGGGGATATTTGTTGAACAAATAAGGGTGAATAGTGAGTAAATATGGATACGAATTAAAGGACACTACGAGAAAAAATGTTTGAGAAGGGGGCGGAAGTTGCCATTTAAAAACGTTCTCTCAAAAGATTATAGATAGTATTTAGAATATAAGTGTTGTAATTAGTTATCAGAAAACGATTTCCAATCAATAGGAAATCCTAAATGATCTAGTTCAATGTATTGTTCATATTTTGAAAGTAATTTAGTGAGGGGTAAAACGAATTCTTCTTCCCACTTGTCAGGGGTTGGGTTCATTTGCTTTAACATATGTAGTTGTGAAAAAAGCTTGTGTGTAGAAGTATGTTTCTCGGAATTAGGTACTTTGGGAATCGCTGGAAAAATAAAGTCGTGAATAGTGAGCACAACGATTTCTGAGGTCAGTCAAGCATCTCAATCAACTATCTAGAGTTTTATAGTTTACTTTATACAGAGTCTGTGCTATGAATTCTTTTTTCGAATTCGGCATGGTTATGTTTTGAATTATGTGTACTAGAAGTAAAATAACCCAAAGGGCCATATTTATGAGAATGGTAATACGCAATTTGAGTTCTCAAATGCAATTCGATATCTTCAACCTTTTTTAATATTAGTGTCCTAAGTTCTTTGTCAAACATGTATATTTGACATATTCTTTCAAACGATACATTTGGATGACATTTTCCATCACTCTTTTTGAATGGTAGGAAATAAGCGGATAGCTTATAATAGTTGACTTTATTTAAGAAATCAATGCGATATTTAGGGTCGTTAACCGTAATATTTTTATCTATTAATGATTGCATCTGTTCATCAAAACTATATGGTATTTTTAAGTCCATAATAACTCCAAAAAAAAATGCTCTCATGGGACACATCGTTGAGAGGTGGTAGGAGCTTCTGTTAAGATAATTATATAGAAATAAAGAGTACATGTCAATAAATATTTAAAATGAAGGAATTATTGTGAAATTTACATTGGCAGTAGACTGATATAAAGCAGTTTCTAACAAGTCTATTCTTTATAGTTATTATATTCATAATTATATTTCTTAATGTTATGCTTATTGCGCATAAATAAAACAGTAGATCTAAGAATGTAGAAAACAGTGCAAGAATTAAGAAAGATGTCTAGTTCAGTGCCGATACCATATAAGTGCATTTGAATAAAAACTCCTGGAGGGATTGATAAAAGTGCTGTTGTAAGAGGATGTTTTAGCTTAAATGTACTATTAGGGTTAAAAGTAATTTCAGGAATAAGGACTATAAAATGGAAATATGTCAATGCATCAAGCCTATATATGTAATCACGAAATAAACAGAAAAGAACTGTGTTCAAGATATTGCGAACACAGTTTTTGAAAGTAAAAAAGTTATTGCACGATTACTGGATAATTCGCACGCTGATAATATTTGCATGTGAAGGGGTTTCACTTATACTATTAGGGGTAGAAATAAGGACATATCCACTATCACCAGAAATTCCGTCTGCAATATTATCTATAGAGATATTTTTGAAAACCTCTTTGGCAAGTTCAATCGGATTATCTGTCCCCTTAGTGAATATGCAGATTCTATTATTATTTTCCCTCTTTCCTAGGTTAACTACAGGAAAGTTCACAGAGTTAATGATATTGCCATTTTCGATGTAATCCATTACCTGGTTAACTGCCATGATTGCACAGTTTTCTTCCGCTTCTTCTGTCGAAGCACCTAAATGAGGAATCGATATAACTCCCTTTTTATTTAACACTGTATCGTTCGGAAAATCCGTAACGTACGAAGTTAGATGCTCGGACTCTAGCAATTCAAGAAGATCCGTATCATTTACTAGTTTATCACGAGAGAAATTTAGTAATATAGCGCCGTGTTTCATTTTAGAAAGCAGTTCCTTATTGAACATTTCTTTTGTGGAATCCAACACTGGTAAGTGTAGTGTCACAAAATCTGCTTGGGAAAGAACTTCTTCGAGCGATGATAGCTCTTTCATGCTTTTAGGCAATTTATCAGAGTTGGCAGTACTAAAATATGGATCAGTGCCGACAATTTTCATTCCTAGAGCTTCCGCACTATTTGCGACAGCCAATCCTATAGCACCTAGGCCGACTACTCCTAGTGTTTTTCCTATTATTTCTGTACCAGCAAAGTTTGACTTCCCTTTTTCCACGGTCTTTGCCACGTCTGTTGTTAGGGTTGAAGTCCAGCTTATCGCACTTGTAATGTTTCGGGCTGCAATGAATATTCCTGCTAAAACAAGTTCTTTTACTGCGTTAGCATTGGCTCCCGGTGTGTTGAAAACTACGATGCCTTTCTCTGTACAGTCGGCGATTGGTATATTATTTACACCGGCGCCGGCTCTTGCAATTGCGAGCAAGCTGTTTGAAAGAGGCATGGAATGCATGTCTTGACTTCGTACTAGTATTCCTTCCGCGCAGTCAGCATCTTCTGTGATAGCATATCTATCGGTAAGTAGGTCGAGACCTTTTTCTGAAATTTTGTTAAGTGTTGCAATGTTATACATGTTCTTCTCCATAGTTAGTAATTTATTATTCTTCTTTAATTAGTTAGAATAGTTAGGATGAGGAATTAGAAAAAATCCTCAACGTATAGAATGACTTAGAAAAATCCCGCAGCATACATGTGTCTGTGAATGAATATTAAATCACAGACACATAAGGTGCGCTACGGGATAGTTTTTTGATTCACTCAATTTCGCTCGATATTACTAGTGAGCTGCCTCGTGTTCTTCTTTATAATTAGCTATGATTTTTTCCGCAATTTGGTGTGGAACTTCTTCATATCTAGCGAAAGCTCGAGAAAAAGCACCTCTTGCTTGTGTCATGGCTCTAAGTGCAATTGAATATTCAAAAAGTTCTGATTGAGGAGCTTCTGCAATCAGCTTTTGTCCACCTTCTAACAAAGGTTCCATTCCAAGAATTTTCCCTCTTCTTTTGTTCATGTCTCCCATTACGTCACCCATGTAATCATCAGGGACGATGATTTCAAGATGTTCAATGGGTTCTAATAGGCAAGGCTTAGCTTCAATTATACCTTTTTTGAAGGCAATAGATGCCGCGAGCTTGAATGCCATTTCATTAGAGTCCACATCATGATAAGAACCGTCGTAGAGTTCTGCTTTAAAGTTTACAACTTTACAACCAGCAAGAGGTCCTTTCAAGAGGCTATCTTGTAGTCCTTTTTCTACCGCGGGAACATAGTTCTTTGGAACCGATCCGCCGAAAAGAGATTCTGTAAACTCAAATTCCTTGTCAGATGGAGAGAATCGGATATGTACGTCACCATACTGTCCAGCACCACCAGATTGTTTTTTGTGTTTCCCTTGTACATCAGAAGTGCCTTTAATAGTTTCTCTGTATCCTACTTTTTGAGGTATTGTTTTAACTGTAACCCCGAATCGATCTTTTAGCTTAGCGATGATAATTCCGAGTTGGATATCTCCTTGACCAGAAAGTAAAGTTTGATGAGTTTCAGCGTCGCGAGTCATCGTAAAGGAAGGATCTTCCTCTTTAAGTTTATTTAAACCAGTGCCCATTTTTTCTTCGTCCGCTTTGTCTTCAGGTTCAATAGCGATTGAGTGAGACGGTTGAGGGTAATCAAGTGGCGCAAATCTGATTACATCACCTTTATCGCAAAGAGTATCTCCTGACATTGTGTGTTGCAATTTTGCTACGGCTACGATGTCTCCAGCTTCTGCATAATCAAGTTCGAGTTGGTTCTTTCCTCTTAGGAAAAATAGTTTTCCTAATTTTTCCATTTTGCTGGTACGTTCATTGAGAGCTTCTGCTCCAGAGTTCAGTTTACCAGTCACAACTTTCATGATAGAAATTTTGCCAATGAAAGGGTCCACGATAGTTTTGAAAATAAATGCCGACATTGGAGCATCTACTACGGAGAATCTCTCCACGGGCTCATTTTTGTCGTTGAATCCTTTGTATGCGCCATGTTGCAAAGGTGTCGGAACATATGTTAAGAGCAAGTCCAAAAGACCCTCTACTCCATGACCTAATTCAAAAGCGGAAGAACAAACCGGTACGATTGCGCCGTCTGCTATTCCCTTGATGAGTCCATTTCTAATTTCGTCCTCTGTAAAGTCTTCACCTTCGAAGTATTTATCCATTAACTCGTCATCCGTTGAAGCTATTGCTTCTTTTAATTCTTCATCGATTTCCGCAGAAAGTGGCCAGCTGAAAGGAATTAACGTGTTTCCAAATTTTTCTTTTAATTCATCAAATGTTTTGTAAAAGTCGAACTCGTCTTTGTCTCTCTTGTTGATAACGATAAATCTTGGCTTTTTATATCTTTCGCATGATTTCCACGCGTGTTCAGTTCCTACTTGTATTCCTGCACCCGCATCGAGAAGAATAACTGCAGCTTCTGAGGCTCTAAGTGCGGCATTTACTTCTCCAACAAAATCAAAGAATCCAGGCGTGTCTATAAAGTTAATTTTGCTGTCTTTCCATTCTATAGGAACTACAGAAGTATTGATGGAGAACCCTTTTTCTATCTCCATTTTGTCGTAGTCAGAAACAGTGTTTCCTTCTTCAACTTTACCTATTCGATTGATTACTCCTGTTTGCATAAGCGCTGATTCTAGAAAAGTAGTTTTTCCACATCCGCCATGCCCTAAAAGCGCAATATTACGTATCGTTTCGCTAGTATAGCCTTTCATTATAAGTCCTCCTTTTAATTTAACTTAGGATCTATCATTGCAGTAGACCTCATTTATGGAAAAGTATATCATATCGTAGGTGCTCATTCAAGGGTTTTTGCCGTGTTAGACCATAATAATAAATTGTGTAAATTGTCAAAATAAATATCACAATGGAATTTGATGTGAAAAGTACATTAAATGGGCGCATAAATATACTGCCTACTTAGGTATCCTCACAGTTACAGCAGTACCTTTGCCCTTTTCACTGGTGATTCTAACACTGGCATTCAGCATAGTTTGCAGCCTTGATTTTACATTATCAATACCTATGTGAAGTTTACCATCGTCTGGCTTTTCGTTTGGGTCAAAACCTACGCCATCATCTGTTACTAAAATCTGATAACAATCATCCTTCTCTACTGTTTTTATGACAACCGTGCCTCCACCATCTTTTTTGCTCAACCCATGCTTTACAGCATTCTCGACGAGAGGTTGCAAACTTAAAGCAGGCACAAAAAAATCCTCTTCCTCAATTTCATAAACTACATCTAATTGTTCCCCAAATCGTATTTTTTCAAGGTGGAGATAGGCCTTTACATGATCTAACTCTTTGTAAAATGGGATAGGTTTTTTCGAGCTTAATGCTTCTAAATTCCCTCTAAGGTAATCTGAAAATTCATCTGTGGCCAACTGCGCTCTTTTCGCGTCGGTATCGCAAAGCATAGAAATAGCTGTTAGTGCATTGTATAAAAAGTGTGGCTGGATTTGAGAAATCATAATTGCTACCTTTGTATCGGTGAGTTCCTTTTCTCTAATGGCAAGTTGTCTGCCTCTATCTAAATGAACCGTCACATAAACAATTGCTATCGACAAAGCGGCACTCAGATTGATGAAGTCAAAGGCTATTGTAGTCATAACTTGAAGGGCTAATCCGATAATAGGTGCAATCAGGTAACTTTGCATAATCCAAAATTGTCTTTTACTCAAAGTATCTTTACTTTTATAAATGATGCTCGCCGAGCAAAGTAGTGGCACTGAAAATAGTATGTGATATATATAATATGCAGGCCCTCTTACGTAAAAACCATCTACAAATACAAAGACAAGAGGGAAAAACATAGAAAGAACATCTATCGCAATAATTATAGCGCAAAAAAACTGCATAAATATTAAAATCTTTTTAATCTCAGCCTTTTCTGAACGGGCGATTTCAATTACATACTTTGCAAAAAAGATAAAAGCAGGAATCGACAAACCAAACTTTGCGACGGAAAAAATCTTATTTAAAAAAACATATTCTACTTGTCCGTCTAATGCCCATCCAGCCATAGTGAAGATAATTTTCAGTAAAATGCAAATGAAAATTTTATTCATAAGTAAATTCGCATTGTCTTTTTTTCGACTATCAAGCACATTACTAATAAACAGTGGCAGAGTAAATAACAAAAAAATCAATTGGTACGTAACTTGTACTCCCATAATGTTCTCCTTTACTCTTTAATGGAGCGTTCTATCGATCCTAAAGTTTTGTCTGCCCAACTATACTGTGACATAAACTCTCCTGTGTAGGCATTTAATGCATATGGAATGCCCTTGAACCAATCGTAATAATCGCAGATGATTTTTGACGGCGCGATAGCAAGTACTCCCCTCTGTTTAATAAGCACATCTAAATGACTTGCTTTTTCTAAAGTTTCCGACAAATCTCGTAGTAAATTATGATAGTATGAACTTTTGTTAATAGATTCATCTTCCCACAAAATCGCCATCAACTCACCCGAAGTTAAAGTAGCGCCATTTCTATCTATCAATATAGCGAGCAACTCTTTTGTTTTTTTATATTTGAATTTTAGCGGCTCATCTTCAACAAAAACCTCAAAATGCCCGAAGCACTGTACTTTTAGATATTTATCAGAAAGTGGCTTGATAGGATAACGGAGATTGTCAAGCTCTCGTTCTATTTTCGTTTTTGTCGCAGGCTTTTGCACATAACCGCTGACATAAATAGACAAAGCCTCCCCTTGGTACTCGGTATAGCTTGTGACAAAAACAATGTTGATTTTGGGATTTAGTTTCTTTAATTTTTTAGCAAGGGCAATTCCATTCATATCGCGCATTTCTATATCTAAAAATGCAACATCACAAGGATTTTTCTCTGCATATTCAAGGCATTCTTTCGCCTTTAAAAATCCCATCGGAGTGATATCTGGCAGAGCCTCGCCGATAGCACGCATTAAAACTTGCAATGATAAAGCTTCATCATCGGCCGCTATGATATTCATTTGCTCAATCCCCTTTTTCAATTTCCATAATATCGTCAAATTTGCAGTCAAGTGCGACGCAAATTTTCATTAATGTATCAGAGTTGACATTTTCCGAGCGAGTGAGCTTGCCTACTGTATAATTGCTGATATTTGCCAAGGCTTCTAAATCCTTTTTCTTCATGTTTTTATCAATTAGTATTTTCCAAAGTTTTTTATAAGAAATAAACATTTTTTAACCTCCTAAAAATTGTGTAATTTATTCTACCACACAGATAAAAATATTGCAATTAAATTATAGGTATCGCTTTAATTACCTTGTTTTTTTATAGTAATACGGTGGAATGATTAGCGTAAAAATTATTTTTATTTTTTGTAGAAAATCGCAAAAAGTGTGCAGTTATTGTGCAGTAGCATTTGTTATAATGTGACGATAAGTTAGTAACAGTCAAACATCAAGTGTAACTAATAAATATATTTTTTGGAGGAAATCAGAAAATGTACATGAAAAACACCTTAAAACATAAGGCCTTTGCAATCGCACTTTCTGTGGCAATGCTATTTAGCATGATGCCTACAGTGGCTCTAGATACAAATGCGGATACAGTGCCAAATGACACAAAAGTGATTACATCTATTGTTCTTTCAGACGATTTAAAAACACAACCAATTACAGTAGGTGCTGAGCAGGAACCAACTCTGCCTGTTAAACTAGATGCGGAGGTGACAACTACAACTTGGGAAGAAGTTACCACACCTGTAGAAGTCGAAGGCGCTGAACCGCAAACAACAGTAAGCTACGTTCCTACAACCACAGTAGAAATTGTAGAAGTAGATGTGACCTGGCTGATTACCGGAGGTGCTACATTTTCTACAGTACAAGCAAATACATTTAGCTATACAGCCGAATTAACAGACAGTACATACGAAATATCAGACGAGGTTAAGCCTGTTATTATCGTGAATGTGGTGGATGATAATAGCATTGCTGCTCCTACTGATTGCGAAGTAACAGAGAATTGTGAACTTGACGCTGGACACGAAGGAGATTGTCAGTTGCCAGCAACTGCTAATTGCGAAATAATGGAAAATTGTGAGCTTGAAGTTGGACACGAGGAAGAGTGCCAAATGCCTCCTCCTGCCAATTATGGCTCAATGCCAAACCTTATGTCGTTAAGTAATGGTTTAGTGGATAATGGCGAAGGGTATTTAACAGATAGTTATGGATTGATGGCATATAAATATACAGGCAACAATTTTGACATACACGGTAAGTTTGATGGAGACTGGAAACAAGTAACTTATCAAGATAGTGGTTTTGCTACATTTTTAAAAGTAGGAGCTTCGACAAGTAATATTAGAGTAAATGCTGTATCTTCTGCCAATGGTGGGCATACTGTAGACTCAACAGAGCTGAATGTAGCTATCGACTTGATTATCCAAAATGAAGGACAAATAATAGAGGTTAAGTACACTGTCAAAAACAATAACGCAAGCGATCTCACCTTCTCTTTGGGTTCTGGTGAAGATATACAAATAGGTGCAAGTGATTCAGCCCCTATCACCTCTTTTGATGGAAATACAGGATTTAAGATGGTTTCAACTAACGCTGCGGATAAAAACGACGCTGACGAATATGCCCAATTTAATACATTTCTCAAAGATGCCCCCGGTGTTGATGATGTAAGTGGATATTGGTATGGCGTGTGGAGCACCTATTCAGCTAATGTCTTCACTGATTTATCACCAAAAGATCCGCTAACCAACACAGACTCCGGAGCCACGTGGCACTGGGCAGATAAAACTATACCCGCAGGTGCAACACAGTCATATTCAATTAAGCTGGGTATCGGTGGAAAAGGAAGTGAAAATGCTGTAAGATCCGGCGTCGATTATGCCAAGGAACAGTTGTCTGAGCTTGACCCAAATGCAGTTTATAAGATTACGGTAGATGGTATAACACACGAGCTAACCGCAGATGCAAACGGGCAAATTCCTTTGACTACAGATGAGTATACTTTTATCGGTAAGACAATCACTATTGTGAAAAAAGGCACAGACGGTGCGGACGATTCAGAAGCATCCGAAGTAGAAGTCGGAGCTCGTCCTCCCGCACCTACGTTAGAACAGACCGGCGGTGTTATCCAAGACGCTACAACCGACTTGGAATATAGCTTAGATGGCGGAAAAACCTGGTCTCCTATAGATGCAGATGGTGCTTTAGATGAGATTTATGAACAATCCGAAACTGTATTATTGCGAGTAAAAGCTACTAACGAAGCCCCTGCAGGTCCTGCACAAAACTTTGACTTTTTTGCAGATAGTCTGCCGCAATGGGCAAAAGATGCAGGACTTAACGAAAGTAATGCGATGTGGAACGAAGCCGAACAAAAATTAGTCCTCAAAGACAATGTAACATTAACCGATACATTGGAAGTTCCCGATGGCTCAAATGTTACAATTAAAGTTCATGAAAATGAAACTCTAACTGCCCCAACAGGCAAACCAGCTATTACTACAAATTCAGATTTGAATATCGGCGGAGATGGCACAATTAAAGGCGGTGACGCTGACGCTGATGGAAACGGTAGCCCTGCTATTTCCTCCACAGGTGGAAGTGTCACGATAGATGAAGATAGCACTGTCGAGGGTGGCGATGCTACAACAGGTAATGGTGGCTCGGCTATAGAAGTAACAGGAAATACTACAACAATTACCAATAACGGAACAGCCACAGGTGGTGCATCTGACAGTGGAACAGGCGGTAGTGGTATCACCTCTGATGAAGATATTACCGTTGCGGGTAGCGGCTCTGTCACAGGCGGTAACTCTACAAGTGGCGCAGGTGGTGACGGTATCACAGGCGGAGGAAATGTAACCACCAACGAGGGAGCTGTTACAGGCGGTAGTGGCGCAACCAATGGCGGTGATGGTATTAATTCAACTGGAGGCAATTCAAATATAACCACAGGAACTGGTTCTGTAAATGGAGGTAGCGGTGGTACCGATGGCGGTGATGGCATTAATACAACTGGAAATAATTCCAATGTAAACACAGGAGCCGGTTCTATAAATGGCGGTAGTGGTGGCACTGGTGATGGCGGTGATGGTATTGCATCGACGGGCGACGTCTCAACAGGTGGTAATGTTAATGGTGGAGCCTCTACAAATGGTACAGGCGGTAATGGTATTACTTCCGGTGGCAATGTAAATACTAGCGGTGGCAATGTTACAGGTGGAGACTCTACGGCTGGTACAGGTGGTAATGGCATTGCTGTTCCAAAAGATAAAGATGTAACTGTAGGGGATGACAGCGAAATTATAGGTGGCAACAACTCTGGCGGCGACGAAGGCGGCGGAATTGTCATAGACGATGATGCTTACAATATTGACTATATCAACGGAAAAATCACTGTAAAAGATGGGTATACAGCTAAAATTAAAGGATCTTCTGACGCTTTTTCAAACATAGTAACTTTTGAGCCTAATACTACTTACGAAATTAAAAAAAGCGACGGAACTATTGCAGAATTTACAACAGCATCCCGATCCAATAAACCTGCTGTAACACAAAAACAAGAAAGTGTAGAAAATAAAAATGACGGTACAATTATAGGTGCTACTGATAAAATGGAGTATAGCACTGACGGTGGGACAACATGGAACGATGTGTCCACACTTCCACTGACAGGTTTTTCTGATGAAACTGTATCCATACGCATCAAAGCAACCCACAATACGCCTAGCAGTGAAACCGTGAACTTCTCATTTACAGCAAGTACAACTACATTAAGTGTCACCTTTAACGCAAACGGTGGAAGTCAAACGCCTGCACAATCAGGCATTGTTTACGGCGATAAAATTACCGTAGTCGAACCAACAAAAACAGGCCACACCTTTGATGGCTGGTATATGGATAAAGCATTTACTAATTATTGGGGAACCACTACAGGTGCGGTATTTGATAATTACACACTTGAAGCAAAATGGATTGCCGATAGTGAACCAAAATATGAAGTAAGCGGCAATATTACACTAGGTGTCGGTGGCAACGCATCGGGAGTAACTATAGAAATTTACAAAGGTAAAAATCTAATTAATTCCACTACAACAGATGTCAATGGTAATTACTCATTTAGTGATATTCCATCGGGTGAATATAACATTGTTATAAAAAGCGGTGTTGCACCTAACCAAAAAATTAAAACTATTATTACAACTGTAGAATCAGGCAATCTGACAATTAATGCCCAATTGCCTTCAAAGGCAGTAAGTTCAACTGTCGATGTAAAAGATGGAACACCAGATGTCGTTGTAGGCGGGCTTGATAAAGTGGCGGAAAATGAAAATCCAGGACCAGGAGAAGAAATAGAGCTGAAGTTGGAAGTAGAGAGCAAGACAGCAGAAAGCGCTCCGGCAGATGAAGTAGCTGCTATCACAGCAATTGCGACTAACAAAGGAAACAATAACTTAGAATTCATTGATATGTTAGTTATTAAAACTACAACTAGCGGTGCTGGTAGTACTGTAGAAGCCATGTCAAACACAAGTGCAGTGCTCGAGATTATTGTTCCATACGATATGACCGGAAAGCAGAATATTTCTGTTTACCGCTACCACAATAATGAAGCAACTGCATTTGATAAACTGGCTACTCGCCCTACATCCGGATTTACTGATGGAACTTATTATGTTGGACCTGATTATATTGCAATTTATACTAATCAGTTTTCCACATATGCAGTAGGCTACACAACATTCACTAACGATGGTTCTGGTGATATTACAGGCGCCCCCAATACTGGCGATGACTCACCTATCAATTTAATGATATTCACGATGATGATATCTATAATAGGCATGATTTTTGTTATCAAAAAGCGAAGAGAAACCAAGAAACTCATTGCGATCCAGAATCTCAAGGATAACAGACCGATGATATTTTGAGTTAGTAATAAAGATAATTAATTGAAATTTGATAAAAAGGAGACTAAATAATAGTCTCCTTTTTTACTCTATATTTTTTACATTCATAACTCGCATAGAATTGAGTATTGCAAGAATAGCGACACCAACATCTGCTATTATGGCTTCCCAAAGTGAAGAGTGTCCAAACCCTGCTAAAAGAAGTATTGCACCTTTAACTATAAATGCGAGAGCAATGTTTTGTTTTACGATTTGTAGTGTGTTTTTGGCTATTTTAATTGCAGCACTAATTTTTAGGGGGGAATCGTTCATTATGACTACATCCGCCGCTTCGATTGCAGCCTCGGACCCCATCGCTCCCATAGCAATTCCTACATCTGCCCTTGCGATTACTGGGGCATCGTTTATTCCGTCTCCTACAAATGCTAACTTCTTTTTTTCGCTTACAAGTTGCAATTCTTTTTCTGCGATGTCTACTTTGTCTGCAGGTAGTAATTCCGCATGAACTTCATCAATTCCTAAAGATGTGCCGATTTGATTTGCAATAGATTGGCGATCACCAGTTAGCATTACTGTTTTTTTGACATTTGCATTCTTTAATTTTATGATAGCTTGATGTGCATCAAGCTTGATTTCGTCCGCGACTACAATATTACCTATGTATTTTTTGTCAAGTGCTACATGGACGACGCTGCCAATTGTGGTAACATCGTTGTAAGATATGTTATTATTTTCCATTAGCTTATCGTTGCCAACAAGAATTCGATGATTATCATAAGTTGCTGAGACGCCGAATCCAGAAATTTCTTCCACTTTAGAAATTTTTGATTTGTCAATTATGAGTTTTGATTCATTTACTATAGAAACTGCGATTGGATGAGCGGAATATGTTTCCGCGATTGCAGCGTAGTCAATGAGCTCTTGCTTTTCAATATCCATAGGATTAGATTCAATTACGCTGAATATTCCCTGCGTTAATGTTCCAGTTTTATCAAATAGCACAACTTCAGTATTTGCTAAACTTTCAATATAGTTGCTTCCCTTTATTAAAATTCCAGCTTTTGCCATGCCGCCAATTCCGCCAAAAAACCCTAGTGGAATAGATATGACTAGTGCACAAGGACAAGAAATAACTAAAAATGAAAGTGATCTATAGATAGAATCATCCCAGGTAACATCGCTTACAAAAGGTAAAAGTATAGCAATGAATATTGCTAATATAACAACAGTAGGCGTATAATATCTTGCGAATTTGGTGATAAATTTCTCAGATTTTGACTTTCGCGAAGATGCATTTTCTACTAACTCTAATATTTTAGCAACTGTAGATTCTGAATATTCTTTGCTTACTTCTATACTTAGCAATCCACTCAAATTAACACATCCCGAATAGACTTCGCTCCCTGTTTCAACATCGAGGGGCAAAGACTCTCCAGTAAGAGATTTTGTATCTATTGAACTTGCACCGGATAAAATTACACCATCAAGTGGAATTTTTTCGCCGGGTTTAACTACGATAATTTCCCCTACAGCCACGTCCTGGGGCGCTACTTTTAATTCTTCATCGTTTCTCTTCACTACTGCATACTCTGGCTTAATGTCCATTAAGTCAGCAATGGATCTTCTGGATTTTCCGACGGCATAGGTCTGAAAGGCTTCGCCGATTTGATAAAAGACCATTACAGCTACAGCTTCAATAGTCTCACCAATAATAAGGGCTCCAATAGTTGCAATTCCCATCAAAAAATCTTCATCGAGCATATTTCCTCTAAGTATTTTTTTTGTTGCGGTATACAAAACTGAATACCCAGAGATGAAGTATGCAGCCAAAAGAATCAAAAATTCGATGTTGCTTGTAACAGGGAGAATGAATGCAAATATGCTTAGAAGCACACTAAGCCCTAGTTTAATTAAAATAATGTTAATGTTCATTATAGTCTCCTATTAGTTATTCTTTTAGTATAGTAACTTATATTAAAGTTCAACAATGTTAATATTGTTGTCTACTTTGTATATCACTTTAAAGATTTCGTTGCAAAGACTATCATCAAAAGAACGCGCATCTACAATTAATTTACAGGTCAAAAAGTCAACATTACTGTCTTCTATTCCCTTTATTTTTGCAATTTTTCTTTCAATTTTTGATCCGCAATTTGCACAATCAAGTCCTTCGAGTGTGTATTTTTTAGTCATCATGATTTGTATTCCTCCTATTCAAGTACATGTTCTAATCCCATAGATAAAATGTCATTTATATGTTCATCATCTAGGGAATAAATTAAAGACTTTCCTTCTCGTCTAAATTTTATTAGGCGGTTTGCTTTGAGAGTTTTTAGTTGGTGCGACACTGATGATTGGCTCATAGATAAAATAGATGCCATATCACATACACACAATTCTCCTTTACTTAAGATGGATAATAGCTTAATTCTTGTAGGATCGCCAAATAGTTTGAAAAACATACTTAAGTTATTAAGGTCGTCGCTGCTAGGTAGAGAGGTAAGCAGCTCATCTCGTTTGCTAGATGTGATATTCAATAAGCTGTCACAGCATTTTTCTTCATTATTCATGAGAACTCCTTGATGATATTTATTGAAATAAAAGGGATTTATTATAGTTCAGATGTTCTAATTAAATGTTATTGATTGAGAATAAATTAAATTATAAATATGAACATATGAGCACTTGTTCATATGTTATATTAAATCTAGTCTTCTGTCAAGCTATTATTTTAGAATAAGTCATATTCCTGTAGCATATCAGAAGTATTTGTTGTATACTTAATCTATGAGAAAAATAATAATAGATATAAACGACAATAACAGGAGGTTAGACAGGTACATGAAAAAGCTACTTGTCAATGCACCTCTTAGCGCAATCTACAAGATGATACGTAAAGATGTAAAAGTAAATGGAAAACGCGGTAAAGAAGAGACTATTTTGGTTACTGATGATGAAATTTGCATTTATATGAGCGATGATGAATTTAACAAGCTTACCGCTAAAAAACCTTCACATAGAGCAAAAGTCCAATTTAAGGTGGCATATGAAGATGATAATATTATAGTAGTTAGCAAACCATTTGGACTTCTTACTCACGGCGATGAGCATGAAAAGAAGAACCATCTGGTAAATCAAGTCATATCATATTTGATTGAAAAAGGCGACTATGTTCCATCTGCAGCTAACACCTTTTCACCTGCTGCGGTAAATCGTCTAGACAGAAACACCACGGGATTGGTGCTTTTCGCAAAAAACGGCGAAACACTGCAACTTTTGAATAAGATGATACGAGAAAAAGATAAAATTAGAAAAAAATATTTAACTATCGTAAAAGGCAGAATGAAGTCTACAATGTACTTGAAAGATAAAATGGAAAAAAACGAAAAGTCTAACACGATTTCAGTCCTTCCCCTTTCTAGCGAACATGGCAAAGAAATGGAAACAAAAGTAATTCCTTTGAAATTTGCAAATGGATATTCCTTGCTCGAGATAGAAATTGTAACTGGACGAACACATCAGATTAGAGGACACTTGGCGAAAATAGGATTCCCAATAATTGGTGATTCCAAATATGGAAATTTTCAAGTTAATCGTGAAGTCCAAGCAAAGTTCGGCATAACTACGCAATTACTTCACGCGTATAAGCTAGAATTTAATGATTGCGAAGGAACGCTTCACTATTTGAATGAAAAAAAAATAACATCAGATCTGCCACCGGAGTTCTCAAGTATTAGTGATAAAATTTTCAAGAAATAAATTTGTTAGATTTTTTAATAATGAAGTGGTAATGTGCTTAAATATAGAGAAGATGGATAACTAAATAACAGAATGGATTATTGAATAATGATAAAATTTTTGAAAGATATACTTATAGATGTGATAATAGTAGGTGTAGCACTATTTGTTATCCTGCAATTTGCTAGTCCTGCAGTAGTTAGAGAAGAATCAATGCAACCCAATTACTATAATGACGATTATCTTCTAATGGAAAAAATCTCATATATGATAGGAGAACCTGAGCGGGGGGATGTAGTAATATTTGAAAGTAACGAGCTTGATGAAAATGGAGATGCAAAGTTTCTTATCAAGCGAGTTGTCGGTTTACCGGGAGAAACTATAGAGATAACGCAAAATGGACTATATGTTGACGGAGAACTTATTCCCGAGGACTACGTGAAGGATTCAATATCGACGACTGTAGATGCAACTGCAACACTAGGTGAGGGAGAGTATTATGTGTTAGGAGACAATAGGGTCGTGAGCAAAGATAGTAGGGTCTTCGGAGCAATAAGTGAGGAAGCTATCGTGGGTAGGGCTTTCCTTAGAATTTTCCCATTCACGGATTTCGGATTTACAACGTAGATTTTTAATTTTAATTTATAACTTAGAAATATAACTTACCTCTACAGGTTCTCTTACAAAGCAAAACACACATGCGAGTAGAGTGATAAATAATCTTGCCAAGATACAGTTAATATAGCATAGAGATAATTTGCCTTTATAAAGAATGTAGGGCAATATGTCGTTAAATAAAACATTCAGGAAAAGTATAATGGGTAAAAAAGAAGTAAAGCTGATAGCAAATAACAAGAAAGCACGTTTTGACTATTTTATAGAAGATACGTATGAAGCCGGAATAGTTTTGACGGGTACGGAGATAAAGTCAATACGTGCAGGTAAGGCGAATATCAAAGAAAGTTATGCAAAGATAGACAATGGAGAAATCGTTATTATTGGAATGCATATAAGTCCATATGAACAAGGTAATATTTTTAATGTAGACCCGTTGCGAACTCGAAAGTTGCTTTTGCATAAAAAAGAAATAAGAAAACTAATAGGGTTGACAACTCAAAAAGGCTTAACTCTCGTTCCGCTTAGATTATATATCAATGAAGATGGGAGAGCTAAATTAGAAATAGCCGTAGCCTGTGGTAAAAAGAACTACGACAAAAGAGAGTCTATTGCAAAGAAAGATGCCGAACGTAAAATTGATAAAAGCATGAAGAACAGATTTTGAAAAAGCCCGTGAGAATATTTCACAGGCGTAATATAAATAATCTCCGTACTTTATTAACTGTAGTTTGATGAGATTATTTATCATTCTATTTGCCCTTGCTAGGCAAGATGGCATATCTATATTGTCAAGGGTGCGGACAAAAGTACTTGCAAACGTCGAATTACATCGCTTCTATTATTTTAAAGACGACTTCCGCCGTAGATTTTGCTACTTTTTGCAAATTATCCCAGAATTCTTCTTTTCTATTTCCGACTTCTTCTTCCCCATCACTTATTCCCTTTACGAATCCGAAAGGAATATTATTCATTAAGGAACATTGAGCAACTCCACCCGCTTCCATTTCGCAGCACATACCTCCGAATTCTGAATAGATTTCTTCAATCTTTTCATCTGAAACGACGACCATGTCTCCGCTTAGGACTCTACCAAAATGTACATTCGAAAATTCTTTTGCGACTTGTCTTGCTGTTTCTATAAAGTGAGGGGCGCAGGACATTTCGACTAGTTTTAGTTCTGTCAATTCTCCTTTTTTGTAGCCAAATGCGCTCGTGTCGAAGTCGTGTTGGACTACATCGAGGCATACTACTACATCATTCATCCGAAGCGATTTGTCGACGCGACCTGATGTTCCCATATTTAAAATAAAAGATGGATTATATTGTGTAATAGCGATTTGTGTGCAAAGCGCTGCGCTTACTTTACCGGTACCACATGCACTACAGATTATTTCCTTGCCTTGGTGTTCATATTTATTGTATGTAAACGGGCCGACTTTTTCTGAATTTTGCAATTCACATTTTTCGATAAATTCTAGTTCCTCTAACATTGATGCAAGTACTAATATCATATTTTCCCTCCACATTAATATTCCCAATTAGTAAAATCATTCTAAGCACTTTCTTTTTGGAAAACACTTTTGCCGATACGATCCCTTTATTTTCAGAAAATCTTGCTTGTTACTTTCCTATAATTATACAACATAAAAAATATTTTTCAACTATAAACGAGACTCAATAGTCTGAAATTCAATAGTAATAAAGGTTGTCAATACCTAAGAAAAACACCCTATGAGAAAGCAAATTTTCATTCTATGCTTAGGGGTTTTTAGAGATATTGCTTAACCTCAATCATGAGAAGGTTCCGGTCGCGCGATTCTGCATATAGCAAGAACATTTTATAAAGTTAGAGAACCTCTTCATCTTTTGTTAGATTCTTTTTGATCCAATCTTTTCCTTCTACTATTCGAGTTACTATCATAGAGGATAAAGTATCTCCCGATGCATTGATCATGGTAGCAGGCGGATCCACTAAGAATCCTATGGTTGCTATGATCGGGAACGCTTCAGGAGGGAATCCGTAAATGTTGACTATGAAGAGTTCTCCTACAAGGCCACCTCCCGGAACACCTGACATGACGACTCCGCCCATAACTGATATCAAAATGGCAGGTATCCACACATCTAGTCCTGTGAAGTCTTGACCGAAAATACCGAAAAGGAATGATATTTTTAATATAGAAGATAAGCATGTCCCATCCATATGCATAGTAGCTCCTATAGGGAGTACAATATCTCTTATATCTTTTGGCACACCGATTTTTTGGCATGCGGCCAGGTTAACAGGGATTGTAGCTATAGAGCTTCCTGTAGCAAAGGAAGTTACAGCCGGAGGCATAATGTTCTTTGAAAATAATCTCCATCCATCTCTTCCCCCTGCAATGTATGCATACAAAGAAAACATAATAGCAAAGTATGCAAGGCATAGTGGATAATATATTGCCATCGCTCTAGCATAAGATCCTAAGAGTTGAGGTCCGAACTCTCCGACAAGTGCTGCAAAATAAGCTCCCAATCCTATAGGTGCATATAGCATAATAATAGAAATAAATTTCATCATGACTTTGGATAATGCATTTAATCCTTTTGCAACTATGTTATCTGTACCTGCTGTTGAACTTACGCAAAAGCCGAAGAGAATAGAAAATACGATTAGTGGTAGCATATTGTTTTTTGATAATAGATCTACAAAATCCGATACGGTGATTGCTTTTACAATTTGCTGTGGTAGGCTTATTTCCTCCAATTCACCCGAGGTTTCCATCGCAATAGACACTCCCTCAGCTGGAGGGAAAATTGTAACAACGATAATTATAAGAATTGCAGCTATTAATCCTGTACCGAAGAATACTCCAAACATGTTTCCAAGGATTTTTCCTAGTCTTTTCATACTCAACATGTTACCTACTGCACTTGAAATTGTAATAAATACCAAAGGCACTACTGCTGTAAACATTAAGTTGATAAATATTTCGCCGAATGGTTTAAGTGCAATCGCATCTTCTCCCATGACTAATCCAATAATAGAACCTGTTGCGATACCTACTAATAGGATGATTGGGAATCTGTAATTTTTCCAAAAATTATTCCCGTTACCAATTTTTTCTTGCACTCTTTCCCCCTATTCGTTTTAAAATCCACATAAATAATAAAAATATAGTATAATAAAATAATTTTAATATCGTGTAAGTACCTTAGGGATTTAGTTTCTAAGGCTCAATTAAAAATTAAGCACTTCAAACTAGACTGAAACTAGGATTTACAGGACATCGACTATATGAATTATTCGTTGTATTGCTAATAGTTTATGGCAATTACGCAAACATTTCATCGCTTTTAGGAAATACCCCAAATATTCCCCCCGTATGTATAAAAAGAATGTTTTTGTATTTATCAAATGTGCCTTTATTAATTTCAGAAAGCAGCCCCTTCATTGCTTTCCCTGTGTATACAGGATCTAGGATAATTCCATCTGTGTGTGCAATTTCTTTTATTATTTTAAAATCTTCATCCGTATTTAGTGCATATCCTCTGCCTACATATCCATCGTATATTCTGATATTGTCAAAAGTAACATCATTCAGAGCAGGGGCAATTTTTTTGCTTTCTATTCCTATCTTCGTTATCTCCTCTGTGAAAAAATCTACCGATTTGCATACGTTAATGCCAATTATATCTTTTCTCAAATTAAAAAATTCGTTGCCAAGATACAGTCCCGTGTAAGTTCCACCTGAACCTATGGCGCAGACTATCGCATCAAAAATGATTCCCATTTCACTTTCTTGTTTCACAATTTCGTCAATTGCATTCAAATATCCAAAGTTTCCGATTCCAAACGATGCTCCCATCGGGATGATGTATCCCTTCTTTCCAATTTTGCTCAAGTCATCGGCAATTTCTGTCATTTGGGGAATTCCACCACTCTTGAATTCTTCAGGTGCAACAAGTGTAATATCGGCACCCAAAAGAATATCTAGCAAATAATTTCCCTCAAGAGGTGGACTGGACAAAGAGCTCAGTACAAGGCTACATTCTAATCCATACATTTTTGCCACGGCTGCCGTCGCTCTTGCGTGGTTTGACTGGATTCCGCCACAGGTAATAAGTGTTGTAGCTCCCATATCTAAGGCCTCTTTCACAGCAAATTCTAATTTTCGCACCTTATTTCCCGAAATTTCGATTCCCGTGTAGTCGTCTCTTTTTATATAGATATTCTTGTCATATTTTGACGATGTATTAATTAACTTTTCAATTTTAGTAGGCAAATTTGCGATGTTTAGTTTTTGGGGCAATCCGTTATGCATTTTTTCTCCTTTAAAGTGAGCCTAAGGAAAACTCTTTTGCACGGTACATCCGTGATGGTATTTTCAAATATCCACTTGAGAGGCATAGGAATTCATTATGAGATTTTTTAAAAGTAATCTTCATCTACTATTATACCTTGCGAAACTATATTAGTCGACCCTATTAATGCCAATTCTTTGATGATATGATTTTCTTGCAATATATCAATAGAGAGATCTCCTCCCGGCACGGAAAAATCAATTTTTGTCTCTTTTACTGTTTCAGATAGAAATAGTGAAAGTGCTACTGATCCTGTGCCTGTTCCACATGCAAGCGTAAAATCTTCTACACCCCGCTCGTAAGTTTTTTCTATTATTATTCCGTTATCGCCAAAGTCGTAAAAGTTAATATTGGCACCCTTTGGAAAAATATGATGATATCTGAATTTTTTGCCTAACTTTCTCAAGTCGTCGGGATTTGCTTCGTTAAGATTTTTATAATGTAGTGCTACATGTGGAATACCCGGATTTCCTAATTCAATATAGGAATAAGTGTATGATTTCCCTTCAATATCTATTGTTTCATTTAATTTTATAAGTGTCGGCAGGTTTAACAATATTTTGTATTTTCTTTTATCTAATCTATACGCTTTGACATCGCCTGCGACGGTTTCTATTATCATTTCTTCTTTTGATACGCCTTCTTCATAAGCGTATCTTGCAATACAGCGAGCTCCATTTCCACACATCTCGGCAATACTTCCGTCCGCGTTGTAAAAGCGCATTCTAAAGTCTCCTTTTTTTTCGGGACAATCTAGCGCTATAAACCCGTCTGCACCTACAGAAGCTCCTCTTTGACAAAATCGTCTTGCCATGTCGGGTAATAATGCAGGATTAAATTTTGCTTCGATGTTGTTAATTATAACGAAATCATTCCCGGCACCTTGAATTTTTGTAAATTTCATTATTTTAGCCTCTCTGGAATTACATGGTTTGTAACTAATTGCTCATATGTCTGCCGGGTTGATATTACTTCGCTTGCGCCGTCTTTCACAAGGACTACAGTAGATATTAAGCTATTATTATAATTGGAGGACATGGAATATCCATACGCTCCTGTCGAAAAAATAGCAAATATGTCACCGGCTTCTACCTTTGGAGCAATCTTTATATCTTTAATCAATACGTCTCCGGATTCACATGCTTTGCCGGATATCGTTACTAATTCTTCCTTTGGCAAGTCTGCTTTATTCGCAACAATCCCTGTGTATTTCGCACCGTATAATGCCGGTCTGATATTGTCTGTCATGCCACCATCTATTGATATATACTTACGTATTCCAACTATGTCTTTTATTTCACCTATAGTATAAAGAGTGGTTCCTGCTTCCGCTACGATGCTTCTTCCTGGCTCTATGACAATATTGGGTCTTTTCACATTCATCGCACTATAAAAGGCATCGATCTTTTTCATTACAGGATCGATGTAGTAGCTTAAAGATTTTACAGTTTCATCGATATATTTAACTCCGAATCCGCCACCCACATTTATCTCTGTCAAATCATAATTGAATTTTATCTTAATTTCTTTAGCAAGGGATAGGATTACTTCTGTGGATTGGATGAAAGGAGTGTTTTCGAATATTTGAGAACCTGCATGGAAATGTAATCCCATGAAGTTGATTTGTGGAGAATTAATAGCTTTTTCTACATAAGGGAAGAATATATTTTCATCTATCGGAATACCGAATTTTGCATCTTTTTTCCCTGTAGTCAAATAATCATGTGTGTTTGCCGTTATTTCGGGCGAAATTCTAAATAGTACGTTTGCTACTTTATTTTTTTGTTGACATAGGTTGATTAAACGATCAAGTTCATTTAATCCATCGATGATAAAACGCCCTACATTACAATCTAAAGCCATCGATAGTTCTTCATTACTTTTGTTGTTGCCGTTAAACTCGATGTGTTCTGCAGAAACACCTGCAGCAAGTGCAACATAAAGTTCTCCACCCGAAACGACGTCAACCGATAAACCTTCTTTTTTTAATAATTTGTAAATAGCTAACATACTCAATGCTTTTGAAGCGTATGCTATTCTCGTGTTCTCGTATTTTTCCGTGAAATCTGCCTTCATACCCCTTACTTTATTTAAAATAGCAGTTTCTGAATATACAAATAGCGGCGTGCCGTATTCTTTTGCTAATTCGACAGAATTACATCCATCGATGTATAATACTCCATTTCTAATTTCATTCATGGTTAATTAATCTCCTTTGTTGTAATATACAAATAATCATTAATTTTCTAAGCTTAACCAATCTGTATATGCGTCATCTAAGGCAGCCTGTGTAGCCGCAAGTTGATTGCTCAAATCATCAAGTAATGTATAATTTAAAATATTTTTTCCGTCAATCATTTCGCTTTCTAGTCTATTTATTTCAGATTCATACTTGGCGATTGCTTTTTCTAATTCCGCTTTTTTTCTTTCAATTCTTCTATTTTCTGCCTCTATCTGTTTTGACAATGCTCGTGACTCGGAAGAAGATAATTGTTGGTTAGTTGTAAGATTTTCATATGCCCCAACATTTGAAATATTCGTATTTTTTCGGAGGAATTGATTTGCTATGGTTTGTTCACCAATAGTACTGCATGATGGAGGAAAAGATGTGGTAGTTTTGTTTTTACCGATTTGCTCCACTCCTTTTTGCAAGAAGGTGTTCATATGTTTTTTTCCAGAAGAGATTTCGTTTTTCTTTTCCATGTAATAGTCAAATTTGCCTAGATATTCCTTCATCCCATTTTTTTCTAATTCGAGAATTTTGGTAGGAACTTTATTTAAAAAGTATCTATCATGAGATATTACTACAATTGCTCCGGGAAAATCGAGCAAAACATCTTCAAAAATTTCTTTGGATTCAATGTCTAAGTGGTTAGTAGGTTCATCGAGTAGCAAGACATTTGCACCCGACATCATAAGTTTAAGTAGGGAGAGACGAGCCCTTTCACCTCCACTAAGCGATTTTACAGGCAAAAAGACCTGGTCGTTTTTAAATAAAAATCGTGCAAGCATGTTACGTATTTCACCCTCACTGTATAGTCTATAAGTACTGTGTATTTCGTCCATTACAGTGCTATTATAGTTGAGAAGTTCTTGTTCTTGGTCATAATATCCGAACATAACATTATGCCCAATCTTTAGATGTCCCGATGTCTTGTCTGTTTGTTGCATTATTATTTTAAATAAAGTGGTTTTCCCGATGCCATTATCTCCTACAATACAGACTCTGTCTCCACGCCTTATATCAAGATCGATATTATGGAAGAGATGCTTCGTCGAGTATTCTTTTGATAATCCCCGCGCAATTATACATTCATTACCACTCTTGCATTTTTCATGAAAAGAAAGTTTAAGTTTATCTTGGAGCGCCGCAGGTTTTTCCAATTTTTCTACATGTGCAAGTCGTTTTTCTCTGGAGGCTGCACGCTTCGCAAGTTTTTCCGTGCCTCGCTGTTTAAATTCACGGATAAGATCTTCTTGTCTTCTAATTTCTTTTGCCTGATTCGTGAATGCGCGAAGCTCAATTTCTCGGTTAAGTCTTTTTTTCGTCGCAAAATCGCTGTAAGTGCCTTTATATGAGTATAGTGTTTTATGTTCAATCTCGAATATTCTATTGACGGTTTCATCCAAAAAGTATCTATCGTGTGAGACCAGGATGATAGTTCCTTCGTAATTGTGTAGGTATTGCTCAAGCCACTTGAGCATTCCTATGTCTAAATGGTTTGTCGGTTCGTCTAATAGCAATACGTCTGGCTTTTGTAATAATAAACATGCGAGAGATAGCCTCGTTTTTTCACCTCCACTTAATGTAGAAATGGGTTTGTCATAATAATCTTGTGAAAATGCCATGCTATTCAGTATACCATACATCTCACTTTTGTAGCTATAGCCACCTTTTTGCTCGAATAGAGATTGTAAATTCGTGAGTTTATTGATCAGGGTGTCGATTAGTGATGTATTGTCAGATGTTTCGTTCGACACCTCAGATATTTCGGTAGTAAGTTCTTCTATTTGCGCTTCCAGTTCATGAAAATGGGAAAATATCTTGCTAACTTCGTTAATTACTGTGGAGTTAGAGTCAAAAGAATCTTGTTGTTTGAGGTATCCTATTTTTGTAGACTGAGAAATAAAGTACTCTCCACCACTTCTTTCTATTTCCGAAGACAGTATCTTGAGTAAAGTAGATTTTCCTGCTCCATTAAGACCAACGATTCCTATCCTGTCTCCTTTGTTTACGTGAAAAGTGACATCCTGAAGGATGACGTCCGTACCATATGTTTTAGATAGATTATTTACAGATAATATAGTCATGGGTTCTCCGAAAAAGTGTAGGATAAAGTTGTTTTTTTATATTTTGATCGTATAGTTAATCATTTATGTTCTGTTACAGATTAGGTGACAGACGGAACTATTGTATGCTGGGGCTGTGATATGCATCGAGCAACCAATCGTCTCTTTGTCCGTCGATGTAATTGTAGTACGCTCTTGAAGCTATCATCGCTGCGTTGTCGGTACATAGGTCGAGTGAAGGACAGAAAAATTCTATTTTCTCTTTTTTGCATTCTTCCCTTAGCAATTCACGAAGTCTGCTATTAGCGGCCACTCCACCAGCTAGTGCGAGTTTGTTAATGTTGCTGGCTTTTGTTGCCGATAGAGTCTTGGAGACGATGACTTCTAGTACCGCCTGTTGAAAGCTTGCAGCAAGATCCGGTATATTGACTTCCTCACCTGCTTGCTTTTTTGTATTAATGTAGTTAAGCACACCTGTTTTAGTTCCACTAAAGCTAAAGTCGTAAGTCCCTTTTTCTAAATATACACGTTTAAAATGGATTGAATCAGGGTTGCCTTGCTTTGCAATTTCATCGATTTTTGGCCCACCTGGATAGGCAAATCCTAGTACCCTTGCGACTTTATCATAGGCTTCTCCTATCGCGTCATCTCTAGTTTTGCCTATTAATTTATAGGTACTATAGTCTGATACTTCCACTATTTCCGTATGGCCGCCAGAGACAACCAATGCAATAAAGGGCGGTTCCAAAGTCGGGTGTGATATGTAATTTGCACAGACGTGTGATTGAATGTGATGAACACCGTTTAATGGAATGTCCTTTGCAAAAGATATAGCTTTTGCGGTCGCAATTCCGACGAGGAGCGCCCCCACTAGTCCAGGCCCATGTGTTACACCGATATGGTCTACCTCATCTAGTGTTGTGTCTGCTTTTTTTAGTGCTTCATCGAGAACTATATTAATATTCTCTAAATGGTGGCGAGAAGCTATTTCGGGAACGACTCCACCGTATTGTTCGTGTATTTTGATTTGCGATGAAACAATGTTAGAAAGGATTTCCCTTCCATTTAGGACGACAGCGACGGAAGTATCATCGCAACTCGTTTCGATTCCTAATGTAACAATTTTGTTGTTTTTCATTATATACTCCGAATGTTATTTTTCATATATCAAAATGAGGGCATCTTCGCCGTTGTCCGAGTAGTAGTTTTTTCTAATTGATATTTGTTGAAACTGGTGCTTTTTGTACAGGTTAATTGCGGGAATGTTAGAGACACGTACTTCTAGTATGTATTTGATTCTTTCTTTGGGAGAGCTTTCATCAATAAGGTATTGTAATAGACGAGATGCTACGAGTTTATTTCTAAATTCCGGAACGGTTGCGATATTATATATACTGCACTCATCGTACACATATCTCACACAGATATAGCCTATTACTTTGTCTTGCTGTAATGCAAGTATGTATTGTATACCAGTGTTTTGACTTATTTCCATTGAAATGTGGCCAGCGGTGATTTTTTCAGAAAATACTTGAAAGTGCAAGTTGGCGACTTGCTCGGAGTATTTTGTATCAGCCGGTGCTATCTCAATTCTTATATCTGTAGTTAGTTCCGAAACCTCTTCCAATCGGTCACCGAAGTATTTCATCTTCTCTTCAGACTTATTTTCCATATGATGCTCGACATTTTCTAATTCTTTTTCAAGTTTGCTTTTCATGTGATTCCCGAAGTTTTCTAATTTTTTCCAAATGTTTATCGAGTTCTTCTGCCTTTTTTTTCTTACGCTTATCGAGTTCTCCGGATTTTAAGTTAGTCTCAGCCTCTGTTTCCCTCATATAATCGGGCAAAAGATTAAAATGTGATGTGGTGTCGCCTGCCTCCCATTTGGTTAATGCATATATAGCAGCGAGAGATGCTTTTTGATATCTTTCACTTGATGGAGCGAAAGCAAATTGTTTTTGGATATTTTTGACAATAATATCTTCATACGCATCAATCCCATCTCCGTAAAAATGAACACTATCAATATCAGAATTATTCAAAGTAGAGATTATATCATCTATCATATATTGTTTGGGTGGTAATATGTCATGTTCAGATGAGAGTAAGCGCAAATTCAAATTATCATCTACAACAGTGTGGTTTTGAAAGATTGCTCCATACACTTGATGTCTCCTTGCATTTAAGATGACACAAGTTGCAGTATTGTTGAGGTTCGAAAAAGTAGTGCAATTCTTCGCTCCACGATTAAGAGAATAAACTCGAAAAGAGTCTAAAGTTGGAACACTAATACAAGGAAGCGAAAGCGCTTGTGCCATTGCACGCGCAGAAGAAACTCCAATCCTAATGCCTGTAAAAGAGCCAGGTCCTATCGAACAGGCAATGGCTACTATGTCTCCCTTAGATACACCGCTTTCTTCCATGAGGGTATTGGTCATATCCATCAAGTGTTTTAGGTGGTTCATCTTGTCCGTTGTTTTTTTTTCGACTATGTTAGCCTGTTCGTCGATAAGGGCAACAGAACCAAACTGGCCCGTAGTATCGAATGATAGAATATGCATAGTAAAGCTGTTCCCGGTACAATATTATTAAATCTCGACGAGAGCAATAAATATACCTTTTCCTTTCTTTTGTATGAATTTATTTATATGGCGATAGATGCAGTGATTGCGATTCATAATGAAAAATCAAATTTATAAAGCCTACTGTCTATTGTAGAACCATATTCAATATATATTTTTTTTGTATGAGGAGGCAAAATCTCTTCTATCAAATCAGCCCATTCGATGATGCAAATACCATCGCCATAAAAATAGTCCTCGATTCCTATGTTGAACAATTCATCAGGATCATGGACTCTATACACGTCGAAATGATATAGTGGCAAAGAATTGCCGAAATATTCTTTTACAATATTAAAAGTAGGACTTGTAATATCATCCGATACTCCAAGCCCTTTTGCAATCGCTTTAGTAATAGTAGTTTTTCCAGTACCAAGTTCTCCTATTAAAGCAAGTATATCACCCTCTTTGATAGTTTTTGATATAGAAATCCCCAGTTCATTCGTCTCTTGCGTGTTTGATGTTTCAAGTGTTTGCATATCGCATCCCATTTTTTAATCTAAGGTGTGGAATCAACGATCGTACTCGATCGACTGCATACGGTGTCATGTTATATAACATACTTCTCACGATATTCTTGAACTAAAGCATGGAACACTTCATTGTCTTTACGTTTCATTTGGTGCATGTATTCATGAGTTTCAAATGATGCCTTAGAAAGTTCTATGAGTGCTACAGCGATATTTGAACAGTGATCCGATACTCTTTGATAGTTGTTTAGAATGTCTTGTAATATAAATCCTAATTCAATAGTACAGCTTCCGGATTTTAGTCGAGAAATATGGCGAGTTTTCGATTTTTCTACTAGTGAGTGCAACACGGTTTCAATCGCTTCTACTTTTTGTGCGAGTTCTATATCGTTATTGTCGAAAGCATCAAACGTAATGGAAACAACTTCTTGTAATGCTGCAGTGATTACATCTACTTCTAGTCTTGCGTCATCTGAGAATTTGATGTTTTTTTCTTGCATTTCTTTTCCTGCAGAAACTATGCCTGTAGCATGGTCACTTATTCTCTCAAAATCACTTATGGTATGTAGTAATTTAGAGATTTGTAGACTATCGGCATCTGAAAGGTCATAACTAGATAACTTGACTAGGAAAGATCCGAGCCTATCCTCATATTTATCTACTTTACGCTCGATACTGACAATTTTCTTTTCTTTTTCCTGACTGTAGTTTCTTAGGCAATCAATGGCACGTATAATCGATTTTTCAGATAACCTTGCCATTTCCGTGGTAATATGGTTACACTCCGAAAGAGCAATGGATGGAGTGTTTAACAATCTTTCATCAATAAACGCAATATCGTATTTTTCGTCTTCATCCTCTTCCCCTTTAATGATTTTTTGGGAAAGCGTAACTAAGACGTTAGAAAATGGCATTAATATAAGTGTAGTTGTAATGTTGAAGACTGTATGGAGTATTGCGATACCCGCAGGCGTAATCACTTCTTGTAGTATTGGCAAGTCAAACGCTATGTTTGCAATTTGGAATGCGAGTAAAAACAACGTAGTTCCAATGAGATTGAAGAGGATATGGATAACGGCTACTTTTTTTGCACTTTTTCCAACACCGAAACTCGAAATAAGTGCAGTAACACAGGTTCCTATGTTTTGACCCATGATGATTGGGAAGGCCATCTCGTATGAGATTACGCCGGTTAGGGCTACGGCTTGTAATATTCCTACTGAAGCCGAGGAGCTTTGGATGATAGCCGTTATTCCTATACCGATCGCAAGTCCTAGCAAAGGATTATTGAACGCCGACATTGCGTCTGCAAATTGTGGCATATCTGCAAGAGGTGCTACCGCATCACTCATCATTCCCATTCCATATATCAAAAGGGCGAATCCAAGCAATGTAGTCCCTATGTCTTTTTTCTTACTTGTCTTTGCTGTCATGTGTAAAATTATTCCGATGAAGGCTAATATTGGAGAAAAAGAATCAGGCTTTAACATTTTGATGAAGAAGTTATCACTCTCCAGTCCTACTAGGCTCAGCAGCCATGCTGTTACGGTAGTTCCCACATTAGAACCCATTATTACTCCAACAGAACTAGACAGTTGCATGATTCCAGAGTTTACGAGTCCGACGAGCATGACCGTAGTTGCGGAAGAACTTTGAATTAGTGCTGTTATGAGGATTCCCAAGAGAAGGCTTTTCCATTTACTAGAAGTAAGCTGTTTTAAGATAAGTTCCAGTTTGCTTCCTGCTAACTTTTCTAATCCATTAGACATTTCTCCCATTCCAAATAGGAAAATTGCAAGCCCGCCAAGCAAAGTAAAGATGCTAAAAATATCCATATTTTAACCTTTCAATTTTAAAATACACAATAAACAATAGTAATTATACGTATGATTCACATTAAATCTCCCTACGTCCTTCTACCGCCTTTAGTAAAGTAACTTCATCCGCATAATCTAAGTCTCCACCTATCGGAATTCCATGCGCAATTCGTGTCACTTTGATTCCCGACGGCTTAATTAGCCTAGCTATATACATTGCAGTAGCCTCTCCCTCTATATTGGGATTAGTTGCAACTATAACTTCTTTTATAGTTGTGTCTTGCAATCTAACTATGAGCTGTTTTAGATTTATTTGATCTGGGCCTACACCATCTATAGGCGATATGACACCATTTAATACGTGGTATCTACCTTTATATTCTTTGATTCTCTCGATTGCTAATACGTCTTTTGCGCTCTCTACAACACAAATGTGTTCGTTATCTCTGCGAGGATCGGAACATATTATACAGGGATCTATATCTGTAAGATTCCCGCATGTGTTGCATAAATGCATTGAAGTTTTAGCTTCGACGATAGAATTAGCAAGATCATGTGTTTCTTTTTCTTCCAGTGATAGTATGAAAAAAGCCAATCTTTGTGCCGTTTTATTTCCTATTCCTGGTAGTTTAGAAAGTTCACTTATAAGTCTTGCTAATGGTTTAGGATATTTAGTCATTACATTAGTCCCGGAATATTAAGTCCGCCTGTCAGTTTCCCCATTTCGGCATTGCTTTTTTCTTCGATTTCTCGTATCGCTTCGTTTATGGCTGCAGCGACTAGGTCTTGCAGCATTTCTATGTCATCTGGGTCGACTACTTCCGGTTTTAGTTCTAATTTGACGATTTCTTTTTTCCCATTCATGACGACACTGACTGCGCCACCACCCGAAGTTGTAGTTATTTCTTTTTCATCTAATTCTGCCTGTATCATTTCCATTTTGCGTTGCATTTGTTGCATTTGCTGTAATTGTTTTTGCATGCCGCCTCCACCGCCGCCGGAACTTGGCCTTTTGCCTGCTCTCATACCTTTTCCCATTTATTTTCCTCCTTGCATAGTTTTTAATCGTAGTGATTTGCCAGTGTGTTTTTTTATCAATTTCTCAAAAAGTGTTGAATAATCATCAATTATTCCGACACTTACGGACGTACATGTAATCGTAAAGTTCTTGTCGTCAAGCGAGATTAGCTTTGTCGTAGGCCCTAGTACCGCAAGCATGGGTACTTCCTTTTTTGCTTCCAATATTATTTTATTCCATATTGATTCCAGATCGTAATTTAATATAGAGGTATCAATATTTTGGACGGAGTCGTCTTCGAGGACTATATTTTCTTCCGATTGATTACTGTTTTGTTCTGTATTGTTTTGATTTTGTTCTTCAGTTGTTTTTTTGTCTTTGCCTTTATCTGGCAAAGTAGTATCGTGTTCAATATCGAAGGAGTCAGTATCACCTAGCACAGTATCTCTTGCGTCAGAATTGTCCGGATCAGCAGTAATTGAGTCAGCAGTTCTTGTGTCAGAGGTTCCCGGTTCAGACGTTATTGATCCCAATGTGCTATTTTCTTTGTTTTGGAATCGTTTCTGTGTCTGCTCTTGTATCTGTTTCTGTGTTATTGATGACATTGATTGTTGTGACTTTATTGATTTAGTCGATTGTGCCTCACTTGATTTTTCCATAGCTAGGCGGATAATTGCCATTTCCAGTATTATCTTTGGTGAATTCGTGTGTTTGGCATCATTTATTGCCTTCACTAAAACTTCAATCCCGTTTTTGATTTCAATCAAGGACACATCCTCAGATTGTTTTTTGATACGCTCTATATTTTCTTGTGTTGTGCTTAAGATTGCTTCGGGCTTATCGGAGTATTTGGAAATTAGCAAGTTTCTATAGTGTGTAAGCCAATCTCTCATAATTTGACGAACATCTTTGCCTTCAAAACTGTAATTGTCAAGCATCATCAACAAACGTGCAACATCAGAGTTAATGATGGCATTTGTCATGTCTATATAGTTTGAAATTTGGAGACCGCCTAGTATTGTCAATACGTATTCGGGTGTTATTATTTTTATTCCCGAAGAAATGCATTGTTGTAAAAGGCTTAGGCTATCTCTTGCGGATCCATCTGCATTGGATGTTATTATTGCAGCGGCTTCATCGTGGATAGTAATTCCTTTTTCATTACAAATTTTGCATATATTTTCAGTTATTACTTTGTCACTAATTCGCCTAAAGTCAAGGCGCATACATCTTGACAGTATCGTGACTATTAGGGCCTGTGGGTCGGTCGTTGCCAAAATGAAGTGTACATGTTCGGGAGGTTCTTCCAAGACTTTGAGGAAGGCATTCGCCGCATCTTTTGATATCATATGCGCTTCGTCTATTATGTAGACTTTTTTCGCAGCTACCATTGGGATAAGGTTTGCATTCTCTTTTATTTGGCGAATATTATCTATTCCTCCATTACTTGCAGCGTCAATTTCTATCACGTCAACAAAATTTCCTGCAGATATGTCTATGCAATTTTGACACACACCACAAGGCTTTGTCTCTTCACTTGTACAGTTGACAGCCTTTGCGATTAGTCTTGCGACGGTAGTCTTTCCCGTGCCACGAATCCCCGATAGAAGGTATGCATGAGCAATCGTGTTTGATTCGATTTGATTTTTTAATATTCTTACAATGTGCTCTTGCCCTAATACTTCGTCTAATATTTCGGGGCGTCTTTCTCTGTACAAGACCTTTTGCATATTTAGGGAAATCCTTTATCTATATATGGAAAATAACCAAAATTACTCTTAATTAGAAAAAACGTGTGCTTTATAAATCCCGCAAATCTAGAGAAGGCTTGTCTGCGGCACATAAGATGATCCGCTTATTGCTGCTTCCTTCCGGACCTGACAAGATTCACAGTATCTCATTGCGCAGGACCCAATCTAAATCGGCGGAATTTATAAAGTACACGTGCTAAAATGTTCATTCTAAAAGATTATTTACAGATTTTATGCCTCTACCAAAAGTAGAGGCATAAAATCTTGTTTATTAAAGTATGAAACGCATAGATCGCTTTTTATTCCGCTATAGCTTCTACGTCAGAAAGAGTTGCCTCTTCAGTATCATATGCTACAGCACTTTCATCACTGCTAGGAGCTTCTACTGATTCGTCTTCCTCTTTTTCGAGAATTGCCTTGATGCTTAGGCTGATTCGTTTTCTATCAGAATTAATATCTAGAATTTTAGCTTCAACTATTTGGCCAAGAGTACATTCGTCCGCAACGTTAGTAACTCTTCTATGTGCTATTTCAGAAATGTGTACAAGACCGTCTACACCAGGCTCCAATTCAACGAAAGCACCGTACTCTTTTATCTGAAGAATTTTACCAGTAATGATTTGATCTACCACATATTTGCTTTCTACTCCCATCCAAGGTTCAGGAGTAGTTTGTTTCAATCCTAATGAGATTTTGCCTTTTTCCATATCCATAGAAAGAACTTTTACGGATACAGTTTCGCCTATTTTTAGAACTTCTTTTGGATGCTTTAATTTTCCCCAAGAAATTTCAGAAATATGGAGAAGTCCATCAATTCCACCGATATCGATAAACGCACCATAGTCAGTGAATCTCATTACTTTTCCTTCGATTATGTCGTCTTCATGGACAGTGTCCCAGATTTTATCTAATTTTTCTTTGCGAAGATCTGACAATACGAGTTTACGAGAGAAGATTGCTCTTCCTCTTTCAACGTCTACTCTTGAAACTTTTACATCAAATTCTTGTCCAATAAACTCTTGTGCATTTTCAATGTAGTTATCAGAAAGTTGAGACAAAGGAATGAATCCAGTTACCTCTTTGTAAGAAGCAAGTACGCCTCCGTTGACAGTCCTAACGACTTTTACGTTGATAATTTCTTTATTATCATGCGCTTCAATTATTTCTTTCCAATGTTCACCTATTTGTAGATTTTTCTTCGACAATAAAACACTTCCGTCTCCATCGTCTGTTTTAAGCACTTTTGCTTGTACTTCATCACCCTCTTTGAATAAATCTGAGAGTTTTTGTCCTTCTTCTAGAAGAATTTCCTCTTTTGGAATAATTCCATCTTTTTTCGATCCCATGTTGATGACAATTTCTTTGTCAGTTACGTGATGAACCTTTCCATTAACGATTTCGCCGACTCGAAGTAGTTTGAATGACGCATCAATCTCCTTCATATAGTCTTCCATTGTAGTTTTGTTTTCTGTTGTGTTTTCACTCATGTTAGCTATAACCTCCTTAATTGCGTTTGCAGGTGTCGATGCACCGGCCGCTACCCCTATTGTATTATATTTTTTCATCTCTTGCAATGGCAAATCTTCTTTTTTTTCGACAAAAAAGGTCGAATCGCAATAATTTTTTGCAATTTCGTATAGTTTTCGTGTGTTTGAGCTGTTTTTGCCCCCGATTACTATCATCGCATCGACTTGTTTTGCTAATTTTTCTGTCGCAAGTTGCCTTTTCGTGGTTGCATTGCATATGGTGTTGTTGATGACCATTTCTTTATTATTCTTTTTTAGAATATCGATTACTTCTTTAAATAGTTTCTCAGTTATAGTAGTTTGGCAGACTACAAATAAGTTATCCTTCTCGACTTCATCAGCTTCTTTTGCACTGTTTACGATCGTTGCACTGTTTCCACACCAACCATTTATTCCAAGTACTTCGGGGTGGCTTTTGTCTCCTATAATCAATATGTTATAGTTGTCGTCTTTACCCTTTGAAACTAAATCTTGGATTTTCTTTACGAATATACATGTAGCATCGACAATCTTGCAATTTTTTTTGGCTGCGGCATCAAAAAACGCTTTCCCTTCGCCATGTGAACGGATAATCAAGACATCACCCGGGCTGGCTTCGTCTAGCGTATCGAGGATTGAAACTCCCTTTTGTGCCAGTTCGTCTGTAACAGATGTGTTATGTATTAGCGGACCGCAGGTGAATAATTTATAAGGAGGGACGGTGGTGGCACCTTTGGTAGGTGAGATGGTGGCGAGAGTGTTAGTCCCTGTAGTACTTGCCATGTTGGAGTCGCATTCGTGCAATCGTTCGATTTCTTTTTCTGTTATATCTATGGCTTTCTTTACACCAAAACAAAAACCCGAGTGATCTGCTACTATTATTTCTTTCATGTTTTTTCCTTATTTTCTTTCTATTTCCACTTACTGTTTTCTTAATTTTCTCCTATTATTCCCTTAGTTCTTCCCTTTATTTTTCGCATCTACGAGTGAATCCAAAAATTGCTTAAATCCTTTTTCACTGCCATTTTCTGTAGGAATATAGTATTTTGTGCCATTTTTATGTAAACTGTCTGGTAAATACTGTTGTTGTACATATCCGCCGTATGCATGAGGATATTTGTAACCAATTCCATAACCAAGCTTTTTTGCACCGTTGTAATGGGTGTCTTTTAAGTGATCCGGCATGTTATCGATTTCCTTTGCTTGAATGTCACTCAATGCTGCACTAAAGGCCTCGTAGGATCTGTTAGATTTGGGCGAGGATGCTAGCAAAATCACAGCTTGCGACAAGATAATCGCAGCTTCAGGAAATCCAACTATGAGTGAGGCCTGGACACATGAGGTCACTATAGAAATGGCTGTCGGATAAGCCATTCCGATATCTTCGCTCGCAATGACTAAGAGTCGTCTTCCTATCATTTGAATATCGGCACCACCGTCTACCAGTCTTGCAAAATAATGTATTGCCGCATCGGGGTCACTTCCTCTAATCGACTTTTGGAGCGCAGAAAGTAAGTTGTACCTGTCCTCACTTTTGTCATAAAACCCTATTTTTCGTTGCATTGCTTCGGCTACTATTTCTTTGGATATTTCGCCACCAATTTCTATATTATCGATTATGAACCCGATAGCATCTAAGGCGACACGGGCATCTCCACTTGCCATCTCGCAGAGTATTTTTATTGCCTCTTCATTATACTTTATATTCAAGTTTCCGAATCCGATGTCCTTGTCTTCAATCGCTCTTTTTACTAAAATTTCGATGTCCGAATTTTCGAGCCTTCGGAATTCATATATGTTTCGAACCCTACTTATTACTGCATTATTGATTGCAAAATAGGGGTTTTCTGTCGTGCTACCAATGAATTTGAGTACGCCATCCTCAAGTGCTTTTAGCAGGGAGTCTTGTTGTAGCTTATTCCACCTATGAAACTCGTCTATGTATACATAAGTCTGTTTATGCCTTAGTCCGTGAAATTGAGTCTTTGCGTTTTCTATCAGCTCTTTTAATTCTTTTATCCCTGTCACTGAGGCATTGATTTCAACAAAATCACTATCCATCTCGCTTGCAATAATCCTGGCGAGGGTTGTTTTTCCTGTACCGGAAGGGCCAAAGAAGATAGCGGATTCGAAGGTTTTATTTTTAATAGAATTATATAGCAGCGAGCCCTCATACATAAAGTGGCGCTGACCTATGAATTCTTCTATTGAATGGGGTCTCATTCTCGTTGAAAGAGGTATCATAACGGTGTTCCTCCAATTATTTAGAATCTATAACTAATATTATAACAAATTTATTTGAATATAAAGGATTTAATATAAAAATCCTAAGAAATGTCGAAGAAGTTAATATAAACATTTGTTAATTGGAATTCGTCTGTTATAATAGAAGCCGTGCCATGGTTATGTTTAAAGAGGGAATAATGAAGAGAATTTTAAATATAGAATATGCAAGCCTGCAAGCATTGTATTGGATGAATTATGCAGTGATAGGAAGTTTTGCATCAGTTTACTTGCTTGGAAAGGATTATAGTAATTCTGAAATCGGGATTATTGTTGCATTGGGAAATGTGCTTGCTGTAGTATTACAACCTTTAATCGGAGATATTGCGGATAGGACAAAAAAAATATCTTTAATATCAATAATTCAGATGGTAACAGTGTTACTAATAGCGTTAATGTCCTTATTATTTGCATTCGAGAACAAAAATGTTGCACTTTCGATTACTTTTGTCCTTCTATCAGGGTGGTTGCCTGTAATACAACCTTTGCTAAACAGTCTTATATTTAAGATAGAGCAATCAGGGGTGGATATTAATTTTGGGATTGCAAGAAGTATGGGATCCTTAGGCTATGCTATATTGTCTGTAATGCTTGGTGGAATTGTCGAAAGTATCGGGATTGAAGTTGTGCCAATAACAGGAGAGATCGTGTTGTTGATGTTTTTGGGTAGTCTTATGTTGACGGCATACCACAAAAATAAAGTAGATCAAAATAACAGCTATGCAGATGACAAAGATATAAAACTAAACCATGAAGCGGAGAATAAATCCTATGATTCTATAGGATTAGTAGAATTTGCAAAGAGAAATAAATGGTTTATGTTAGTGAGCCTTGCAAGCATAGGTGCTTGGTATAGTAATGCAGTTTTTAATAGTTTTATGCTACAAGTTATAACTCCAATAGGTGGTAGCAGTGAAGATATGGGGATAATTTTTGGTGTAATGGCGGGATTGGAAATTCCGGTTCTCATATTTTTTGATAAGCTGAAAAGCAAGATTTCATGTCAAAATTTAGCAAAAATAGGCGCAGTAGGATTTTTTCTTAAAATATTATCATGCATGTTGGCTCCCACTATAAAGTGGTTTATTGTAGGCCATTTGTTTCAAATGATAGCATTTGCACTTTTTTTACCTTCCATGGTTCACTTTATAAACGAAGTTATGTCGGAAGGGGAAGCCGTAAAAGGGCAATCTGTATTTACTACTATGATGACATTAGGCGTAGTATTTGCAGCATTGACAGGCGGAATAATCCTCGATTACTTTGGGGCAAGCACACTAATGCTAATGGGCACTATTGCAAGTGGAGTAGGTGCTATAATAATAATTGCGTCTATCGGCAAGATAAAAAGCCACAAACATGAACCAATGCCGGAGTAGGAATACATATTAGCAAGGGTGAACCTATGTGTTCGCCCTTGCTAATATAAAGCTGCCATGTGTGCATATAAAGTAAGAGCGCATGGCGGGTAGAACGATAAATAACCCTGCCCTACTTTATAATCTTTCATATTTGCACTGGTAGTTATTAGTGTCAAATTTGCATATTCCAATGAATTGACAGAACTTGCAAGGGAAGGAATCTCCGATTCGCTTTGGTCGAATGTCCACCTTTCCCTCAACTATTTCTTTTGAGATAGTCTTTATGTGAGATAATACAGTTTCTTCTATTTCATTTAAATCATTAACTACTGAATTCTTCGTGCTTGCCTTGTATTCTCCGTCTTTTTCGTTGATTGGAATAATAAGTGATCTCCCGACTATATTCTTATCTATACACGCTATTTTTTCAATTGTTCCCTCTGTAATCCCGTCCATTCTATACTGTTTTAGTAAATTACTGTCATATATGTCATTTTCTAATGGATAGCTAGAATTCCTTGAGGCATCTTTTGTTTTAAAATAATAAGCACCTGCGGAGCTTTTACAAATCTGCTTTGCCGCTATGAGATAAGTGATCAATTGAAGACTGTATCCTTTTTCTATTTCGTCTAGGTTGTACTTAGTGTTCCCCGTCTTATAGTCAATTATCTTGACACTACCATTTGCCAAATAGTCTGCCCTATCGATTTTGCCCTCTATATGTATTTCTTTGTTGTTATCGTCTTGAATTTGTGGAATATTATCATCAGATTCCATTTCTATCCTTATGCTTGGTATTTCTTTCCCTATTCCAAATGGAGTTTCTACTTTTATTGAGGATATGGCACCTTCCTTGACGTGTAGTACAATAATCCAGCAAATCATAGAGCAAATCTTCTTTATTCTAGACAACCTATAAAGTTGCTCTTTTCCATTCACGAACAGACCATTCATATATCTTTTCGAGATATCAGACGTTATTTTATCGACTAGGTCACAACATTGCTCTTTTGACACGTTTCCCCAGTTTGACTGGGGAGAATTAATCTCAACGGGATTTTTATAATCAGATTTCGAAAAAGAAAAAGAATCTTCATTTAAAATATCACTTATCGTTCTATTAGAACAAAGTAGTCTTACAAAAATCATGAGTACCTCATGATAAAAGTCGCCTATTTCTCTGCTTGCTACCTCATGGATCCTATTTTCTTCCGGTTTTAATCCATAAAGCATAAAATGAGAAAAAGGACATCTACTATACCTTTCTAGTCGCGATGGACTAAAAGAAAAATTAGGATTGCCCGGCTTGATATAAAGTGAATCGACAAGGCTAGGCAGTATAGGCTCTTTAATCGCATCGTAATTAACAGAGTTCTTAATTTTATTCATGCGAGTGGTTTCGTTCTGTGAAACCCAGTTATGTGCGCTTTTCCACATCGGAGAAAAGTGCGCGGTATCCCTTATTTTACTACTAATATGGCGGAGTGTATTAATTCGTCCGGAGAGTTGTTCGAAACTTTCACCGCGATTTAGTATGTCTTGCTTTTCTTTTATATTTGGGAAAGTCTTGAGAAGAGAGTCTATTATTTCGGATTGCCTAAGCTCTTTTCCTGAATTATCCGCACTGGAGTAGCTTATGAAGACTTGATCAGTTGCACGAGAAAGAACTTTGTATAAGGTAAGTTTTTGAAGCAATTCAGAAGTGTCGCCCGAAAAACAAAATCTTTTTTTCCCATCGGCAAAATAATCACGATCGATAGGATTAAAAAAGTTTGAATTAGGAGCAACTGAGGGCAATATTCCTTCATTTGCTCCGACAATAACCACGGTTTTACGATGTGAAAACTTTATAGATTCCAAGCTTCCTAATGCAATGACATCGGTAGATTTTGGTGCAATTGTAATCGATGTATTTTCCAATCCTATTCTAAAAATATCTCTCATCATTTTAGGGTCGTAAGAATCTTCCCCAAGATGTGTGGCGACTAAGTCTATTATCTGTATGATTGTATTTAATACGGCAGCTGCAATATTTTCTTCATTCAGTGGTGTATCCCTATTATCTATTTCCATAGCTACTTGCAGCGAAGAAGATTGAATTTTCTCTTTTAGTCCATAATCTTCAAATAAAAAGTGATAAAAGTATTCAACAAATTCACGGCATGTCTTAATATTGCTTGTTCCTAAAATGAAATCTCCATAAGGGAGGGTCGCTTGTGTTCGAAGTTCATCGAATAAAGTCGAATCCTTTCCCTCCTTAAAGGGGGAGCGCCACAAATCACCATCGATTCCATATCGTAACGCATAGTTTTCTAGCTTATCGGTATTTGTAAGTGAAAGGTTAGAAAGATTTGTCTTAAGTCCGTTCATTATTTCCTCGGTTGAAAATCCGTCGGTCAATATATTTAAAAATGTCATTATGAGTAACGATATGGGAGAGGAAGAAAGTTTTCTTTTTTTATCGGTATTTATGTGCAGTCCGTATTCGTCGAAGACTTGTATCAGAATAGGAATCATGGAGGAATTATCATTACATATTATTGCGATATCTTTATATTTATAGTTATGTTCATAGATTAAATTTGATACGAACGAAGCCACCGTTTCGGCCTCATTGTATAAATTAGCGGCTTTCACAATAGTGATATTCTCCTCCAAAAGCATTGAATTACAACAGTAATCGTCTATTGCCTTTTGGCAAAATGAAGCGTTTTTCACCCTAGCAAGAGTCTCGAATTGATCTAACGTTCGATTGGTAAGTGTAAATATATCCGCTGCGATGAAATCCCAATCCGAGACCTCTACACCTTCCTTCTCTTCCATTTTTTCATTATCGGAAGTTAGCACTACATTAACACTTTTTGCGTGTAATGATAGCTCGACAATGAATTGAATTTCAACAGGAGTTAAATTATCGTATTCATAAATCCATATTTCTTTATCGTATAAGGAGTCACAGCTACTCAGAGATGATGTCGCACTTCGTAAGGCATCGGACGCATCTGAGAAGATGCCGTTTGATACGTTTTCATATTTCGAATATATAGTTACAATATCACACAGTTTTTTTCGAAAATTTTCAGGAATGTCTTCTCTGGATAGAAGAGTAGTGACATCATCGATTGAAGTGTTATGTTTTTTTAGTTCGGAAACAAAGTCATTTGCAATAGTAATGAATGAAGGACTTTCTTTCACTCCGTCATAAGAATGCAGCGGAAGAGTTTCAATTTTTAATATTTTGTACAGCAAAATTTGGGAAAGGAGAGGTTCTATTTTTACACTTGAACTGCGATTTAGAGCGCTTAGAATTGATTTTGCAAGGCGTGAAAGAGAAATAAACTCAATGCCTACAATTGCTTTTTTATTATAATAAGAAAGAGCCTGTATTTCGGCTTCTTCGGTATACGAAGAAGGGATAATCACATACGCAGACGAATTCATATTTTCAAATATGAATCTTTCTTTATCAATATTCTCTTTGCCATAATATAATGTAAGCATATTATCCTCGTATTTTTACTTCAGGAACAACAAAAAAATAGGCTCATTTCAAAACAATACTATGATTTATATATTTAGATATTATTATTTAGTTTCATCTATGGAAGTTTGTTTTAACTTCTCATTTATAAAATAATCAAGGTCTCCGTCTAGCACCGCAGAGACATTGCCATTTTCCGCATTTGTACGATGGTCTTTTACTAAGGTGTATGGTTGAAAAACATACGAGCGGATTTGAGAACCCCATGTGTTTTGGGAAAATTCCCCCTTTAGGGCTTTTTGATTCTCCTTGCGCTCTAATTCTTTTAATTGAATTAGTTTTGATTTTAATATTTTCATAGCCATTTCTTTATTTTTATGTTGGCTTCTTTCATTTTGACAGGTTACAACGATATTAGTTGGCAGATGTGTTATCCTAATTGCTGAGTCCGTTTTGTTTACATGTTGTCCACCTGCACCACTACTTCTATATGTATCGATGCGCAATTCTGAGGTGTCAATTTCGAGGGTATCAGAGTCTTCAATATCAGGAATAACTTCGACTGCGGCAAAGGAAGTTTGTCTTTTTCCCGCAGTATTAAATGGTGATATTCTTACTAGTCTATGGACTCCTGCTTCGTTCTTGAGATATCCATATGCATTTTCTCCCTCAATATATAGAGTTGCACTTTTAATTCCTGCCTCTGTGTCATTTTGAAAATCTAACACTTTAATGCTGTATTTTTTCTTTTCCGCCCATCTCGTATACATTCGATATAGAATGCTAGCCCAATCCATCGCATCCACTCCGCCTGTGCCCGAATGTATTGAAACAATAGCGTCGTTTGTATCGTAATCTCCTGATAAAAGGATTTTGATCTTAAGTGCGTCGATAGAATTTGTTATCTCGTGAAATGTACTGACTAGGTTCTTTGCCTCTTGTTCATCTTGCATTTCGATAACAAGTGGTATCAATTCCTCTATATCATGGATGTCGGTTTTGAGATTTTCATATTCGGCTATTTTCTGTTCGATAGACTTTTTTAGTTTCATAGTCTCTTGAGCAGCGGACACATTATCCCAAAAATCATCCGCTTCCATTTTCTCATTATAATCCGCTAGTTCCTTTTTGAGTCGATCTACGTCAAAGAGACCGTCCTACCTCTTTTAAATTTTCTATTGTTGAGGGTATTTCTGTCCTTAGTTGTTCAAGTATTAGCATTTTAATTCCTTTCTCGTATGACTTAGGTACGGTATTTCAAATTTGATAGAATGATTCGTATTCGGTTTATATATGTAAACGTATAGTTTCCAAGGTGTATTTTTAACTAAAGAAGTTCCACTCATATTTTACAGTAAAAATAAGAAAAAGTCTAATATGATAATTAATAAAGTTGGAAAATATACAGAATTTCCGAGAATAATGTAAAAGGGCGGATATCCGCCCTTTCATAAAAGACACGCAGTTATGGAACTAAAATGTGCTGTTGTAGCACTAGAATGCAGTGTGTTAGCACTATTTTGTTGTCTTTTTTTGGTGCTCAAGGATTGCCTCTGCAAGTATCTTGGCTTCGTCCTCTTTTAGAGTGATGCCTTTACTCATGCGCTCGTGTTCTTCATCCCATTCTCTGATGTCGTATTTTTCAGCGGCCCCATTCCAACTTACGATGTTTATTTCCTTTTGCCAGCCGCTTGTGTTTTTACTGAGAACACCCAAGTTCTCGATGATTTTAAAAGTTACTTCTTTCTTTTCTGACATTTTTAATCCTCCTATGTGATTAGATAAATACCATGAACCAACCGAGCGAGGTGGTTATATAGCATCTATGAGTAATATAAGCAATGCTAATTATAACTAATCTTCATGCTATAGCAACCGCGGTTTATGAGATTACTTATCAAGTTACCTGCCTTTGCTATGCAATGTGGCAGAGTTGTATTAGCCGTGCTAGTATAGATATTAGCAACATAAAAGAGGCATTGCAATAGTATTGAGAAATTAGACTATTAAGTGTCAAAGTTTGAATTTAATTTGTTTAAATCGAGGCTAAGGAGCTAACGTGCCTGCACGATTAGTCCGTGCCGAAGATTGCAAGTTGGCACGAGAGGGGATTAGCGTCTCCGGGGTATATTGTGCTAAAATTCGTATTTGCCAAGACGTTACGTGCTTTCAGTTGTTAATGTTGCTGTGATAGCTACCGAGCACTTACATTAAAGAAGTTATATCGGGATTATAAGGTTCCTACATTAATATTGCAGAGCACATACACTGAGTTTTAAGGAGTTTATGCGGAAGGTGTAATGAAATTAAGTTTATGTTTTGATATTTTAATATTTATACTAGATGACTTGTATGGCTCTCCATCAATTCCTATGTTTAATGGAAGAACTTTGGGTATAATATCTATTTCTTTTGCCCTTTGATAGTGGAGGATTTCGTCGATTCCTTTTACTTCCATGTGTTCGCCTGCTATGAATTTGGAGACAACTTTTAAGAATCTTGCTCTAGATATATTGAATATGACATTTATGTCGAGTTCTCCATCGTTAGGGTCTGCAAATGGCATGCCTTTCATCCCTCCGCCAAAGTATTTTCCGTTACAAATTGAAGAGAATAACAGCCTGTCGTCGTATATTTTTTTACCGTCTACATAGACAGTAGCATAAGTCGATTTTTTGAAGACAAAGTTTTTTGCCAGAGAAACATTATAAAGAGCCGATCCTTTTAGTGGAGTAGTCTTTTTTAAGTTGTGCATTGTCGCTGCAACAGCAGCATCGAATCCCACGCTAATAACATTGGCTGCATATTTAGTTAGTTTTTCTCCATCGAATTTACTTGTTAATTCGATAATATCGCATTCCTTGCTAGGTGCAGAAAGTTGGCGTGAAATGTCTAAGAACTGCTCTTTTTTTCCAAAGTTCCTAATAAAATCATTGCCCGATCCTACCGGTACACAACCCACTTCCACGTTTTCAAATCCGACGACTCCATTTAAAACTTCGTTTAAAGTCCCATCACCGCCACAAGCATAAAAGCGGAGTTTTTTATCAGAGCCTTTTTGAGTACATGCCATTTTTGAATATGCTTCCCCATCTCCCGCACTATTTGTTTCATATATATGAGCATCTACATTGGAAATGCTGATGGATTGGTGTATCAGACGGTAAAGCTTAATTCCCTCCCCCGATCCAGCGGTTGGGTTTATTACAAATATATGCTTAGTGTTGTCATTTTTTTTCATGCTATTTGTTCTCCTCTTTTTTTTGTGTATCCAATTTTGCTTTTTCAAGACTTTTTTGATACTTGATAGTGTTAGAATTAAATTGGTTGTAATTATCAAATCCCATACCGACTACTTCTGAGATTTTTCCAACAGTTAAGAAGACATGGGGATCTATTTCTAGCGCAAGTTTTTTCAATGAGGGGACTTCATGAGGGCGAATGACAGTAACTAAAATGTTTCGAGATTCTTTTTGGTACATTCCGTATCCATGATAGCAAGTGACCCCTCTTCCAAGTTTATGCATTATTGCCTTTGCAATATCATCGGCGCTTTCACCCGTAACAATGGTGCAGCTAACCGCATTTTGAAATGTGTCAATCAGCTTATCTGAAACTGTGGCAGCCGTATATATTGCGATGACAGCATATAGACCGGCTTCGATATCCTTTGCTACTACCATAGATGCAAGGACAATTGCACCGTCTACAAACAAAAACATCTTTCCTATCGAAAAATCTTTAAATTTAATAATCAGCAACTTTACCCATAGGTCAGTGCCTCCTGCGGAGACATTCGCTTTAACAATGCATGCTGTACCTACCCCATACATCATTCCTCCAAAAATAGCGGCGACAAGTTTGTTATCCGTTATGGTTGGCAAAAAGACTAATAGGTCAGCAAACACCGAAAATGAAGTCATAACTATGAGGGTTTGGAGTGCATAGCTTTTGCCTTTTAGTATTGCTGCCAAAATTACGAATGGAATGTTGAGTACGAACATGAACAATCCAACAGATATAGGTTGTATGGTGTTAATTACAGTGGCTATTCCTGCAAATCCACCCGCAGCAATAGCGTTGTCTAGCAAGAATAAGTTTACGCTTAAGGCGAAAAGCAGTGTTGCCGTTAGGTAATATGCAATTTTTTTTATGTTTTTCATTTTTATTCCTTTCAGAATAGATTAGGTGCGATATCCACGTTCTTAGGATAAATTGCTATGGTACACGGTAGTTCTTTTCCCTTGCTCTTTGAAGATTTTTTCCAGTTCTATCGAGATCGCAACGGAGCGATGCTGACCACCCGTACAGCCTATAGATAGATTCAAGTGAAATTTTCCTTCTTTTTCATAAAAAGGAATAAGATAGTTAATTATGTCGTCAATTTTTTTGACAAATTCTTTGGTTACATCTTGTTTTAGTACAAAATCCGAGACCTCCGCATCCTTTCCCGACAGATGTTTCATGGAAGAAATATAAAATGGATTCGTCATAAATCTCACATCGAATACCAGATCTGATTCCAAAGGAATTCCATGTTTGTAACCAAACGAAACTATGTTTATACAAAAAGCTAACTTTTCATGTTTATGTACGAATAAATTTACTATCTCTTTTTTTAAATCTGCAACTTTCATGTCCGAAGTATCGATGATAAAATCAGCTTTATTTCGCAATTCTCGGAGAGCATGTATTTCTTGTTCTATGACTTCTTCCGTAACACCGTCGGTTGCGAGAGGGTGATTTCTCCTAGTTTCGCTGTATCTTCGGACTAGAGCTGACGGCGAAGCTTCTATAAAAAGTATTTTTAAATCATAGGAGGGATCTTCGCGTAGGGTCTCGATGGAGTGAATTAAATCTCCAAAAAATACCCCACCTCGAATGTCTATAGCTAAAGCAATTTTATTATTCTTGGCATCGGAAGTGTTGATTAGTTGCAAGAAACTGTTGATTAGTTTCGGAGGCAGATTGTCGATAAAGTAATATCCCCGATCCTCAAACCAGTCACTTGCCTTGGTTTTTCCGGATCCCGATAATCCTGTAATTATAACAATTTCAGTCATCTTTGTTCTCCCCTACTTCTCAAATGAATTCCGCTTCTGCTTCTAGTGTTACATCGAATTTTTCTTTAACAACTTTGCAGATATACTCTTTCATCGCAATTACATCCTCGAATGAGGCATCGCCTATGTTTATTAGGAAGCCACTGTGTAATTCGGACACCTGGACTCCACCAATTATCTTTCCTTTTAGCCCCGCCTCTTCTATTAGTTTTGCGGCATAATGGCCTGGAGGTCTTTTGAAAAAACTTCCTACGCTAGGATAATTGACTGGTTGTTTGGAATTTCGCATAGTCATGAGACTTTCCATTTTATTTCCAATTTTCTCGGGGTCTCCCTTTTGGAGTGCAAATAGTGCATTTAGAATGATATGATTTTTCGCTTCAAAAATACTTTTTCGATACGAAAAAGATAATTCGTTATTATTGAAAGTTTCGATTTCGAGCGTATTAATGTTGAGCGCATTGACTTCGATAATGACATCTTTCATCTCCCCACCGTATGCACCTGCGTTCATGTACACTGCACCGCCACAACTGCCAGGTATTCCTACAGCAAATTCGAGCCCGGTAAGTCCCTGCTCGAGTGCAAGGTTGCAAATATTTTTTAGTGGTGTGGCTGCGGAAGCATACATTGTGTTGGCAGAATCTATAATAGTGTCATTCTTAATATATCCCTTTGCTTTTAACCGCCCGATAGAATTTTCGCTGCAGATGTAACATTCATTGAATTCGCTGCAAAGTTTGATTACGACACCTTCATATCCTGATCCATTGAATATTATATTAGACCCACTTCCGAGTATGAAAAACGGTAAAGAATTACTCTTTATAATCTTACAGACAGAAAACAAAGATTGAATAGAATCAATTTCGATAAGGCATTTTGCGTTACCCCCTACCTTAAACGAAGAGTAATTACTCATATCGACATTGAATTGAATAGAATCACTCGGAATTCTCGAATCTAATAATAGTTTTTTTAATTCGTGTTCATTCATATTATTTTATTGCACCTTTAGATTTAATTATTTTGAAAACCCTATTTCTTTTTGTTTGCAAGTTCTTCTTTCTCTACACCATAGGTGCTATAGTCCATATAGTCGTTAATCTTCGGGGAAAGATTTTTTTGACTCATTCTGTACTCATAGTATTTACCTATATAGTAGTACAGAATTGCAAAGACTGGAACTCCAAGAAGCATACCAAAGAACCCAAATAATCCGCCACCTAAAAGAATCGCGAATATAACCCAGAAACTTGCGATTCCGGTTCTTTCTCCTAGTATTGCAGGGCCCAAGATGTTACCATCGAATTGCTGCAAGCCCAAAACCATAAGCAAGAAGTATATAAGATCTCCAGGACTTACAAGTAGCACAATTATTGCGGTCGGTATTGCCCCAAAAAATGGGCCAAAGAATGGAACGACATTTGTGACTCCGATTACGACACTGATAAGTTCAGGGTACGGGAATCTAAATGTAAGAGATAATATATAGCATAAAATACCAATGATAATTGAATCTAGTATTTTACCATTTACGAATCCTCCAAAAGTTCGATTTGAGTAGGTCATAAATTCAAATATCTTATTAGAGTTTGGCTCTGAAAAAGTTGCTAAAATAAAAATCTTCCCCTGAGCCTTGAATGTCTCCTTAGTATTAAGAAAATAAATACAGACAATGATTCCTAGGATAATATCAGTAATAGTGCTGAAAGTAATAATCAGTCCGGTAGAAAGGGAGAGGAATACAGTCTCTATGTTTGCGACGATTGAACTGTTGAACCAAGTGAGCGCTTGGCTGTAGAGATCATCGGTGATTTGTGTGACAAATTTCATCACCTCAGGCGAGTTTCTTAGTTGTATTTCGATCCATTCGATAGATTCTTCTACATTCGCCGGTACCGTTTCCGAAATTCTAATGATACTGCTTAGTAATTCGGGAAGGATGATCCAAAAAAAACCAGTGACGAATGCTACAAAAGCCGTCATCGAAACGGCTGTGGCGATAATGCGACCAATCCAAAGTGCAATATTTTTATTCTCAATTTTATTTCTAACTAGTGCATAGACTTTTTTTACAATCGAGTTGTACATTGGACAAAGCAGATATGCTATTGTAAGGCCAATTATAATTGGTTGGAGAATTGAAGTTAGTTGTTGTATGAAGTCGAGGATTGATGAAGGATCAAAAATAAACCGATATGCAAGAATAATTAATATTCCTGAAACCACAAAGGTAAATATTTTACTTTTGTATGTACTAAACAATTTGTTTTTCATTTTTTACCTCTTGTTGAACAGAAAAATGGCAGTATTTCTTCGATTTTCAATCCATTTTAGATCTAATGTAATAGTAGCATATGTGTAGAAAAAAATCAATAATTCGCACATGAAAATGTCCCGGAAAAGGTCCTAATGATAAATGATAATAGTATTTCGTGAAAGAATTGTAGAGAAGATGTTCTCACTAACTTCTCGCAAGAAGATACAATTTTATATAGAGCATTTTATTTGTGATTTACTAAGGCATTATCCTATATGAGTCAATAATTGGACAAAATATCGATATAATCATGTTGAAAATTAAATGTTTAAGTGCTATAATCTATTAGTAAATGTGTATTGATGTCATTAATAGATCATAGGAGGAAAAAAGTATGGATAAATTAATAATAAGCGCATGCATATCTGGAGCAGAAGTAACTAAGGATCAAAACCCAGCAGTTCCTTACACTGTTGAGGAAATCGCCAGAGAAGCAAAGTCTGCATACGATGCGGGTGCATCTTTGATTCATTTACATGTTCGTTGGGACGATGGGACACCTACCCAAGATACTGCAAGATTCCAAGAATGTGTCGATGCAATAAGAAAAGTATGCCCTGATGCAATTATCCAACCCTCGACAGGCGGCGCTGTAGGAATGAGTGATCTAGAAAGGTTACAGTCTACAGATATTACTCCGTATCCTGAGATGGCAACACTAGACTGTGGAACATGTAATTTTGGTGGAGACGAAATCTTTGTAAATTCCGATAACACTATTGCAAATTTTGCAAAGATATTGAAAGAAAAAGGAATCAAGCCTGAGCTAGAAGTTTTCGACAAGGGCATGATAGACACTGCATTGAAAGTGGCGGATAAAAAAGGTCTTTTGGTTCACCCGTTACATTTTGACTTCGTGTTGGGAGTACAAATGTCCGCAACAATTCGTGACTTAGTATTCATGGCAGGTTCTATTCCTCCGGGATCGACATGGACAGCGACAGGATTAGGAAAGAACAGTTGGAACATAGCTGCAGCAACTATAGTCATGGGTGGGCATGTCAGAATAGGTTTTGAAGACAGTTTATATATGGAAAAAGGTGTTTTGGCAAAAAGTAATGGTGAAATGGTTGAAAAAGTTGTAAAACTTGCGAAACTTTTAGGAAGAGAAGTCGCAACTCCGGCAGAAGCAAGAGAAATATTGAGTCTTCCTCCTCTTAAAAAATAAATAAATGTTAGTCCAGATGTTATAATAACAAAGTTAAGAAAGGAGCGAGGTGTGCAAGCACACCTGTGAAAAAAACAAATGGCGAAAAAAACAAAAACAATGGATGGTAACACGGCGGCATCATATGTCTCCTATGCATTTACCGATGTAGCTGCGATATATCCAATTACACCATCGTCTACAATGGCAGAAGTAGTAGACGAGATGGCGGCAGAGGGAACTAAAAATATTTTCGGTCAAGAAGTAAAAGTAGTAGAAATGCAATCTGAGGCTGGAGCAGCTGGTGCTGTTCATGGTTCTCTTGCGGCAGGTGCATTGACAACTACCTATACAGCATCACAAGGTCTTTTGTTGATGATTCCGAATATGTATAAAATAGCAGGGGAATTGCTACCGGGAGTTTTCCATGTATCTGCTAGAACATTGGCGACACATGCACTTTCTATTTTTGGAGATCACTCTGACGTAATGTCGACTAGACAAACAGGGTTTGCACTTTTATGCTCGGGTTCGGTCCAAGAAGTTATGGACTTGGCGGGAGTAGCGCATTTGACTTCGATTAAAACGCGCGTGCCGTTTCTGCATTTCTTCGACGGGTTTAGAACTTCTCATGAAGTTCAAAAAATCGAGACAATTGAGTACGATGATTTTGCAAAATTAATTGACATGGATAAGGTCAAAGAGTTCAGAGACAGAGCGTTAAACCCTGAGCATCCAGTAGTAAGAGGAACAGCTCAAAATCCGGATATTTTCTTCCAAGCGAGAGAAGCTTCTCAAAAATTCTACGATACATTGCCTGAAGAAGTAGAAGCGTATATGAACAAAATCTCTGAAGTTACAGGTCGCAGCTACAAATTATTCGATTATGTAGGAGATCCTAACGCGGAAAACATTATCATCGCTATGGGTTCTGTTTGCGAAACGATAGAAGAAACAATTGCAGCGTTGAATTCAAAAGGTGAAAAAGTAGGACTTGTAAAAGTTAGATTATATCGTCCATGGTCGCCTAAACATCTTAAGGCAGTGATCCCTGCATCAGTTAAGAAGATCGCTGTATTGGATAGAACTAAAGAACCAGGTGCGCCTGGAGATCCTCTTTTCATGGACGTTAAGACTATGTACTTCGATGAAAAGAATCCACCAGAAATTTATGCTGGTAGATACGGATTGGGATCAAATGATACTACTCCTGGACAGATCGTTGCGGTTTATAATAACCTAAAACAAGACACTCCAAAGGACAAGTTCACTATTGGTATAGTTGATGACGTGTACAATTCTTCTCTTGAAACTGTAAATATATCGACCGAACCTGCTAGCACCATCAGATGTAAATTCTGGGGCTTAGGTTCCGATGGTACTGTCGGTGCAAACAAACAAGCTATAAAAATAATCGGTGACAACACTGACATGTACGCTCAAGGTTATTTTTCGTATGACTCAAAGAAATCCGGCGGAATAACAGTATCTCACCTTAGATTCGGAAAAGAAAAAATACAATCGACATATCTCATATCTGAAGCAGATTTAGTTGCATGCCACAACCAAGCATACGTAAATCAATATGATTTGTTAAAAGGGCTTAAAAAAGGTGGTACATTCGTACTTAACTGTATCTGGAATGATGAAGAAATGAATGATAATCTTCCTGCATCTATCAAAAGGTATATTGCGGAAAATGATATTAATTTCTTCGCGATTAATGCAACCAAGGTAGCAACGGATCTTGGCCTTGGCAATAGAATAAACATGATCATGCAATCTGCTTTCTTCAAGCTGTCTAATGTAATTCCTTTGGATGATGCTGTAAAATATCTGAAAGATTCAATCGTGGATGCGTATGGCAAAAAGGGTGAAAAAATTGTGTCTATGAACCAAGCGGCAGTAGATAAAGGTATTTCTGACATCAGAAAAGTTGAAATCCCTGCGACATGGAAAGATGCAAAAGAGGAGCCTTCTGCAAAGAAAGATCTTCCTGAATTCATAGAAAACATACTGATCCCTATGAGTAAACAAGAAGGTGACAGTCTGCCTGTAAGTGCATTCGTGGGAAAAGAAGATGGAACATTCCCTATGGGTACATCTGCATACGAAAAAAGAGGCGTTGCGGTTGACGTGCCTGAGTGGAAGAGTGATAAGTGTATCCAATGTAACCAATGCTCATTCGTATGTCCGCATGCAGCAATTAGACCAATACTTATTACAGATGAAGAAAAGGCTGCTGCACCTGCTGGATTTGAAACAGTAGCTGCAAAAGGTAAAGGATTCGAAGAATATCAATATAAGATTCAAGTATCTCCACTAGATTGTATGGGTTGTGGAAACTGTGCCGATATTTGCCCTGCTAAGGAGTCGGCATTAGAAATGAAACCACTCGATACTCAAGAATCAGAAATTCCAAATTGGGAATATGCTATGGATATGCCAATAAGAGACGAACTAATGAACAAAGATAGTGTCAAAGGAAGTCAATTCGCAAAACCATACTTTGAATTCTCAGGGGCTTGTTCCGGATGTGGTGAAACACCATACATGAAGGTAATTACACAACTATTTGGTGATAGAATGATGATCGCAAACGCAACAGGTTGTTCGTCAATCTGGGGTGGTTCTGCTCCATCAATGCCATATTGTACAGATAAAGATGGAAGAGGACCTTCATGGGCAAACTCTTTGTTTGAAGACAATGCGGAGTATGGACTTGGTATGGCAGTCGCTGTAAATCAAATCAGAGATAAAATTGAAGATTCTATGAAAGCGATTATTGCTAGCGGTGCCGACAGTGATGTAGTTGATGCATGTAATGCATGGATCGAAAATAAAGCTGAAGGAAAAGATACTCGTAAATATGCCGACGCTGTAACAGCTGCCCTTGAAAAGGCAAAAGTTACGGGAGAAGCTAAAAAAGCTGTCGACCAAATATTGCAAGATAAAGATTTCCTAGTGAAAAAATCTGTATGGACAGTTGGTGGTGACGGATGGGCATATGATATAGGATATGGCGGTCTTGACCATGTATTAGCGTCGGGTGAAGATATTAATGTATTAGTATTTGACACTGAGGTTTACTCCAATACAGGTGGACAATCTTCTAAATCTACTCCAACTGCGGCTATTGCTAAATTTGCTGCATCAGGTAAAAGAACTAAGAAAAAAGACCTTGGCATGATGGCAATGAGCTATGGATATGTCTATGTTGCGCAAGTTGGAATGGGTGCCGACAAGAATCAATTTATGAAAGCATTAGTCGAAGCAGAAAGCTACAAGGGCCCATCTTTGATTATCTGTTATGCACCTTGTATTGCTCACGGTATTGACATGGGTAAAACGCAAGAAAACACAGCAAACGCTGTTAAGTGCGGATATTGGAATTTGTATAGATTTGATCCAAGAACAGAAGAAGGAAAGAATCCATTTACATTAGACAGCAAAGATCCAACTGAAAGTTTCCAAGATTTCATTTCAGCACAAGTGAGATATAATTCGCTCAAAAAAGCATTCCCTGATGTAGCGGACGAATTGTTTGCAAAAACAGAGGAAGATGCGAAGAAGCGTTTAGCTAGTTATAAGAGATTGGCTGCGGCAAATCCTGTGGAATAGTGTCTCAAATATTATGTTGAGATAGCTTTACGGAATAGGATTGTCAACAGAATGGCAATGAAAATTTCATTTTAATATTAAAGTCGTAGTAGCTTGCGTCCTTTTTATAAAAGGGCGCAAGCTATAAATTTAAACAGATTCGAAAAGCATATGATAAAAGGAGCTATAATGATGCAGAGGCACATCACACTTGGAATAGATGCAGGCGGAACGTTTACAGATTTAGTGCTATTTGATCCAAAGACAAAATCTGTAGTATCATCTGCAAAGACCCCTACATTTCACGATAATATGCTTAGATCACTTAGTGAGGGAATAGAACTTATTACAAAAGATATAAACATTTCCTATATCAAATCGGTAAATCTCGCTACTACATTTGCGACAAATGCAATCGTAGAGAACAGAATGCGACCGGTAAGTCTAATTTTAATCGGTTACACGCAAAAACAAGTACAAGAAGCAAAAAGTGAGAATAAGTTGGGAATAGGAAACACTTATGTAGTTAAGGGTGGGCATAATCAAAATGGCGATGAAATAGAGCCGCTAGATGAAGAATCTCTCCTTGAAATAATTACAATGATTCCTGACGATACCGAGGGAATTGCTGTTTCTGGTTATTTTAGCGTAAGAAACCCCGATCATGAACTTAGAGTAATTAACATCATAAAAGAAAAGCGACCAGACTTATTTGTGACTTCGGGGCATGAGCTTACATGGGAATTAAATGCATATAAACGCGCGACTACCGCTTCACTAAATGCAGGGTTGATTCCAATAATAATTAAACTAATAGATTCCTTGTCGGATATATTAGATGAAAAAGGAATTCATGTTCCACTGAGTATAATAAGAGGAGATGGAACTATCGTAGCCGCTAATTGGGCAAAACTACACCCTGTGGAAATGATATTATCGGGTCCTGCCGCAAGCGCTGTAGGTGCAGGATTTTTAGCTTCTAATGAGAATTTTGAAAAAGAATCTTGGATAGTTGATATCGGTGGCACAACAACAGATATTATCGCATTAGATGCAAATAACAAGCCTGTAATCAGTAAAGGTGGAGTAACTGTGGGATTACACAATCCACTCGTAAAAAGCATAGATATTAGAACTTTTGGGCAGGGTGGAGATAGTTTGATTAGATATGACATAGAAGAAAACATCACAATTGGGCCTATGCGTGTAAAACCTTTGTGTGTATTAGCATGCGAATATCCTGAAACTTTGAGAAATATTAAGGCATTATCCAAGGAGTCCAATCCAAATATTCCACTATTTATTTTGCCAGGATTAAAGCGAAAGACAGACGACAAAATAGTTTTAAAGTTAACCGAATTAGCTGAACAATCTCCAGTGTCCCTTCGTGATATACGTAAAGAAGCTGGCTTAGAATACATTTTTTCTGATTATATAATTAAATTGTCCGAGCAGGGATATTTTGACTTGTCTGCATTTACGCCTACCGATGCAGCTCATATTTTGTGTGAATTCGAGCGATGGAATAAGGAAGCTTCGCACTTAGGCGCATGCGCATTACTTGTAAATCAAAATATATCCGCTTTTGAATTTTCTAAACGTGTTATAAAAAAGATGGCGGAAAATATAGCTCTAGAAACGTATAAAAAAAGCATAAATAGCCTAATTTTCCCGCAAAAATTCTCAAAAGACATAGAGGATTTCCTTAGGAAATCCTTAGAAAATGACCATTTACTATACGATAAACTTAATTTAGTATTAAAAGGAATACTGATAGGGGCAGGCGCTCCTGCGTATATTTTCACGGAAAAAATTTCGGAATTACTAAACTGCAGACATAATGTCGCAAGTGAATCTAATGTTGCGGGAGCTGTAGGCGCTGCAGTGGGAACCTTTTCATATTCAGGCGTAATTACGATATCAAAATTAGAAGAAGGGCTGCACAGAGCTCATCTTCCTAGGGGCATCGTGGATTTTAGAGATTTGGAAGAGGCGGTAACTGCTTCTAAAGAAATGATCTCAGAATGGTTAGTGGAACAATCTAATTTCGCAGGAGTTTCTTCTCCATGCATTAATATTCAAAGAAATGATATTGCGCTTCCAGGGCAGAGCCCTGTTTGGACAGAGCTAACATATTCGGTTGCAGAATAAATCAAAATACAAATTTAGAAATAACATTATTCTACACTGAAAATAAATCTGTATATATCCCATGAACCAGATGTTTATTTGCTAACGTTTTTGTCAAATCTAAAGCACTCATGCGCGTGATTATTCATAATTCCAACCGCTTCTAGATATGAAAAGCAAGTAACAGTGCCCATGAATTTGAAGCCTCTTTTTTTAAGATCTTTAGAAACTTTGTCGGATAACTCGTTTTTAGTTGTTACACCGTCGAATGGCAAATAAACAACTTTATTGTCGGTGAAACTCCACAGGTAATTTGAAAAACTACCGAATTCTTTCACAACATTTAAGTAAGATTTAGCATTTTGGATAGTTGCGAGAATCTTCGCCTTGTTTCTCACGATATCTGCATTTTGAAGCAATTCGCATATTTTCTCTTCGTTGTAATTTGCTATTTTCCCGGCGTCGAAATTATCGAAGGCTTTTCTAAACGCTTCTCGCTTTTTAAGAATTAGTAGCCATGACAATCCGCAGTGAAAGCTTTCTAAAATGAACATTTCGAAAAGATGGTGGTCATCATGTGATGCCACTCCCCATTCGTTGTCGTGATAATCGATATATATTTCTGAATTTTCTAGGTTTGGCCATTTGCATCGTTGCATAGTTGGTTAGTCCTTTCTCTATAATTTTAAAAATTGTTATTTATAGTCGAAAATATAAGAAAAAAGTATGTATAGTAAATTCCTTAAAGTGAATTGTATTATACGCTATTTATATTTATTTTTTCTAGCTTCTTTTCCTATTTTTCTTATATTTTTCATTCCGCCGAATCGTTCCCATTTTTTCGATTCAATTTCTTTGGCGGTTAATCCCTCATAACCAACTTCTTTCATTAGTTTTACGTAATTATTGAATCTCCTTTGATCTAAGGTGCCACTTTCTAGTTCTGCAAGTATTGCACAACCATCTTCGCTAGAATGAGTACAATCAGTGAACTTACAGCTGCTTGCTAATTCTTCAATATCATCAAAGGTTGTCGAGAAATCAATGGTCTCAGCTCCTAATTCTCGCATGCCCGGTGTGTCTATAAGAATGCAGCCAAATGAGGATAGAAACATTTCTCGTCCTGTAGTTGTATGTCTGCCCTTCCCACCTTTTCCTATTTCAGAAGTAGTAAGCGCATCTTCGTTAAGAAGAGCGTTTATAAGGGTGGATTTGCCTACGCCAGAAGAGCCGATAAACGCAATTGTCTTGCCCAGAGTTAAATACATTGATAGCTTTTCTTCTATGCTATTATCATATTTTGATAGTGAAAGTATATCAGTAAAAGGTGCATTTTTTTCGACCTCAACTATTCGACTTTCAATGTCATGGCACAAATCAGTTTTAGTTAATATTACAACAGGTGTCGCGCCGCTATCCCAAGCGATACTTAGGTAGCGCTCCAATCTACTAATATTATAGTTTTCATTTAGCGACATGCATATGAAAACGTAATCAATGTTAGAGGCAATGGGCTGTATCTGGCCTTTCGTGCTTACAGAAGTCCTAGCGAAAATGCTTTTTCTTTCTAAGATGTGATGTATTATTGCATTGCTTTTCGTATCACTAACCGTTACCATTACAAAGTCGCCGACAGTTGGAAAATTAATAAGGTCACGCGTTTCGTATCGAAATTTACCAGAAACTTCGGCATTAAACTCTCCTGTTGCTGTTATGATTACATATAATCCTTTGTGTTGTTGCGAAATTCTAGCGACAGTGTAGTCGTTATGCATTGAAGCAAGTGCTTTAAACCGTTCTGTTAAGCCGTATTTTTCGAGTATGTTCATGAGTTTCTCATATTCTTCAATTGTAGTGTCATTTGAACATTATAATAAAAAATGCGAATAAAGTCATTATGTATTTTGGAAATAAAGAAAAGTGCAAATGTCGAATTGTAAAAAAAAATAAAAAACTGAGAGAAATTAGTAATATTTTACAAAAGAATAGTTTGACTAATTAAAAATTTTTTATTATTTTATTATTAAGTATATGTAATCTTGCCGTATTGTGCAAGATAGAATAAACACGCTTATTATTGAGTAAAATAACGATGTCAAAAAGAAAAGAGAGGGAACTATGAAAATTGAAAATTTTTTATTGGAACACTGGCTTAATCCGAGATGTAATGGAGCAAGAGTCAATTTGGGAACAAGCTGTGTCAAGGCATTTCATCTCAGAGAATTCATCGAATTTATTGGCATGGATGCGGATAAGTTTTTGATGGATCTTGGAGATTTAGATTTGCACTACGGTGATTTCGAAGGTTCTCCAAGGTTGAAAAAAGCTATTGCTGGAATATATAAGAATGCAAACCCGGAGTTTGTTCTAACAGTGCATGGTGGCACGGGCGCAAATAATATGGTATTCACCGAGTTGATGGAGAAAGGCGAAAATGCAGTAGTCGTAGTTCCAACATATCAACAACACTATAGCATACCTCAAAATCTCGGGTATGAAACAAGAAAACTAAATTTAAAAGTAGAAGATGATTTTTTGCCTAACATACAAGAACTTGATAAAATAGTGGATAAAAATACTAAAATTATTTCGCTTACTAATCCGAACAATCCGTCAGGAACCTATGCAAACGAAGAAAAATTGAAACAAATAATTGAAATTGCAAGGAAAAATGATGCCTATATACTATGTGATGAAATATATAAAGGCTTGGCTGATGAGTATATGCCATCTATTATAGACTTGTACGAAAAAGGAATCGTAACAAGCAGTATGTCAAAAGTCTACTCTATGGCAGGTACTCGAGTTGGCTGGATAGTTGTAAATGATCAAGAAACATTTGACGCAATGTTTAATAGAAGATCGTATGATACAATCTGTGGTGCTGTGTTTGACGAATACATTTCCGCATTATGTTTGGAAAATAATGATAAAGTGCTAGAGAGAAGTAGAGAGCTAGTAAATAAAAATAAAAAAATATTTATGGATTGGATAGATAACGAGCCGCACTTGCAAGCATGTGGAGAATCTTTTGGCACGACAGCTTTAGTTAAGTTTAAATACGATATGACAGGCGAAGAATTATGTAAACGCCTTTATGAAGAAGACGGTATACTATTGTGTCATGGTGAGACTTATGAAGAGCCTAAGTGCTTCAGACTGGGATTTGGTACAGACGAACCAGAAAATGTCAAAATAAACTTAGATGAGTTGAGTAAGGCGTTAAAAAAATTCGAGTAAATAAATCTAAAGTCAAAACTAAATAAAGTATATGATTTAAAGGGTTAATAGTAGAATTAGAAAAATCATGTTTAACAAGGGATAGGACTCGGTGAAAAGATGAAAGTAAGAATTTTGAATAGAGCGGACTTGATAAAAGTTCTAGACATTAAAGATGTAATAGAAGGAGTGAAAAATGTATACAAGTGGAAAACAGAGGGGAAAACTTCTGTTTGGCCGCATGTAATACACCATTTTGATGAAGAACCAAAAGGTGTAATGGATATTAAATCGGGATATGTAGGTGGAGATGTAAAGCTTCATGGTGCAAAAATGTTAAACACTTTTTGGGGAAACGCCAATACAGAAATTCCGATTTTCAATGGGCTGATGATGGTGTTTGATTCGACCACGGGAGCTCCGTTGTCAATGCTAGACGCTTCATATATTACAAGTATGAGAACGGGCGCGGCCGGAGCAATTGGTGTGGAAGCAATGAGTCGCAAAAATACTGAAACGCTCTTTATTTTGGGCGCAGGCAGACAGGCAAGCTTTCAATTAGCTGCAACACTTAATTTAATGCCGCAAATCAAAAAAGTATATGTATGCGATGCTATTACACTTGAAAACGCAAGAAAGTTCGCGAAGGAAATGCCGGATTTATTGGTGAATTCTTTTGGGATTGAAAATCGTAAATATGTGGAATTTGTGCCTGTGGAAGACATGGAAAAAGATCTGAAAGACAGCGATGCAATAATTACTATTACACCAGCACGTGAACCGGTTATTAAAGCTGAATGGCTAAAAGAAGGAGTACATCTTAGCTGTGTCGGAGCAGATATGTCGGGAAAACAAGAGATTTATGGTGAGTGCTTCATGGGGGCAAGGATAATAGCCGACGATATCGAGCAGACAATGAAGATAGGAGAGATGGAAATCCCGTTAAAAGACGGAATAATAAAACCTAGCGATATTGCAGGTGAAATAGGAGATGTTCTGTTAGGAACAATCGATGGAAGAAAAAGTGAGCAAGAGACTACGATATTCGATGCTACAGGAATTGCTCTTCTTGATATTGCCACAGCGAAAATCGCTTATGAAAAAGCGGAAAAGCTTGGAATCGGAACAATTATAGAGTGGTAATTATAGAATTCGCGCAGTACATATTTTAGATAAACAAAAAAAAGAGGCAAAGGGGTGGATCCTATTGCCTCTTTTGATACTTCAGCTTAGTTAAAATTCTATTATCATATTATTCCACTGGGCTCCACCATGATTAGACTCCGATGGGCCAAGATTTACAAAACCGAATTTTTCGTAGTATTTTATCAGATAATCTTTGCAAGCAAGTGTGCATCCTTTTCTTCCATTTGTTTTTGCATCTTCTACTAATGCGTTCATCATCATTTCGCCAATCCCTTGCCGTCTGTAATCTGGTAAAGTGTTAATGCCAAAAATCGACTGCCACATTCCGTTTTCGTCGTGATAAGTCTCGTGTTCGTACATTTCATCGGAAATGACGCTTTCATTAATAACAGGGCCATTAATGAATCCTATAATTTTAGAATTCGCCTTATCCTCAACTACCCAAAAATGGTTAGAGTAGGCCTTGAGTCGCTTTTCTATTTGAGACCTTGTTGCAGCTTCTTTGGGTGGAAAGCACTCGCTTTCTATAAAAGTCAATGAATCCAAATCCTCAATTGTAGCATTTCTAATTTTCATAATTTCTCCTTAAATAATATGCATTACAGATTATTATGACTGTAATAATATTCCTACAGCTCCCCGCCGACGCCTTTATATTTCTCCACAAAGGTGGATATCTTTTGGAATACGGTTTGTTTTTTTGTTAGGTATTTAGGGTTTAGCGGGCTCATTTTTGGTAGGATTTTGTTTAGTTCTGTTCCATTTTCGCTGGCGTATTCTCTCCTGAGTGAGTTTAATATATAGCGTTTGGCTGCGACATAATTAAGGTTTTCTGAAAGAATTAGCTCTTCTGCTTCTCTTTTCTGTTCTCCTTGGGCGAAAGTGAAAAATCCATCTATGATGCTTGCTTTATCATCGAATTTGTCTAGATCTGAATGATTTATAAAGTCAACCACAAGGCTTTCTTTTGCCCTACTCCCTGCACTTGATCTGATTAGTCGGCGGATTTCTTCAACTAGAGCAGCTTTGTCCTTAGTCTTTTTGTTTTTGTCGAAGATAAGTTCTAGAATATAATCTAGGTTTATTTCTTGGGATTTTAGAAGGTCAACTTCAAATACCACATCGTCCCAGTCAAGGGTCGACTCCGCTTTTTCCCTTCCTGCCATTTCTCTCCTGAGCCACTCTCGAATGTCGTTGTATGTGGAGCGGTAATCTTGGGCTATTCTATCTTCTAGAATTTGTATTTCTCCCATAGAAATTAGGTCTTCATCCTCTAAGTAATGCTTCGCCTTGAATTCCTCCACTGCTTGTGAGTCTGTCATATCTAGAGTTTGCATAGCTTTTAGGCTAGTGAATTCGTCGTAGTTTTGTAAGATGTTTTCGATTCGTAGGTACTCACCAAATAGCTTCGCAAAGTCCTTTTTATCTTTTTCTGTGATGATGTCATCAATATCAGGAAAGCGTGTTTTTAGTTCATCTACTATTTCGGCATATCCTCTGCGAGCTTCTCCAGTAGTAATGTCGGTAAAGCCTTCTATGTATTCTTTGTAGCTTTTTTCTAGAATTACATTCTTAGTGTTTTTGTCTCCGAAAAGAGTGATGGCATCAACGGTTGCTTTTTCTAAGTCTCTAAAGGTTACTATGTTTCCAAATGTTTTGGTTGTGTCATAAATTCGGTTTGTTCTTGAAAACGCTTGAATTAATCCGTGGTAACGCAAGTTCTTGTCAACAAATAATGTATTAAGAGTTGGTGCATCAAAGCCTGTAAGAAACATTCCCACTACAATTATTAGGTCAATTTCTTTGTTTTTAACCCTATTTGAAAGGTCTCTATAATAGTTTTGGAATTCTTTGCTGTCTACTCCATAGTTTGTTTTGAACATGTCATTGTAATCTTTGATTGCAAGGGATAGGAACTCTTTTGCACTGCTATCCATTGCTGTTGGCTCGAAGGTTTCGTCAACAATTTCCCCTACGGCATTTTGCTCTTCGTTAGGGGCGAAGGAAAATATTGTTGCAATTTTCAGTGGTTTTTCCTGCCAGGCGACAGGCGATGTACTGTCTTTTTGTAAAGCATTCAAAGATTCATAATAAAGTTTTGCCGCCTCCACGCTACTTACAGCAAACATTGCATTAAAGCCCTTTGCTCCAATATGGGTGCGATGGGTTTTTGTTCTGAAATTGTTGAGAATATATCCTGAGATTTCCTTGATTCTTTCAGGATGTAGCAGTGCTGCTTTATTTTCAGCGGATGTCAGTTTTTCTGTATCTTGCTCCATCTCTATGGATTTGAACATAGGGCGAACATCGTTATAGTCGACCTTGAATTTTAAGACTTTTTCATCTCTTATTGCATCCGTTATAACATAGGAATGAAGCTCTGTTCCAAATACGGAAGCTGTGGTTTCAGAGCCTAGGGCGTTTTCTGGGAATATTGGTGTTCCTGTAAATCCGAATTGATAGAACTGTTTGAATTTCTTGTGAAGGTTCTTTTGGGCTTCTCCAAATTGAGAGCGGTGAGCTTCATCAAAGATAAAGACTACCTGCTTATTATAAATGGACAAGTCTTCTTCACTTTTCACAAGATTGTTTAGCTTCTGTATAGTAGTAACAATTATTTTATTATCATCTTTTTCAATATTTCTCTTTAACCCTGCCGTATCATTCGACCCATTAACGCTGTCTTTTGAAAACCTCTGGTACTCTTTCATAGTTTGATAGTCCAAATCTTTTCTATCTACTACAAAGAACACTTTATCTATAAACTCCAATTCTGTGGCAAGCCTCGCCGCCTTGAAACTTGTAAGGGTTTTTCCAGAACCTGTGGTATGCCAAATATAGCCCCCGCTTTCTGCGGTCTTCCATTTTTTACTATGGTAAGAACTCTTTATTTTCCATAGAATTCTTTCTGTTGCAGCTATTTGATAAGGCCTCATTATTAGTAAAGTGTTGCTAGAATCAAAGACAGAGTAATGAAGCAATACGCTTAGTATTGTTTTCTTTTGGAAAAAAGTTGCTGTGAAATCCTTTAGATCTTTTATTAGCTCGTTGTCTGCCTTTGCCCAGTTCATGGTAAAGTCAAAGCTGTTTTTGTCTCTCTTGGTGGTATTTGCAAAATATCTGCTGTCTGTTCCGTTTGATATGACGAATATTTGCAAGTACTTGTAAAGTGAATTTTCAGAGTTGAAGCTTTCTTTGCTATATCTATTTATTTGGTTAAAAGCTTCCCTAATTGCAACACCGCGCTTTTTAAGTTCAATCTGGACTAGAGGCAGTCCGTTTACCAAGACAGTAACATCGTACCTGTTTGCATTTGAGCCCGTTTGCTCAAATTGAGATATAACCTGTAGCTTGTTTCTTGCTATATTATTTTTATCAAGTAAATATATGTTTTGAATATGCCCGTCATCAAAGATAAAATCGTAGATATAGTTGTTGTGAATCTTCTCCATTTTGTCAATGTGGTTGTCACTAGGTTTATCCAGATATTCCTCACAAAACCGTGCCCACTCGCTATCAGAAAACTTCATATCATTGAGAATTTGAAGCTGAGCCCGCACATTAGCAAGCATAGTATCAGGGGAGTTGATATCTTTCCTGCATTCATAACCTTGATTCACTAAATCTTGCACAAACTCACTCTCAAGGGCTGATTCTGTTTGGTAAGAAGTGGCAGTCTCATGGAGAAGTGAATACTTGGTGTATTTGTCAAGAATAATGAAATTCTTGGTTTCGGCTATGGTTTTGTAGTTACTCATAATTTTCACCTCTATTTGTAAAATAAAGTATAGCATATATTGCTTCTAAATATTTATTGGTCTGTTTTTTCAATATTTCGGACTTATAGTTTTTTATCAGTCCGATTTTTCGACATTTCGGCCCTATGGATATCTATCGGTCCGATTTTTCGACATTTCGGCCCTATGGATATCTATCAGTCCGATTTTTCGACATTTCGGACCCATGGATATCTATCTGCTCAGTTTTTGGATGACCGGGGTACGATAAATAATTATCTGAATAATTCTATATACTTCTGAAAGGCAAACATTTGATTTCTTGAAAATCCTGTTGTTTCAACTATTATATCATTACTAAGTAATATTTTTATTGCTGTTTTTACAGATGTCAAATTTATTGCAGCTATTTCGCTAATTTGATTTCTATTCAATATTGGATGATTATAGAGGATATTTACTATTTTTTTCGCATTATCTGTTTTATGTGGTATATCTGTTAATATTCTATCTATTTCCATAGTTAAGTTAACAATTTTTCTAAATTTATCTTTTGATGTTATTGAAGTTTCAATTACAGCCTCCAAAAAGAATTTAATCCAACTTATAATATCATTTTTTGTTCTAGCAATTGTTAACTTTTCATAATATTCTTCTTTATGCTTTTCTATGTAGTCTGATATATATAAACAAGGTTTTTCTAGTATTCCTTTGCTTTGCAAATACAGCGGTATCAATAATCTCCCTATTCTGCCATTACCATCTAAGAATGGGTGTATTGACTCAAATTGGTAGTGTATAATTGCAATTTTCACCAAATCGGGAGTGTCTATTTTTTCATTATTTATGAATTTCTCCAAATCGCTTAAGCATTCACCAACATCTGTATGAAGAGGCGGAACGAATACTGCTGTAGATGGCATAGTTCCACCGATCCAATTTTGACTTTTTCTGAATTCTCCCGGTGCTTTATGTTCACCTCTGACACCTGCCATTAATATCTCATGTATTTCTTTAATTAGTCTATTGCATACAGGAAACCCATCTTTTACTTTACGTATTCCGTAATTAGTTGCTTTAATATAATTTTGAACTTCTTCCCAGTCGTCTCTTTTTTCAGGAAGAATATCGCTTATATCTAACATATCTTCTTCTATAGTAGTCTTTGTGCCTTCAATCTTGCTTGATTTGTTAGCTTCTATTTTTACATGCATTGCAATATATAAGTCTACATTAGGTATTAACGTAGAGTATGCATTCAATTCTCCAATTTGTCTATTCGCATCTGCTAGTAACTTGTCCAATTGGGTATCTGTCCACCCCCAATTGTGGTTAATACTGCTTGGCAAAAAAGCTGCGTAATCTTTGATGTTAATATATTTGCCTGAATTATAATCTTCTAAATTCATATTTGTACTCCTTTAAGCCTGCTTTTTGTAGTATTTGTAATAGTTCCAATGTTATAGGTTTATATGAGGAAATATCTAGCATCCATCGGTGATTGTGATTTTTATCTGTTTAGTTTTTCTATGTCTCACTATCATAGATTTTCTATAATTGGCTCTTGCCTTTAAAGCTGAGCAATTTATCGCTGTAGTGTTCAAACTGCTGTTGTATTGTTTTAATTTCAGCAGGCAACCCATTTGATATATCATTGCCAAGCGTGTCAAAGCGGTCGAACGTCCTAAAGCCCTTAAATGTGACTAGGTGTCTGTAGTGACTCATTTATTTGTTTCTTTAAAAAATCCATAGCTACTAATCAAATGATCAAACAACACTTTAACCTCTTCCTTTTCTTGTGTGGATGGTTCAGTTGCAACTTCGGATGAAATTGTAGAATGGCTCGTAAATTGAATGATACGACGGTAATATTCTTCCTGGCCACCAGGCAATAATTTTGCCCATCTAGGAAACCCCAAGAAACTAGCAGTTTTTTCGTACAAATTTCTTAATAATGTAAAATGATACTTTTCAATTTGATTAGCTTCTATGGCATTTTGTAATACGGTTTTTAAGTGTAAATGATATGAAAAGCTGCTATTTGAGTCACCTTTTTTATTTATTAATTCATAAGTTCCGTCTCGTATTTTCTCTAGTAAGTAACATTCTTTATTTTTCGTATTTTCATTTAATTCACTGTGTAACACATTATAAAATATAGGATTATGAGTAGTTATAATAAACTTTATTGTCTTCGGGCTATCCTTAATTAGTTTGGCTAAATCTATAGCTAGTTGTATTAAATGATTATCATCTAGTGATGTTACAGGGTCATCAATAAAAACATACTCTAGCTCATCAAATTCATCTGTATCTCTATCATCTGGATTATGTTCTTTAAGAGTTTCTATAACTTGCTCTAGTAACACAAAAAACACACACCAGAACAAACTACTTTCTTCCCCCTTAGATATTTTTATATATTCGACTTCTCCATCAATATTTTTTACTATTGGGAAGCGAATCTCTGTAAAATCAGGGCTGAATCTTGGTGTTATTTTACTACTTGTATAATACTGAAAACGGCCTATTATATTCTGGTCATGACCTTGCTCCTTTAGTATCCAATTAGTAAATGAATTAGGTCGTATCACTATCTTAGGGTTTAAACCACTTAGTAAATCATTATCCCAAAAAAACAAATCTTCTGTGAAAGCGTTGTAGTATAGAATTTTTTTCTTCTCTGTTACATAGTTATCATTATCTCTAAGCTCCACCAGCATTTTAAATTTTTGGGACAGTCTTGTTTTTCCTGTTCCATTAAAAGCATAAATCAGTTGGACTTTTTTATTGCATTCTTTTAACTCTTGAGCAATTTCACTTAGTGATTTTCCCATATTACTATACCTCTTTCATTTTTTTAAAGGTTAATAATTTATCTCTATAGTATTCATATTGTTGTTGTCTAGCTTTAATCTCGGCAGGTAGGCCATTTGTGATGTCGTTGCATAGGGTATCGAATCTGTCGAGAACGCCAACAATACGTTGTTGCTCGGTGAGGGATTTTTGTATATCATTTGGGTACGGGACGGGGATTTCAATTCTATAAAATTTATTATGTGGTAAATCTGGAACAGTTCCACCCGATGCTGTACGAAGTAAAGTATCAAACATGATTTTGCTATTTAACACATAAAACATATACCTTTTACTAATTGTGTCAAAACAATTCACTTTGAAAAAATTATTGTGAAAACATCCTTTAACACCTGTTATTATTTTACCAGTACTTCCCGTTCTTGTTACTAAAACATCATCATAGTCACAAATTACGCTTTGTGTCGGAGATTCTATAAAGTACCTTTCTTCGTTTCCTTTAAGAAATTGCACGGTAATATAAAAATATCTATTTTCACCATCTTCAGTTTTTCTATCACTGATAGGGATTTGTAATCCTTGATTAACAGTACAAAAATCACTTAAAGGGAATTTAGGATAGTTTGAGCCAAATAATAACTGCGTTTCATAATACTCATACTGCTTCTTCCTTGCGGTAAGTTCTGCGGTAAGTTCTGCGGTAAGTTCTGCAAAGGCATCTAAAATTCGGACAATTTCCTCTTGCACAGGCCGCGGCGGGAGGGGAATTTGGATGTTTGAATACTTTGCAATCCACTGTCTTGAATGATCCACAGGTTCATATGATATATTTCTCATACAATGGTAAATATATCTAAAGTCCACTTCCGTTTGTTTGTCTTCTTTTACTCTAAGCATTTTCATAGCTGATGACTTGATTTTAAAATCAAAGTCAACCCAGTGAAAAGATGTAGTAAAATCATCAAAAATAATAGTAGGATTTTCTTTATTTGCTAAATAGATTCCCTCTGTCTCATTTGTGTATCCCAGTATAAAAGATTGACCTGCTGTTAAAACAGGTATTTCAAAATTACCATTATAATTAGTTTCTCTTACAATATATTTTGTTGGTTGTTCATAATCTAATACTATGTTCAGTGGCATATACTCCACCCCATTAGGGCAAAGTTCATTTATAAGGTCGTCTAGTTTACTCATTTTTTTCAACCTCCGCACTCATTTCTTCCATAAGAAATCTATCGTAATCAGAAAGGTATTTTTTGTCTTGAATTATTCGATATTTTTCAAATTCACTAATAGCATGTGTTTTTGCAAGTTCCATGCTCACTTTTCCTGGGTCTTGCAATATTTCTCTATTCAATAGCTTTAAAAATCCATTTAATCTTTCTTCCCAATCTTCCATAGTCATAGGAATTTTTCTCATAGCCATATCTTCTGCCATATCAAGGTATGAAGAAACTATTCTTTCAAGTTGTTTAAGTTCTGTGTCGTTTAGATAATTTTTCGCGACAGTTACATCCGATTTATGTATTTTTTCAGTAGGAGCACCATCCCATGTGGTCAATCCCATATTATCCATTGTTGAATCTGCTCTTTTATAAATCACCTCTGCTGCTGTTTGTCCATGAACGCTAAAATGCATTTTATTTTGAACGGCTGCAAAAAATCTTTTTGTAGCGGTGGAAGAGGAATCATAGTCGAGAGAAGTAGCATATATGTCAGTAATTTTTTGGTAAAATTTCCTTTCTGATAGCCTAATTTCTCTGATTTTTTCAAGTTGCTTTTGGAAATAGTCTTCCGTAAGAACAGTACCTCCATTTTTTAGTCTGTTTTCATCCATTACCCAGCCTTTAATTGTATAATTTTTTACAATTAAACTTGCCCATTTTCGAAATTGCACTGCTCGCTCGTTATTCACCTTAAATCCGACAGCTATTATCATTTGCAAGTTATAATGTTTTACATCTCTTGAAACACTGCGAGAACCCTCTGTTTGAACTATCCGATATTTTCGGATAGTTGAAGTATTTTCGAGTTCATTATCACTATAAATCTTTTTTATATGGTCGCTGATTGTTCTAACATCAATATTATATAAGGCTGCAAGCATCTTTTGCGTGAGCCATATATTTTCATCTTCATACCTCATTTCGACAGAATCTTCACTATCACCAGTAGCAGCAACAAAAGTTAGATATTCCGCAGCTGAGGATTTCAGAGTTGGCTTGCTTTCTTTATTTTCCTTCTTCATTCTTGCCCCTCAATTTCTGCAACTATCTTGTCTATCTCGTCACGAAGTACATTTATCTTTGCCACGGTGGTTTTTATTTCTGCGTTTAACACATCGATGTCAATGACTTCCCTTGTGTCTTTTGCTTCGACATAGGAGCTGATCGAAAGGTTGTAGTTTTCTTCCGCAATCTTCTCAAAATCCACCATCTTGCATACGTGGTCTATATCTTCTTTATCCACGAAAATCTTTAGTATATTTTCGATATGGTCGTCTGTCAGTACATTATTATTCGTTTCTTTTTTGAAAAATTCTTCGCCACTTGCGTCGATAAACTGGGTCTTGGTATCCGTTTTATGTTTGGATAGCACCAAAATATTAACAGCAATAGAAGTTCCAAAGAATAGGTTTGGTGCAAGGGAGATTACTGTTTCCACGAAGTTATTATCTATAAGATACTTTCTGATTTTTTGTTCTGCGCCGCCACGGTAAAAGATACCTGGGAAACAAACAATTGCTGCGCGACCTTTGCTCGATAGATAACTAAGCGAGTGCAGTACAAACGCAAAGTCGGCTTTTGATTTAGGGGCAAGCACTCCGGCAGGGGCAAAGCGCTCATCGTTAATAAGCGTTGGGTCGTCGCTACCAATCCAGTTAATTGAATAAGGTGGATTAGAAACAATCGCATCAAAAGGCTTATCTCCACCGAACTGAGGTTCTATTAACGTGTTACCAAGTCCAATATTGAATTTATCGTAGTTTACATTGTGCAAAAACATATTCATGCGCGCAAGGTTGTATGTCGTGTGATTTATTTCTTGTCCGAAGAATCCGTCTTGTATAATATGTTCATCAAACTGCTTTTTTGCTTGTAGTAGAAGTGAACCTGAACCTGCCGCGGGATCATATATTTTGTTAATATTAGTTTGTCCATGTATTGCAAGTTTCGCAATTAGTTTCGATACGCTTTGGGGAGTAAAGAACTCACCACCCGATTTCCCTGCATTAGCGGCATAGTTAGAGATTAGATATTCGTAGGCATCACCGAACAAGTCGATGTGATTGTCTGTAAAGTCGCCAAAGTTAAGTCCCCAAACGCCTTTGATGACGGCGGCTAATCGGCTATTTTTGTCTTTTACAGTGTTCCCGAGCCTATTGCTAGTGGTGTCAAAATCTGCAAACAAGCCTTTGATATCACTCTCTGATTCAAAACCATTTGCAGAACTTTCAATCGCAGAAAAGATGCTAGCTAAGTCGGTGTTAAGGCTTTCGTTCGTATTAGCATTCTTCGCCACATTGCAAAAAAGCTGGCTTGGATATATGAAATATCCTTTAGATTTAATGGCATCAATTTTGACATCATCAGTGATGGAGTAATCACAAAGTTCAGCATAATTTACATCAGGGTCGCCACCTTCTATGTAGTTAGTAAAGTTTTCGCTGATAAATCGGTAAAAAAGTGTACCCAAAACGTACTGTTTAAAATCCCACCCATCTATTGAGCCTCGAACATCATTCGCTATTTTCCATATTTGAGCTTGTAATTCAGCCCTTTGCTGTGCACTTGACATCTTTTTATCTCCCATCTTTTTATTCCAACAATTCAATCGTTGCAGTTTGATTTTCATCGTCAATACGGATTTTTACATTGAGCATTTTCTCTAGGTCTTCAATACTAAAGCCTCTTCCTGCTACGGTGCCATTGTTCCTATCTCCATTATCATCGAGTTCTATGTCTTGACCGTTTTTGGTGAGGATAAAGTCCTTATAATATCCATCATCTCTTATTAGTTCGGCATAAAACAAGTCTCCCCCGATGTTCCACCGAGCGATATAGTCGCTACTCTCATATTTTCCACCGAGTGCCTCTACCAAAAATTTAAATGCTCCCTTCTCAAAATAGTTGAAGTCTTCGTGCGATTCTTGGCAAGGGTCGAGATTTTCCATATAGTATTTTTCAGTTTCTATATCATAGTTGAACGTGAATGAAAATTCCTCATGGAACAATTCTTCATTAGTAACAGTCAGATGTTGTGATGGATATTGTGCAAGTATCTCATCTGGAAGAGTGTATTTTGCTTCATCATCTTCCTTAATCTCGTATACGATAGCGCGCTCTATCGTTTCATATATCTCATGTTCATCTAATCTCTGATTTTCAAAATTCGACAGTTGTATTCTCGTCACAGTATAGGTGCTGTCGGTGTACCAATCTTGCGCAAGATATTCGTATTTCATTGCATTAGGCCTTACACTGATACTAATTCTGTAAGTATCTATGTTAGAATCCGACATCGAATAATTTTCATTGTATTCCAGTCCGACGATAGAATCTAACTTGTACAAAAACTCAGCAGCTTCGTCGATTTTATCCATATTCTCAATTATTACTTGTATATAATTTTCTTCGAATAGAATATTAATCTCAGATTCTGAGATTAATTTAGAAATAGCACCTTTCTTTGATACAATCTTTCTTTCAACATAATCGTTATTCATAATTTCCTCAAAAAACACGGTCTCGCTTCCGAGAAAATTAACGTTATCCGAATAGCTATATATAGAAAAAGGCATTCCGTTTCTATCTTCGAAGACATATTCATGCATCTCAATTCCATCTTCTTCGTCGTGCAAATATTCAATTTCATCAACTAGTTCAATATCTTTTCCGAATAGATCGTACGCATAGTCCATCACCTCGTCTTTTGAGTAGTAGACAGGATTAACGGAACATGCTGTAAATAGAATAAGTAACAAAACAATTAACGTACAGAGTGCAGATTTTTTATAGACTCGAGTTTTCATATATATTAGTCTCCTAACTAAGCTAGTGGGTATAAAGTGTAGTGAATTCATTCTAATTATATAACACAATTAATGGACACTCAACTATTTGATTATTGCTCGACAAGTTCCCGTGACTCGCACATGATAATGTCCTAGTAAAGCATAAATGAAATTCCCCTCAAGGAATCCTCTTTCGTGGGAGATTTAAAAATAAAGCTAATTCTCACTTGATATTATGATAATAAGTGTATACAATATTATTAAGAATAAGGAAATAAGCTAGAATATGCGATGGGGAAAGTTCCAATATGCAAAGAAAGGGTTAGGATGATGGAGAATAATAAAGAACGAATTCAAAATTCTATGAAAGACTTAAGAGAAGCTATGCGAAGTAACTGCGTAGACTGCTATATAATTTGTGACGATGATTATCATGGAAGTGAATATATCAGTGATTATTTTAGGGCGAGGGAATATTTTTCCGGATTCACCGGATCCAATGGAAAACTACTCGTGACACAAGAAATGTCCGGATTGTGGACAGACGGCAGATATTTTATACAAGCTGCCAAAGAACTAGATGAAAGTGGCATAGAGCTTTTCAAAATGGGAGAAAAAAATGTGCCTACCATTGAGGAATATGTAACCTCAAAGATTACTCCAGAATCGGTAGTTGCTCTCGATGGAGATGTTGTAACCACTAAGTTTGTAAAATCGATTGATAGAGAAATAAAAACTATTGATCTTGTAAGTGCAATCTGGAAAGATAGGCCAAACCAAGGATTTAATATGATATATCAGGTCGACGGCGACCCTACGAAAGAAAAGATTAAGTCCATAAGATCAGAAATGAAAAAGAAAAAAGCAAGTGCCTTTTTACTTAGTAAGTTAGATGATATCGCATGGCTATTTAATTTGCGCGGTAGTGATATAGAGCACACCCCTGTCTTTTTTTCGTATGCATTAATCATGAAAGATGAAATACTTCTTTTTGTGGACGAAAAAGCTGTCGCAGGGGTAATAAATAATAAAGATTCTGAATTTAATAGGATTACATCAGATTTGAATATAAAAATTGTGCCATATCGAGAAGTAGGCACTGTGTGCAATTTTATCCCTGCGTCCAATTCAGGCCTATTAGAAGATCCTGTAAAAGTGATGGTGGATATGGAATATCTGAACTACTCGCTATATGATAGATTAATCAAAAACGGAAAAGAAATTGTGAACAGTCAATTTTTGACGATTACAAAGTCGGTAAAAAGTGATAGAGAAATCGCAGCGACAAGAAGTGCGCACATTCAAGACGGTGTTGCAATGACAGAGTTTATATATGCCATGAAACATGGGTATGGCGATTTTTCTGACGAAATGCATGTAAGTGACATGTTGGCGGAATATAGAAGTGCTACGCATGATTTTGTCGACTTGAGTTTTCCAAGTATAGTAGCCTTTGCCGAAAACGCTGCAATCGCTCATTATGAAACATCAAAGGAGACAAATAAAAAAATTGAGGGGAATAATTTCCTGCTCGTAGATTCGGGAAATCAATACACGACGGGGACTACCGATATAACTAGGACATTTGTTGTCGGTGAGGCTACCGTAGAGATGAAGAAACACTATACTTTGACACTAAAATCCATGATGTCACTCATATGGACCAAGTTTAAACCGGGAACAAAAGGAAGTGAATTAGATATTTTGCCTCGTATCACCATGTGGGAAGAGGGTATTGATTACAATCACGGCACGGGTCATGGTGTCGGGCATTTGCTATGTGTCCATGAGGGGCCTAATGGGATCGGCAAGAGATACGCGGATGTTGAGCTGGTCCCCGGAAATATTACGGCTGTTGAGCCGGGGGTATATTTAGAAGGAAAGTACGGGATTCGTTTAGAAAATGAAACAATATGTGTCACGGATGAAGACGACCAATTCTTAATTTTAGAACCGATTACATTTTGTCCGTTAGAAATAGATGCTATAAATACTGAAATGCTAACAGCATCGGAAATAAAAAAGATAAATAGATACAACTCGCTCGTTTTTGAAGAGATTTCTCCATATCTAGACGATGACCAAAAAGCATGGCTTATGGATCAAACGAGGGAATTAAAATAGGCAATTCAGAGAGCGGATTTCTGATTTACAGAAGAAAGACGTACGGCGTGGAATTCTATTTTAGGAGAGGATTGATTCTCCCCAAAGTTATATGAGCTAGTATTCCTATAATTGTACCACTAATCATGCCACTTATCATTAGCACCGGAAGATAATAAAAAACATTGAAACTATTTAAAAGAATAGAAGCTGCAAAAAGTTGGCCTAAGTTATGAAAGACTCCGCCGCTCATGCTAATGCCTATTATGCTGAAACGGTTAATCTTTTTGAGCAAAATCATTATTCCAAAACTTAATATCCCACCAATAATTCCATATGTCATGCCAATAATCCCATTGAACAATAGGCCCGCAACGATTATTCTTATGATATTGATGGCAAAGGCATAGGTCGGATTTATTAAGTAAAAAGCGATAACGATTACAAGGTTTGACAATCCGAGTTTAGCGCCGGGAATGCTTGAAAAAGAGGGAATCAAAAATTCTATATATGAAAATATCAACGCAAGTGATGATAAAAGTGCTACAATAGCGATTGTTTTTGATCCGTTGTATTTTTTGGAAGTATTGTGCATGTTAAATTGTCCTTATGCTACTAATTGACTACGGCATCGTATGCACCATCGTCGTCTGAAACGATTTCGACAGAAACTCTATTCGGCAGACAAATGATTGTATGTGATGTTTCGTTTATCGTTCCTTGATGGATACAATGTTGGTTATTACAATTTGCGCTTTGCATTTTGACTTCACCATCGGCTATGACTATTGTATTAAGATTTGCTCCATTGGAGATTTCGATGACTGTGTTTTCTTCAAGCGAATATGTGCCATAGATTTCTCCGTCGACCAATACTACTACATTCCCCCCTTGATTGCTCGAAAAATGCAGTAATAGCATTCCTATGATAAGGATGATTACAAAAAAAACATAGAGCAATATATCGGCTTTATTGAGAATTCTAAATTTCAATTTATTTTGCCTCCGTTTGTTTGAATCTATATTAGGGCGCTAACGAGCTTTCATAATTAGTCGCGTGTATCATAGTCATTTAGAAAGTAGGAATATTGATGAAAAAAATTTTGCTGTTTATAATGCTTGCGACCGTAATTTTGTCTATTGCTATTGTATCATATTTTTCAAATAATAACATAGACCCTGTTTCAAAAAGTGAATATTATTTGAATACTTTTTGTACGATTACGATATATGACATGGAGAATATGTCGGTCGAAAGTGCAAACGTGCTGATCGACGATGCTTTTTATCTGTGTGGAGAGTACGAAAACAAGTTCAGCAAAACTATTGCAAATTCAGATGTTTCTATTCTCAACGACAGCCCGGGGCAGGTAATAAAAGTGGATGTTGAAGTTGCAGATTTAATAAGGAAGAGCCAAGAGATAAGTCTTCTTACAGATGGTGCATTCGATATTACGATAGGTGCAGTCTCCGAGTTGTGGGATTTTCATTCGCCAGAGCCTAAGTTGCCCGATGAAAATTCATTACAGAGTGCCTTGTCGGGTGTCGGATATGGAAATGTAATTGTGGAAGGAAATGAAGTTTCATTTACAAATAGTGAGACCAAAATAGACCTAGGCGGAATAGCTAAAGGATATATCGCAGATAAAATTGCAGAATTTCTTTTTGGACAAAATGTTACAAGTGCCATCGTTAATTTCGGTGGGAATGTCGTAACTCTAGGTGAAAAAAGTGGAGGTGAAGGGTTCTCGATTGGAGTAGAGCGGCCTTTCGTAAATTCTGATCAGTACGAAGGGGATGAAAGTAGTCGAGTTATTGGGAACATTAAATTGTCAGATCAAACCGTCGTCGTGTCAGGGATATACCAAAGAAATTTTATTATCGATGGTAAATTGTATCATCATATTTTAGATCCCAAAACAGGATATCCTGTAAGCACGGAATGGGAGTCAGTTGCCGTAATCGGACCGAGGGGAGAGTCTGTGATGTGTGATGCACTTTCAACGGCATTTCTTATGATGGGAGAGGAAAAAAGCCTGGAAATACTGAGTGATTTAGACGGTTATGGGGCTATTTTTATAGGGTCAAATGGTGAATTCAGCGCCGTTGGAGTAGACGTGTACTAAGATAATAAGATAAAACGACAAAGTCGTCGACGTGGAAGTGCAATAAGAAAACAAAGTAAAAAGAATTAGACGTAAAAAGGAATTATTTATGAGAATTATAGGGATCGATCCAGGGTATGCAATTGTAGGGTATGGGATAGTAGATAAAATAGGAAACAGCTATAAACCGGTTCATTATGGATGCATTAAGACAAGTGCAAAGACTGAAATGCCTAGTAGGCTTCTCCAAATACACAGGGAGTTGGAAGAGTTGCTTTTGGAGTACAAGCCAAGTACTGCATCGATAGAGCAACTCTTTTTTAATAATAATGCCAAGACGGCGCTATTGGTTGGACAGGCTAGGGGAGTGGCAATGCTTTCATGTGTTGCGCGAGGTGTCAGCATATATGAATATACTCCGTTGCAAGTGAAACAAGCACTGGTGGGATATGGAAGGGCAGAAAAGACGCAAGTACAAGAGATGGTTAAGAGAATACTCCATCTAAAAGAGGTTCCACACCCGGACGATACTGCGGATGCGTTAGCCGTTGCGATATGTCATGGAAACAGCGCTAACTTTATTACTAAATCGATTTATTGACATATTACAAAATCAATGCAAAATCAAGTTATTGAGTGTTGCATTTGCAAAGATAGTGTAGTATAATATCCAAAATATTAAATGTGGGGTGTCCAAATGAGTTGGTTAGATAGTATAAGTAGAGAAGCGTTATTTATCATACTGCTAGCGGTGATATTATCGCCTATTGTAGTAAGAATTATTTTTGCGATAGGTAATCGTAATAGAGATAAAGAAAAGCAGATATTAGTAGAGTTGGATAAAAAGATAGCGGATCTGACAGTGCATATTAATGAAGTCAAGGTTCTATTAGAATCGCAAAAAAATAAGAGTGAAGTCATTTATGTCGATAATAGAATTCAAGAAGATATTAATTTTGTACCCACTAATGAGAATGACATCTCGAAGTTGATATCAAAACCAAATTTTAAAGATAGTGTAGATGTTGAAAAGGCAGTTGAAAGTGAGATTGTACAAAAGCATGAAAGCAAAGTGGTAACGGCTCTTGCGAATAAAGTCGATACGAATCTAGAAAACAACACTGCTGTTAAGCTTAAAAACAAAGCTTTGGTAAAACCTGAGAAAAAAACAGATACACCAAAATCAGAGAATAAAAAAACAGGTATTGAGAACAATAAAAAAGGTGCGATGGGATCTCAATCAGCGCCTGTCCAATTAAATAATGTTGTTAGCCAAAACTCGATAATGGTAACTTCTGAGATGGATAAATTCAAGAACATTGCCTCGAATCAACCAGTGACAATGATAAACAATCCAGAACCCAATAAGCCTATTCCGAACCAAGCGACGACGAATGCAAATAATTCGGAGTCCGATAAGATTACCCCTATCCAACAGATTAATATTGAAAATAGCAGGGAAAATGAAAATCCCTTCCCTGATAATCAGATAAATGTCGCAAATAATAATAACGAAAATAGTATAGTTCAACCGATTGATAATAATGATGAGTATTTAAGGAAAGTATTGCATACTATAAAATAAATTAAGATTGGAGAAAAAAGAAAATGTTTTGTAATAAATGCGGCCGTGAAATAGGCGATGGCGCTATTCTATGCGATGATTGTAATATCCAAACAGTCCCTGAAGATCGTATGGCTATAAGAGCTAGAGAAAGAGGTCGCCAAGTACCAACACTAGAATGGAATACAGATGGATTTCCACCGACCGACATACTAAAAACAGACGATGTATGGGAATTTATAGAAAAGACTACAAAAAGCAAGCCTGAAGAAAACTCGCATGTCACACCAATTCAAAGTGAAGATGTAAGTGTATCATACTCTGATTCCCCTACAATCGATGAAATCATGTCTCGACCTGAATTATTTGGAATGAAAGAAGATTTGGAAGCCTTGGAAAAAGAGCTTCTTTCTGACATGGATATCACAAAATCTCCCGTGGAAACACCTCTTACTTATACACAAAGCATAGAAAATGAAATGGCTCAAAAGATACTCGATGAGCAGCATGCGAAATTGTCAGGTAATTTGCCAGGAACGTGGGAAAATGAAGATACAACGCTGGATTCTTCGGCTTCTTTCCAATTTGATGACAGTAGTGCGGCAAGGTATGATAATTTTATCTTTGATAACGAAGAAAGTAACTACTCGGATATAGAAACTTTCAATACATACGAAACGAAAATAGTCTCCGACAAATCTATAGATACCTATGAAAGTGGAACTGTAATCAGTAATGATGTAGAATCAAAAGCAGAAGAAACGGGTAATCCATACATGTTCGTTCCTCCTGTTTTTTTAACCACAGAAGAGGGATTGAGTGAAATCGCGGAGCAACCGCAAGACGACGAGCCGTATGCATTTGAATCTCCTAGCCGATGGTTAGAAAATGACACGGAAGAAAATGTATCTGATGTGGAAGCAGTAGACGATATTTCTGAGGGAGATATCTTTGATTTGCTTTCTGAAACTGAAATGCTTGAGGATGCAATAACTGTTGGAACTATAGGCGATGAAACTGAAAATGAGGAAGTTGTAGATAATGAAATCGAAAACGACGCAATTGAAGAAGGCGAAATTTCAATAGACGATATTTTAAATGAAGAAACTCCATCTGAAGGATTGCTAGATGCAGAAACTTCAATTGAAGAAGTTCTAAGTACAGAAACTTTAACCGAGGAAACTCCGAATGTGGAAGAATTAAATGCCGAATTTTTAAATGCAGATTCTGAAAGTGAAGAATCTTCTATCGAATTATTGCCGGAAGATGCGGAGCAAGACGACACTGATTCACTATTATCGGACTATATAGACCAGGAAAGTGATATCTCTGAATCTTATACGACAGAAACTTCTGAGGAAGAAACAACACAAACAGAAACAGAGTTTGAACCGAAAAGCGTCGAAAGTTTAACTATGGAGGACTTGTTTGGAACGGATGTTTTTCAAGAGCTAGAAAAAGAAGATGCGATGCAAGGAGAAAATCCTTTACAAGACGATACCAATGCTGATTCAATCAGTACTGATGTGACTGAACCTCTAGTAATGGTTGAAGATGAATTTGCGGAATCTATTGAGTCAAGTGAATATAGTGAAGAAACAATAGATGATGAGTTATTAGGAGCTACTATCAGAGTTCTTCCAAAAAATCCTGAAGCAGAAAAGTCGCAAGCTGATTTGCAGGTAGATGCTGTAAGCACTTTTGAAAAAGAATCAACTGGAGGATTTGATGCTACAAGCTCCGAATCTGATGCGATGGACGAAGTCGAATCAGAGGAGTTTACTTCTCAAAGCTCTGGAAGAATGAGCTTAAACGAAGTATTTGACGAAGAAGATGGTGACAAAAAATCAAAGAAAGAAAAGAAGAATAAAAAAGAGAAGACAGGAAAAAGTAGTACAGGTAAAAAAATAGGGTTAATCATACTAAAAGTAATAGCGGTTATATTAATATTATATATTCTACTTCAAGTTACAATGATTGTAGCAGTAGAATTCTTCCCTGATACCGCATTTTCAGATTGGGCAATAGACCTCGAATCTACAATATTTGATTTACTACTAGGGTCGTGATTCAAGTAGAGACTAGGCATAACGGGTTCGCATGATAATATCGTTTTGCGATTATAACCACGGCACGGACTAATCGTGCAATCACGTTAGCTTCTTAGCCTCGCTTTAAAAAGAGCTCGAATTATATAATTGCGAGAAAGAGAGAATATAAAAAAATGAAAAAAAGTACAAGTGCTTCAAGGGAAAAAAAACAAAAACGCCTAATGATTACAATGATAATACTAGGTGTAATTGTAGTTGCATTTTCTAGTATGGTAAACTTTATTTCCGACTGGCTATGGTTTGAAGAAATGGGTTATACGAGCGTGTTCTTTAGAAGACTCGTGGCGATGTTGCAGATAGGCATACCCCTATTCTTTATCCTAACAATCCTTTTCTACATATATTTGGTAGGAATTAGGAAGGGCTATTATAAAAAAATAGCTACCGATGTGGTTCCCGAAGCCAAACAACTAAATAGAATTGCACTCATAATTGCAATTGCGTTTTCGATTTTTGAAACTATTTGGGTTGTACCAAGGATATGGTTTGAATACCTGGAATTTACGAATTTAACGGAGTTTGGTGTTTTAGATCCTATATTTGGTTTGGACGTTTCGTTTTATATATTCCAATCTGAATTTATAGCAATAATCAATTCTTTGGTGATGGCATTCGTTATAATGATGATATTGATGTCGGTAATTTACTATATGGTACTCGCATCTAAATCGCCATCAAATTCCAAAACGCGAACTAATTCCGAAAACAGTGACGATGAGGAGCCTAAAAAAACACAAGGAGCATCTTCGCCTTTCGATAAACTGTTTGGAAATTTCAATGGCGGAAATGTGAAGCAACCAACTATGAATCCTGATATCGAAAAGGCTGCAAAGTCAATTTTGCAAGTTGCAACAGGACAAATATCAATACTTGTTTCTGTGTTTTTCCTATCGGTTGCGCTAAGTTTCTTTCTAAACCAGTTCGAGTTGCTATATGGCGGTTCTACAGGAATTGTTTACGGTGCTGGATTTACTGATATTAATGTAACGCTTTGGGTGCATAGAATTGTCGCAGGACTTGCAGTCGTAGGTGCAATAATGACGCCGATTAGTATACGCAAGAAGAAGTTAAAAACATTTCTTATCGTACCGGTCATGATGATTGCCGTTACTGCATTAGGCACGGGTGCATCTTTTGTTGTCCAAAGCTACATGGTAGAAACAGATGAATTGAGCAAAGAAAGAACTTACTTAGAAAACAATATCGCCTTCACGCAGATGGCGTATGACTTGCAAGATGTTAAGACAGAAGTTTTCGAAGCGGACAATACATTGACTAGTGAAGACATAATAAACAATGTTGAGACGATAGATAATATCAGAATAAATGACTATCAGCCTGTACAAACATTTTATAATCAAACTCAAAGTATAAGAAATTACTATACTTTCTATAGTACTGACGTCGATAGATACATGATAAATGGGAAGTATACGCAAGCCTATTTGTCTGCACGAGAAATCGACGAGACTCAAATTGAGCAAACATGGCTTAACACTCATTTGAAATATACTCATGGATACGGTATCGCATTGTCTAGGGTAGATACAACCACCGCTAATGGGCAGCCGGATATCATGATACAAAACATTCCTCCTGATTCCGCAGTCGAAGAGATTCAAATAACAAGACCGGAAATATACTTTGGAGAAATGACTAATAACTATATTTTAGTAAACACAGACGAAGAAGAGTTCGATTATCCTGATGGAGATTCTAATCAATTTACTTTTTATGAGGGTGATGCTGGTATTGAATTAAACTTCTTTAATAGACTCGTTTTTGCAATAAAAGAGGCAGACGTGCAATTGTTAGTGTCTTCCAATGTAAATAGTGACTCAAGAATAGTGATTAACAGAAATGTAATGGAAAGAGTTACAAAGATAATGCCTTACTTGAGTTATGACGGTGACCCATATATTGTAGTGGATGAGGGAAAACTTTATTGGATGATAGATGCGTATACATATAGCTCTAAATATCCATATTCAGAGCCATATTCCCCTGAAACTTCTTCTGTTAACTATATAAGGAATTCCGTGAAAGTAGTTGTCGACGCATATAATGGAGATGTAGATTTCTATATTTCCGAAGAAGACGATCCAATAATTCAAACGTATAGCAAGATATACGAAGATTTATTTAAACCACTTGAAGAGATGCCAGAGGGGCTTCGTTCGCACATAAGATATCCGCATACAATGCTAGATGTACAGTCAAAAGTATACGCAAAATATCATATGGAAGATCCAAGCGTATTTTATCTAAACGAAGACATTTGGGAAATTGCATCACAAATATACGGAACGGAAGAAGTTCAAATGTCTCCTAACTATTTCATATTTAAATTGCCGGGAGAAGAAAAGGCGGAGTTTGTAAGTTCAATACCATATACTCCAAGAGCAAGACAGAATATGACAGCCATGTTAGTTGCAAGAAGTGATGGAGACCATTATGGAGAGCTCTTACTATACAGTTTGCCTAATAATGTTACTATACCGGGGCCAATGCAAATAGAGGCCGCAATAGACCAAAATACAGAAGTTTCGCAAGACTTCTCGTTGTGGGAAGGCTCGGGCTCTACGTATAGTAGAGGGAATTTATTTATCGTACCTATAGAAAATTCACTTGTATACATTGAACCTGTGTACCTAGAAGCATCGGCGTCTGCAATACCTGAGATGAAGAGGGTTATTGCTTACTATGATGGAAAGATAGCATACGAAGAAACATTGGAAGAAGCTTTGCAAGATCTATTCGGCGATGAAATAGGAGCGGATGAATCCGAGGGTACTGATAGTGATGGTAGTGGGGATGAGACCAACGAAGACGAGCAACAACCGGATTCACTTTCACAGTCAGACTTGATCCGAAGTGCTTCTCAAGCATATAACGAAGCGATAGAGGCACAAATGAATGGGGATTGGGCTGAGTACGGAGAAAAAATGAAAGAGCTTGAAGGATACTTGAATCAATTAGCTCAGTAAAATAATGGTGTTAGGTGTTGTGATAATCTTAATTCCATGTAATAAGATAAGGTATTAGGAAATATGCACTAAATACAATTCTCTTTAGAATAGTATTTAGTGCATATTTGTACTAAATTTGAAAAAATGATCTTTTTTTGAAAAATAGTATTATACATAATAAGAATAATATGATTCGAAAAATCTTCTATGAAAAATAAAATGAGTTGCGTAAAAACCTGTGAGCGAAATGAGGGATAAAATTGATTAATTATGATATAGACAAGATGCTATTTGTGATTCCGAAAGGTGAACATAGCAAAGAGCAAATAACAAGTATTCTTTCAAAGCACCCGGAAGTTAAGTTTGTCTCGCTTTCTGCTATAGACCACAGTGGGCAAGGGACGGATGAAAAAATTCCGGTTGCTGCTTTTATTAAAGATATGAAAAATATATTAAATTCTGGAGTTCAGACTGACGGTTCCAGCGTTGCGCTTCCCAAAATAGCGGATGTAAACAATGGTAAGGTTGCAATCCTTCCTGACCTAGATGTAAACTGGTATGTAGATCATAATTTTAACTATATCGACTATAAGACTAATCTTCCTGTTGCAACCCTTAGAATCCCGTCTTTTTTGTTACACAACGATAATTTTGAATGCGGCTCAAGGGTATTTTTGCATAATACCCTGAAACATTTTTCAAAAAAAATGATGGAACTTTTATCCGAGAATCCTTATATTTTTAACCATCTTAATGGTGTTAATAATATAGATGAAATTGAGAATATAGAATTTACTTGTGCTACAGAGTTGGAGTTTTGGGTTAAGACACCGGAAGATATTGCTGATAGGGAGCAATTATCTACGGCACAAGTATTAAAAGAGCAATATTGGAAAAGGACCATCGGCACAGTAAGGACCGCATTAGAAGAAACACTAATATTTTTAGATAAATACGGTTTTGAAATAGAGATGGGACACAAGGAAGTCGGTGGAGTAAAGGCTAAATTGGACAATTCGGGTAACTATGGACAAATCATGGAGCAACTCGAAATTGACTGGAAGTACGCCGATGCTATGCAAGCTGCAGACAACGAATATCAGATTAGACATATAATTAGAGATATTTTCACAAAGCATGGCTTAGAAGTGTCTTTTTTGGCGAAGCCAATCGAGGGAGTTGCAGGTAATGGTGAGCACACCCATCTAGGACTCATCGCACGTCTAAAAAGTGGGGAAAAAGTAAACTTATTCGCAGCTAAAGACGTGGAAAATGAGTTCATGAGTCCCATAGGAATGGGCGCATTGATGGGTTTCCTAAAAAATTATGAAGTGGTAAGTCCCTTTATAAGTGCGACAACTGACTCCTTTAATCGACTAAAACCCGGATATGAGGCTCCAGTATGTGTCGTAACATCCTTAGGAGAGTCTGTAAGTAAGGCTTCGCGAAATAGGACTATACTAGTCGGTTTAATTAGGGATATAAATAATGCTGCTGCGACTCGATTCGAAGTTCGTTCTCCTAATCCAAAGAGTAATACATATTTGGTAATAGCAGCATCGTACCTTGCGGCATTAGATGGAATAAATGCTGCGGTTTCGGGAAACAAAATTTCGTCAGAATTGGAAAAGTCTATCTCAAAAAAACATGGTGAAGATGATTTTTACCTAGAAAAAAACAGGGAGTATCGAAGTGAGGAAGATGTATTCGAGTATTATACACAGGAGGAGAGAAATATACTTTATGGTATAGCCCCCGAAACAGTTTACGAAAATATCAGTGCCTTTTCGTGTAGTTATGATAAAATGCAGATATATTTGAGAGATGATGTTATTTCTCCATTAATCATTGAGTCATTTAAAGAACAGACATTGTCGCAATGGAAGACAGAGTTAAAAAACAGGATAGTTCCGGAAGTGATGAGCTATATTCGAAGTTGTGTAGAGCTCAAAGATGGTGGAAAAGAAGTAAAAGATCATTTTGATCGTAAACACTGGATAGAAATAAATGCGCTGAGAGCAAAAATTGGGAAAAACACGGAAGAGTACAAATGCTTGTTAACCGAAATAGTGGAAGCATTGGAATGTGACGACTATGAAACAGCTTCAGTATTGCAAAAAGAATTGCAAAAGGCTGTAAGTGAATTAGGAGAAATGTATAGCATATATAAGAAGAATTTGTTTTAATTTCCCATGGGGTTTGAGAGAGGGAAAGTAGGAAGGTGTACAGATGTTAGACGTAAAGAAAATAAGAGAGTCTTTTGATGCAGTAAAATCACAAGTAGAATTTCGTGGTAAAGGAGACTATGGAATCGGCGAAGTCCGTGACCTAGATGTAAAAAGAAGAGCTTTACTAGAAGTGGTCGAGGACAAAAAAAGTAGACAAAATAAAGTATCAAAAGAAATTCCGCTTTTAAAAAAAGAAGGAAAAGATACATCTGAGATAATGAGAGAAATGAAATCTTTATCGGAAGAAATAAAGGGACTAGACGAACAGCTTTCTAATATAGAAGCCGACTTGAAAAACTTATTGTTGTCTATTCCAAATACAATCAATGAAAAAGTTCCATTTGGAAATGACGATACCCAAAACGAGTTTATGAGGGATAATCTTGCTCCTACATCATTTTCGTTTGAGCCAAGGGCACATTGGGATCTCGGCGAAAACCTGCAAATATTGGATTTCGAAAGAGCCGCAAAGGTTGCAGGTGCAAGATTTAGTGTATACAAGGGATTAGGCGCAAAACTGGAACGATCATTGATTAATTTCATGTTAGACCTGCATACAAACCATCATGGATACATAGAGATTTTGCCTCCATTTATGATAAACAGGGCTGCGATGACAGGGACCGGACAACTTCCGAAATTCGAAGAAGACATGTTTTATATACCACAAAAAGACTTCTTTTTGGCTCCAACTGCAGAAGTCCCCTTGACTAATCTTAGGGCAAATGAAATAATGGATAAAGCAGAACTTCCATTATACTATACTGCATATACCCCCTGCTTTAGAGCAGAGGCAGGGTCTGCGGGTAGAGATACCCGTGGACTTATAAGATTGCACCAGTTTAATAAGGTAGAATTAGTCAAATTCGTAGATCCGAAAACATCATACGATGAGCTTGAAACATTGACGTCAAATGCTGAAAAAGTCTTGAAGCTGCTAAAAATACCATACCGTGTAGTAAGATTATGTTCTGGAGATATAGGATTTAGCTCGGCAATGACATACGATATTGAAGTGTGGATGCCAAGCTATAATAGATATGTAGAAATATCGTCATGTAGTAATTTTGAAGACTATCAGGCAAGACGAGCTAATATTAGATTTAGGGACGATGATGGAAAAGTTAAGTTCGTCCATACACTAAATGGATCGGGACTTGCTGTTGGAAGGACTGTTGCTGCAATATTAGAAAACTTCCAAAATGAAGATGGGAGTGTCACAGTGCCCGAAGCCCTAGAACAGTACATGGGTACAAATATCATCTCATGATAAAATAAGCTCATGCTATGAGCGTCTAATTATATAAAGTTGTTTTGGAAAGGAAAAAATAAAATAATGGAAGAACATACGGGTTCGATAATAGTTGTAGTCTTTTGTGTAATACTGTCGGGGTATTTCTCCGCGACAGAGACAGCATTTACCTCTTTTAACAGAATAAGGCTTAAGAATTCTGCGACTGACGGAGATGAAGGAGCAAAGAAAGTACTTAATCTTGCGGGAAAATATGATAAACTTTTATCTACAGTGCTGATAGGGAATAACGTTGTAAATATAATGATGACTGCAGTTGGAACAAGTATGTTTATCTCATTGTACGGATCGACTTACGGACCAACAATAGCGACTGCCGTAATGACTATAGTAGTTCTCATCTTTGGAGAAATATCACCCAAAAACCTAGCTAAAGAAAATCCAGAAGCATTCGCAAAATTTTCTGCGCCTTATATTGGATTCCTAATGGTAGTACTTACGCCAATCAACTATATTTTTTCTTTGTGGAAGATGTTATTAATCAAGGTTTTTAGGACTAAAGGTCGTACTGGTATCACGGAAGATGAGCTTTTAATTATAGTTGAAGAGGCCGAAACAGTTGGGAGTATTAATAACGAACACAGTGAATTAATCCAAAATGCCATTGAATTCAATGAACTCGAGGCATGGGATGTAATGACACCCAGGGTGGATATAATGGCTGTAGAAGTTAGCACTCCAAAAAAAGACATTGCGGAGAAGTTTATCGAGACCGGATTTTCGCGTCTGCCTGTATATGACGACGACATGGATAATATCGTGGGGGTATTAAACCAAAAAGACTTCCACAATTATATATATCATACAGAATGTAAAATTCTGGAATATGTCAAGCCTGTAATATATGTAGTGGGGTCGATTAAAATTGCAGTATTGCTCAAGAAGTTAAAGCAAAAAAAGACTCACTTGGCGATAATCGTAGATGAGTATGGTGGAACAGACGGTATCGTTACAATGGAGGATATAATAGAGGAATTAGTAGGAGAGATATACGACGAGCATGATGAAGTAGAATCTGAAGAAATAGTTAAACTCCAAGACGGATCGTATAGAGTCCAGTGTAGTACTAATTTTGATAAAATGTTAGACTACTTCGATGTATATGAGGATGTAAATGTAACTACTGTCAACGGCTGGGTCGTATTGCAATTAGATAAAATCCCTGCACAGGGCGATTCGTTTGTTTATGATATGGCAGAAAAAGAATTCCATGTAAAAGTAACTAAATCAGATGAGCGAAAGGCTATAGAGATAAACTTAAAAGTTATAGAAAAAGAAAAAAGTGAAAAGTAGGTAGAGAATATATGAGTTTTGTGGAAAAGCTCTTTGGAAATTTAAATGAAAAAGAGATAAAGAAAATTAAAGCAATTGTAAGCGAGGTAGAAGCATTCGATGAAAAAATGCAGTCATTGAGTGATTCTGAGCTTAAGCAAAAAACCGTTGAATTCAAAGAAAGATTGAAGAACGGAGAAACATTAGATGATATTCTGCCCGAAGCTTTTGCCGTATGCCGTGAAGGTTCTGTTAGAAGCCTTGGAATGAAACATTTTCATGTTCAGCTTATTGGTGGTGTAGTACTTCATCAAGGAAGAATTGCGGAAATGAAAACCGGAGAAGGTAAAACATTGGTTGCAACATTGGCTGCATATTTGAATGCCTTGGAAGGAAAAGGAGTACACATTGTAACCGTCAATGATTACTTAGCCAAACGTGATGCAGACTGGATGGGTAAATTATATTCATTCCTCGGACTTACTGTTGGTTGTGTTATTCATGAAGTCAGAGATGAAATGAGAAAGGAAGCATATAAGGCAGACATTACGTATGGTACCAACAACGAATTTGGATTTGATTATTTGCGTGACAACATGGTCGCATATGCTGAGCAGCTAACGCAAAGGCCACTAAACTATGCCATAGTAGATGAAGTCGATTCAATACTTATAGATGAAGCAAGGACACCATTGATAATATCAGGACAGGGAACGAAATCGACGGAATTATACCAAATTGCAAATAGATTTGTTTCGACTTTGAGAAATGATGATGACTTTACGGTCGACGAAAAAGACAAACAGGCGGTATTGACAGATAGTGGTGTTGAGAAGGCCGAAAACTACTTTAAAATAGAAAACTTTGGCGACCCTGAGAACATGGAAGTAAACCATCATGTTATCCAAGCATTAAAAGCGAAGACATTGATGAATAAAGACATCGATTATATAGTCAAGGACGGAGAAATAGTAATCGTAGATGAATTCACCGGTCGTTTGATGTATGGCAGACGATATGGAAATGGTTTACATCAAGCAATAGAAGCAAAAGAAAAACTTCTTGTTAGATCTGAGTCAAAGACTCTGGCGACGATAACCCTCCAAAACTACTTTAGGATGTACTCGAAGCTTTCAGGAATGACAGGTACGGCCAAGACAGAGGAAGAAGAATTTCAAGACATATATAATATGGATGTAGTTGAAATTCCAACTAATTCACCTATCCAAAGAAATGATATGCAAGATGCTATATATGCAAAGCAAAAAAATAAGTACGATGCTATTGCAAATAGGGTGGCGGAACTCCATAGTACCGGACAACCGATATTGATAGGTACAATTTCGATAGAGAGATCCGAACTGTTGAGCACTCTCTTGAAGAAAAAAGGAATTAAGCACAATGTCTTAAATGCGAAACACCATGAAAAAGAGGCAGAGATTGTCGCAGAAGCAGGAAGACTAGGCGCTGTTACAATAGCAACGAACATGGCGGGCAGAGGAACAGACATAATACTCGGAGGAAACCCCGAATTTGAAGCAAAAAAAGAAATGCGAAAAAATGGTTTTTCTGAGGAGGCGATATCTTTTGCTACAGGATATGTGAAGACAGACGACGAGGAATTGAACAGGGCACGCAAAACTTTTTCTGAGTTACATAATAAGTATAAAGAAGAAAGAAAGAACGAACAAGAACAAGTAAAAGAAATCGGTGGACTTGCAATCATAGGGACAGAAAGACATGAAGCGAGAAGAATCGATAACCAACTTAGAGGACGTTCAGGGCGTCAAGGTGACCCTGGACAGACACAGTTTTTCCTGTCTATGGAAGATGAACTTCTGAGACTGTTTGGCGGCGAAAGAATGCAAAGCATGGTCGAAAAGCTTGGCTTTGATGAAGAAGACGCTTTGGAAGCAAAGATGCTAACTAGATCCATAGAAAGTGCACAGAAAAAAGTAGAAGGAAAGAACTATGGCATACGACGTTATGTATTACAATACGATAACGTGATGAATAAGCAAAGAGAGATAATCTACGATCAAAGAAAGAAAGTTCTTCATGGAGACAACCTTAAGGACTACATTTCAAACATGAGAGAAGAAGTTTTGACGGAGATAATAGATCCGATTGTATTCGCGTCTAAATACCCTGAGGAATGGGATTTAAGCACGCTCGAAAAGAATCTTCGTAATATTACGCCGAAGCTGGTCTTACGTGAATCAATCGACGTAGATAAAATAGAAGAATACGACGAGAGTTCTTTTAAAGAAGATATCAGTAACTATTTCGTAAAATTATATGATCAAAAAGAAGAAGAGATAGGAGCAGATGAGCTTCGTGAAATAGAGCGAATGATTTTGCTAAGAGTAGTAGACAATCTCTGGATGGATCATATAGATGCGATGGATCAATTAAAATCCGGAATCGGGTTAAGATCTATTGGGCAACAAGACCCTGCAGCTGCATATGCAAAAGAAGGTTTCGACATGTTCGAACAGATGATACAGTACATAAAGGATGATACCGTAAAATACTGCTACAATGTGACGGTAAAAACTAATGCTCAAAGAACTAGCAATGTTCAAGTGAAGGAAGCAAAAAAAGACGAGTTTAAGGACGAAAAAGTTTTACAAGGGCAAGGAGTTCCTCAGCAGACACACGTTCCGCCGCGTCAACAAAAGCAAGAGACAATCAGAAGAGATGCTCCGAAGGTGGGAAGAAACGATCCTTGCACATGCGGATCGGGCAAAAAGTATAAAAATTGCTGTATGTCCAATGAGGAATAGATAGAGCAATAGCGAAAGCAAATTCACAGAATCGAAACAAACTGTGTACTAAAAGAAAAAGTGATTGGGGATACGAGCCGAAACTCAAATACCCCAATTGCTTTTTTTATTGGTACTCAATAGCAACCGTAAAAACTGAAATAGCCATCGTAACAATGAGAATCACCAATTGTAGTTTCCATGTCCACTTCATCCACTTCGAAATTGGGACATTGACGAGGCCTAAGGCGATTAACATCAATGCACAAGTAGGGAAGAATACATTCGTAAAGCCGTCTGCAAAGCAGAAAACCTGAACGATGGTCTGTCTAGTCAATCCGACTAAATCGCCTAAAGGCACTATGATAGGCATGATTAGAAACGCTTTAGACGCGGCACCACTGATGAAGAATTGAAGTATGAGTACCAATATATAAATCATGATTACAGCAGTATATGAGGAAACGTCTTCAAACATTGTGTATGCTGCATTAAGAATTGTATCTAGTATACCACCTTCGACTATAATAAACTTGACGGAAAGAGCCATGATTATTAGTATTGCACAAGGAGAAATGTTTATCATTCCCTTGAGAAAAACGCCTAAAAATTTATCGAGAGCAATTCTTCCAGCAATTAAACCGCCGATAGTTAAAACTAATGCCATTACGGGCATCGTCACTTGAGACATGCCTGGCACGAAAAGTGATACAATTACATAAGAAATTACAACACCTAGAGCTGTTGCGAAAACGATGGCAGCCTTCTTTGTTTTGGGCGAATGTTCTTTCTCTGAATCAAAATCTGAAACCGATAGTTCCATTCCATATAATAATGACTTTTGAGGATTAATTTCAATTTTTTTTGCGTATCGAATAAGAAAAGTAACAAGGATTGTATATATAATTGCAAAAATTATGATCCTGAGCCACAATCCCGAGTATAGTTCAACTCCTGCGAGTTGCTGTGCAATTGCGATGGTGAAAGGATTAAACGTGCCGGCGGCAAAACCAAATCCGACTGCAAGAAGACTCATTCCAAGACCTGTAAGTGCATCCCACTTTAGCGCAACTGCGAGTGATACCACGATGGGGACGAGCGGAACTACCTCTTCTAACAACCCCATAGTAGAACCCATAAACATAAACATAAACGATATGATTGCGATAAGCAAGTACTTTCTTTCTCCGTATTTACTAATAGTTATCCCAATCACATATGAAAAGATACCTCCCGCGTCGAGCACCGCAAACGTTCCTCCGATTAAGATTATAAATACAATGATTACAATCGCCGTAATAGCATCGGGTTGAAATAGTGTTTCGACCGGTGCGGTAAACCATCTCCAGATTGGGAGGGGGGTTGCATCTTCATTTATAACATACGTGTTAGGAACAACAAGTTCTTGACCGGTTTGTTCATCTAAGACTCTCTCAAAACTTCCTTGTGGCAATAGTTGAGTCAAAATTCCAGCAAAAATCATAATTGCCAAGAGGATACAAACAGTTGTCAAAAATGACTTTGTACCGATATTAATATTCTTTTTCATTTTTATTAACCTTCCCATTATTTAGTAGTAGTTTTGGATACTTTACCATTTTTTTAAAGTGCATCAGAAATATTATAAAATATAAAAATGGATGTATCATATAGAATATAAAGTGCAAATAATTATAATTCACTTATTTATTTTCAAGAGTTATAAGTTCTTTATATATTTCTATTCCATCCAGATAGCTTTTTACTTTTATCCGCTCATCGGTCCCGTGCATCGCACCGATTTCCTCCTGGCTAAGCGCAAAAGGATATATTCTGAATATTTGATTGGCCACTTCTGAGTATTCTCTAGAATCTGTCGCTCCGGTCACCAAATATGGGACAATAATAACATCCTTATTAATCTTTTGGAAAACTTCCGAAAGATTAGCATATGTTTCGTGGGCGATATCTGTTTCTTTGAGGGCTTCCGAACATGCCAGTACTTCAAAGGAAGTTCTTTGAGATATTCCGATTTTCTCCGACAATCGGAATATGTGTGCAAGGACATCATCGAGACTGTCTCCGGGCAGGATTCTTATGTTCAAATTTGCACATGCCTCTTGTGGCAAGACGTTGTGTGCCGTTCCTATATTTGCCATCGTCGGAACAATCGTAGATCGTACCATCGCTCCAGTTAAATTATTATTGGACAAGACGTTCAGTGCAAGTGGCTTAAATAGCCACAAATTTTTAAGAGCGAAACCCAAGAAACCGTTGATATTTCTTCCCATAACTCCAAGCATTTGCGCTACTGTGGGAATAAGTGTTGGCTTAATAGGATTACGCTGTATTTCGGATAGTAATGCGGATAAATCGCCAAAAGCGGTGTTTTTCGGTGGTTCTGCTGAGTGACCTCCTATTCCTGTAACCTTGAGTAGAACATTTGCAAAGCCTTTTTCTGCAAGGCCTATCATCGCAGCCTGATTATTTATCCCAAAAGGAGGGTCGGTAATAATAGCACCGCCTTCGTCCCATACGAATTCGAGAGTAACTCCACGGTCTTTTAAGACTTGAGCAATCGAGGCTGCTCCCGATTCCTTGCACAGTGTATCTTCCTCATTATGTCCAAACAACAAATAAATATCTCTGGTAGGCACAAACCCTTGAATAATCAAGTCTTCACAAGCTTCCAAGACTCCCACGACAGAGCACTTGTCATCGTTCGATCCTCTCCCCCAAATGTATTCTTCATCAAAGTATCCGGAAAAAGGAGGGTGCGTCCAGGTGTCCGGGGCTTCAACAGGCACGACATCCATATGGGCCAGTATAGCAAATGGCAATTTTCCTGAAGGGTTAGGCGACTCCCATTTGTAAATTAAAGATGCACCTTTTCCACAAACTTCTTCTTTTGACATTGTTTTGTGGACATTAGGAAAAGCAATTTTCATATACTCTGCCATTTCGATGAAGGGCTTTCTTTTATCTTCGTCGTCACCGTCATGAGAAAGTGTATTGTAAGTTATGATTTGTGAATATCGTTTTAGTATTTCATTTTGGTTCATAGTATTCTCCTGATGTATAAAATAATGTGTTAAGAATAGATTAGTATAAAAATAATTTAAATATAATTAAGATGAATTCTCTTTAGAATTTCTTTTTTGATTATTAAGGAAAATGAAAGCGTATACGAGCACAAGCAAAAGATTTGCGGCCCATGAAAATCCTTCAGATAATGCAATAATATTGTAATCAAAAATACTGACGAGAGAATATGAACTAATTACTCTAACTATCAAAGAAATAACAGTAATAATGCAAGTAACAATAACTTTACCATGAGCCTCTAAGTACCCTCTAAACGAACAACTTAATCCGTATAAAAAGTAAAACGGACCAAGATGCAAGAAAAATTCTCCGCCAATAACAAGGGATTCGTCGGATAATCCAAAAATAGCAATGATGTATTGTCCTAAAAACATTACTAGGAATCCTAAGATAATAGAGACGATTCCAACTAAAATAGTTCCATGCACTAATCCCTTACGTGCTCTGATAGGATCTCCTGCCCCTACATTTTGTGCAATAAGTGTGGTTTGCCCCATCGATAGATTAATAATAGGAATTAGCATTATTGAATCAACCCTATAAGCGGTGGTTACACCAGCGATTACAGCAGTTCCAAAACTATTCATAAATCCTTGCAATAGTACTCCGCCAGCTGTTATTACCGATGATTGAATCATCAGGGGAGTTCCGACGGCAATGCCTTTTTTAAACAAATCAAAGTGTATTATCTTGGTTCTTATAGAAAGACGGAGTAGGATATGTTTTTTAGTTCCAGCTATCAATACAAATATAACCATAACTATTTGTGAAATTGTAGTTGCCAGAGCAGCTCCCGCAGTACTCATTTCCAATGGTCCAATAAAAATAATATCTAAAATTACATTTAATATAGAAGAAACAACAACAGCAACGAAAGGTAGTTTACTATCTCCAATTCCTCGAAGTATACTAGAGTAAATGTTATATACACAAATAAAAGGAAGTCCTAAAAGATAAATTTGCATATATTCCTTTGAGAGAGAATAAATTTCCGCGGGCATTTTGAAAATGGATAAGATTTGGTCAGTATAATAAAACAAAAAAAATGTGGAAATTACAAAAATAAAAGTGAAAATTGAAATAAAAGTCCAAAGCAAGTGATTCACTTTTTCTAAAGTTCCTTGCCCAAAGAATTGGGCAGTGATAATAGTTAGACCACCAGTAAAACCAGTTATCGCAAATACGATAAAAGTAACAATGGTAGAGGTAGCACCGACAGCTGCAAGTGCCAATTCACCATCTAAGTTTCCAACAATAAAAGCATCTGCCCAATTGTACAGTTGTTGTAATACGGCACTAAGCATCATAGGTAAGCTGAATTTGATGAGTAAATTCAGAATATTGCCTTTTGTTAAATCCATATGTTATCGTCTCCAACAGAAATCTATGTGTTAAGCAAGTACTAAGTAGTGAATTGAGTTAAATTGTATTGGATAGAAAATAAAGTGCAAATCTAACTCCAAAGTAAGATTAAAGCTATGAGTTAATGTTTGCTAAAATATTATCGATTACAATAGTCGCAATATTTTCTTTTGAGTCTAGGGGAATCGCTATTTCATTCGTTTTTGTGATGATTGTAACAGCATTAGTTTCTGTTGCAAATCCAGCTCCCTTGTCGTTTAAATTATTAGCAACAATCATATCGACATTTTTGGAAATTAGCTTTTTGCGAGAATTTTCTATCATGTCTTGTGTTTCCATGGAAAAACCACAAACAAATTGCTCATCCCTTTTTTTGTCACAAATTGTTTTCAAAATGTCGGTAGTGCGTTTCATTGGAATTGATAAATCGTCGTCGGATTTCTTGATTTTTTCATTACTATAGTTTAGAGGAGTGTAGTCCGAAACGGCCGCAGCTTTAATAATAATATCTTGTTTGTCTACATGTTTTAGAACAGCATCTAACATATTGGCCGAACTTTTGACATACACGACTTCGATAAAATCAGGGGGTAATATGTTAGTTTCACACGAGACTAGCGTAACATCCGCCCCACGTAACATGCATTCTTTCGCTAGAGCATAACCCATTTTACCGGTAGAGTGGTTAGTGATATATCTAACGGGGTCGAGTGTCTCTTTGGTCGCACCAGCGGTAACGAGAACTTTTTTTCCTTCTAAGTCCTTGTTTTTATGTAGCGATTTTTCGATATATGAAATCAACTTATCCGGTTCTTGCATCTTACCCTCGCCTATGTCACCACATGCCAATAACCCACTGACAGGGGTAGCAAAAATAACACCATGCCGAGTTAATGAGTATATATTCTTTTGAGTTATTGGGCTTTGATACATTTGAGTATTCATTGCAGGCGCAATTATTTTTGGGCAGTTTGCGGCTAGAAATGTAGTAGAAAGCATATCGTCTGCAATCCCATGTGTGAATTTTGCGATTACATTAGCAGTCGCAGGCGCAACTATAAAAACATCTGCCTCTTGTGATAGAGAAATGTGCTCGACGTTGTGTTCAAAATTCCTATCGAATGTGTCTACTAAACACTTGTTATTTGTGAGCGTTTCAAAAGTAATTGGTGTAATGAAATTACAAGCATTTTGCGTCATAATTACTTTAACATTTGCACCCAGTTTTACTAATGAGCTAGCCAGAGTTGCACTTTTATATGCAGCGATACCACCTGAAACACCAAGAATAATATTTTTATTTTTAAACATATTGTGATGATCCTTTCCAAAAAAATCACATGATAAGAGCGGATCAGAATAATCTATTACTCTGCAACTAATTTGTTTATCAATAGATTATGAATCATATATATCTATGCAATTTTCTCGCCAAGAGATTTGCAGGCAGATTCTTCATCCGCTCCCGGAGTTTCTAGGCAAATATAAGTCTCGAGTATTGTACAAGGTGATTCTTCTACCCATTTCTCCATCCAGATACCGCCGCCCCATCCATATGAGCCGAACAGAACAACTTTTTTATCAGCTATTTCTCCGCTTACTGCTTCCCACATAGGCAAAAATACTGATTCTTCAAGTTCTTCATCTCCTTTGGCAGAGCATCCAAACGCAAAAGCATCGTAGTTAGTAACATTTTCTTTTGAGAAATCAGAGGCTACTATCAAGTCGACTTCCGCCTTTTGTGCCTTAGCTCCTTCTGCTACACATTTTGCCATAATCTCTGTGTTTCCTGTTTCGCTCCAATAAACTACTGCTACTTTACTCATAATAACCTCCCTCAGATTACATTTTTACAGAAAAAAGAATAAACTTCCTAAAAGTATCCACTAGTATAATTATACTAAAATTGTAGATATAAAGTCAATTTTATTTAAAAGTTAAATCCTTCAAAATTAGAGACAAAAATGTTGCAAAATTAGAGAGACACAATAAATTTTTTTAGAAAAAGTAGAAAAAGGTGTATTTTCTTAATAAGAGATTGTACTTTGATGTAGATAATGTGCTGCTATTACACCGTAAGGTTACAAAGAGATGTGGAGAGGGGCACTCCCACCGAAGTACAATGCAGATGGGGAGATTATGAGAAACTGTAATCCCCTCTATTTTTAATTCTCTGATGTAGTTGCTGTAGCACATTGCTATGATGCAGTAAAAATTACATCCTGTTTATCTTTTTCGGGCAGAGCGTACATAGTATTGAGCTATCAAGGGTTTAATGCTGCCAAAATAAATTAATCCTTCTATATTAAAAGAAAATATAGTATAATTTCAGAATAAGAGTAATTGCAAGAGAAAGAGGGAGATTAAAGTGAATATATCTAGTTTGAAATATGATGAGAAAGGGTTAATCCCGGCAGTGGTTCAAGACTTCTATACTAAGGAAGTGCTTATGGTCGCATATATGAACGAGGAGTCGTTAAGAATATCTATAAAAGAGGGAATTACGTGTTTTTGGAGTAGGAGCCGTAACGAGATATGGAAAAAAGGTGAAACAAGCGGTAATCTGCAAAGGATAGTCTCGATTGAAGGAGATTGTGACAGTGATACACTATTAATTAAAGTTATTAAGAGTGGACCGGCATGTCATACTGGAAAAGAATCTTGTTTTTTCAATGTACTACATACGGAATCACCGTCAGAGATAGAAGCAACATTTGTTAGTGACCGAAGTAAATGTATAAATGATCTCGAAAAGAATTCTCAAAAGTCTAGTAACAATGTGAATCAATTTTCATTAGGTAAGTTGTACGAATTGCTAGTTCAAAGAGAAAAAGAGCGTCCAGAGGGAAGCTACACAAGCTATTTATTCGAAAAGGGAATCGATAAAATCCTGAAGAAAATTGGTGAGGAGAATGCCGAGGTTATTATAGCAGCGATGAAAAAAGACAAACAAGAGACTATTTTCGAAATATCGGATCTTACATACCATGTGTTGGTGTTGATGGTTTCCATGGGTATTTCACTTGAAGAATTGACAGAAGAAATATCATCACGACACATAATCGATCACAAAGTAAAGCAGGAAACTATGCAATAATATTAAATTAGATAATAGGAGTTTATTATGCAGATTCTAAAAGAAGCTAATGTAAATACTGAATCAACAGGCATACTTAGTAGCTTACATAATCATTCAACTTTTTGCGATGGTAAGGCATCGATGCAAGAAATGGCAAAATCCGCATATGATGCGGGAATTACGGATTTTGGCTTTTCAAGTCACGGTGAGTCTTATTTTGATCCAGAGATAAAAGGTGTCACGCCGAGCAATTTTGATGAGTATAAAAAAATAATTGATGAAATAAAGTATGAATATAATGGGAAAATGAGAATATATACTTCGATAGAACAAGACTACTACTCGCCTGTAGATATACCCAGAAAATACTTAGACTATATGATAGGTTCTGTTCACGACGTATATTCTGAGAAAACAGGAAAGGCATATTGGGTCGATGGCAGTCATGAGATGTTGCAATTATGTATAGATGAACTTTTTGATAAGAATCCAATGAAACTCGTCGAGCATTTTTATGCGCTTTCCGTAACAAATGTTAAAGAAAATAAGCCTGACATAATCGGTCATTTCGACTTGATAGTTAAAAATAATTCTAATAACAAATTTTTTGATGAGAATAGTAAAAAGTATGAAGAATTAGCGATCGATGCGCTAGACGAATGTGCAAAAACGGATGCGATTTTTGAATTAAACACTGGAGCCATATTCCGAAAGTTTAGAACTTTTCCATATCCCGCAAACTTCTTGTTAAAGAGGTTGCTCGAAAAGAAAGCTTCTGTAATTTTATCCGCAGATTCTCATGCTGCCGAGGCGGTAAAATATCATTTCGACGAGTCCAAGTTACTCCTTCAGGAAATTGGATTTAAATCTATCATTGTATTTGCAAATGGAAAATTTGTCGAGCAAGGAATATGAGAATAAAAATATTATCTATAGGAAAGTTGAAAGAAAAATATTGGGTTGCGGGAGAGGTTGAGTACAAAAAAAGATTGTCTTCATATTGCGACCTTGAAATTGTTGAATTAAAAGAGAGTAAATTCCAAGCGAGTAGCACTAGTGCACTTGAAAAAAAAGCTAAGTCGGAGGAAGCAAATTCTCTATTGGGAAGAATAAACATATCAGATTATGTAATAGTGTTAGATGTGAAAGGGAAAAAGATTTCCTCTGAGACCCTTGCATCTCACATGGCGGAATTATCTATAGCAGGAAAAAGCAGTATTGCGTTTGTAATCGGTGGAAGTCTTGGATTGGGAGAGGAGATTTTGCAACGATCTGATCTTAGGATTTCATTATCTGATATGACATTTACGCACCAGATGGCGCGAATTATTCTACTAGAACAAATATATAGATCCTTTAAAATAAATAGAGGTGAAACTTACCACAAGTAACCTTTATTCTCTGCGCAATCCTACATTGCAAACTTTTTAGATAAGTCGACATACTTCATTAACATGCCGATATGCGCATAGTAGTACGTAAATTTATCTTGTTTTTTTGTTTCTATCAAGCCCGCCCCAATTAGTTTTGCCATGTGCTGCGATATTGTGGCTTGTGCATAAGGAAAAGTTGCAACTAAATCTTTATTACACAAGGCTTTCATTTGACGATTTGATTGCATTATTGCCCTAAACAACTTAAGCCTAACAGGATGTGCAAAAGCATCCGATATTTCCGCAAGGAATAATATTTCGTCCCCTGCAAGCTCGTCTGTTTCTTTTCGTAGTCTCATAATTTGTATCTCCATTTATATTGTAGTAGTAGATTTATATTAGCAAAGCAAATATAAACGCTGCTTTTCAATTATACTTCACCTATATGCAATAGTCAAGAATTTGAGAGCAAAAGTGCCTAAAAAGTGTCTGAAAGTACCTAGTATAGATACTAAAAAATTGGTACATTTAAAACACATAGTATTTAGAAAAACACATCACACAAATCCCATAAGTATGATATCATACCAACGCAATACTATTTTATTTTATTATAGTAAAACTTAACAGCTAATTCTAACTGTGCTAAGAGTAAATATGAATATTTCACGTAGTAGTCGTGCAAGCATACTAATTTTCTATATAGACTTAATTGACACGGAATGAATACAAGGTGAGACTAGCTGAAATTTTAAATAAAAACAGTAATAGGGGGAAGTAATGAACGATAACAGCAATAATAACAATAGCAATAATAATATTAACAACAGCAGTAGTAATAATGCATATGGAGTAAATCCGTCGATTGGATCTCATGTGAATCCAGAAACGAGTCAGTCTTCTTATGGCCAACAGGTAAATCAGGGAATCCAATATAATTCAAATCAGACAAATTCTTATAATACAGAGCAAAAGAGTCTCTACAATTCAGAACCCATAAGCTCTTATAATACAACCCAAAATAATTCATACAGCACAAATCAAAGTAATACTTATAGCTCAACCAAAAATAATCCGCATACCTCGAATCAAAATAATTCTTATAATACAACACAAGGTGGCACTCATAAAACTAAAGAAAAGAAATATGTTTCTCGCACAGCATTTATATTTGGGATTATCATTTCGGTGGTCTTGAGCTCGATGATTAGTGCAGGAGGATTCATTCTGATGAATTCAGCTGACTTTGATAGTGTTTCCGAAAATGAAGTGCAAAATGAAATTTCATCTAGTGATAATTTCTCGATTGCGGAAGCTACAGGAAGCAGCTTGACAGTCCAAGAAATAGTAGAAAAAACCCAAGATACGGTGGTTGAAATAAGGACGCAGATGAGCGTAAATAGCTATTTCTCAGGCACTGAAATTGTAGAAGGTGCGGGTAGTGGAGTAATAATCAAAGAAGATGGGTATATAATCACGAATAACCACGTAATAGAAGGCGCAACCGAGATAGTCGTAAAATTGACTAATGGTATCGAATACATGGCGACAGTTGTAGGCGCAGATTCCATGACAGATTTAGCATTAATTAAGATAGAGGAAACTGGACTACCATTTGCTTCTTTTGGAGATAGCACGGAGTTAGAAGTAGGGGATCTTGCAGTTGCGATAGGTAATCCTTTGGGACAGCTAGGCGGTACATCTACAGTAGGAACTATAAGCGCCCTAGATAGACAAGTTACAGTCGATGATACTCAAATGACACTGATACAAACTGATGCGGCAATCAACGAGGGAAATTCCGGAGGAGGATTGTTTGATAGCGAAGGTAATCTGATAGGAATTGTCGTCGCAAAGGCAGGCGGAGAAGGAATCGAGGGATTAGGCTTCGCAATCCCTTCGGCGCAAGTATTGAACATTTCATCTGAATTATACGAATATGGAGAAGTAACTAATCGTCCTATCATAGGCATTTCAGTGGTTGACATACATAGTAGTGAGGCTGCTGCGTCTTATGGGGTTAATAAGTTGGGAGTATATATAAGCGAAGTAACTACTCAAAATGCTATTGATGCAGGAATAAAGTCTGGAGACATTGTCCTTGCGATAGACGATACAATAGTTGACTCGTCTTCGACGCTAATAGCTGAAGTCCAATCATACGTCGTAGGTGATACAGTTACCTTGACTTTGGATAGAAATGGGGATGAAATAGAGATAAGCGTCGAACTTTCGGCGATGTAAGAGAGTTATGCCATAGCGAGGAGCTAAGAAATTTTGCTCAAAAAATATAACCTTTTAGTATACCATATTACTTGATCATGGAAATCATGATCAGGCAATATGGTATTGCTTTTAATTAGCAATATGCCATTAGCGACAATATAGTATTGCTTTTTTCTTACTTTGTTGGTAGAATAATATTATTATGAGAAAGATAACAGATACAGTTTTACAAGAATTATATAGTTCACCGCTTTTGGACGAGTATTTGCTCGACAAGTCTTTTTGCGTGTTTGATATAGAGACTACGGGACTTAACCGAGAAACCTCTCAAATCATTCTTTCTGGTTTCGCTTTTCCAAAAAAGGGAAGCGACACAATAGAAGTTAGACAATTTTTTGCGCAAACTCTGGAGGATGAAGTTGAATTAATAAGGGCAACACTTTCGCAACTGTCAAAAGTCGATGTAGCACTTACTTATAATGGGAGGGCTTTTGATATTGGTTTCTTAATCGCACGTGCGAATTATCATGATTTAAAAATCCCGCACTTACCGTATATCTTTGATTTGCTCCCAATAGTAAGAAGAGCAACCGAAATATCTAATTTCTTGCCGAATTTCAAACAAAAGACAATCGAAAAATTCTTGGGGAGTTCTACATCGAGAATAGATACGATCGATGGAAGAGAGTCTGTAATTTTGTATAGTAAATATCTCAAAACGAAAGACCCTGCATTGGAGAAGATAATTTTGTTGCACAACAGCGACGACTGCATCCAACTATATAAATGCTTGCCTATTATCGAAAAAGTTGACTTTCACAAGGCGATGATGAACTACGGATTTCCTATAGATGAAAATCATGTTATAGAAAAAATAGACATAAAAAAATCAAACTTAATAATAAAAGGAAGACAAAAAGATAAGGCTATTTCATATCTGTTTTTTGGTGATGATGCCTCTAATTATACATACAACTTCAATGAAATTAAATTGACATTTGAGATTAAGGTTCCGCTAAATGTGCATTCGCATGCATACTATTTGTCCTTGTCAGACTTTGACTTTCCTATCGATATAGAAAGCGATTTTAGGAATAAGGACTTTCTTATAGTGTATCATAACTCAAAACCGAAATTCCATGAGATTACTCAATTTGCAAGGCAGCTTACAACTGAAATAATTAAAAGAGTAAAAAAATAATCCGTATTAAGTTTTATTTAAGTCAATGAGTTGATTCACAACATATCCCGCAATCATTAACCCTGCGGTTGCAGGAACATAGCTGATTGATCCGATTATGTTTTTACTTGGATTAGTATCGGAGCCTTCGTTGTAAAGTTTTTCATCAACGATGATATTTTTTACAGGTGGCGAGTCCGCAAAAAGTACAGACACATCGGATATTTCTAACCTTTTTAATTCTTTTCTAATTTTTTTTGCGAGAGGGCAGTCCGACGTTTCCGATATGTCTTTTATCTTAAAGTGTGTATTATCTATTCTATTGCCCGTCCCCATAGACGATATAATTGGAGTTCCAGAGAGTTTACATCTATTAATAATGTCGATTTTTGCAGGAATATCATCGATGGCATCTATCACAAAATCGTATATGCCAAAATCTATTCTCTGTGAAAATTCACTGTCGGGAATATACATTTTATAATATGTCGAGACATTGCAATCTGGAGAGATAGACATAATTCTTTTATATGCAACTTCTACCTTTGCCTTGCCTATAGTGTCATACGTAGCAATAATTTGCCTGTTGATATTGCTTTCTGAAACGACATCTCCATCTATTATATCTAACTTACCGATTCCACATCTAGCCAAAGCCTCGCAAACATATCCACCTACGCCACCTACTCCTATAAGCAACACTTTAGAATTTGTAAGCTTCTCGAAATTGCTTTGTCCTATAAGTTTAATTGTTCGGATGTCCTTGTTTTTTTGCATTTGCGGTTTCCTTTAAATTGAGGCTAAGGAACTAACGTACTTGCACGGTTAGTCCGTGCCATGGTTATATTACATGTATACGAATAGTATATATTAATTCTGTACTATACGATAAGATATTCGGAAATTGATTTATTGTTATGTGTAAATTGTTGTATTAAGATGTACAAATCGCACATGCATATTTTTCGTCTATATCTATATTATTAATGAAATATTTTTTTCCATTGTTCATAAAGTCATGCATTAAAACACATGCACTTGACACGACTTCTTGTTTTGTAAGGAAAAACCCTAATCCAAACAATTTCACAACGGCTTCTTTACGTGTCCAAATTTCGAAAAAGCCTTCCAGTCCATGATTCTTTACATATTGAGCTTCATTTGAAGATAAAAACCTTTTACTCATCTTAATATGGTCAAGAAAATACTTTTTTTGTATGTCTATGCCAACATCTTCCATCGATACAGCACAAATCCAGTATTCCCCACTGTGACTAATGGAAAAATGAGGATATTGAGTGTAATGAAGATTATTAATATAATTAGTATACTCAGGGTGTTGGGAATACGGAGTCTGGGTTATCTTTTTGATGTACGGTTTGCCTTTTTCAGATGTGTTGAGTATTATTTCGTTACTCAAATCGGCTGTGCATTTATTTAAATATACTATGCACTCACTTGTGGTAGTAATACTCTTCTTATAAGATCGTAACAAATAATCTGATATAGCTATTTTCGCCATTCGTCGGCTATCGTCTCTTTTGGGATTAAAGTCTTTACAAATATATATTATTCTATGCATTAATTATGATTCCATGTGAAATTAAGATAAAAGTTTTGGTTCGGGGTTAAAATTACAGATAAACACTGATTCCGAGTTAGATTAACAGAGGAACTCCGATAGTTCTCCCGTTTTTAGTGCAACTCTTTTTCTGTTTTTTACAAGTTTTAACATAGGAATATCATGCTTAGAATCCGAGTACCCATATGAATTCTCATAGTCTATTTCAATATTATTTTCTTTTAGGTATTCATTGATCCTGACTACTTTCTCCGCACCTTTGCACTCTTTGCCGATAAGTTTATTAGTATATCGCCCGTTAACTCGTTCTGTATTAGTCGCAATTAGACAGTCGAAGGGTAGTTCACAGTATTGCATGTAAGCATAGACCGATGCGGTACAAATAACTATATGGTAACCCTCCTCTTTTTTCTTTTTTAGTTCAGCAACTATATTAGGGAAGTAATTATTATCGACCTTGTCTCTAAATATTTGACATAGCTCGTTATCAGTGAAATACTTTATAGGCATGAATTGAAAGGTTAAGACGCTTCGCCTATCTGTGATATGAAATTTATGCAAACAGTATAAAATCGCAAAGCAAATAATAAAAATTACATGATGCGGGCGTTTAAGTAAATTGCATAGTGCGTATGTTCCTATAGTATCACCGTTGTGAATAGTCTTGTCAAAGTCAAACAAAGCGACTTTTTGTAGTTTTGTATTCGTCATTCGATTTTCCTCTATATAAATTTGGGTAGCAGATTTGTTTCGACTGTTTTATTACAGAAAGACCCTTCCTGATGTAGTTATTATGCCACAAAGTATAATAATTTCAAGTATAATAAATTAATATTATGATTCCATAAATTGAAAGGAGCAGGATATGGTAGTGCATATTTTGTAGACATTAGAAAAATATAGTAAAATAATTTTCTAATGTGTGATACCCACATGACTTTCCTTTGGTGCTAGTATTATCTTGTATATTTCTTCATAAATCGCATTGGTATGATTAATAAATTCTGTTCTTCTACAATATATAATTTTTATATTTTTAGTATACATTATTACTGTTTATATATTTAATCTAAAACATTAAAATAGAAGATTATATAAATAATCTCCGTACTTTATTAATTGTAGTTTAATGAGATTATTTATCGTTCTACTCTCCCTTGCTACGCAAGATGGCCGATTTATATTAGTAAAGCTAAAATAAATTAAATAATAAAAAAATAATTCAAAATTAAGTAAAAAATAAATTGACAAATATATTGAAGACAGTTATATATACATATATAACTGACCGTCGGTTAGTGAATGTGGGTTAGTGAGTGCAAGTTAGTTAAAGATGGTTGTTAATCGTAATATAAGAGAGAGGTGGAAAAATGTCGAAAAACTATGTTGTTATGGATGGAAATGAGGCTGCAGCATATTCATCATATGCATTTACGGAAGTGGCTGGAATATATCCGATAACGCCTTCATCGCCAATGGCGGAAAAGACAGATGAATGGGCAGTAATGGGTAAGAAGAATTTATTCGGGAATACTGTTGATGTAGTTCAAATGCAATCAGAAGCAGGTGCTGCTGGAACGTGTCATGGTTCGTTGCAAGCTGGCGCCTTAACTACAAGTTATACTTCTTCTCAAGGGTTGATGTTAATGATTCCAGGAATGTATGCGATTGCAGGACAGTTTTTGCCAAATGTATTACATATAGCTTCGAGAACAGTTACAACTAATCACCATTCAATTTTTGGAGATCATAGCGATATAATGACTTGTAGGAGTACAGGATATGCTATGCTTATGTCATCTTCTCCTCAGGAGGCTATGGATTTAGCAGCGGTAGCACATCTATCCGCAATAAGTGCACGATATGCATTTATACATTCGTTTGACGGATTTAGAACATCACATGAAATGCAAAGAATTGAAGCTTTAGACTATGCGGATTTGAAGGACCTTTTGGATTGGGATGCATTGAAAGAATACAGAAAACAAGCACTTAATCCTGAACACCCTACTAATAGAGGAAACAACACTAATCCCGATGTATATTTTCAATGTAAAGAGGGTGCGAATGAGAAAATAGCGGAAGTGCCAAATAAAGTCGAATATTACATGAATAAAATAAATGAACTTACAGGTAGAAACTATAAACTATTTAACTATTATGGAGCGGAAGATGCGGAGGAAGTCATTGTAGTAATGTGTTCAGCATCAGAAACGGTGAAAGAAACGGTTGACTACTTAAACTCAAATGGTAGAAAAGTAGGTATGGTGCAAGTTCATTTATACAGACCTTTTTCAGTAAAGCATTTTAGCTTAAGTGTTCCAGGAACTTGCAAGAGAATTGCGGTATTGGATAGATCAAAGGAAAATGGATCTGTTGGGGAACCATTATTTGTCGATGTTTGTACGGCATTAATGAAAGAAGGAAGGAAAGACATCGACATTATAGGTGGAAGATACGGACTTTCATCTAAAGATACAACCCCCGGGCAAATAATAGCTGTTTACGATAATCTTAAGAGTAAAAATCCAAAAGAAAACTTCACGATAGGAATTGACGATGATGTTTCATTTACCTCTTTAGAATACAAAAAGATTGAGATAAAAAAAGATGGACAAGTGGCATGTAAGTTCTGGGGATTAGGTGGAGACGGTACGGTAGGTGCAAATAAAAATGCAATAACTACTATAGGCCTTGCGGCGGGGAAATTTGCACAAGCATATTTTTCATATGATTCGATGAAATCAGGGGGCTTGACACAATCACATTTAAGATTTGGAAATAAAGAAATCCTTTCGACGTATCTTGTGGATAGTGCAGATTTTATTGCAGTGCACGAACAGGCATACGTGAATAGATATGATACGTCTACTGATTTAAAGGTAGGTGGAACATATCTATTAAAAACATCATGGAAAAAAGAAGAGTTAGAAAATCAATTGCCAGCGGAATTAAAAAGAGACTTGCATGCAAAAAAGGTAAAGTTTTATATAATAGATGCAGATAAAGTGGCAAAAGAAATAGGATTAGGTAAGAGGACTAATAATATCTTACAAGCAGCATTTTTTGCTCTTACAAATATCATTCCAATAGAAGAAGCCATAGATGATATGAAGAAAAATAATTATAAGTCATATTTTAAAAAAGGTGGAGAAAGAATTGTAGAGTTAAATAATAAAGCGGTAGATGCAGGAATAAATTCAATAGAAAATATTGAGATTCCAGAATCCTGGGCAGATGCAACCGATGAGCCAACTCCGGAAGTGGATGCAACAGATTTTGTGAAAGATATAGTGTTCCCAATGATACGTCAAGAAGGAGATAAACTACCGGTATCAATATTTAAAAAACATGGTGTGATTGATGGAACGTGGGAATCGGGAACTTCTCTATATTCTAAGCGAGGAATTGCCACAGAAGTACCGAAATGGAATAAAGAAAACTGTATCCAATGTAATAGATGCGTAGCAGTATGTCCACACGCAGCATTGAGGCCAGTGCTTTTAACAGCAGAAGAGAAGGAAAAAATCTCACCAACATTTGAAACAATAAAAGCAAAAGGTCTAGGAAAGGACGCTCCTGAATATCAGTATAGATTACAAGTTTCTCCAAATGACTGTTTGAGTTGTGAGGTGTGCTTAAAAGCATGTCCTGCGAAAGAAGCTCTTGAGATGAAGCCTTTCCAGGAGATGAAAGTAGAGCAAGAAAATTTCGATAAAATTGCAATGAATGAAAAATACTTAAAAGCAGATGTGATAAGTGATAAATCTATAAAAAGCTTGCAATTTTCAAAGCCATATTTTCAATTCTCGGCAGCATGTGGAGGATGCGCACAGACAACATATATTAAGATGCTAAGTCAGCTTGTTGGAGATCATATGTATGCGGGAAATGCTGCGGGTTGTTCTTCTGCATATAGTGGGGGTGCACCGATATTACCATATTGCCGAGACGAAAGAGGATACGGCCCGGCATGGGAACACTCCCTGTTTGAAGACAATGCGGAATTTGCGTATGGATTTTTTAAGGCGCAAAAAGCAATTAGGACAGAAGTTATTAATAAGTTACACGAAATGTTAAGCAAAGCGGAAGAAGTAGCTCATTACAATGATCTGAAAGAGCATATCGAAAACTATCTCGACAATTGGGAGAACAAAAATGAATCTAGAAGAGTAACTGATTCGTTAATAGAAAAGTTGAATTCAATACCATGTACGGAAGATGTAGAATTTATACTAGACAGAAAAGAGTATCTTGCAAAAAAATCAGTATGGGCTATCGGTGGTGACGGTTGGGCCTACGATATAGGTTTTGGCGGAATTGACCACGTAATGTCTCAAAACGAAAATGTAAATTTGTTAGTTTTGGATACAGAAGTATATTCCAATACAGGTGGACAGTCTTCTAAGGCAACTCCTACTTCCTCAATTGCAAAATTTGCAGCAGGCGGAAAAGCTATAGGAAAAAAAGACATGGGTAGCATGATTATGAATTATGGATATGTTTATGTCGCCCAAGTTGCTATTGGCTATGATCAAGCACAAACATTAAAAGCGATAAAAGAAGCAGAGGAATATCCAGGACCTTCAATAGTGATATGTTACTGCCCTTGTTTAGTTCATGGCCTTAAAGGTGGAATGGCTACAACGCAAGAAGAGATGAAGCTTGCTGTAGAATCGGGGTATTGGAATCTATATAGATATGATCCTAGGAGAGCAGATGAAGGGAAGAATCCTTTTCAACTTGATTCACCCGAACCTAAGTTTGAGCTATTAAAAAATTACCTTATGAGTGAACAGCGATATTCAAGCCTTGCGAACAATTTACCGGAAAGAGCAGAGAACCTTTACAATAAAAATATTAAAGAAAGTATATCTAGGTATGAAAGATATAAGAAAATGGCTGAAATGTAGTTTTAAGTAGTTTTTAGAAAAAGTAATAATTTGAAATAAAAAAGTTATATATAAATAACCTGTTTTAAAGGAGGATGCAATATGAATTTTAGCCCGACAAAAGAACAAGAGATGATCAGAAAAATGGTAAGACAGT
>CAYIYH010000003.1:0-158857 GCA_964367585.1 uncultured Oscillospiraceae bacterium
TTGTTCTTTTGTCGGGCTAAAATTCATTTACTTCCTCCTAACTACAATTAGCAATTACTACCACTACTATCACTCAAAATAGAGTTTTAGTTTTACAAATCAATATGACCACAGTGTCATATATTATTAACATTAACTTTATATTGGAAACAACGCATACACAACTTTTAACGCTTATATGAGTTATATTCACACAATATCATTGGATTGCATAATCATATCGCATCATGTTACATTTTACTCTTTTTATATTGAGTTCCAATAGCATTAGCTGTAATTAAAGATGCAAACACATCCTCTTCGGACACTTCAAAAGGCAAATTATGTATAGTCGCATTAGGCAAACATGCAATCTCCGACGCTTTTTTGATTAGCTGCAAATCGATATCAACATATCCCATATCCGCAAAAGTGATTGGCAATCCGACGTCATAGCAAAAATCAAGGACCTCGTTTATTTCTTCTTGCGGTGCACTTTCCATCACTAATTGTGTCAGAGTACAAAATGCAACCTTATTTCCATGATAAACATCGTGCAATTCATGTATATGAGTAAATCCTTTTTGAATAGCATGCGCCGCTGCAAGCCCTCCACTTTCGAATCCAACTCCTGATAAGTATGTGTTTACTTCTATCACGGCTTCTACCGCTGGAGTACAAACATTCTCCTCAACAGCCATTTTAGCTTCACGTCCATATTCTTTGAGATATTTCCAACAAAGACTTCCCATTTCTGTTGCTATTAGCGTTGGCTTTGCTCCTAGTTGGTTATTCTTTCCGGATCGCTTACACGCTCTTGCTTCAAAGTATGTCGCCATTGCATCTCCCATACCCGCAACGAGTAGATTCGCAGGTGCCTTGGCAATGATATCGGAATCTACTAAAATTAGATCCGGACAACTTTTCAAGAACAAATAAGAATCGAATGTTCCATCCTCATGATATAATATGCTTAGTGAACTGCAAGGCGCATCTGTAGAAGCAACCGTTGGAACTATCGCAACTGGTAGTTCTGCAAAATGTCCTACCGCTTTTGCAGTATCCAATATTTTACCGCCACCAATTCCTAAGACTATTGATAAATTCTCTTGCTTAACAATTGATACCAATTCGTCTACAACACCCCTAGTGCTTTCTCCTTCAAAGTGCTTAATTACAACTTGAAAGCCATGCTGTCTTAAACTTTCGAAACACTCTGCGCCAAGTCTCTTTTCACCACTTTTACTAATTATTACAAGGAGTCCTTGTTGATATCCATCCAAATGCGTTACTAGATTGCTTAATACATTTTTTCCTTGGACATATTTAGATGGGCTTTTCAATGATTTATATTGTTTCAAAACAATACCTCTCTTTCATAGAATTTCTATTTCTAAAAATTAGATGAATCGAATCGTGGATCGAATTTTACTTTGTATATTTTTTCTTCACCACCGAGTCCCCAAAGTAAATATTCAAAGCATTCTGGAGCTGCCATAGAAGTATGATAACCATCGCTCAATCCTAATGCTACTTCGTCATTGTCTACTACTAAAAGCTCATCCCATGGTTCTCCATCTTCAGGCAACCCATATGAGTGTTGAATCAAATATCCGCCTTTTTCTGGAGTTCTCAATTTGAAGCTAAATATTTCATCTAACGGACTTTCTTCATGATTCTTAAAGTCATGCTTGTGCGCAGGATATCCTACCCAACCGCCCATACAAGAAACTGACTCACCGATAATAAGAAGTTTCGTAATGTCATCCCTATTGTTTCCAGGTGCACCAAAGATATGACGATACTTTCTTTTCATTCTCATAGCTTCGTTTCCAGGTTCACCTTCTACAACATCTGCAGGAGTTGAAAGATACGGCTCATTTCCTTCTTCACATTTTACTGTGAAAATTCGAAATTCCAAATCTTCTACAGCCGTAATCTTTACTGTTGCTGTAGGTGGCAAATAGATTGTGTAAGGCATATCGTCAAATGTATTCCCTCTAGTCCCTTCCATCTTGTCATATTCTTTTCCCTTATATGTGACAACAGCTTCAAATGTACCACATTGTAATACTAAAGCAGCCTCTCTACCTGGAGCATCATACTCTACACTTTCACCTTTTTTCAATAAAATTCTGTCGAATCCCATCCATTTTATTTTTGAATTAGCTTGGTCGATTACTCTTTCGACCCCATTAAGATTTTTAAAATTGTGTACTGATGTATAAGACATTTTTTTTCCTTTCTCTTAATACAAATACTATTTTATAATAAACTATTTATTCACTACCCACTCAGGATTTCGCCCTTCCAACTTGTCACATATTCCCTGCGCAGCATGTGTTGCCATATTCACTAATGCTTGATCAGAAAGTGCTGCATTGTGCGGAGAGACTGTAACATTTACTAGTTTAAAAAGCGGATTATCTGCCGAAGGAGGTTCTGCTTCAAATACATCAAAACCTGCACCTCTCAATTTTCCATTTGTCAATGCATTATACAATGCATTTTCATCCACTACACCGCCTCTAGAAGCATTTACGAAAAAAGCACCGTCTTTCATCTGAGAAAACGCAGCGTCTGATACCATATGTTTCGTTTCTTTTGTAAGTGGGCTGTGAATACTGATAACATCCGCAACTTTATATACTTCCTCCGGCGATTTTACCATCGTCGCATACTCACTCTCTGTCTTATATGGATCATATGCAACTACATCCATATCGAATGCCTTTAGCTTTTTTGCCACTAACGTAGCAATGTTCCCCATCCCTATGAGTCCCAATGTCTTTCCTTGCAATTCGGCAGTCGGATAATTGCTTCTTTGCCCAAATTCACCCTCTTTTGTCTTGACATCTAAGAATGCGATGTTTTTTACTGTTGCAAATACTAGAGCTACAGTATGTTCTGCAACTGCATTAGTGTTAGACTTTGGAGCATTTAATACTGCAACTCCTTTAGCTGTACATGCGTCCACATCTATATTATCTACTCCTATACCATGCTTTGCTACCGCCTTTAAATTTGGCAAACTGTTAATGATTTTTTCTGTTATCTTTGCAACACGCACAAGAATAGCATCAGCATCTTTTCCATCTTTGATTATTGTATCCTCGTCTGTGCCCGTCCCCATGATGACTTCACCAGTTTTTTTGAGAATGTCTATGCCATCTTGGTGAATAGGTTCAGTTACTAATATTTTCATAGCTATTTTCATAATCCTTTCTATAACCACGGCACGGACTAATCGCGCAAGCACGTTAGCTCCTTAGCCTCGATTTAAATTTCTACGTTGACTCATCATCTACACACATGTGTTGAGGCGATCATCTTAGCCTCTTACTTGCTTGACAGCAGCTTTGAATTGACTCAATACGACTCCTTGATCGTTCCCAACTAGTAGGTAACGCATTCCTTGTGCTACCAAATCGTCTACTTGGGCCGCAGAACAAACAGTTCCAACAGCTTTGTTCTTTGCAAGGCTCTTCTTTACGATATCGTCTATGCAATTAACTAAGATAGGGTTTTTTACATCACCAACTATACCAAATGATTGCGACAAATCCATTGGTCCAATGAATATAACGTCTATCCCCTCTACATCGAGTATTGCATCAAGGTTTTCATAGCCTTCTTTTGTTTCTATGTGTGCAACTACTAATGTATTCTCAAGTGAACTGCTGATATATTCTTTTAGTGGAGTGTCTCCATACTTAGCAGCACGAACATTTGGGGAAAGTCCTCTTGTTCCTAGTGGAGGATAGTGCGAATTCATGTCTAGTTCTTTCGCTTGTTCTGCCGTATCTATATTAGGAACTTGCACGCCGTTTGCACCAGCATCTAACGCTTGCAATATATTACTTTGCTCATTCTTCATTACCCTTATGATAGTTTCAGTCCCACTCAATTCTGCCGCACGCATGATATTAGTCAATGATTCTTTGTTCATCGCAACATGCTCATTATCTACCACAATGAAATCCAATCCACTATATCCCATTATCTCAGCCATTGCTGGGTCGGTTGATTTCATAAATGCTCCTAAGACTAATTCATTATCTTTTAATCTTTTTCGGACTGACTTATTCGTTTTCATTTAAATCCTCCTTAACTTTTATTGCTATTTTAACACTCATTTCGGTCCGACTCTCTGCAAGTTCAAACGCTTTTTCTATATCTTTAAAGTCAATCACGTGTGTAATGTACGGTCTGGTCTTCACAATCCCATTTTTCATTTCTAATAATGTAGGCGAGAACATATTCGGACTTGCTAATGCTCCCTGAATCTCGGCATCTTTTGTAATTACATCGTTCATATTTATGTCAGTAGCTCCTGAGTAAAAACTCACAAGGCCGATTACCCCAGAAGGTTTTATCCATTTAATTGCCCTGTTTACAGAAGATACATTGCCAGATGTTTCGATTATTACGTCGAATTTTTCTCCTTGCATTATTTCTTCAAGTTTTTCATCTACGTCGCCTGTCCTGTAGCTTATTCCGAATTTTGCACCATTATCCATTGCTAGTTGAATTTTTTCCGGCCAGCTACCAACGAGACCTACTTCTGCAGCGCCAAAAGCTCTTGCAGCCTCTATTGCGAATAATCCTATAGGGCCATCACCTATTACAAGGACTCTATCACCATACTTGACACGAGATTTTTTTACAACATAAGCTGAAGTCGCCGCAGGTTCTACTGTCGCTGCATCTAGAAGGGTTAACCCTTCAGGTATTTTATAAAGACTTCTTCTATGTGTCCTGATATATTGTGCAAAAGAACCTTGACGATTTCTATATGAACCTATAACTTCCCTTTCAGGGCAAAGGTTAAATTTCCCAGTTTTACACATCTCGCATCTACCACAACCTAGGCTTACATCTCCTACTACCTTGTCGCCTGCTTTGAATTCTGTAACATTTTTCCCTACTTCTACAACTATAGCGGACCACTCATGGCCTGGGATAATCGGATAGAATGCATTTTTATTTACAAGGTGAGGGTGTTTTCCATTCAATAATTCGAGATCAGAACGACAGATGCATGAGTAGCATATTTCTACAAGCACTTCATCGTCGCTTTGAAGTTTTGGGATTTCCTCTTCTACAATTTCCATTTTTCGTGGTTCTAAAAATTTCAGTGTCTTCATCATAATTCATTCTCCATTTTATTGATATAACCGCGGCGCGATGTCTCCCGCCTCTCGTGCTGGCTTGCAATCTTCGGCACGGACTATTCGCGCAAGCACGTTAGCACGTTAGCTCCTTAGCCTCGATTTAAACCTGTATATATTCGCCCCGAACTACTTCTTTCACTATATTGCGTTTCAATTTGCTCTGAAAAGGCGACGTAACCATAGCTATCTTCTGTCCATCCTAATAAATTCAACTTTTTCTGCACTATTTTTTTTGCACTTGTAGATTTCCCCAGGACTTAAAAACTCTAAATCCGTGTCGCATTTTTTAGACTCAAGTGCACCTGCTATCAATTCAGGATTACCCATATGTTCCATTAGCGTCCATATATGACATGGAACCATAGACTTTGCCTGCGTATATTCCGCCAGTTTTGCACCGTCCTCATAGTCCATATTTCCAAACTGTCCATTAATAGCGGCTATTAATATATCCGGAGACAGATTTTTTACGGCCTCCATTTTGTCGGGTCTATACGCAGTGTCTCCAGTGATATATATACTAAATCCACCTATTTCAATTGTAAACCCAACTGCATCCGGTTCCAACTCTCCATGGTCTGCGAAGACCGCTTGAACAAAAATATCTTTTGCTACTTCAGTCTTAGGATCGTCTTCGTTTAATATTCCCATGACTTTTCCTGTATCCATTTTTTCAAACTCTTTCACACAAGAAATCGAACCAAAGAACTTTGTATCATATTTGCCCGCAATTATAGGAATCGCTTCTAAATCAAAATGATCGAAATGCCTATGTGTTGCCAAATAAACGTCCACATCAAATTCTTCAGGGTCTATTATGATTGGGCTTAATCGAATAAATCTCGTTCCCTTTTGTCCACAATGGCTCAAATATGGATCAATTGCGACTTTAACGCCCTCATAATCCTTCAATACAAAGCCCGCCTGACAAAGCCAAGAAATAGCAATTTCTCCTTGTTCCAACTTACAATTCTCTAGTCTATTTATTAGATTCATCTAGCATACTCCTTTTGGTTTTCTCTATAACTATATTTTTGCTTTATATTTCTATTCATCACCGATGCACGTTCTATAATCTGCATTTCATAAACTCTCTCACATTGCATACTTGGGTCAGCAATTACTTTTTCTAGCACATTAATTGTCCCATCTATCATTCTTTCCAACGGATGTTGCATAGTGGTTAGATTATATGCTGTGAAATTACCAATATTAATATCGTCTGTCCCCATGATAGAAATATCAAATGGAATCTTTAATTTATATTCTTTTCTTGCCAAGTCAATAGCCGCAACTGCCATAGTATCATCTCCACAATATATCGCCTCGGGAATGCCTTGCTGTAAAATCCTTCTTGCTGCGCTATATCCGGATTCATACGAATAGTCACCGTGTTCTACGGCAACAATGCTAGCACCCCTCTTTTGAGAATGTTCTATAAAACTATTGATTCTTTCTGCTCTATGGGAAAAGTATTTTTCTCCTGTGATAACGGCTAATTTTTTATGCCCGTTATCGATTAAGTAATCTGCAGCCATTTTTCCAACATGAATATCATCACAATATACGCAACTAACATTAGAATCGATAGCCGTCCTATTAAATATGATAATTGGTATGTCGATAGTTTGTAGGCCGGATACTATATCACTCGTCGCAGAAGATGTAATTACAATTCCTCCTACGTTAAACTGATATATTTCAGTCACTACTTTTTCGATACTTTCTTTTTCTGGGTTAATGTCGAACACTAGAACTTGTCGACCTGTTTCTCTGATTTTAGAAATTAGATTTAGCATTACTTCTTTGTAAAAATAACCAAGTCTATTACTGATAATGATTGCAATTATATTAGAACGTCCCTGACTAAGCCCACTAACAAGGGCATTAGGGCCTAAATAGTTAAGTTCGCGGGCAGCTTCGAGGACGGCATCCTTATTGGACGCCTTAACTCTATCAGACCATTTTTTGTCGAAGACTCGCGCAGCAGTAGCGGTAGATACATTGGCCAACCTTGCAACATCAACAATTGTTGGCCTCTTTTTGTTTACCTTGCTATACTCTTTCATTTAGTAAACTCTCCATCTCAGGAATAAAGATAAATTAAGAATGGTGGCATTCAATGTACCGAACTTACATATTGCAGAATTTCTTACTGATGTGTCTTCGGAATAATGTCATGCTCGTGTGAGAATGTTCTCACAATGCTATATTAGTATACTTTATTTTATTTAGAAAAGCAACTAGTTTAATAATTTTTTTTGTAGCATATTATTTAGAATCTATCACAGCGTGCAAAACCTTTTTGCAAACATTTTCCCACAACACATCGTCTAAACATATTTCCTTGACAGTGTAATTTTCTATCACGGACTGAATTGTTTGGGACAGATTATATTCAAAATTGGTTAAGTCATCACGATCCGGTTCATCGACATTTCTCATCTTTGGTAATGGGACATATTTTATATCGTTGTCCGGCACATTGCTATCGATCCACTGTTTAACTCCAGGCAAATCGGTCGATATTACGCTTAATCCGCATGCTAATGCTTCGATGAGAACCAACGGTAACCCTTCGAAAAAAGAGGGCAATATCATCACGTGTGATCTATTGAAATATTCCGCTAATTCAGATTGGCTTAGTTTTCCTAAAAAGTCGATATTAAAAGACATCTTCTTACTCAAATTTACAATATCTAAATATTCACTTTCATCACTATATCCGCCTGCTAAGTATAACCTAAAGTTTACATCACTTTTGATCATTTCGAGTGACTTTAGAAGCGAATACACACCCTTCTTATACCCTATTTTTCCGGCATAGATGAGGTTTATTACATCTGTATCTTTTTTGTAATCCTTGTTGAAAAAAACATTGTTATTATATCCAACACCGAGAATATTAATTTTATTCCTAGGGAAATCATATATTTCGTGTATCTCTTCTCTTTGTGCATCATGCAATGCGAATATCATATCTAATTTTCGTATGTTATTTTTAATCCTATCTCGCTGTAAATCTGTTTTTAGTAATTGCCTCATGTCGGTTCCATGGCAAATTCCAAGAATTTTTTTATTTGGAAAATGTTCGCGTATTATAGACGTCAGGAAATATAAATGATGGCATATTATAATATCGGGGGCAAATTCTGATATTGCTTTTTCAACGACTTTAATAAACTCGCTTTCCATTTTTTTAGCCATATCCTCACTAAGCTGATTATATCTAGTGCTTGGGTAGGGCATATTGTCGGACATCCCGACTACATTGAACGGTAAATACTCTGTATTAAAATGAACAGGATAAAAAGATATATTTGAATCAAGTCTTACAGTATCATCGACATCAATTCCAGCTATTACCGCTTGTTGATGTCCTAAAGCATGAAATTGATTCACTAATTCTGTGAGATAAACTCCACTGCCTGTGGAATTTGGTTTTTGAGTAGTAATATTTAGTATACGCATAATTTCTCCTTTAAATATACATATATAGTATGGGGACTACTATGATTTTCAAATTAGTCTACGTGAAAGATTCTAGATGACAAGCATGAAACTTAGTCACCTAAGTTATATTTTAGTGATTTTTTCCCAAAATACTCCGCAAGAATAACCGCAAATAAACTTATGAGAATAGTTAATGTACCATATGACATAGATAACCCTATATCAAATTTTTGTACGGCATTTACCATCGCAATAGATATCGGTTTATTATGTATACCATACAAAAATGAAGATAAATTATATTCGCCTAATATCCTTACAAACATCATCATCGCGCCTTTAAGTATTGAAGGTGAAACGAGAGGAATTAGTATTTTTGTATATATGTTTAGGTTATTACATCCCAGGCTCCTGCCTGCCTTTTCAAAATCATCATTAAACTTACTAATAGCAATAATATTAGTTCTAAGCAAAACCGGTATACTAATTATAGTATAGGCAATTGGTAAAATAATAAATGTTCCAATTAAAGAAGTTCCAAAAGCAAAAATATTAGGCACATTGAAATAATTGATTAAATTCACAGCAATACTACTTACAGGAATTGCGATAGCAATCATCGGAATCACTTCCAATGAAAATGTCAATTTATTTCTCCGCTTGGTTGAAAAATAAGCGATCGGAATTGAAATGGCAAGACCTCCCAAGATTGCAAGTATGCCCATATATATGCTATTAATAAATGGCTCATATACACGTTTCTTACCGAAAATTTCATTATAGTTATCGAAAGTAAAATCCCTAGGGAATAAGTCCGACATAATTGAAGAAGAATCTATAAACGATAAATATGTCATTGCAATAATCGGTGAAACTATTACTATTATTATGCCTATCAATACAAAGCTATGCGTAAATTTTAATATCTTACCTTTTATCTTAATCCCCTCATATAATACGGCTCGGGTATTTCTTTGGAATTGATGTTTTTGTTCATAGTACCGCATCAAAAACAGGACACTTAGACCCATCATTAATAATAGCACTACTTGCATAGAAGCAATATTTAAATAATTATTAGTTTTAGAATATAATATTTGAGTACTCAAAACCTTTACTCCACCGATTAGATTGGGAGCTGATAGCGAACCGATAGCAGAAATAAATGTAATCGTGATAGAGGAAAAGATTGCAGGCAATATCTCCGGAATAATTACTTTTATGAATATTTGGAATTTACTTGCACCAAAACTTTTCGCGGCTTCAATTTGAGACGCATCTAAATAGCTTAGTGAAACGGAGACATTAGTATAGAAATAAACATATTGAGTAAAACAGTGTATAAATATAATTCCAGACATGCCTGATAAAAATGGAAAATTGTCACCAAGTATGTTTTTCATTAGAAGAGTAAATACTCCACTCTCTCCATATACTTGTATATATGCAACGATAATTAATACACCAGGTATCATCATTGGAACCATTAATAAAGCGTGAATTATTCTTTTATTCCTAAAATGAAACATGTTCGTCAATAAAGCGAGAAGTGTTCCCAGAATACCGCATGAGATTACAGAACATACACCAAGAAAGAGTGTATTTAGAATAATATTCCATCCGTAATTAGAAAAAACAAAATCAGTATAGTTTTCAATAGAATAAGATGGTTCACTGCTTGAAAAACTAAAAAATATTGTATCGATAAGAGGCAATACTATATATCCGAGTAAAAACCACGTGATTGGTAATAATATAATATAGGATTTTATATTCTTACTCATAGCTCTCCATCTACAAAAAATTAATATAGACTGTTTCTCCCACCTCGTAAGATTGTATCGGTGAGGACAATTCATTCACTACAAATGTCCAATTATCTACATCACACTGATATGTGGACATACTGCCTTTGAAAATCACATTGCTTACAACCCCTTTGACAGAATCAGACTGTTTTACATTCGAAAGCCTAATTTGCTCGGGCCGGATATACTTACTTATATCGCTCTTTATATTATACTTTTGTATAAATTCGCTGCTTAATTCATTTGTTTTCCCCACAAAATTAGCTACGAACCGTGTACTTGGATTATGGTATATATCATGAGGACTTCCTATTTGGTGTGTTATTCCTTTTTCCATTACCGCTATTCTATCTGAGATAGACAATGCTTCTTCTTGATTATGAGTCACAAATACGGTTGTGATTTGGAGATTCTTTTGAATTTTCTTAAGTTCTGAACACATTTCCTCTCTTAAGGAAATATCTAGATTCGACATTGGCTCATCTAACAGCAAAACTTTAGGTTCAACTGCTAAAGAACGAGCTAGAGCAATTCTTTGTTGCTGCCCACCTGACAGCTCATTAATGCTTCGCTTTTTAAAATCTCGGAGTCCAACCATATCTAGATAATGATTAATAGTTTTTTCGATTTTCTCTCTAGAATATCTTTTTATTTTTAAGCCAAAGGCAATATTTTCCTCCACATTTAGATGTGGAAATAATGCATAATTTTGGAAAACTGTACCGATGTCTCTCTTTTGTGATGGGACATTACTTATTTTTTTTTTCTCTAAGAATATTTCTCCATCTGTTTGAATCAAAAATCCCGCAATCAATCTCAGCAAAGTCGTTTTACCACACCCGGAGGGGCCTAATAACGTAAAAAACTCTCCTTTATTAATCTCTAGATTTATTCTATCAAATATATTATTGTCTTCATAGGCAAAACTTAGATCTCTAATTGTAATTTTACCCATACAAACCTCTCCATACATAGTTAAGAAGATAGAATGTATCCTATCTTCTGAGCTTCACACTATTAGATAAATATCCCACTCTACACAACCTATTATTCAGAGGGGTTATTTATCGTTCTACCCGCCCTTGCTTCGCAAGATGGCAGATTTATATTAGCCAAGCTAATATAAATTATATTTTAGTATTGGGGACGATGTGGGAATCGTCCCCTACTTTAAATCAAATATTATTTATTAGTTGCTTGCGATATCTTTTGATGCATCCCTTATTTCCGTATCAAACTTTTGAATCCATTCACCTTGATTTTCGGAAATAACTTGCCAGTCTATATCCATAGCCTTATACTCTGTTTGCATCCATTCAGGCGACATTTCAATTGCAGATGGCAATGTTGGGATTCTATTTTCTTCTTCTGCCAATAACGCTTGTATTTCCGCACTACCAACAAATTCTACGAAAGCCGCTGCATTATTTGGATGTGGTGCATTTTTGATAGCCGCAACTCCATCTGTAATGACAATTGATCCACTTTCAGCATCAATAATCTCTAATGGCATATTGTTTTCTGTAATATTATCTGTAATCGCACTTAACACACCGAAGCTTATCGCAGCTTCCTGTTTTCCAACAGCCTGGAATTGCATTGTTCCACTATTGTAATAATTCTTTATATTATTGTCAAGTGTATCCAAGTAATTCCATGCATCATCAATATTGTCGTATTGTGTTATTAAGCTTACCAAAGTAGCTCTGATAGATGAAGAAAGTGTGTCTCTAGAAACAATCATTCCCGAATATTTTTCATCTGCTAAATCATCCCAATCCTTTGGAGCCTCTTCCGCAGAAAGCATTTCACTGTTGTAAAACATCATAACCGGAGTTTGTATGGTACCATACCAATCTTCATTCTCTCCCTTAAATGAATCATCAAGTTCACCTGCCCAAGAAGGTTCTACCGATTGAAACAAATCTTCCTCAGACATCTCGATGAATAACGACGATGCTCCACCATACATGATGTCTGCTTGTGGATTTTCTTTCTCTGCTCGAACCCTGTCTGCTAATTCGCCCTGAAGATTAATAAACTCTACTGTAATCCCTGTTTCTTCCGCAAATGCGTCAGCAACAATTTCTAGTAAAGAATCCGGATGTGTAGAATATATTATCAATGAATCCTCCGGTTCCGCACTTTCTCCCGTTCCGCTTCCACACGATGTGAACGAAAAAATAGTTAATAATACAAGTGTTAAAATTAAAATCTTTTTCATAAAAATTTCCTTCTTTCATTATTTATTTTCATAAGGTTTACTTTTATATAAATCTGCTATCTTGCACAACAAGGGCTAGTATTACAAAAAATACCCCCTTTAAAATATAGTCCTAATAATATGGGAGTTATTTATGTTGTAATTTCATTTTCCCATAGTAGTTCATATTTCATATTATCTTCTATATATACACTCTCGACATCCGTATCCAACTCAGAAATTTGGGGATCGTTTGACTCATAACGCACACATGTTCCGCAAGAGGAACTTAACGAGCGCGGAACAGGCATCAATCTCGCTTCTATCGCCTGTTCCTTTAATTTTCGTGCTGTTATCATTGCCGAAAGATGAGTATGAAAAGTTGCAAAGTATATAGTGTTCTTTTTCATCATTTTGTTATATTCAGACTAAAAGTGTCTTTCTCCGCTTCATTTTTACAAATCACCTTATAACCGCTATGTTCGGCAAATCGAGTGACATTTTCCACAGCTACATTGTTATCAAGTAACACCATCATCTCTGATGGACTATTTTGCATTATTTCTTTTTGAACTAAAAGAACTGGTTGCGGGCAAGATAAACCCCTCGCATCTATAGTTTGCATAATTTTCTCCTTTTATATGTTTTTTTGTATAGCTTTAACAACTTTTGGCAGATTCGTTAGCGAGATTCCTACTAGGAATGTTAAGCAAATCGCGACTGCGACTTGACCATTTAAAGAAACACCACCAACTACAACTTCATTTAGCTCCGTGAGAGAATCGGGACTTGCTGCTAAGCCAAAGTTATGCGCCATGGCAGCACCGAATACCATACCGATTATAGTTACTGCGCCGTCGGAGTTACCCTCTCCTGTGAGGATGAGTTGTCTCATAGGACAACCACCCAAAAGAACACATGCCCAACCTACAAGTAGCATTCCTAAGAAGTTCCATATGTGATTGCTGTGAGCGATAGCTTGAAGTTCAAATCCAAATCTGAAGCTATCTAATATGACATTCCCCAAAAGGACAGCGAAAAACATTGCTAATATTCCTTGGAAATGTGTAAAGTCCTTAAACATAATTACATCACGCACAGCACCTATCGTGCAAAGTCGTGCACGCTGAACAAGCATTCCAACTACAAAGGATAACCCTAACGCAAGCAATACAGGTGCATATTGAGACCCCGGGCCTGCTTCGCTCAATTTAAATAGTCCAGGCACTAAAGAAGCGAGCAATAAACCTGCCGCAATAATAATTGGCATGAGTCCCCCCTCTGTTTTTGACATTTCATAATTACGCTTAAGTGAAAATCCACGGTTCAAAAATCGTGTTCCGATATAGACACCGGCAATTAATCCAACTAAACCGACAAGTGCGTTTGCATCCCCACCGCCTAGCCGTAAAAACAAACGTGTAGGACAACCTAAAAATACAAGACCTCCAATCATTACAATTGCGCCCAATACAAAACGAGTAAAAGGTGAAGAGCCTGCCTTTGGCTTAAACTCTCCACGTATGGTAGCTAAAGTAAAGGCCCCCAAAATAAGACCCACTATCTCGGGACGAAAATATTGCAAATTTGCAACACTATGCATGCCTAATGCTCCTGTAGTATCTCTAACAAAACAAGCTATACATAATCCCATGTTTACGGGATTTCCAAAAATTACTAATATTAGTGCAGCGATACCTAATACGGCACCTGCTACTACTGAAAAAGCATTAATCTTTTTTAACATTATATCTATCTCCTATAAATATTATTTACTTAGCGCTTTTATTGCTGATAGTGTATATTCAATATCATTTTCGCTTGTAAAAAAACCGGGCGAAAATCGTACCGTTCCACGAGGAAAAGTGCCAAAACTCTTGTGTGCTCCAGGTGAGCAGTGTAAACCGCAACGGGTGAGAATTTTGTAATCACGCTCTAGTTTATAACTAATATCGCTATTATCTACTCCAGGAAAATCAAAAGAAAACACAGCAACTCTATGCTCAGCATTTTTTGTTCCAATTAACGATAGATTTAGATTTTCTTGTAACCCATTAAGAAAAAGTTGTGTATTTTGTCTATCTTTCTCATACATTACATTCAAACCTTGTGTTTCTATGAAATTCAAGGATGCCTCCCAACCATATATTCCAGGTATATTTGCAGTTCCTGGCTCAAATCTATCGGGCATGTAATTTGGAGTTAATTCACTGTCCGAAGCACTACCTGTGCCTCCTTCTATGATGGGAACAAGCTTCTTTGCAAAAGATTCTGTCATGAGGAGAGCTCCAATTCCCGAAGGTCCCAATAAACCTTTGTGTCCTGGAATGCATAATGCAGATAAATTGAAGCCCTCGAAATCGAGAGAAACATGTCCCGCAGACTGTGCTGCATCTAGGACAAAGTAAATACCATGCTTTTTACATACTTCCCCTATAGCCCGTGCATCCTGTAGCGTCCCGCTAACATTGGAAGCATGTGATACAATACAAAGCCTTGTGTTCGTTTTTATGAGTTTTGGGATTTCTTCAACCACTATTCGACCTTCTTCATCGTATGGAAGACGGTCAAATTCAACCCCTTTCATTCCCTGCAAGGGTCGCATTGTGGCATTATGTTCAAAACTACCTACAATGCAATGATCGCCTGCTTGTAAAAGGCCTTTGATGACTATATTGAGACTCATCGTTGCACCAGAAGTCAAAACGACATGAGATGGTGCACCCGGAAAGTTAAATATTCGTGATAAACGCTCCCTCAATTTTAAAGTCACAAAACCGACCTCCTCGGCACTTTCGTACACTGAGCGGTTAATTGTTGCACCCACAATATCCAAATACTCTTTCATAGCATCACTTACACCCTTCGGTTTAGGAAATGAAGTGGCAGCATTGTCCATATAAATACTCATCTGTTATATCCTTTTGCTACAAAATATAGATTTCTCATCTTAGTTGTATGTAATTGCTATCATCACTGCTCACATCAGAAATTACCTTGCCTATGATAGCAAAGTCAGATTCCATGTCAGCAGATTTAAGCCTTTTGATTACAGCATCGGCATATTGAGCATCTATACTGAACAAGAGTCCTCCCGAGGTTTGAGGATCATGCAACACATCTATATAACTTCGTGCTGTCGTTCCGTAATCGATATGTTCTTCAATATGTGCTCTGTTTTTGTATGTACCCTCAGGGACGAGACCCATTTCGGCAAACGTTAGTGCTTCCGAAAACATCGGCACATCAAAAACATTAATTTCCATCTTAACCTTACTTGCCTGTGCCATTTCCATTAAATGTCCCAAAAGTCCAAACCCTGTAATGTCAGTGCAAGCAGATATAGGGTAGTTTTCTGCGACTTGCTTAGCCTTCTTGTTTAACTCCGCCATTACTTTTTGAACACACTGAGTTAAACTCTCCGAAGCCATGTCCGCTTTTATTGCTGTGTTCACTATTCCATTGCCGATTTGTTTTGTTAATATCAGTACATCTCCAGTGTTACAGCCATAATTTCTCCAGATCTTATCAGGGTGCACAAATCCAGAAACACTCAGTCCATATTTAGGTTCATCATCCTGGATCGAATGTCCGCCTGCTAAAATAGCTCCGGATTCTTTTACCTTATCGGCACCGCCTCTTAATATCTCTCCTAAAACTTCTATATCAAGACAATTCGGAAATCCAACGATATTAAGTGCAACTTTTGGATCTCCACCCATAGCATAAACATCGCTCAAAGCGTTGGCTGCAGCAATTTGTCCAAACATATATGGGTCGTCTACAATCGGAGTGAAAAAATCTAAAGTTTGAATCATTGCGTTATCATCTGATATTTTATATACGGCCGCATCATCTACTGTGTTTATACCCACAAGTAGCTGAGGGTCATGGAAACTTGGTAACTTACCCAAAACTTGGGAAAGAGTCCTCGGACCTATTTTAGAGGCTCAGCCTGATGTTTGTGCCATCTGTGTTAGTTTTTGTTTAGTTCTCATTACATTTCCTCCTTTTCATCAATAATTGCTCCATAATTATATATTAATAGAATTTGTATGTAAAATATTGATTTATGATAGAAAATATATTATTATCGGATTATCCGATAATAAATATGACCTATCTTATGCACTTTAGCACAATACAATATAAATAAGATTATCGAATCAAATAGAATTAAATAGAATCAAATCGACCCGAATTCAATAAATATGGAGAATCATATGACAAATATACAATTAAACCACATCGAATCGTTTATTACCGTCGTGAAAAAAAACAGCTTTAGTAAAGCTGCAAAAGAACTAAACATAAGTCAATCATCTATTAGTTCACACATATCCTCTTTGGAAAATGCACTTGGCATTACTTTACTTAACAGAGGGGCACGTTCAGAAATAAGTTTAACTGACATAGGTAAAAAAATTTATGTCAAATCTTGTGAGATAATAAACTTGGCAGATTCACTGGAAAAAATAGCACAATTAGAAAAGACAGATAATATTTCAATTGGGACGTCTTCTATTCCCTCCCAGTATTTATTACCACGAATATTATCTCAATTCTCGATTCTACACCCCTATGTAAAGTATACAATAACTCAAGCAAACTCTACTGATATTCACGTGTCACTTTTGAAAGGTGATATTAGAATCGGTTTTGTGGGAGATACACTTGATAATAAACTGTTTCATTATATTAAAATCGGGGAAGATGAACTACATTTAATTACTGCAAACATTCCAAAGTTCCAAGATATGATACTTACAAGTTTTTCTGATTTGAAAGAACTAAATGAGCCCATAATACTGAGAGAAAAAGAATCCGGCACGAGAAAGTCTTTTGAATATATACTGAATAAAAATAATATTAATATTGAAGACTTAAACATAATAGCAGAAATGGTTAATAACGAAGCAATTAAAAATAGCGTAATCAAAGGATTAGGAGTTTCTTTTATATCTAACCTTGCTACGGAAACAGAAGTAAGTGAAGGGAAATTATTATCTTTTAATTTTAATAGTAACATGTTGTCACGTGACTTATTTCTTTGCTATAAAAAAGACATATATTTATCTCCAAAAGAGCAAGAATTTGTCGACTTTATCATTGAGTATAATAAGTAAAAATTTGTTGCAATTTCTGTAAATATTTTATTTTTATAACTCATTACAATTGAATATATAAAGTAAAAAAAATTAGTGCAGTGATTTTTATCACTACACTAATATATTTTATTGTCAGTTATCTTTTTAAATTGTCTATTTCTGAGTTTATTCAAACACTGTTTGTTCTGTTACAGGTGTTTGCAATGCTTCAAGTGCTTTTTTTACTATTGAAACACGTAATTTATAGCTTGTATCCGCATCTAAAGTAGGATCTCCTACAGGATATGGAATACCTACTGCAGGAACAATTCTATTAGCACCTATAGTCAATGAAATTGGAACTACTGTAGCAATATGAACAACAGGTAGACCATATTTTTCTATTCCTTTTACCATCGTTGCGCCGCAACGAGTACAAGTTCCTCAAGTAGATACTAATAATACACCATCGACATGCTCATCTACAAACATTTGTCCGATCTCAGCTCCAAATTTTGCAGCAGATGCTGTTGATGTACCTGTTCCGGTTGTAGATGCAAAATATTCGTAAAGTTCACCAATTTCGCCTTGCTTTTCTAGATCTCTCAAAGAGTCGAGCGGAACAACCAAATTCGGATCATCGATAGCAAACTGTCTGTCATATCCACCATGAATCGTAGTATAATCCTTTGGCGATAGGGTTTGCATGTCTTTAATAGTATAATTTCCCCATTTTGTAGCATTAGATGATTCTATTCGATCAGGGTTATCTAGCGGAACGATTCCTCCTGAAGTAACGATAGCTATCTTTGCTTTTTTAATATCCTTCAAAGCCTCCGCAGGAGGAACTCTATCAAATTTAGGCATTGGAAGTTCGGTATCAAATTCTTCGCCTTTTAATTTTTTTACGAGCATATCGAGTGCACGATCCGATCCTCTTTTTTCAGCAAAGTAGTTAACCCTAATTCCTCTTTCATGATAGCCTTCTTCTTGAGGCCCTAATACCTCTTCTCCTGTTACAAGTTTCTTGATAAGTGTCGAAACTGTAGGTAAAACTTTTCCCATACCAGCAGCTGAAATTGGAGTCTTAGCGATGATAAGATCTTTTCTGTACATGTCAAGACCGGGATTTTCTTCGTACATTGCTGTAAGAACAGGTAACCCTAACTTGTTTTGTATCTCCAAGCATATCGTTCCGCATGCTACTCCGTATCTACCAGCATTAAACGCAGGACCTGCAACAAAGATATCAGGATTATATTTTTTTGTCATCTCAATTATCGTATCGGTTGCTTTTTCAATATTTTCACCAAAATAGTTGTCACCACATATTATAGTCGCAACTATCTCGTAATCATCACCGAGGAGTGTTTTTAGACCCATTCCCGGTCCGACTACTCCTTCGCGGACTTCCGGCTCATAGTCAGCCTTTTCTTCTCCGCCTATACCTGCAAAAAATTGGTTTATATAATGTATTACTTTATATTTTGCCATAGCTTTTCCCTCCTTTATTAAATTAATAGCCTCTTGCAGCTAATTTATTGAATCCATTTGCTATAGTTGAAGCTATAATGATTTGAAGTTCCGCTTCAAAGCTTCCATCGGGATTAATACATCCATCCCATCCACCTATTTGCATTTCAATGAATTCAGAAGTTCCTATAACTTTATCCATTGCAGGGAATTTTAATGTTGCATTACCTTGACCACATGATGCAAGAGCATCTGCTTCTTCACATATGTCAGCAAGTGAATGCGACTTACCATCTTTTCCTGGAAACTCATCAGTAATAAGTACGACTTTTGTCCCTGAATTTTCAACTTTTTTACAATTCATCATAAGGTCTGTATCAGGATTACCATAACCTTCTTCTGTAATAAGCACTCCATCTAATCCCATATAATTACATAGCTTTGCAACCATATCAGAATGTCTTTCTTTGTCGGCAAGGAATACATTTTCGTTGGTGAGAATTACTCCCATGAAATTTATTTCTTTTCCATGTCTTTTATAACAATCTTCAATTACAGGATTATGTAAATGATGGTATGTTGTTACTTTATCACAAGGTGCAACACAGTTACCTGAAACTATTGCACCATCCATAATTTCTGTAGGATACATAAACGTTGGAACAAAATTCTTTGCGTCGACTCCATAAAAATACGTATCGTGCAATAAACCTTGCGATTGCAGCATATGAATATATCCAACTTTTGGAAGATCTGGATACATTGCAGCTTGTTCAAACAAAGGCTTAGTCTCGTAAGTAACAATTTCGTCTGGTGTAAGTTCACGAGCTAATTCGCCTAAAAAAGTAGCTACTTTCAAACCTGCAAGGCGTGCTGCTTTTTCATATACGTGGGTATCTATTCCTTCAGCGCCTTCGAATATAATGCATAAGTTCAAAGTCTTAGAAAATGGGCAATAATCCGCAGCAGGCCCGGACATGTCTATTACACCTTCTTGGAATCCTACAATTTTTCCTCCGGTAACAACACAACATCCAGACAGCGCATGTGTTCTACCCTCTCCAACTTGTGGGCTAACTTTGCTAATTACACCTGGGAAGATTCCGCCTCCGCCAGATACTTTAACTCGTGGCTCAATAACATCTTTTACAGGTGTTATTCTAACAGATTCACCTGGTCGTGCTATGTCAACAGTACAATTTTTCAAGTTTTCATCTTGCAAAACCATATTTTGGATCTCGTCTTTATTTACGAAGAGCGTACCATTTTTTACATAAGTCTTATCTGAGAATTGCAAATCTTGTATGTTAATTTTTCCTAGTTCTAATTTCATACTTTCACAAACATCCTTTCTATAACTAATCACATCTCAATCAGGATAAATTACCTAGTAGTACGCATATCCATTTCGTAAGTGATTCTCCATTGTTCATCTACTTTTGATAAGTAAAACATGGATAACGCTAAACTATTATCTCCAAGTTCTTCCCCTGTTGCCATTCCCTTGCTGCTTGGTCCAGTGTTAGTTCCCGAAAGATACATTCTACGGAACACTCTGTATCCGCCTTTTCCGTCAGGTGAAACTATTACTTTTTGGACATCGGTTTTTAGATCAGGATAGGCTGCAAGCAATGCTTGTCGATCGGCAATGACAGCCTCTACACCTCTAAGTCTCAATGCATTTTCTCGAAGAACTTCTACATCGTGTAAGTAATAATCGTGCATCAATCCAAACATACAATGATCGTATGTCAACTTCGTAAATGCACGGACAAACGCCTCTACCTCGTCACGATTATTAAGCTCTAAATTTTCTATTGATCCACATAACTCCATTATTTCATCATGTAATATGTCTGCTTTTAACATTGTTGTTCTACCTCCTCTACTACTGTCGATTTTACACAAGGAGTGTCAAGTGTCATAGTTGCAGTAATCAAATCTTGAGAACGGGTTACCCATTCTTCGACTATTTTCCATCTACCATCGACTTTTTCGACTCTGCATTCGCATAGACCTAAACAAATCTCATTCTCAGAAAGCGATTTTCCAGTCGGTGGGCCTATAGTACTATATCCTGTATTGGTTCCATCGAAATAAATTGCTTGTCCAAAGCTGTATCCATCGTCTGGGTTTCCCTCAGCAAATATATCAATAAATTTCAATTTCAAATCAGGGAAAGCAGACATTAGTTGTAAAGTATTGACAACTACTTGCTCAGATCCTACAAGATCATTTCCTCCCTCACGATTAATGATAATATTATCACAATATAAATCATGTATGCGTCCAACAAGCTTGAAATCCCATAGGGTTCTAGTAAAATCTTCAAATAATCTTGCTACTTCCGCGGGTGTTTGTAATTCACATGTATTGACAAACTCCACACATCTATTTCTGTCCTCTAAATATAGTTGTCTCTGTCTATCGTCCATATTTCACAGTTCCTTTCTTTTTTTCAATTATACTATAAATATATAAAATTTAAACAAACAATATTCAGAGTTTGTATAAAAATAATGTAAAAAGAAGCGAGATTTCTCATCTACACTTTGGAAGAAGAATTAATAATTGGGATTAAGGATTTTTGTTGTTCTTTCGAATATATCGTATCCTTGTTGCATTAAGAAATATGGGATATCGAATAAACACCAATTTTCCGATATTTTACCATTTTTACAGTAATACACATCGAGATCGCCTCTGATATTAACGATTTTACTCCCTTCGTGCATACCCAACCATCCTCCGTCATGTTTGGCATTCATGCTACAAAAGAAACATGCAAAATCGCCTTCTGCAAAATATCCTTTTATTTCATTTACACTCTTATCACTCAAGTTTTTACGGAATGGCATTTGATGTTGATGTTGATATCTAGAAATTGTAAAACTAGCACCTACGCCACATGGACCATACCATATCATGTCCTCGTTCCATGAACGTCTCAATCCATCTGCAGGAGTTTCATGTCCCGAGTTTAGAGAAGAAAGATCATTTAACATATCATCAATAATTTTAAATGTTTTTTCGGCTTTTTCATAAGGAGCATCTTCAAACATTAGTCCATTGTGATCTCGTGGTCCTGGATAAACAAAATAGTGACCGGTTTCAGGTGGCAATGGATAACAACCAGCCTCCTTCATGAACCCGAGCAAATCTACGAACATAGCTGAGTGAGTAATTTTGTTATTTTCAACGCAAGAAAACTCAACATATTGGAGATGATGCATTTTCCCTGTTGTTCTAACCCCCAAGAATTCATTGTCGTATAGTCCCATGAATTGCCCCATACTCATGACCCATATTTTACCATCAGTCCCTGTTCCTGCCATAAACACGTCTTGACGTCTTTGCATAGAAGTAAGAGCTTTTTTTACAGGTTTCCAGAAGGTATCAGCGACAGATGCAGCTCCTGTTAAATCCATGAAAGGATACACTCCCTCCCAAGTGTAATCTTCAGAAACATACTTGTTAAGGACATCCAATATTTCATCAATCCCACATTCCTCTATTTCTCTAAAATACTCACGTACTAAGTTTTTTTCAGCTTGAAAATTTGCCATAATAATTCCTCTCTAATATTGATTAAACTATACTTAATTGTATTACTTTATAAATAATACCATATATATATATTATTTCAATCGTTATGGCAGAGATAATATACGAAAATATAATTATAATCCAAGCTTTTCCTCTATAATCACAATTTCCATCTCAATATTATCCATCTTTTTTAGATATACCATCATTCCATTGCAAATACGATTAGGGCTCTTACAGTCATAACATTTATTCCCATCCTTTGCACATGGAGTCTTATATCCAATCCGTTTGGCATTTCTCGGTGCCGCTACATTTCGTGCCCTCCATATTGCATCTTCTAAAGTAGGTGCAATCTTATTTGTGCCAATAATAAAATATACTTTTTCATGGCCAAACACAGAACACCCAATTCTATTGCCTACACCATCAATGTTTACCATTTCACCATTTTCAGAAACTGCATTTGCAGATAATATATATATTTTAGACTGATAACATCTAGTGGCCATGTCGATAAAGGATTTTCCTTCCTTAGGATTTTGCGGATCATATACTTCATTGTGCGAAGCTAACATAGAATATAAGCCCATACCCGTAATCGTTTCAGAGTCTCCGAACCCTACATCTTGATTATCGATCACTTTATTTAAGTATTCTTTTGCTTCATTTGTCGATTGAAAATAAGAAACTTCGTAACCATTTTGTTTAAAAGATTTTATTGTTTTCTCTATATTCATCATCATTCTCCTTCTTTTTTTGTAATGATAAAAAATAGGCTCACAATAGTAGCACGAAACTACTTATTGCAAGCCTATATAGAATCAATAGATTATTTATTATTATACATTATTTTATTAACTAAAAAGTTTGAACCCAAGCAAGGAACAACATATGCGCTGCAAACATCGCAATAATTATGAATGCATAACGGTCCAAATGTAACGGAGCTAAATAACTTCCGTGCTCATCTTTTTGGTTACCAAGTAAAGCTCTTGCACCCATTACAGTATGATTGTATCCTACTTCTATTTCTTCCTTGCTGCTGCTAAATACTAGACTGAATAAAATTGGAAGAATTATTGCTAATAACGCTGAATATACATATGCCCATGCCCAATGCATACCTAGACCGCTCGCTACGTATTGTTGGAAAATAAATGCAGTTACTAACGCTGCACCACCACCGACTGCACAACCTTTGTCATTAACAGACTTGAAGAACAGTGTACATAACATTATTCCGGAAAGTACGCCTTGGAATGGAGCACCCATTGCCGCAATAACTTCAGTAATAGCACCTATTGAATCGCCTAAATACAAGTATACAAATATTACAACTACAATACCGATGATTACAGTGAATATCATAGACTGTTTAAGTGTAGTCTTCTTACCTTTTGCAAAGAAAGGTTCATAGATGTCTTTTACAAATACAGCTGTCGCAGAGTTAAGTACAGAGTCTAATGAAGACATTGCAGCTGCGAATACACACGCCAGTAGTACACCGATCAAACCTACAGGACAGTGATTTATTATAAAGTCAATAAATACATTGTTTACATTAGTCAAATCAAGTGTAGCCGGATTCTTTTGATAAAATACGTTCAATGCCATTCCTAGGAAGTAACAAATCCAGTATACTCCTTGCATTATTATGATTGATAAAATGCTTGTCTTCTTTACATCTCTAAAGTTTTTCGCAGTTACATAACGTTGAACTTGCTCTTGGTTGAATCCAAAATACGATACCCAACACATAAAACCAGCCACCATTGCAGTAACAATATTCATATTTGAGAAGTTAAACTCGGTTACAAATGAAGTTGTCAAATCTGCTTCACCGACTGTTTCTAATAAGTCAGTAAAACTAAGACCCATAGCATTCATTCCAACTGCAAACGCAATCATTACACCGACTGACAATACAACACCTTGCACAGTATCAGTCCAGACAACCGCTTTGATTCCACCGATTATAGTGTAAATAATCGAAATAATTACAATTAGTGGAACCCAAACGTCAAAACCAACACCAGTAACAGCCTCGAGCACTAACGCTGGTGTATACACAAACCCACCGATAAGTACTAATGAATTAATTAACCAAACAATAATTACGAGTATACGTGTCTTGTTACCGAATCTTAGTTTTAAGAATTCTCCTATAGTAGTTACTCCAGAGTTGTAAATAATTGGTAATATAGTATAAGTAGCAAATAGCAAAGCCATTGGTAGTGCAAACATGACACCACCTGCAAGTAGCCCATCTCTAAAAGACCATCCTGGTGCTCCGATAAATCCACCAGCGCTGAGTCTTGTCATACCAACAGAAATTGCAACTGCAAACCATGGTAAACTTCTGCCACCTTGGAAGTAATCCTTGTCGTCCGTACTTCCTTTTCCGGACCAAACACCTATAGCCATTACTCCGATCATGTATAGGGATAGTATCCCCCAATCAATACCTGACATAACGTCTCCTTTCGTGTGAAAAAAAATAATAACAAATAACTATCATCCACTCCGCATGCTTTTCCATTTGGAGCAAAATACAAATTAGGAATGGAACTCGCATATATAAGCATGGTACTCTGTCCCCACATCTATAGGCGGCGGATTCCATTTTCGATTTTGATTAAATTAGTATGCAATCTCTCCTCAAATGTCTGTAGAGCTAGGAATTGTTTTGATCACGATAAATGAAATTCATACTGTCACGGAACAGTGAATTCAATTCGACGGTATCGCCATGAAACCCTTCATGCCCCCACTTGCATATATAAGCGGTCCACCCGTATGAAACTAGCCTCGTAACCGAAAGCTTTTGGGATAAATCAAAAGAAATACCACTTTTAGGTTCAAGCCATTGCGCTACTGTACTTTCAAAAAACCTATAAAGGAAAGCACGGAATTCAAACACTTTAAATGCTTCGACATAATACTCTCGGTGCAACACCAGTGCATCTAAAAGCCTTTGCATATTATCGAAAAAATCATCATCAGTGTCGTAGGTAAATTCCCCGACATCATCTAGGAACATTTTTTCTATCAGGTCGTACTTATTCTGGAAGTGATAATAAAATGATCCTCTCGTAAGATTACATGACTTTGTAATCGACTCTACTGTAACTTTATCAAATTTCTTTTTTGTTACGTAGGTACGCATATTATTCATGATTATAACTTTAGAATTATTAGGCATAATCGCAATCCCCCTTCTTATTCATTTTACCAAATAAGGAGAAAACATAATATGTTTTTTATTAGATATGTTTTTTATTAGATATATTTTGTTTTTTATATGATATATTTTTTTCTTCTCAATCTGTCAAACACATCAACACCTAATTGCATCAATAAATCAATGATGTCTAAGTGCAACCAGTTTTCCACGATTTTGCCGTTAGCAATCCTGTAAGTATCCATAGCTCTAATTGAAATAACTTTGTTAGTTACAGGGAGTCCTAACCACTCGGTTCCTGTGTGTGTCATTTTTACCGGACCACCAGATGCAGAGTAAGCTCCTTCAGCAAAACGAGCTTCATGCTGAGCACCGCGACGGTCAGGGAAAGATATAAGCCATGGAGTCTGATGGAACTCTTGGAAACCACGTATACCTCTAGTTGGACCGATTCCTGCAGGTGCGTAGTACATAAAGTTTGGATCCCAATACAATTCCATACCCATAGAATTTGGATCGCCTTCTTTATACTTATGGAGTCCTTTGAATATCATATCTTCATGTAATTGTTTTGATTGTGCTGAAATAACCGGATCCGCTTCACCTAATTGTATACCATCAAAAGTAGCTGGTCCAGGAATATTGATTTCTTGTGAAGTTGCAGGGTAAAAACGAATACCTGCTTGTCTCATCAAGTCTAAAAGGTCTATAACTATTATAGTCTCTATGATTTTTTCATTTTCCATCTTATGGAATTCACCGTACCTCAACCAAACAGGACGTCCTGTTGCGGGAATATCCAAGAAGTCTTTTTCGAATGTACCTACGAAGTTACCGCATGTGTGTACCCAATCGTTGTACTCACTTGTCCCAAAATAATTAGACAATGCATCTTCATTGATATTAGGCAATTCTTTTTTCCATTCTGCCCATCTATCTAAGTCTGCACCGCACGAATTTCCTCCAAATAGTATATAATCATCCTTTTGTAAATCTGGAAAAGATGTCAACATTGGCTTCCAGAATTTTTCTAATAATTCATCGACTCCACGAAGTGTATTAATCGGATGTGGGCCATGCCATACAGTATCTTCACTGTAATTCTTTCGAAGCAAATCTCCAATAGTTTCAGGCGTATTGCCTAAAATGCTTTTGCCAAAATCATGTACAATTTTTTTGTTTATCATATTAATTTCGCTCATAACAACTCACTTTCCTAACTGTTAAATAATTACCAATATATTATAGCATTGACTTATATATTACAATGTACATTTTTCATAATATGTACAGTTAACTACTCTTTATTTAATGACTTGAATCGAACTCCTGTACCCCAAACAGACATTATAGGAAGAACTTCCACATAGGCGTTTTTGTCAATTTCCTGTAAGTATTTCCTAATTATTACAGATTGCTTCGGCGAACAGACACAACTCAATTGGATTCTTTCTTGCCCAGTATAAGCCCCCACTATTTTACGGATAGTTACTCCTCTAGCTAAGTTAGCCATAATATACTGGGAGATTTCTTCGTGATGCTCACTTATTATCTCATGTTTATACAGTGTAGTACCTATTCCGAACATCACGTAATCTATAATCTTTGTAAATATAAACTGCGCAATTAGTGCATACATGGCAACTTCAATCCCAAAAACAAATCCCGTACAAACTATCACTAGACCATCTAAAAAAAGAAGTATAGTACCTAAACTAATAAATGAAAATATGGTCTTATTTAAAATCATTGCTATGGTATCTGTTCCTCCATACGAATAATTTAATTTTAGTGCGAGCCCTACACCTATTCCGAATAGAATCGAAAATAACATTATAGCGAGTATAGGATCTGAAAAAACAATCGCAATCTGCATTGTCTGCAATACTAACATTGTAGTTGGATATAGTATAGAGAGCAATATTATTCTTCCAACTTCATTTTTACCCATTATAATAAAAGCGCAAATCAAAATGATAAACGTAAATACATAGTAAATATACGTATAATTGATCCCTGTCAAAGCCTCTAATACTATTGCTAATCCTGTTGTTCCACTGGTATTTAATCCATTAGGTTTTAGAACTGAGTTTGATGCAAACCCGGTTAAAAAGCACGCAATAATCAAAATTAGTAATTCTTTTACTTTGTTTTTTATCATTCTTCCCCTTCCTTCATTTTACTTACCCGATATTCTTTTCACAAAATTTTAATCTGTCACTAATGATAGCAGTTATATTTTTTAATGTCAATTTCCATTTATGTATCTTTTCTACAAATTGTACACTTTCACATAAATGTATGTTCCATTTCGAAGTTTCAATTTTGAGTTTAAAATCTATCACTGAATACGTCAGAATCTGAGAACTCCTTTCATGCCATTTATAATATTCACCACTGTCTCATTGTACTGCCATTTTAATCCATATTTTACAAAAAAAAAGAGCTTTGAACAATGTAGTTCTGTATTTACCTCAAAATTAGATCCAAAATCTATCTTAAGAGGGTGATACACACAACAATGTCATAGCTCTCTTTCATTATGACTATTAACTCTTTACTTTACGTAAATAAAAAGTAGTATTCTAAATTCTCCTACAAATCAGAAGGATTACAAATCGATTCTGTCCTCTTAAAGATGTCTACACCTTGTAGGCTTAACCAATGCGGTATATCAAAGAAACACCAATTTTCAGAAATTTTTCCGTCTTTTATATAATAGACATCAAGATCTGCATGTAAAAATATACTCTTGTTTGATCCTGGCATGCCTAACCATCCCCCTTCGGGAGTTATCGCCATGTGCGTGAAGAAACAAAGAAAATCACCTTCCGCAAAATAGCTACCTACTTCGCCTGCACCCTTAATATCACTGTTGTGGAGACGGTATGGCACCCTATGCTGAATCTGATAACGCGGTATAGTGTAGGATGCACCTACCCCACATGGTCCATACCAAATCATATCCTCCGCAAAATCATATCTCAAATATTCCAATGGAGGTATTTTTACATCTTTTAGGGTTGCAGAACGCTTACTTACCTGAAGAACTATGTCAAAAGTTTTTTCTGCATGGAGTCTTGCAGCTTCTTCGTCTTCAGCATCCTTGAACATTAGACCGTTATGATCTCGAGGTCCTGGATATACAAAATAATTTCCTGTCTCGGCCATAAGCGGATATTGACCAGCTTCTTTCATCAATCCAAGTATATCTACAAATATAGCAGAACGAGTAATTTTCCCATCTTCTATACATGAATACTCAAAATACTGTAAATGTTGCATCTTATATGTGCAACGGATACCCAAGTAGTCTTTATCAAACAATCCCATGAATTGTCCCATGCTCATCACCCAAGTTTTATTATCCTGTCGTGCAGTGCCTGCCATAAATACATCTTGTCGACGTTGTATATTTTTGAGAGAATCTTTCAGAGGTTTCCAAAATACTTCGGCAACAGCTTGTGCGCCCGACTGATGCATAAAAGGATATACTCCTTCCCATTGAAAATCGTCAACCATATATTTTTGCAATACATTAACCACTTCATCAGGAGAGCACTTTTCCATTTCCTCAAAGTATGCACGCACATAGTCCCTACTTGTTTGATATTTCCCCATTAATTAACCCTCCATTTGTTTTTAGCGTTTATAGTCCGAAATGTTTTTCAAAGACTAAATAATTCTTTTAATTTTCAACAAAATAGGGAACGAATACTTCTATAGTGAAGATCCATTCCCTAAATTGTTATCTATATATTACTTTATTTTACCAATTAGTATTATTGAACTAACCAAAGAGCAACAACTTGGATAATAAATAAAACAAGCATGATTGCCGCATATTTATCGAATTTCATTGGTTCAACTGAATCTCCATTGCTATCTGTTACACCTTTTAGCAATTTTCGCGCACCGAAGAATGTATATTGATAAGTACGTTCACGCTCTGCAGGATCCTTAAATATTGTAAGGGCTAAAGCAAATGCTAAGAACAAAGTGATAATTGTTGAGAACACCCAAGTCCATAAGTAGAAGAATTGCATATACGGACTTGCAACTAGCATTACAGCTGCACCTAAAACGCCTCCGTAGAACATTGATTTATCATTGACGCTTGGGAAGAAGAAACAACATAGAGCTGTAGCAGTCCCCATACCCAAAAATGGTGCTAATAGATTTCCAACAACTAGTAGAATAGAAGCCGTTGTGTCTCCGAGATAGACATATACAAATCCTACTGTCAGTATTCCTACAAGTATAGAAACATAAATGTTTATACGGACCGGAGTACCTTCCTTTTTAGTAATGTATGGTTCATATAAGTCTTTAACAAATACCGCACTTATTGAGTTTATCTTTGAATCTAGAGTAGACATCGCTGCAGCAAATATAACCGCAATAATAAGCCCCTTCATTCCCATAGGCACGTGATTTATCAAAAAATTATGATTACAACATGCGTGCCACCTGCTAGAGCAGAGCAATCTAACAATTTCCGAAATTGCCTTGGAATGTGGATTTAGTGACATAAATTATTTTTCAAAAAAATTCCGAGATTATTATTCAGAAACTCCAAGCAACTACAGAAAAAAATACATTATCCTCGGACCACCACCCAACAGTTCAAATCTACGGCCTCGATAAATTATTTGTATATAAAATGCTCGTATTTACTCCATTTTGTGGCACCTACTGTATCATAAGTATTATTTTACTAAAAAAGAGGGAGCTATGTGTACATTTGTACTAGCTCCCTCTTCGTTTATATATTTATTTACGCTTTCTCTAATAATGTGTAGTAAATCTATTCTGCCACATTTATAGTTTGTCGCATTACATCTATTACGTCATATAAATCTATTGCTTCGATACATTTGCCATCTTTCATTATATAGTGAGTAATTCCTAACAATGTAATCGGATTTCCTGTAGGCGCACCATATATTCCAAACCCTTCGTGGAACCCTCTAAGTCTATATCTTACTGAAACATGGTGTGTGCCGTCATTTTGGTCGTTGCAAGTAATTCTCTCTATTGTGTACTTTGCATTAGGGAAAGGCGACAAGAAATTTACTAGATTTCCTTGAATTTCATCATGGCCTACAAGCTTGTGTCCACCTACTGTATGCACCATACAATTATCTGTAAATAATTCTTCTACACGATTTAGTAATTTCAAATTATATATATCGTTAAGCAATTCCTTAAACATTTCACCCAGTGAGTCGTCGGCCGCCTTGTATGCCTTCGGCATGCACTGTCCGTCCATAGGCTCAGGCATCCCTGATAATTTGAATGGTGTCATCGTTTTTGCCATATTTGTAGCAACTTCAACTGGATCCAATCCTAATTGATTTATTACACTTAAACTATCACGGGCGATCCACTCTTCGAAGATTCGTCCGTCTTTGATAGAACAGTCTGCTATTGATTTATAGGCAAGTTGTTTTCCTGTAGCCGGACCATATTGGGTCGGCCCATAGTTAGTAGCAGTTGTCATTTCGCGGTGGGAAGAATAAAATACACCTGGGCTATCTTCTGACCAAATTACATCTTCTGCAATAAGTTTACGATTCGGATAACTATACATTGTCTCCAATGTTCCCGCTATAACGCTTGCAATGCCAGCTTCTGTAGAAGAATTCAAGTGCATTTGGGAATCATTGTGATATACGTCATAAATGATACCAATCGACCTTTCCTCCCAACACTTGTGAGTCATTCTCAAAATATAGTCTACGACATCTAGATACTCGTCATTAAATCCTGGTAAATCTTGTTTTTTTTCTGTATTCTTTATATAGTCATTAAAGTCTTTTTTCCCCACAGGGTTAACCGATTCATTACTACTGTAATATACAGGTACATCCTTCATTGAACTACTCCTTTTATTATCGACTTTGCCACTTGAACTGCATGTATCTTCTGTGGCGCAAGTTGCTTCATCTTCTTTCTCGTTATTACTAATACTGATTTCTTCTTCGAGCAAAATATCTTCTTTTTTGCTTTTTTCTTGCGTCAATTCTTTTTCTTTATTTTTAGCAACAGAATCTTTTTTCACAATAATTCCTTTCCCACTATTTCTTAAATCCTCACAACCAAATATCCCAGAGAATGTATATTTTAATCGAGGCAACCCGTTCTTATTCCTTCGAATATTTTTGAATCCACTTACTACGAGCAATTATCATGGTAATAATTAAAGTAATTACAAAACGAGCGACACTAATATACCACACATTTGCTCCTATTACTGTAAACAACAAAGTAGTTTCGATAAGACTGTGGCACATATACATGAAAACTCCGATTATCATAAAATCACGCTTAGACAAAGGATTCTCCTTGTTTAATTCCATCAACGTTCCGGCACCATAGCTAACCCCCATTAGTATCGCAACTAATAAAGGCAGTATGGCTTTATCATCCACCTTGATGAGTTTAGCAAACCATCGCAGTTTTCTAGACAGTTTATTTATTGCACCTGTTTGAATTAATATCTCCAATACTATGAATAATGGGATAATAATTATTAAAAGCATCTTGACAGTCGATATTACTCCCGTCACCATTTCGTTTATCATTGGCTCCATTTTAAATCCCCCTTACCACAGTGCAACAGACCAACCGACAATTATACCAGTAAAGATAGCCATAGCGATTCTAAATACCATAACTGTGCCTGTTGGATAACCGATTTTCTTTGCCAATGCAGATTCGACAGGTAAGGAATGTGCCATAAGACATATCATACAAATCGTAGTAATAGCACCACTTGAAAAATCAAAAGAGCTAATCGCTGCGGCTACACCATATTCGTCTGTGAATATTCCCGTAATAATTGCGACGGAGGCTTCCGGCGGCAAGTTAAAAATACTCATCAATGGTGCAAGTATAGATGAAAACCAGTCCATTACCGGAGAATATTTCAAGACAACAACCAAAAGATAAATCGGAATCATTACCTTTAATAACATAATAACCGTTTTTAAACCCTTGATTATTCCATTTTTAAGTATGCTAAAACACTTGCGGATTATCATTATTTATACAAACCTTTACTTATAATCACGGTACGAGCTAATTGTGCAAGCACGCTAGATCCTTATCCTCGATTTAAAACAAACTATTCTATTCCTATTCTTCTATTTGAATAATAACTTGCTCTTGAAAATCTTCTTCCACGACGGGCTCTTCTGTTAGTGACCATTCCATAGTTTTGTCACTTCCTGCAACCCATTCCCCTGTGATTAGCCATCTTCCGTTGACACGTTCAACAAGACACTCACACATAGTAATTAAATTGTCTTCCGATAGTTTCTTACCTGTTGGATTACCTTTTACAGTAGGACCACTTATCGTGTGATTTCTTGAAGTCACTTGAATGAATTTAAAAGTATTATCATCGACTTTATGTGCCATAAAATCTTGGAATACTATTTCAAAATCTGGAGCCGCATTTAAACTCCACGCAGTATGGCTTATCTCACCCTCAGCACCTGCAAGATTACCTGCTGTACTATGAACCACAACATCATCAGAGTAGCAATTATAAATTGCTCCAATATTACCATAGTTGTGAATGTATAGAGTATATGCTATAAAAAAATCCTCTACGTCCTTTTCGGTAACTAGTTCTGCACGTTCTACTATTTCTTTAAGACGTTTATATTCTGAATATGATTTATTACTCATCTTTATACCTCCTCAACCATAGGTTGATTTTCACGAATTAGCTTTTCAATTTTATAATTACTCTTAATTGTATATTCCTTTGCTATTTTCCATTTGTCATCTACTTTGCGGAATGTAAATAAAGATTCACCTATATAATCTTTGTTTTCCAATTTTTTAAATGTTGGTCTACCATAGATGCTTGGTCCATTATTAGTTCCTGTACAATAGTAACGAATGTATGACTTGAATTCATTTTCAAAATCGCCCGAAGCAAATCCTTCTTCTATATCGATCTTAAAATCTGTAAATGCTGCAATCCACGCCATATTTTCTACTGCGATTCCTTCAGGCGAATTAATAGTGCGCGCATCCGCTGTTATATAAGTTATATCGTCAGCATAATACTCATAAACATATCCAACCATTTTGAAATTGAAAATCAATGTCATTAATACTTTTGTATATTCAACAGCATCCTCACGATTCTTTACATCTGCATACTTTTCTAGCAGTTCCTCGAGCTTTGCTCGTTCTTGCAAAATTTTTGTAGAATTATCCATTATATCCTCCATGATACACTGAGAGACAAAAAGCCTCACTCAGTGCCTGATATAACCATCGGCACGGATTATCGCGCAAGGACGTCTACCCTTTTGCCGATGATTATAATATTATTATAAATTACTTATTACTATGCTTTAGGGTTTATTATTCCACTAGTACGTTCGAAGATGTTTACCCCTTGTTGGTACAACCAATATGGTAAGTCAATTAAACACCAGTTTTCAGAAATTCTGCCATCCTTGATATAGTATATATCTAAGTCACCACGCATGCTAATTCCCTTGCTGCCTCCAGCCATGCCTAACCAGCCACCTTTACTAGATGCAGTCATATCTGCATAGTAACAGACGAAATCACCTTCTGCGAACCATGCATGGATTTCATCGATAGTTGTATCGTATAGCCCTTTTCTAAAATGCATTTGGTCTTGAGTTTGATAACGAGGAATCGTATATACAGCACCTATACCACAAGGGCCGTACCATATTAAGTCCTCAGTCCAAAACTTGCTCAAAGTTTCCGCAGGAGTATATAATTCTTCATTTACATTATCACCCAAGTAATCCATCATACGTTTAGTAGCTTGGAATGACGCCTCGCTCTTTTCGTATGGAGCATCTTCGTACATCAAACCATTGTGTTCTCTTGGTCCTGGATAAACGAAATAGTGTCCAGTCTCAGGAGGCAGTGGGTAGCAACCCGCTTCTTTCATGAATCCTAGTAAATCTACGAACATCGCACTGTGCTTTATTTTGCCATCTTCGATCATCGAAAACTCTACATATTGTAAATGTTGCATTTTTCGTGTAATGCGAATACCTAAGAACTCTTTATCAAAAAGTCCCATAAATTGCCCCATGCTTGTTACCCATGTCTTTCCATCGGTAGCCACTCCGGCCATAAATACGTCTTGTCTACGTTGCATAGATGATAGACTTTCTTTGACAGGCTTCCAGAATTTTTCTGCTACTTCCTCTGTGCCAGATAAATGCATGAAAGGAAAAACTCCTTCCCAAGTGTAATCAGGTGCCATGTATTTTTTCAATACATCATTCACCTCTTCAGGGCTACACTTTTCCATTTCTTCAAAATAATCTCTTACGAGTCTTTTTGGTTCTGTAAATTTTCCCATAATTTTTCTCCTATATCTTTTATTATTTAAACTACATATATATTAAATCGAATACAAGGCATATTATTTCACCCACTCGCCTCGTATCGATCTTAATTCCTTATTTTTGATTACAACCACGTCACGAACTAACCGTGCAAGCACGTTAGCTCCTTAGCCTCAATTTAAATTAAGAAGGGTTGCATATTTCTGCTGTTCTCTTAAATATGTCTACACCTTGCAAGCTCAACCAATGTGGTATATCAAAGAAACACCAGTTTTCGGATATTTTTCCATCTTTCACATAATACACATCTAAGTCCGCATGTAAAAATACGTTGCGATTAGACCCAGGCATACCTAACCATCCACCTTCGGGCGTTAATGCCATATGTGTGAAGAAACAAAGAAAATCACCTTCGGCAAAATACCCGCCTATTTCTCCCGCACCCTTAATATCACTATTGTATAGTCGATATGGCAATCTATGCTGTTCCTGGTATCGAGGAATAGTATAAGATGCGCCTACACCACACGGCCCATACCAAATCATATCTTCCGCAAAATCGTATCTCAAGTAATCTAATGGTGGTGTATTCGTATTTTTCAATGTGCTAGAACGCTTGCTCACTTGTAATACGATGTCAAACGTCTTTGCTGCATGCGCTTCGGCCGCAGCCTCATCTTCGGCATCGTTATAGTGTAAGCCATTATGGTCACGAGGTCCAGGATAAACAAAGTAATTTCCTGTTTCAGCCATCAGTGGATACTGTCCAGCCTCTTTCATAAGACCAAGAATGTCTACAAAAATTGCAGATCTGATTATTTTTCCATTCTCTAAACATGAGAACTCAAAGTATTGCAAGTGTTGCATCTTACAAGTTCGGCGGATGCCAAGAAAGTCTTCATCGAATAGCCCCATGAATTGTCCCATACTCATGACCCATGTTTTATTGTCTTCCCAAGCGGTACCAGCCATGAATACATCTTGACGTCGTTGCATATTCTTTAGAGATTTTTTTAACGGTTTCCAAAATGTTTCCGCAACAGCTTCTGCACCAGTCTGATGCATGAATGGATATACCCCTTCCCACATAAAATCAATAGCCATATATTTTTGTAACACTTTTACCGCATCGTCAGGGGAGCATTTTTCCATTTCTTCGAAATATGCGCGTACATGATCTCTACTTTCCTGATATTTTCCCATATATAAAATCTCCTAGTATCTGAATTCGATGCCACAATTTTGGGCACCTTCCCCAGACGTTATTTATTTTTCTTTACAGAAAAAAGAAATGGAGAGCATATAATTCTCCATTTCTTAAATTTTTCACGTGCTCATATATTATAGCATGTCTACTTTATTATTGTACAGCCCAAAGAATGATAACTTGTACTGCGAATAGTCCTAGCATGATCCAGAAATATTTGTCTAACTTTAATGGTTCCATAGAACAACCACTTTCGTCAGTCACGCCCTTTAATTCTTTACGAGCGCCAAAGAATGTATATTTATATGTACGATCACGTTCATTATCATTTTTAAATACTGTATACCCTAGCACTAACGCAAACCCAACGCTTATCAAACTTGTAATTACCCAAGTCCATAAGTAGAACCAGTTCATGTTAGAATTCAACCAGAATACAACTGCCGCACTGGCGATACTACCCCAGAACATCGCTTTATCATTGATTCTAGGGAAATAGAAACAACTGATTGCGATCGCAGTCGACATACCTGCGAATGGTGCAAGTAGATTTCCTGCTACTAATAGGATTGACGAAGAAGTTTCTCCTAGATAGAAGTATACAAATGCTGTAACTACTACACCTACGGCAAGTGACACGTAAATATTTACTCTATTTGGCGTATTGCTTTTCTTACTGATATAAGGCTCGTAAACGTCCTTCACAAACACTGCTGAGAATGAATTTAATTTAGAGTCAAGCGTAGACATCGCCGCCGCAAAAATTGCTGCAATTAAGAGTCCACGGAAACCTAGTGGCATATAGTTAAGCATGAAGTCAATCATGATATTATTAGTATTTTCGAAATCAAGCGTAGCTGGATTTGATTGATAGAAGTGATGTAATACTACTCCCATGAAGTGTGCTGCCCAATAAATAAGTTGAATCGCTATGATTGCAAGGATGTTAGATTTCTTAATTGTGCGAGCATCTTTTGCAGTGATGTAACGTTGAATTTGTGTTTGGTCAGAAGCGAAATAGTCACCCCATGTATATGCACCCGCTAGTAGCGCACACCAGAAAGTTAAGTCAACTAGGTTTATTGAATAATCGAAAGATTGTAACAAACCTGCATCACGACTTGTGTCCATCAGTTGGCTAATAGGCATTCCTAATTCATCGATACCTACCCATAAACAAACGATTACTCCGACAATCAAGATAATACCTTGAATCATGTCTGACCAAATAACTGCTTTAATACCACCGGCTATAGTGTAAATAATTGACATTACTACAACGATAGGAATCCAAACATTAAAATCAATTCCCGTCATCGCTTCCATCGCTAGGCAAGGGATATATACAACCGCACCAACAGTGAAAATATTACTTAAAATCCAAGTACCACTACAGAATAAACGGGTCAAGGTACCAAAACGCTTGTATTGATATTCATAGATTGTAGTAATCTTGTGATAGTAGAAAATAGGGTGAATAAAATAGTTTGCGTATATTACACCTAGTGGCACACCGAAGTTGATCATTGCTGCAACAATCCCATCATAATAAGCCCAACCAGGACCTCCTATAAATGTGCTTGCACTAATAAAAGTGGCACCTACTGAAAAACCTATCGCATACCATGGCATGTTACGGCTACCTGCAAAATAGTCTTCACTAGTCTTGTTTCCTCTACCTACATAATAACCTAAACCGAGCATTGCAGCTAGATATGCTACTATTACAATTATATCTATACTAGTCATAAATCTACTTAAATGATGCATTAAGCGAGAAACACATCATTTTACTCCTTTCATTTTTGCTTTTTAGATAATTTGAAATTAAATTTCGTTTATAAATTTTTATGTTTAGTAATACTATATTGGTGAACCCTCCCTTCTTGATACGTAGATTACTTGTCAGTTGCACAAGTCGTATTTTCATATAGCATATAATTTAAGTTCCATTGTTATTATTCATTATACAAACTACTAGAAAATAATACCTTATCTATAAAGTCAAAAAAAAAACAAAAAAAGCCAATGTTTGGGGAGGATGATTGAAGAATATATTCCAAGTGAAATTCAATAAAACTGCACTATTATGTAAACATAATAGAAGTTGTACAAAATAATAATATTGCATAATTGTATATTGTTAATTTGATATCATTTAGTTGGCATTCAAACTACGAAAATTTACACAACTATATACAAATGAATATAAGCACATACGGATAATTAGTACAATAAAGACTTGAAATAGCAAAAAAAAGACATGCTATTGTACTAAAATTGCCATTTAATTACGGTGATGTTATAATATTTCCATATGAAATCACCTTTTAGGAGACTGTGTTATGGATTTATATAGACAACTAATACCATATGATATTCACTATCAATATGTTACAAAAAGCAGACGAGAGATATTTCACAGTTATAAAAAATGGGGTAGCGAACTCGTAATAATCTTGAACGGATCCGCGACGTATAGAATAAATAACCATAGGTTTCCAATCATACGTGGAGACATCTTTTTACACACAGGAGATTATACAAAAGAAATATACGATGCTAATAAACTGACCATATGCTCAATTTTTTTCCATGATGAGCATATCGAAAGAAGCACCGCACTATTTAGGCACATGCTCGGATATCAAAAGTTTTTTGTTGAGAATCCCTTGAATGAAAAAGGGGACGAACAATATATATTACATACAGACGAATCTTTTATATCAGAAATCGAACAATTATTATCTGCAATGTCACTGGAATACCAACACACCGAACTTGGTAGTGAACAAGTGTTAAATTCACTCTTTTTTGTGCTAATTACACTTATTTCCCGCGCATATTCAAAAGATATTATGATCAACTCCGAACCGGAGAATTCTATTAGTGAAGTCGTTTCTTATATACGACTCCACTATACTGAAAATATTACGGTAGAACATCTTGCATCCATAGCATTTCTTTCACCACGCCATTTTAATCGCAAATTTAAAGATATTTTCAAGACCACACCGATACAATACATAAATAAATTAAGATTACAACATGCATGTCATTTACTCGAACAAAGCAACCTTACAATTTCTGAGATTGCGATGAAATGCGGATTTAGCGATATTAATTATTTCTCTAAAAATTTCAAACGTCATTATGATGATAACCCCAGCAATTATAGGAAGAAGTACATGTCCTCAATCTCTAATCCTAACAATACTGGAATGCGACCAGAGTAAACACATTCCCCATTATTAATCAACCTCTTCAAAAAAATACATCTATTTTCTGTATATTTCTATTTCCATACATATACATACACTCATGTTCGTACCCAAAAAATTCTCACTTTGTAAAATCGCACAGCATAAAAACACATATCTATGGCAAAGTACACATTTTTTTCTAAATTTTTTGAATATTACACATATTTTCGCAATTCACATATTCCCATTCCAGATGAAATGTGTTATATTAATTGCTTGAATTATATAAAAAGGAGTGGAAAGATTAAAAATGGAAATGAAAGAAAAAGTAGTACTTGCATATTCTGGTGGATTAGATACTTCGGTAATAATCCCATGGTTAAAAGAAAATTATGATCTTGATGTAATAGCAGTTTGCTGTAATGCGGGACAAAATGAAGATTTCGATAAGATAGAAAAAAAGGCTATCAAATCAGGTGCATCTAAATGCTATATTGTCGACATAACAAAAGATTTTGTTGAAGATTTCGTTTGGCCGTCGCTAAAAGCGGGGGCTATATATGAAAAATCATATTTACTCGGGACAGCAATGGCACGTCCACTTATGGCTAAAACTTTGGTAGATATTGCAAAAAAAGAGAAGGCGTACTATATTTGCCATGGATGTACAGGTAAAGGAAACGACCAAGTTAGATTCGAGACGACAATTAAAGGACTAGCTCCATCTATTAAAATAATTGCACCTTGGAGAGAATGGGAGATTGAATCAAGAGAAGATTGCATAGCGTATGCAAAAAAACACAATGTCGAAATTGAACAAACAGAAGAAGATATATATAGCCGCGATGAAAACATCTGGCACATAAGTCATGAAGGTGGTAACTTAGAGAATCCATGGAACGAACATGATGATGATATACATGTTTTAAGTGTTCCAATTGAAAAAGCTCCTGATACTCCCGAATATGTCGAAATCGAATTTGAAAAAGGAATTCCTACAGGCCTTGACGGAGAGAAGATGGATAGCGTCACTATATTGCGCAAATTAAATGAAAAAGGCAGTAAACATGGAATAGGTACCATAGACATCATAGAAAACAGGCTCGTTGGAATGAAGTCGAGAGGTGTATATGAAACGCCAGGGGGAACAATTCTTTATAATTCACACATCGCTTTAGAACGATTGATTTTGGACAGAGACACTATGCACTATAAAAATATAGTTGCAGACAAATTTTCACAATTGCTATACGATGGTCTTTGGTATACACCTCTTAGAGAAGCTATCCTTGCTTTTGTTGACTCTACGCAAGAATTGATAAGTGGTGTAGTCAAAATGAAGCTATACAAAGGAAATGCTATCGCAGTAGCTATGAAATCCGATAATTCTTTATACAGCGAAGAGTTTGCTACATTTAGTAAGGATGAAGTATATTCTCAAAAAGATGCTGAAGGATTCATTAATCTTATTTCCCTTCCTCTCAAAATAAGAGCGATACAAAAAGAGATGGATGGCAAAATAGCAAGCGACGATAGTAATTTAGAAAGAAGAGTTTTAAAGGCAAACGATTTTATTAGATAAAGGAGCAACATGGCAAATTTATGGAGCGGCAGATTTGAAAAATCGATGGATGAAATTGTAGAAAAATATAATGCATCCATCAGTTTTGATAAACGTCTTTATGAATTCGATATCAAAGGGAGTATAGCACATGTAACTATGCTGGGAGATCAAGGAATCATAACACATGACGAAAAAAACAAAATAATAGATGCCCTTAAACTTATCTTACAAAAAATAAAAAATGGTGAAATCACATTTACTCTCAAGCAAGAAGATATACACATGGCAATTGAGGAAAATCTAATAGACTTGATTGGAGATGTGGGGAAAAAATTACATACCGCAAGAAGTAGAAATGATCAGTCTGTAGTCGATACAAAGATGTATGTTAGATTTGCAATAGAAGATATGTGTGATAAATTAAAGTTATTGGAATGCGTCTTGCTCGAAAAATCGGAAAAGTACATCGACTCAATCATGAGTGGTTATACACACTTGCAACACGCACAGCCGGTAACTATAGGGTTTCATTTGATGGCTTATTTTCAAATGTTTAGACGTGACATTGAACGGTTAGAATCAATGCTAACTCGTATGGACTATTGTCCGTTGGGTTCGTGTGCACTAGCGGGAACAACTTTTCCTATCGATCGTCATAAGACTGCCAGCTTACTAGGCTTTTCTGCGCCTACAGAGAATGCTATGGATTCGGTAAGCGATCGAGATTACATGCTTGATTTTTTATCTGCTGCATCTATTTCTATGATGCACATAAGTAGAATTTCGGAAGAAATTGTAATGTGGAATAGCCAAGAATTTTCATATATAACAATAGATGACAGCTTCTGTACAGGCAGTAGTATCATGCCCCAAAAGAAAAATCCGGATATTGCAGAGCTTTTGCGAGGTAAAGTAGGTCGAGTTTATGGAGACTTGATGTCATTACTAACAGTGCTTAAGGGTACGCCCTTGGCATTTAATAAGGATTTCCAAGAAGATAAAGAAAGCGTGTTTGATGCATACGATACGTGGTCAGACTCAACAGTTATTTTAGGTGAAATGCTAGAAAAAAGCGAATTCAAGGTAGACAATATGAGAGCAAATCTTCGGAAAGGATTCCTAAATGCTACAGATATCGCAGACAATTTAGTAAGAAATGGTATAGCTTTTAGAGATGCTCATGAAATAGTAGGCAAGATGGTAAAGTACTGTGAAATAAATGACAAGGACTTCAATGAGCTAACAGAAAATGAATTCCCAGTAATTGACAGCAGAATTACTTTTGATATGATGCCCGACTTAACGATGGAGGGGTGTGTTAATGCAAGGATATCATTTGGCGGAACAGCACCGAGTGAAGTAGCCAGACAAGTTAAAGTCGGAAGAGAATGGCTAGACACTGTTAAAAAATTAAATTTAATTACTTGAAGCATGCAAAAATAATAATCAGAAAAAAAGTATTTATTAAAAAAAGCGGGAGACTAGACTATTCTAACTCCCGCTATATCTTTTAGTAATTTTATTGCGATACTTTATAACCATGGCACAGACTATCGTGCAAGCACGTTAGAACCTTGGCCTCGATTAAAATTATTCGCATTCGCAACAACAAGTATCCTCAGTCACATCTACAACTTGTCTCATTACATCGACAGCATCATATATGTCTACTGCCTCAATACATTTTCCATCTTTCATAACATACTGTGTTACGCCTAAGATTTGTACCGGTTTGCCAGTAGGAGCACCATACATTCCAAATCCTTCATGGAATCCTCTAATTCTATATCTTACAGCGACATGATGAGTACCATCATTTTGGTCATTGCATGTAATTCTTTCAATTGTATATTTTGCATTAGGGAATGATGCAAGTAGGTTGATAAGGTTACCTTGAATTTCATCATGTCCTACAAGTTTCTCGCCACCTACAGTATGTATCATGCAATTATCTGTGAATAGTTCTTTTGCACGATTAATTAATTTCACATTATAAATATCGTTCAATAGCTCTTTGAACATTTCTCCAAGAGAATTGTCTGTTGCTTTGTATGATTCAGGCATTAGCTGTCCCTCCATAGTTTCAGGCATTCCCGATATTTTTACTGGAGCCATCGTTTTTGCCATATCTTTTGCGACTTCAAGTGGATCTAATCCTAGCTGCTTAATAACACTTAAATTATCACGAACTAGCCATTCCTCATATATTCTATTGTCTTTGATTGCGCAGTCTGCGATTGTGCGGAATACAAGTCTCTTTCCAGTAGCCGGCCCGTATGGAGTTGGTCCATAATTTGTAGCCGTTGATAAATTACGATGTGAAGTATAGAATACTCCCGGGCTGTCTTCTGACCAGATTACTTCTTCGCCAATAAGCCTACGATCTGGATAACTGTACAGTGTAGACATAGTTCCGGCTACAACACCAGCAATACCAGAACCTGTTCCAGGATTTGTGTGGACATGAACATCATTATGATACGTATCATAAATAATTCCTATTCCTTTTTCTTCCCAGATTCTATGGGTTATTTTTAAAATATAATCCACAATATCCAAATACTCTGGATCAAAACCAGGTAAATCCTGCTTTTTTTCCGTATTCTTTAAATAATCGTTGTAGTCTTTGTTCCCAAGAGGGTTCACTGACTCGTTACTACTGTAATACACGGGGATGTTTTTCATTATGTTACTCCTTTTTATAATATATACTACCATTACTTCATATTTACTCTTTTTCACATAATAACTTTCTTAAATTATTATAGTAAGAAAGTAAATTGCATCTCAATATGTCACTTTTTTCTCTTACAATCCTAAATATAACTTTTTTCAGTTAGTATATTAATTGCTTTATCTTTATTGGCAGTGCTTATCATCACGATTGGTCCTGTGCACCCCATTCCACTTTCTGCATAGATTCCTTCGTTCCAAAGTGCTTCAACTGCGTCTTCTAAATCCATTACCTCTATTCCAGGAATTTGCTCTGTAACAGGCTCTTTTGCCGGTGCAGGTTTTGCAACTTCTTCTTTAGATGCAGCTTTGTTCGAATTCTTTATGCTCTCGATTATTTCTTTTAGGCCTGCTTTGTTTGCACTTGCATACTCAGCCTTTGCGATGTCGAACCATTTTCCATTCACTAATGAAGTGGCATATTCGATTGCACCTGATATTACAGGAGCTCCCGATGCTCTAGAAAGGATCATAACTAGTTTATCATATCCTTCGCCTATTCCAGGACCATATCCGTATCCAGTAGATTCATAATTTCCACCACTAGTATATGCGGAGAACATCTTAACCATCAAGTTCCCTGTAAGTGCATCCATGACCATGATATCAGATGTTGCGCTCAATAAGTCATTTCCTCTCATTACTATTCCGCCATCGTCTCTCACTGATTCAGCGAAATTAATGTCATAACCTCTCTTTTTTAGTTCCAATAGCGCTTTTTCGGCTTGTCTCGCACCGTCTATGTTCGCAATTCCTACTGTAGGAGACTTAACTCCCGATGCCTTCGCAGAAATAATACCTGCTATTGCATTTCTTACCATAGCCGCAACTCTATCTGTGTCGGATGTACCTGTCGTATTTGCAAGATATAGCTCTTTACCTTTAGAAGGAGTTATTATTCTACCTACTGTTGATACACCGATAGGGAAATTGTAGTGCATTGTAACAGCACCTGCAATATCGCCGCTTTTTAACATTCCTTCCATCTTAGCGTGGACATCTCCACCTTCAATCAATACGGCAGAATATCCTTTTTTTCTTGCCATTTCGATTCCTTGTTTGATATTGTCATCGCCATGTTCACTGCCTTCGTTAGCAACACCGATTACAGGGTTACTTCCCGCTGTTGAAATATTGATGCCTTGGGCGTTAAAGTCTGAAGTCGCTTCTGTGCAAGAGTCCTCTTTAGATGCTGCGCTTCCTTCATTTTTTTCTATCAAGAAGCTAACGCCGTCAAACAAGTTAGTCATTCTACCTAGGAACAAACTACCTTTACCGATTATCATCGCATTTTTTGTATCTCCTGCTTTGATAGAGTCAATACAATGTCCGATATATGGAACTCCCGAAGGAATATGTCCTTGTGTTGGAGCCCAACCCATCATGCCATGTGTTTTTACGAAGTCTCCGATTTGAGCTCTTTCTAGTTCTCCACGTTTAACTCCAAGTGCTGCTATCATCTTGTAGTTTGCTTCCGGAACATCTCCTGCCCCTGCAGGTTTTGTGATATCAGGGTTTTGCATTTCTGGTGAGAATTTATCTATATCTGTTAATTTTAGATTTGCTCTGTCTAGTGGATCTGTCACAAGGCTACTGATTACTGCTTGTGGAGATGATCCTGTTCCAACATTATGTCTTCCGACAATATCAGTTCTAACAACTGGGCTTACTGAATCGTCTGCTGTTATTAATACTGCGAATCCTGCAACCACATCTTCCAGGATAGGCATTTCTTTTTTAATATGGTCTTTACCATTCATTCCCAGTTTTGCAGTACAACCACCACCTGTTACTGCTACAGTCTTAAATGTACCTGCTTTAACTAGTGATGCTGCAGTGAGTATGGCATGAGAAGGTGCCGCACAGAATCCTCTAACGTCACAGCCAGTAGCATTGATAAAACCTGCAGTTTCAGCTGCTGCTTTTGCAAAGTTTCCACCACCACGTTGGTTCATGTCTCCACAAGCTTCTTCGCAACAGTCGATTACATATTCTACATCCTCTGCTGCAACTCCTGTAACTTTTACAAGGTTCAATAGTGACAATACGCTAGATGCTTTTGTAACAAGATTTTCTAATATAACATGAGAAGATAAATTCACGTCTACGTCATGCGCTTTTTTGACCGCTCCTATGAGTTTACCACCATCATATAATGGTTCTGCATGCTCTTCTTCAACTAATGCCTTGATATCATCTTCACTGTCTTGATTTTTATCAAGAATATCAGCCTTTTCTCCAGACAATAATGGATGAGCATTTAATTTTGCTTTTACTGATTCACTGAAACTTTTTTCAAGCTTTACTAGGTCAAATACGTCACATATTTGCATAAGTCCATAAAATTCCGGTTGTGTTAGGATTTCTCCATGTTTGCCCACTGGTTTTGCATTTTCCGCCTTTTTGTCGAACCATGGTAATTCTATTTTATCTAATTCGTTCGGAGTAATATTACCAATATATACTTGGTTAGGAATATAGTTTACTATTTCCTCATAGCTTCGTAGATATTTTGGTATATCCTTCAAATAATCCGAATCGGGATTTACTAATTTTTCTGTTGTTTGTGTAGTTCCTGCTGTCAATACCATATCAGGAGTAGCTGCTAACGTATATGCCGCTCCTTTTATTACCGCAAAATCGCTCATTTTTCACCTCATTTTTTATTAGAGAACATTCATTCGCCCTCACATATCATTTAATACTATATATTTTATATGCGTATTTGCTATGCATTTATTTCATTTATTTTAACAAATGGGCGAGCTTACACTCGCCCACTATAGATTAGAATTTTGAGTATTGTTCTCTAATAGAGCTCATTTCTGATACTATATCGTCAACATCCAAAACCATCTCCATCATGCTTATTTGTTCATCATAGACACTTTCGTCTATTTCAGCTTTAACTGGTGGTTCACAAACATGATAAACTGCGAGTCCCAACGAGACTCCTGTCAATGGCCCAGCGTAAGTTGGATCACCAGCAGTTACAGTTTCAGCAGCTAATCCAGCTGCTTCACCTTCAGCTGCACCTAGTACTACTACTAGATTTTCAGCTCCATACTGTTCTGCGAAATCCTTAACTCTCTTTTGGTTTTCTAGGTCCATTGCTCCTGCCGCCGTTCAGACGAAGCACTCCGTCGAGGAAAATATTGTCTCTCCACCGGCAGTTTTTATGCATTCTTCTATAGCTGGTCCAGGAATTCCATCCCTATCGCCAATGACTATAACCTTTTTGTCTTTTAATATTGCCATCACTATTCCTCCTTTCCATTATGATTCGTAGTGAATTACAAAGTTTATTTCTAAGCTACGTAATTCGCTGTATTTGTATTATTAACCTATAACCGAATGAGCTGATTTAACTCGTTTGGTTAATACCATTAAGAATTAAATGCTCAATTGGTTATGTCAAATTGAAAGTTAGATATATTTTTGGATCATAGCCTCGATATTTTCGGCAGTCGCATCTTCTTTGACTAATTCTTCAATTTTTTCGCCACCCTTGTATATCGCAATTACAGGAAGACCCATAATTTTTTGACCAATTGCTAGTCTTCTTGCTTGTGTTGTGTTTAGCTTGCAAAATTTTATCTTGTCTCCGTATTTTCCAGACAATTCCATTACGTGTGGCATTAAAGCTTCACAAGGAACACATCCATCACCAAAAAAGTCTACTAAGACGACTCCGTCCGCTTTTAAAACTTCCTCTTCGAATGTTACTTTATCACATGTTACCATTTTTTTCTCCTATTTATACAATATAAAACCTTTTAGTACTTACATAATAAACGATTAATCACATGATACCATTTTTATTTGCGCATTTCAAGAATACAAAATGAACTTTATGTTCACTTTGACTCACATATTACATTCACGTTTTTAAGATGTGCAATATGGTTCATAATGATTAATTTTTACTCGTTTTCTTCTATGTATTTCTCCGCTTGGACCGCTGCAATTGCACCGTCTGCCGCTGCTGTGACAACTTGTCTTAGGCTTTTCACACGAATATCTCCCGCAACGAATACACCAGGAACACTTGTCTTCATGTTTTCATCAGCAACAATATATCCATTTTGCATTTCCATTTTGCCTTCGAATATCTTTGACAAAGGAGCAAATCCTATGAAAACAAATACTCCAAATGTACCATCTTCTTCGTCTGCAAATATTTCTTTTCTTTCGCCTGTCTTGACATTTTCTACAATCATAGACTCTAGCAATCCGTCACCTTTTAATTCTTTGATGACAGAGTCCCACATGAAATCTATCTTTGGATTTGCTTTTGCTTTTTCTTGAATAGATTTCGCAGCTCTGAGTTCATCTCTTCTATGGATTATAGTAACTTTTCTTGCGAACTTAGTAAGATACATAGCTTCTTCCACTGCAGAATCGCCGCCGCCGACGACGTATACTTCAAAATCTTCAAAAAACGCAGCATCACAAGTTGCACAGTATGAAACACCTTTTCCGGTAAATTCCTTTTCTCCAGGGCATCCTATATGTATTGGAGTTGCGCCTGCAGCAATAATAACTGTTTTAGCTTGGTAGCTTTCTTTTTTACACTTGATTGTCTTGACAGGGCCTTCTAGATCCATGTCTTCTACAGTATCAAAAACTTTCTCAGCACCAAAATGCGAAGCTTGTTCTGACATTCTTTTTATTAGTGATGGTCCAGATTCTTCATCTATTCCACCTGGATAGTTTTCGATTTCTGACGTTTGTACGATCTGTCCACCGTCTTTATCTCTTTCAATAATCAATGTAGACATTCTTGCCCTACCTGCGTATAGTCCAGCAGAAAGACCTGCAGGACCCGCACCGATTATTATTATATCGTATACCATTAATTTTCTCCTCTACTTTAACAAATTATGAAAGCTAAATAATCTTGCTATATTTTATTCAAATATTGTTTGTTTGTCAACAGGTGAAGATAGAGCTTCTAGTGCTTTTTCTACGATTTTGCGTCGAAGTGCTTTTTCTTCTTCCATCGAAATAGTTGGTTTTCCAAATGGATGAGGTATTGCAATTGCAGGAACTATTCTATTTGCACCTACTGTCAATGAAATAGGAGTTACAGTACAAACGTGTACTACAGGTATACCCGCTCTTTCAATTTCTTTTACCATCGTTGCGCCGCAACGAGTACAAGTTCCTCAGGTAGATGTTAGGATAACTGCATCCACTCCGTCATTTTTAAGTTTTGATGTAAATTCAGTTGCAAATTCTCTAGAAGAAGCTACAGATGTACCGTTTCCTGTTGTAGTGTAAAACAGATTATGCAAAGATCCGATTACTCCCTCTTTTTCCATGTCTCTGAGTACATCTACTGGCAATACTCTGTCTGCATCCTTGTTTGCATATACTGGGTCATATCCACCGTGGGCAGTTTCGTATTCACCTTCTAACAAGTCATTTACACCAGCTATATCATATTCTCCATAGTGTGAAGCACTTGAACTTTCGATATTATCAGGGTTACCTATTGGAACTATTCCGCCTGAAGTCACTAATGCAACTTTTGCTTTTTTCATATCAGCAATAGGTTGTGCAGGTTCTACCCTATCAAAATTCGGCATAGGATATTCTGTAGTGTATGGCTTTCCTGATATTTTGTTTAGAAGCATATTTACAGCTCTCTTAGAGCCTCTTTCTTCTTCGAAGAAGTTAACACGAACATCGTTAGGCAAGTATCCTTCTTCTACTGAAGCTCCTACAGCCTCTTTTTTTGCAAGTTTTAATGCGAGTGATACCATCTTTGGAACAGCATCTTTCATTCCTACCGCACTATTTTTTGTAGCGATAGTGTATACTTGATTCTTGTACATGTCTGCACCAGGATTCTCTTCATACATACCTGTCAAAGAAGGGATTCCTAATTCTTCTTGCACTAATGTAGCTACAGTACCGCATGCTACACCATAACGTCCTGCATTGAATGCAGGTCCTGCAATGAATATATCAGGTGATTGTGATTTTACCATTTCTAGTATCGTTGCTTTTGCTTCCTCAAGATTTTCATTAAAATATGAATCTCCGCAAACAATTGTTGCAACTATTTCCGCCTCGTCTCCGAATTGAGTTTTGAATGCAAGACCAGGTCCGACAACTTCTCCCACACGGAGCTCAGCCTTATAGTCTGCTTTTTCTTCACCACCTATGTTGGCGAAAAATTGGTTTATATAATGGACGACTTTAATTTTTCCCATTTTACTTCTTTATCCTTTCTATCTTGCACTAAGTTTATTAAATCCAAGTTCATTAGTTGCACCTGTTATTACTTGCAACTCAACTTCCAAACTACCATCTGCTTTAAGAGTATGCTCGCTTGCTCCTGCAATTTTTGTAACATAATCCATAGTTCCAATAACCTTGTCAAGTTTTGGAAGAATAACAACCTCGTTTGCATTTCCTCCTGTAACAACTGCATCAGCTGCTGGATCCGCATCTGCAAGCGACTGAGACTTACCGTCTCTACCTGCATATTCATCGGTAATAATAACTGTTTTGACGCCTACGTCTTCGATTTTTTTACAGTTCATAATCAAGTCTGCATCAGGGTTTCCGAAACCTTCTTGAGAAATTATTACAGCATCAAGGTCTAACATTTTGCACATTTTTGCCGTCCAGTCTGACGAACGGTGCTTGTCTGCTAGATAAACGTTCTCGTTAGTTATTAGTTGACAAACAAAATTCAATGTTTTACCATGCTCTGCAAATAAATCACACACTACAGGATTGTTTAAGTGATGATAAGTTGTGTTTTTGTCACATGCAGATACACAGTTACCAGATACGATAGCACCATCAAAGACTTCTGTAGGATTCATGATAGTAGAAAGAGTGTTTTTTGCATCAACACCATATACGTATGTATCATGCAATAAGCCTTGGCTTTGAAGCATTTGAACATAAGCAACTCTAGGTAAATCAGGATACATTTCCTTACCTTCCATTATAGAAGGAGTTTCATATGTAATAGTTTCATCAGGCGTAATGTTTCTAGCTAGTTCACCTAAGTATGTTGCAACCTTAAATCCAGCTATTCTAACAATTTCTTCATAATCATATGGCTCGATATTGTCCACAGGTGTGCATACCATTACCAAGTTGTTTAATTTAGAAAAAGGAGTATATTTTGCGCCTTCCCCTGTCATGTCTATTATTCCTTCTTGGAAACCTACGATTTTACCAGCTGTGACTACCGCCATGTTTTTTAGTGCAATAGTTTTACCTTCACCTACCGCATCGACTTTTGCGATAACTCCTGGGAAAATTCCGCCTTTTCCTTCGACTTTAACACGTGGCTCTATTACATCCTTTACAGGTGTAATTCTCACAGATTCTCCGGGTTTTGCTATATCAAATTGTACACCCGCTAATTTTTCCTCTTTAAGAACTATTGCTTCCAATTCTTCCTTTGAAACATACAGGACACCTTTTTCAACTTTACTTTGCGAAGCAAATTGAATATCTGTAATAAATACATGTCCTACTTCTAACTTTACCATACGTATTCCTCCTCTTTTTTTATCAATACCCCACATTCTCGATGTGATATATTCAGAAATATAGTCTATATATATTGTGTTTACACACGTTTTGAATCAAAGTCTATCGGCAGATGCTATTGCACTTGAAATCAAATCAAAATCTATCAATTGGAAATCTCTATATACTTTTTCATTATATTCGCCTCTTTTATCTTGAAACTTATCGCAGGATAATAGTGCACTCTCAATCATACTAAGGGATTGCTCATCGAGGCCGCTGTATTTCGTACTTATCATTATAGATTTATATGGCGTTTCCTTTGGTTTGAGACTGCCTGATAGGGGATGGGAAAGAAGCTTTGCACCTTTATGCACTTCATCTCGAACCTTTTTCAATACATCTTCATATGAACCATTAATATACTCTATATTTTTTTTTTCTTTCAAACTTTCGAATGTTAGAGGATTATTGGTGATTATGATATAGTCCGTTTTCAATATTCTCTCCTAAATTAAATAAACCATAGAGATGCAATTATTATGCTGCGGTAAAGTGAGATAAAACACGCATTTTTTTACATTAATAAAAAAAGGAGTAAAAAAATGCTGTCTAACATTTATTCACTCCTCCCGTATTTGAAATATCTATTATTCCAAGTTTCGGAATGCAGTCCCTTTTCTAATCCATTTGCCTGAAAGATTCACATGACACTAAATTCATGCTTGCCTCTTCGGCGCTTCTTTAACGAAGACTCTCTTAGAAATCATCAACCCGCTTTATTTTATATAGTTTTACTTTCAACTCGCAGATATTATACATAATCATATAATCTAATGCAAGCACTTTTTGCATAAATTTGTTATAAATATATCATGCAAGTATTCGAACGTCATCGACCAGTTGTGTTATTTTTTTTCTATCGAATGATTCAAGTATTGACACAGCGTATTTTCTAGATGTACCCAACATATCTCTGAACTCAGCTAGTGTGATGCTGTTGTTTTTGCTCATATGCTCTTTGAGAATAACCAGCGCCTTATTCCATGACTCTGTTGCAATTATTTGCTGAGATGACAGAGACATGAGATTTCCTTCGCTTACCAAATCATCTATTATATGCCGAACTGTCACTTTATCTTTATATTCTGCCAACACTGTTTCTAATTCAGGAAACTCTATGCCAGTCGAAATGAATTTCTTCAGAATTTCATCTTTTATCGCTAATTGGCGTTGCGTATATGTTACCGAAAAATCAGGGTTAGACACAACTCCTTGTTTAAGCTTTATTGCGTTGTGTTCCACTAATGTATTAAATAAAGATTCTAACACTTTTTCGTCATCGGTAGATATGCCTTTCATTACTTTGCTTTTATACTCTTCTTTTGCTATTCCCTGAGAAATAGGATTATTTGCATGGTAATCAGTAAGAATTGCACTCGATCTCTTTGCGATCTCAGAAATAAAATCTCGGTGAACATATATCCCCGATACAATTTCTATTGCCGTTCCATCCTCACACAGGCTCAATAATTGTTGCTCAAATTCGGATTCAGAATAGCCAAGTTTCAAGAATATGTCCTTAATCGGAACTATCTTTCTACTCTGCTCCAGAATCGTCTGCGCCAATATTTCGGAAGAATTACCGCTTTCCTTGATTCGCAGTGCGCTGAGCGTTTTTTCGTCAAATCGCTTCTGCTTGTCAGGATTAGCATCGAGAATGACCCCACCACCGATTGAAATTGCTGGTGAGTAAAAGCGAATAATAAATCTATCCCCTTTTTTTACTGCGATTGGAGATTCTAGGCGTAGCTGTGCATATCCCTCTTTACCGCTTTCCAATACTTCTGAATCTAATAATACTACTTTGCAAAGAACTTCCGCAGATCCGTAATATAAATGGACTCTCGACGCATTCGACAGCGCTCTAGGGCTATCCGTAAACATAGATATTTTTACAGATAGCATGTTTGTTTGATTTAATGAGTTTGGGAAAGCTATGACGTCTCCCCGATTTATTTCTTCTTTTTTCACATTGAGGAGATTGATGGCTGTTCGCTGTCCTGCATACGCATGTTCCGACGGAACTCCATGAACTTGTATATTTCTTATTTTTGCCGATTTCCCTTCGGGATATATTTGTAACTCATCTCCAACTGAACACATTCCTTCTATAAGAGTTCCCGTAATGACTGTTCCAAATCCTGTCATAGTAAAGACCCTGTCGATCGGCAATCTTAGTAAATTGGGCGACTCATTACGGGATACGATATTAGAGACCGAATCACATATAAGTGTTTTTAAATCACCTATGTTATGTCCTGTATATGAAGAAACATCTATTATTGGGGCATCCTCCATGAATGTTCCTTTAAGATATTCTGAAATATCTTCTTTTACTAATTCCATCCACTCTTCATCGACCAAATCTGCCTTTGTCACTACTGTGATGCCTTTTTTTATACATAACGACTTTAATATTTGAAAATGCTCGGTTGTTTGTGGCATTATTCCTTCAGTAGCGTCTACTATGAGCATGACTAAATCTATCCCACCTATACCGGCAAGCATGTTTTTTACAAACTTTTCATGGCCGGGAACATCTATAATTCCAATGTTTAGCCCTCTGTCATTGGGCATTTCGGTAAAACCTAGCTCAATTGTAATACCACGTTTTTTTTCTTCACTTAGTCTATCTGTGTCGGTTCCGGTAAGCGCTTTGATTAAGCTTGTCTTTCCATGGTCTACATGGCCTGCCGTTCCTATAATTACATTACTCATATATATCCCCAGAAAACTCTTTATCTATTTCTATTAAAGTATCTATAATTATTCGCATCTCTTTTTCCGTGACTGTCCTCACGTCTAAATATAGTTTATCTTTGTTTATTCGTCCGATGATAGGAATCTCTGCTCTGCGCAATCTTCTTTCTATTTTTTCAATTTTGACATTGCTGGTGGATATTTCGACTGCAGCTCCATACAAAATAGTTTCCGGAGCACTCCCCCCTCCGACTCTATTTTTAGTATTCACCGAAGATACATTGAGATGTTGTAAATGACTTTTTAATTCTAGCACCATGTTATTGGCGGTTTCGACTAGTTCCTCTCGAGATTTCGTCAACATGTTTAACACAGGAATTGTCACTTTCGCGTTGTTTTCGTCCAAATATTCTCTAAAAGCACTCTCCATTGCAGCTATTGACATCTTGTCTATCCTAACTACCCTTGCTAGTGGATGTTTTTTCATCGCGTCGATGTATTTCTTTTTTCCTGCTATTATTCCACCCTGTGGTCCACCTAAAAGTTTATCCCCACTAAATAATATTACATCTATTCCTGTAGAAACACTTTTCTTGACCGATGGCTCGTCAATACCATACTCACTTAAGTCTATCATTAAACCACTGCCCATATCGTATATCACAGGCAATTGCGTTTCTTTACCAAGTTCAACTAATTCCTCGAGAGAAACATCTTTTGTAAATCCTACTATTTTATAGTTACTTGCATGGACTTTCATGAGAGCCGCTGTATTATCATTAATCGCCGAATTATAATCGTTTATATTGGTTTTATTAGTCGTACCAACTTCTTTGAGCACACAACCACTTTGGGCCATCACGTCCGGAACCCTAAAAGAACCACCAATTTCAACAAGCTCACCTCGCGAAACTATGACTTCCTTATTCGCCCCTATTGCTGATAGGCATAACATAGTAGCGGCAGCATTATTGTTTACAACCATTGCTGCCTCCGTACCGGTAATAAGACATACTAATTTTTCTACATATTCATGTCTAGACCCTCTCTCTCCCCTTATTATGTCATATTCCAATGTTGTATAGTTCATCGCAGTCTCTACAACACTGTCACACATTTTTTTTGAAAGGCGAGCTCTTCCTAAATTTGTATGCAATACAACACCAGTAGCATTTATTACCTTTATTAATCTTTTATTATTTTTTTCTCTTATAGCATTAATAGCACGATTCACTAATTGATCAAAAGTGCAAGTTTTCGGATTATCGTCACTACCATTTAGTATTTCTTGACGATATTCATCGATCACCTCTCTTACAGAATCAACTATGATTATTCGTGGCGTATCATAAAAAAATTCTGCAAGCGAATCAGCTTGCAGAATTTCATCAATTTTTGGTATTTCTTTTAAATTTTTAGATTTTGAATTCATATTTTATAACCTCAAAGGACAGAGTACATTTAAACATTGTTACAAAAATGGCGAGAGTATGTGGGAATCGAACCCACCCAAGAGGCTCCTAACCCCTCGAACCGATTTTGAAGATCGGAAGGCACACCAGCACCCATCTACCCTCATGTAACATTATTTATTCGTCAAACTTTAAAATAAATTATTCATCAAACTTTGAACAAAATCTTTCTTCGTATTGAGCAATTAACTCTTCTCTAAACTTAGGATGAGCGATATTTATAAGATTTTTCGCTCTTTGTCTAAGCGAAACACCTTTCATAGGAGCTATTCCATATTCCGTTACTATATAGTCGACATCATTTCTGGATGTTGTTACGGCCGCACCATGATCTAAAAATGGAACTATCTTTGATATTTTTCCCTTAACAGTAGAAGGCATTGCCATTATGGCTGCTCCACCGTTACTTGCAGTTGCTCCTCTTACGAAGTCTACCTGCCCACCAACACCAGAAATTTGAACAGTTCCTATTGTTTCGGAAACAACTTGTCCCATAAAATCCACTTGCACACATGAGTTAATTGCTTTCATGTTATCGTTTTGTGATATTACGAATGGATTATTAACATAGTCTACGGGACGGAATTCTATATCCGGATTATTATCTATATAGTCATATAACTTTCGAGTCCCCATTATAAATGTAAGGATGCTTTTTCCATTATGGATTGTCTTTTTACTATTGGTGATTACTCCTGCTTCCACAAGCTCAAGGACTCCATCGGAAATCATTTCAGAGTGGATTCCCAAATCTTTTTTTTCTTTGAGGAATAGTAAGACTGCATCGGGAATTGCACCTATCCCTAGTTGAATAGTGTCTCCATCATTAATCAGTTTTGCACAATTTTCTCCAATAGCCTTTTCGATATCTGTAATAGTTGGAGGTTGTAACTCGATAATAGGTTCATCGTATTCTACTATACAATCTAGCTCTGATACATGAACTAAACTTCCGGAACCGGTCCAAGGCATCTGAACATTGACTTGAGCGATGACTGTCTTGGATTGCTTGATAGCCTCCAAAGTATAGTCGACAGACACTCCAAGTGAACAATATCCCTCTGCATTTGGAGGTGTTACCATTACAAGTGCCACATCAGGTTTTAGTACAGTTTTAATTAATTTAGGTACTTCGTGAAAGAATGACGGTGTAAAGTCAATCAAATTTTCCCTTGAAGCTTTCCGTGTAGATGATCCTACAAAAATTGCGTTATGGTGGAAGTTCTCCGCATACTCAGGCAAACAATACTCGGCCTTTCCCATTGCGACTAAATGTATTATCTCAACATTTTTGTATTCCTTTGCATTTTTTACCATTGCTTCTACAATATGAGCTGGCTCTCCACAAGCATGACCAGTAAAAACTCTATCTCCAGATTTAATAAATTTTACAGCTTCTTCAGAAGTCATTTTTCGTTCGTCAAATATTTTTTTCCATTCCATATGTATTCCTCCATAATTATCCATTAATATATGACATATAAATTTCTTTTTTCAAAGCAAAAATAATTTTATATTGTATTTTTTTTATTATTTTACATTTTTTTCTTTAATTTTCCTGTAAAAAATATTATAATTTAAAAAAGCGGAATATTTAGTAAGCTTTAACGAATAGATTTTCACACTATCCGAAACAAAATTAGTTTTGTGTATTTCAAAAGAATGGGATAAACAAATAATCCCACTCTATGTTAACTAATAGTTTAGGGGGATTATTTGTCGTTCGACCCGCCCTTGCTTCGCAAGATGGCAGATTCATATTAGCCGAGCTAATATAAATATCCGCATTATTAACATAATTCAGAGGAGGAATATTATGAAAAAACTGTTGGCATTGCTTTTAATTGCAATCATGGCTTTCACATTGGTAGCATGTGGTGGTGATTCAGCTGAAGAAGAATCTGGAGCGGAAATTGCTTTAGTAACTGACGTAGGAACTATCGACGACCGTTCATTTAACCAAGGTGCTTGGGAAGGTGTTGAAGCATACTGCGAAGATAACGGTGTGACTTATGCATACTACCAACCTACAGAAAACAGTGACGTAGCCAGAATGGAACAAATCGATAATGCCGTTGTAAATGGTGCAAAAATTGTCGTTACTCCAGGATTCTTATTTAACACTGTAATCCTTGAAGCACAAGACAAATATCCTGATGTTAATTTCATCTTCCTAGATGGAGTACCTCAAGATGCTGACTTCAATGTTAGAATCGAAGCAAACACAGTAGGTGTTTTATTCGCTGAACAAGAAGCTGGATACTTGGCTGGATATGCTGCTGTAAAAGAAGGATACACAAGCCTAGGATTCTTAGGTGGAATGGCTGTACCTGCGGTAGTTAGATTCGGATATGGATTCGTAGAAGGTGCAGAAGATGCAGCTCAAGAATTAGGTTTAGATTCTGTTGAAATTAAATACGGATACACAGGAACATTCGAACCATCTCCAGACATCCAAACTAAAGCAGCTTCTTGGTACAATGATGGAACAGAAGTAATATTTGCTTGTGGTGGTGGAATTTGGTCTAATATCGATGCTGCTGCTGACGAAGCAGGTGCACTTCTAATCGGTGTTGACTCTGACCAAAATCACCTGTCTGAAAACTTCCTTACTTCTTCTATGAAGGGATTACAAGCAGCTACTTACCAAATCATCGAATCTGTCTACAATGACACTTTCCAAGGTGGTGAAACTGTAATCTTAGGTGCTGCAGAAGAGGCTGTAGGGCTTCCTATGGATACATCTACGTTTGAAACATTTACACAAGATGATTACGATACATTATTCGCAATGATCCAAGATGGATCTGTTGATATCGTAACAGACGCTGATGTTGCATCTGCTGCGGAAATTGCTACTGATATAGTAACAGTTACTATAGTTGAGTAAAATAACGTTTACTTACATACTAGATAGTGGTACAATTATCTACGGAAAAAGGGGATTGTCTAATAGACAATCCCCTTTTCTTTTACGTATTCATTATGTGTTTTACTATCAATAACATCAAATAAACACTGCATAATTAGCTAATTTGTGGTCTTAGTTTTGCACACTCTTTTTTGCGCATTCGCAATACTATATAACAAATACTGCTCAAATTACATATTTTTGGATTTTTCCTCACATGCTTTCATCGCTTCAAATATCGCACTCCTCAATCCTTTTTGCTCTAACGTGCGGACTGCCTCTATAGTCGTTCCTCCCGGAGAACAAACCATATCTTTTAAAGTCGCAGGGTGAAAATCTGTTTCCTTTACCATCTTAGCACTTCCCATAACTGCCTGTGCAGCAAACCTATATGCCAATTCTCTCGACATGCCTCCATGCACCGCAGCGTCAGCCATAGCCTCTATTATCATATATACATATGCGGGAGAACTTCCACTCACGGAAACAACTACGTCTAATAATTTCTCCGCTACAGGTTCGACTTCCCCAAAACTCTCAAGTATATTTTTGACGGCATCAAAATCCTCTTTTTCGATCATACTATTTGCACACATCGCAGTCATACCCTCAAGAACTAGTGCTGGAGTATTTGGCATCGTCCTTATGAGCTTTACTTTTTTGAGAAATTTTTCCTCAAGCCACTCTATTGTTTTACCTGGCGCAACGGTTACGATTATATTATGATCTTCCACCGATGTTCTGATTTCTTCAATTACTTCCTCATAGAACTGAGGCTTAACCGTAAGAAGTATAATATCAGAATTCTTAACCACTTCGATATTGTCACTAGCGGTGTTAATACCAAACTTCTCGGCTGCTGCCTCAGTTTTTTCAGTGTCGATATCAAACACCGTAATATCAGAAGGTATTATTTCTTGTCTAAATAATATCCCCGTCGTCATGGCACGCGCCATATTTCCAAATCCCAAAAATCCAATTTTCATAATCTATTCCTTTCCTTTCTGTTCTTTTATTTTATTTTCTATAAATCAATTTAAATCAAGGCTACAATTCACACGATTAATACGTGTCATATTAGCTGGATATATAGTTTCGCGTTAGGTGAAGTATAAAGGGTCATATTAATTAAGGGGTTATCTCCTTGGCCACAACCAAAAATCTCCCCGGAGCATGCGTGTTGCTAGCCAAGCATGTCGACATCGTTATGATGTTGTCTCCAAAGGATGCTGTAGCGCCTGTATCATATAATTCCATCGAATTAATTATTCCCATATATTCATTAAACGCTTGCTCGTCCGTAATATTTCCATATTCAAAGAAGTCAAAGAAATCCTCATCTATGCTTAGCAGTGATACTATTGCAACATTAATAATTTCATATTCTCTGATTTCGTCCATCGTATCGAACCGAATCACGTTGTTCTCCGAGAAAAATGCTGGATCATCATACTCGTCTAATTCCGCAAACATACTCCCATTTTGCATGTTATGTCCATGCACAATCATATTGCTGCTTCCCGGTTCATAATAATCATCAATATATATAGAACCACTGCTCGCACTTTCTTTTTTATAATTTCTGTACAAATAGTAGTCACCACTATTCGGACTATACATAACCGGATAATTAATGTTAGTACTGGGAATTGTAATCCACCCCCAAAAATCATTATTTTCGTCATACATTTCTTTGTAAAATTGCAAAGTTGATTCTTCATAGAAATTTTCATTAAGTGAAGCTACTCGAGTATGTAAATCATCATATGCGGAGCTTTCTCGTTCAGAAGTAATGTAATAATCGGCTATCCTGTATCCGCTCAGCAATACTACTATTAGAAGCAATATCATTATTAACTTATACAACCTATCTGTTTTTTTATTTTCGTCCATCTTTATCCCTATAAATTATAACCATTGCACGCTGTCCCCCGCCTCTTAGTCTTCTTTTTACCATATAGCTATCAGCACAGCCAGAATTCTTATTTACTAATATAGTATAACATATTATCCGCGCATTTTTATAAGTGCATAAGAAATTTATAAAAAAAACCCTCAAAAGTACATTTTTTGAGGGTTTTTGGTAATTATTTATAATTATATTACAGTGCTCATTCTATAAATCTTATTTTATTGCAAAACCTACTATCTTCAATTGATGTCAAAATATCAACAATTGTCATAAAAGTAACATCAATTCTCATAGATGACTAATATCGTGATTGCCAAATTTTTTCATGCTTTTCAATTATGTCTATTTTGTCTTGGCTTAAAGAAGGAACTTTATGGGTTATCAATATATCATTGATTTTATCAATAATTTTATTATGCAAATAGTTTTTCTCATCCTTCACCATGTTCCTTGAATACAATTCGGGATACCACACATCTCTATATTGTTCAAGCGTTGTGTCTTCTTCGAGATAGTGATTGGCAGGCCCAACTTCCTTTATTGTTTGATACATTATCGCTTCTTTATTCACCTCTACACCCACCACGAAATGCTTTACTTGTTCAATTATTTCATTAGCCAGAACAATATTTACAGGAGATATTCCGTATGAGTGTCCCATTTCGCCAACATCATGGACAAAACTTGCCTTACTCATTATTGAGCTCATCAATCCTAACTGCATTTCAGAAACCGCTTGATAATCCATAGTGCTTGCATCTGTAACTGACCCAGTTCCATAAAATGGTAATCCATAATACTCCGCCATCTCAGAACTTGCCGCATTACAAAGATAAAACTCCGGACATCCATACGATCCAATATTAGTTTTCATATCCATAATAGTATTCATAGCACCATAAATAAAAGAACTTTTCTCTCGTACTGCTTGAGATATCACTAATCCAGTCAATACTTCCACATTATTTTGGACGATAATTGCCGCCTTACTCATCGGTGCGGTTGCGCCCATCATACTATAAGGCATATACACAAATGGAATCCCATGTTCCGCACATAATTTTATTCTAAGCGTGCTTTCCTCAGGATGAGATCTTGGAGAAATCGGTTCCGCATAATACATGAAAAACGGCTTTTCTCTAAGGGCTTCCGGGCCACCGGCAAACTCTACAGCAAATTCTAGTATGTCTTTTAATCCATCTGTATCACTAGTACATACTTGGATTCCCTTAGTATAATATTTCAACACATCACAAAAACATTGCTGACATGCTATTTTAGAATTCCCCTCACGGAAAACACCTGTTGCCAATATGAAATCCATGTTGGGTAAGCAATCTGATATTGTACAAATAGTTTTAATATCCTCTCTCACAAAGTCTCGAGGCTCATTTGTTTCAGGTTGAAGGAATTCGAACTGATCAGCACCTGACCCAAAATATATGTTTCTCTTTTCGTCCATCTCGATACAAACTTCACCATCACGATTATAAATTGTAATATTCTTTGGTGCTAATTCTAGGGATTTTTGAACTAAACCTCTTGGAATTTTTGCAATATTATTATCAGAAAAGACGACGCCTTTTTCTTTTAGTATCTCTACTACGTCATCCCCCTCAATTTTTACACCTAATTCTTCCATTATTTCAAGCGACACTTCATGGATTTCTTCTATTTTTTTCTTATCTAATACTCGAAAATCTATCCCTTGCGAAATATTTCTTTTTGGAAATGACATGTACTAAGCCTCTCTTTCCCAATTCCCTAATAATACTGTTATATATCATAGCACTTTTGTTTTGGTCTACTACTAGCATTTTATTTCCCTGACTCAACTCATACTATTTTTAAATCTTTTTTGTACATAACACTATTAATCAAAATTACACGCCCAATATAGTCATAAATAATACTATCAATGGAATACAAATAATTGTTCTTAAAATAAATATTAGTAAAAGCTGAGTGAATTTTAGCGGTAATTTTGAACTTAATAGCAAAGCACCGACTTCAGACATATATATTAATTGTGTAATTGAAAGGACTCCTACAAAAAACTTAGTGTATTCCGAAGTTATAGTTGAAGACGCTAACACAGAAGGAATAAACATATCCCCAAACCCTGATAACACAGTAGCTGCGGCAGCCTCTGCTTCAGGAATTCCAAGTAGATTCAAAAATGGTACAAATGGCACTCCTAGCCAAGAAAAGAAGTCCGTATAATATGAGATAATTAATGAAACTGTACCTATAAGCATAACAGTTGGCATACAAGATATAGAAGCCTCAAAGCTTGTTTTCACTCCCTTTTTAACAAAGTTCACGATTGACGTGGATTCTGCATCACTGCGTGTAACAGCTCTAGATAATGCCAAAGAAAAAATCTTACCAGTATGTTTTTCCTCTTTATTTTGTGTTTCAACATGGTAAGTATCCGATATCCTAGATAAAGGTGGTATCCTCGTCATGATAGCACCACATGTGAATCCTGTCAAAATATTTACCACAAAGAAAGGTAAAAACATATGAGTTAACTGAAGCTGACTTACTACTAATAATGAAAAGGATATACTTACTGCCGAAAATGTGGTGGCAATTACTGCTGCTTCACGCTTTGAATAGTATCCGTCTTGATATTGCTTAGTCGTGATCAAAATACCAATAATCGCATCACCTAGCCAAGAAGCCAAGCAATCTATAGCACTTCTCCCAGGAACTCTATATAGCGGTCTCATTATCTTAGACATATAACTTCCTACAAATTCAAGCAATCCATAATTTAGTAATAAATCCATCAGTGAACCGGCAACAAGTATTGTCATAACCCAATACACTAATAATCCATGAATCAAAAACGACCCAGTGTCTGCAGATATTATCATTTCCGGCCCTACTTGTAGCATACACAAAAAAGTTATGACTGCGCCCAAAATACGCACAGTAAACCATATATTTCCGACATAAAATAGCGTTTTTATCCATTCTGTTTGCATAATAAAATTAGGTTTAAAAACTCTTGCTACAATAGTTCCTATAGCAGATAAATATATTAACCCATACACCACATAAGGCATTATCGGAAGTGTCATATTTGTAGCTGTACTGGCCAATACAGCAATTGTTAAATTCCATTCCCCATTAATTGGAACAGGGAAAAGAAACAAAAACACACCGATTAGCGACGGTATCAAAAATCTTAATATTTGTTTTGAACTATATTTTTTCTCTTCATTCATTTTATTCTCTTCTTTCCGCCTTATTATCAAGGCATTGATAAACGATGTTACTCCAATTATATTATTTTCTATTTTCTACGAATATTCTGAAGCGAATTAGTTATCTAATATACTCATTAATTTCTTTCGCTGTCATTCCACCAAGCCCTATATCTTCTAAAGTGTATCCTTCACTATAGTAATCACGTTCTAACATTACAGATGATAATGAAATCATAGAATCTATGAGTGGTGTTTTAACCCCAAGAAGTTTTCCTAACAAATGAAAAATATGACAACCGACAGGAATGTCTTCTGTTAAATACCTCGTATTTATTGTAGTTGGCCCTGTTCCCCATGCTACGTGGTTTATGTCTTCAAATGGAATTGCAAAATCCGGTCCCATGTACTCTTCTCCCAAGATACTCTCTCTGGAATAGAATTTTGACTCGTCGTACTCTTGCATTTTTACACCTAATGCCTTAGCCAAAGCCATTTCTTCGAGATAAATTCCATATTGAACTTTAGAAATTGATGGACAATAAACATGAGAATATATTGAGAAGTTTTCTTTGTGATCACCGTATATTAATCCGAAGTTCTCCATAGCACCTACCCCTAGAATTACACCCGGTGCATGCAGTATTGGATTGACGTTACTAAATCCAATATCCATAACGGTATCACCACTAGTAGGCCCATCTCCTGTATATATAGACTCTAAAGCTCCGATATATTTACCACTTTCCAAAAATTCCTCTTGGTCGGATAATGGCATTGCGGAACCTCTCAATGTAATAGCCCTATATGATACATCTACGGAAGGCATAACTACTCCACCCATGGAATCTACACGTGCTCCGTACGGAGAACTTGACCAGCCGCCTACGATTACTTTTTTATTACAACCTGCCTCTTTCATCATTTTACGGAGTATTAAACTTCCATAATTGTCAGGGAAAATATGGATTGCCATTCCATCTTCCAATAAAGGTATCAGCTTTTCAAAAAACAACTTATGTCCCACGCATGGAAGAGCTGTTACAATAATATCAGCACCTTTGATTGCTTTTTCAATATCGTCGGTCGCAAATTCTAAGTGTGCAATTCCAGAGCGGTGAAATCCATACAAATTAACCTGTTTTCCATATAGATTAATTCCACTTCTCTCAATACCAAATAAAGATTTTTCTGCGAATGGTGCAAGATCACAAATTCTAACTTTGCATCCCGCCAAAGATGAGTCCGCTGCAATTGCCTTTCCGACAGCACCAGCTCCCAATACCGTAATTGTTTTTGATCGATATTTTTTATCCATCAGTTTACACTCCTTCCTCGTAGATAATAACCTAAATAGTTTATAAAGCAATTATCATGCCACCCTTTTTTCTTGCATTTTAAAGAAAAAAAAGTCTCATCTTAATAGTTTGAAGTAAAAAAACAGGACATTGTAAAAATTTTCTTTACTACTTCCTGTTTTCTAATACTATATGATAATTATTTCACTTATTATCTTATCTAGTATATTGTTTTAACCATTTTGCCTTTTTATGTTTAATTTATTTAACTTGTAGTTTAACAACTGTTTAGATATATTTAATTTTTTTGCAGCTTCGACTTTATTGCTACTTTTTTTCATAATTTCAGCAATGTATGCTCTTTCAAATTCCAACATGCTTTTATCTAATGATGTCATTTCCTTAACATGTTTCTTTGCCTGATATTCATAATATATTCGCTTTGGTATATCAGAGATAGTAATTATTCTATCATCCGTCAAATGACACATTGCCTCTACTACATTCTTCAACTCTCTAATATTTCCTGGCCAGGAATACGCTTTTAAACACTCCATCGTCTCTTTGTCAACTTCTCTAACCATTTTAGGGTTATCATTCTTTAACTGATTCAAAAAATATTCTACTAGAAGCTCAATATCAGATCTTCTTTCATGAAGAGACGGAACATCTAGAGTTATTGCACTAATTCTATAGAATAAATCTTTTCTCAAATTCCCAATTCTAATTGAATCAAAAGGATCTTCATTACATGCGCAAATTATTCTAACATCAACAGGAACATATTCTTGACCACCAATCTTCATTATTTTTTGTTCCTCTATTGCCTTTAGTATTTTACCTTGAGATTCTATGTCCATCGAGTTAATTTCATCTAAAAACAATGTTCCCCCTGTTGCTAATTGGAAAATTCCCAATTTATTTTCCGCTCCGGTAAATCCCCCTTTTTCGGTTCCAAATAAAATACTCTCAAGTAAATTACCAGGAATTGCTGCACAGTTTTGCGAGATAAAGGGCTTTCTTTTTCTATCACTAGATGAGTGAATAGCTTGTGCAACTAATTCTTTACCTGTTCCCGTATCTCCACATATCAAGATTGGCATATCAGTCTTTGCAGCTTTTTTAATTAGCTCCTTTAACGAAATCATCTTCTCATCTTTTGTTATTATGTCATCAAGCGTATAATTCCTATTCTGCCCGATTCCCTTTTTGCTTTTTAAATAAATTGCGTGATTATTCTTTTTCACATCATGAATTTTTGCAATTTCTACAGCACCTACGACAACACCATCTTCGATAATTGGTAATGTATCAACGATACCAGTATGTGTATCTCCCTTAAATGTAGTCCAAGTAGTCAAGTGATTTAATATTGGTTTCTCAGTTTTAATCACCTTATACATATTACTGCTTTCTTCGTTTGAGCTCACATAAACATCAAACAAGTGTGAGCCTATAATCTCTTTTAAATCAAAAGAATATGCCCCATCTAAAAAAGTTTCCGCATATACAATATACCCATCCTTATCAATAATGCATATATCGTCTACCAAATTATACAGCATTAGTATACGTTCAATATTATGTTGCAGCATCATATGCCTCCTAATATATGTTATTATAACCACGGCACGGACTAATCGTGCAAGCACATCAGCTCCTTAGCATCGATTTAAAATAAATTTGTATTTTAAAATGTTTACTTTAATAGTATAATAAAAACAAGAGAAAAAAAAATAAAAATTGAAATATTTTTATAGTAAGGAATTAAAATTGTTCAAGAAAATTATATTTCTAATGTTAGGATTTTTTATTTGTGCATTAGGACAAAGCTTATTCATATTCTGTGACTTAGGAGCTGATCCCTGGACTGTTTTCCACCAAGGATTAACTTTTTATTTCCCCATTACTATTGGCCAAGCCATACAAATAGTTGGTTTTGCAATAATTGCCGGTGGAGTATTCGTAAAAATCTATCCCGGAATAGGGACTGTGCTAAACATGATATTTATCGGACTATTTACGGATATTATTATAGAATCAAACTTAATATCTACCCCCGACACTCTATTCTCAAAATTATTAATGTGCATATTAGGTGTCTTCATCTTTGGTTTCGGAATTTTTCTTTATATTAGTCAAGAATTAGGTGCAGGGCCTCGAGATGGAGTAATGGTTATACTAACACAAAAAACTAAATTCCAAGTAGGTACAGTTAGAAATTTAATAGAAATAACTGTTTTAATTATAGGGTATTTTTTAGGCGGAACAGTAGGAATAGGCACTCTAATTGCAAGCCTTGGAGCAGGTGTTTCACTCCAACTTTTCTTCACACTTTTTAAAAGAAATGCAAAGGATTTAAATCAAAAAACCTTGGTCGACTTGTTTCAAAAAAGCAAATAAAAGTATTTTCGCACAGTTTATCTTAAAAATAATTTTACACAATTTATACTCGCGCGAGTCGCTGCTTCTCTTCGTAATTTCAAACAAACTTTCCCGTTTCGCTTATTTCAATCGATTATTTTGCGAAAGCATTTGCAACCGATTTATTCTTTCTGATGTAGGTGGATGAGTATCAGCCAATGCAGAGAAAAACCCTTGCTTTTTGGAACTCTTTGTGATCTCACATAGCGCTGATGCTAATGTTAATCCATACCCTAATCTGTGCGCATACTCATCTGCTTTGAATTCATTTTCTCTAGAGCTCTTATGCACCAACAATACTCCGATTCGTGTCCATATCCACATAAACAGTCCTGTGACTGCTATCAAAATGAGTTGGAATATTACACTAAGCAGGCTCCCTATTCTCGATATTCCTAATATGGTCAAAATCAACCATATTACTATTCTCGTTACTACTATTATAGTTGTAATTACTAAATTCCCCACAGATATTAACAACAGTAAATCCGTATCCCTATTGACTAAATGCGCAAACTCGTGCGCCAATATCGCCTGTATTTTAGTAGGGGGTAAATTCAAAAGTCCCCGATTTATACATATCGTCTTGCGACCTGTTGCAAATGCGTTTGCCGTCGGATCTTCTATTACAAATAGTTTTATGTTATCCGGCAACTCTGGATTCAATACTTTTGCTCTCCTATAGACTACATCAAATAGTGGCATCAGTGCATAGCTATCGGCAGGTTTCATTTTTTTTGCACCAATCTCTAATCTTAACATAAACTCTCCAATAGGAGAAAGTGCAATAATCATTGACACTATATAGACTAGCAGTGATGTGCCCACTGCGGTCAAGATATCGAGTGAAAATAGTCCACTAAAAATAAACGCAATCAATGCTATATTTAGAAAAACATATACTAAAGCACTAATGTTAGATTCTCTAAATAACTTTTTAATAAAATCGAATATATACATAGATTTTCTCCGAGCGACTTTAAGGCAATAAAATAACACATGTTGTATTATCACTATATGTTATTTTATCAAAACAAACTATCTATACTTCATAATACATCTTATCAACCAAAATTTCTAAGACTTAGTCAATTTCTTCTTCATTCTGCGAGGCTTAGATGCTTCGGGACCTAATCGGGATACTCTATTGCGTTGATACGACTCGAAGTTCCCTTCGTGCCAGAACCAGTTTCCAGGTTCTTCATCAGTACCTTCCCAAGCTATAATATGTGTAGCTATGCGATCGAGGAAAAATCTATCATGGCTTATTACAACAGAACATCCTGGGAAATCCAAGAGTGCCTCCTCTAGGCTAGACAACGTTGCTATATCCAAATCGTTGGTCGGTTCGTCTAATAGAATCAAATTTCCGCCTTCTTTTAGCGTCAGTGCAAGATTCAATCTGTTTCTTTCACCACCCGAGAGGACTCCTGCCTTCTTTTGCTGATCCGAGCCTTTAAATCCAAATCCCGAAAGGTATGCCCGGCTTGGTATCTCGACATTGCCTACCTTGATATAATCTTCACCGCCTGAGACTACTTCCCACAAAGTTTTATCGGGGTCTAATCCCGCTCTGTTTTGGTCGACATAAGAAATCTTTACGGTATCACCTATCTCGAGCGAACCACCACTTATTTCTTCCAATCCAACTATTGCTTTAAAAAGAGTAGTTTTTCCCACACCATTAGGTCCGATTACTCCTACAATCCCACCCTGTGGAAGTGAAAAAGAAAGGTCTTTTATCAAAACACGGTCACCAAATGATTTGCTGATATGGTCTGCAACTATTACTTTTGTTCCAAGACGTTCTCCGACTTGTATTTTAATATCTGTAAAATCTACGTTTTTAGCCGCGGCAGCTTCTGCCTGCATTTCAGCGAATCGCTCTAGACGAGCCTTACTTTTAGTTTGACGAGCCTTAGGGGAACTTCTTACCCATTCCAATTCTGCCTCTATTCTTTTTACAAGCTTTGCTTGCTGTTGTCCTTGTGCGGCAAGCCTAGACGCTTTTGTTTCAAGATATGTAGAGTAGTTACCTTCGTATGGATATAACTGTCCTCGATCGACTTCACAAATCCACTCTGCTACGTTGTCTAAAAAGTATCTATCATGCGTTACTGCTAAAACTGCCCCAGGGTAAGTCTTTAAGAATTGCTCAAGCCAAAGGACTGATTCGGCATCAAGGTGGTTAGTAGGTTCGTCGAGTAAAAGCAAATCAGGAGCTTCTAATAGTAATTTACAAAGTGCTACACGGCGTCTTTCTCCTCCAGACAAGATATTGATTGGAGTATCTGCCTCCGGGCATTGAAGGGCATCCATAGCCTGATACAATTTGCTATCTATATCCCAGCCGTCTGCGGCTTCTATTTCGACTTGCAAATCTCCCATTTCCGCCATCAAACCGTCAAAATCGGCATCGGGCTCCATCATTTCTTCGCCAATCTTGTTATATCTTTCCACTTTTTGCATCAATTCGCCAAATGCCTGTCTGATATTTTCAATTACTGTCTTATCCTCGTCGAGATGCGGTTCTTGTTGCAATATTCCAACTGTAAATCCCGGAGTAAGCTTTGCATCTCCCGCAGAAACTTCTTCCAAACCCGCCATAACTTTTAGCATCGTCGATTTTCCCATTCCATTCGGTCCGACTACTCCGATTTTTGCCCCATGATAAAACGAAAGTGAAACATCATCGAGAATGACTTTGTCACCATGCGCTTTGCGCGCCTTGTACATTTGGTATATAAATTCCGGCATATTCTTCTCCTAACTTTTAATAAATCTTATTAAATTATATATAACTTTTTTCTCTGCCTGGCTTAAGTGTTATGTAACTTTATACGATTCTATTTTTATCTCCGCCTTGCTTAAATGTTTCTATATTTTCTCTACAAACTTCAATTACCTTTTTTCTCATTTCGAGCGGTGCCCATGCCACATGAGAAGTTGCAAAACAATTAGGTAACTCTATAAATGGATGATTTACCACAGGTGGTTCTTTTGCTAAAACATCGACACCAAGTGCTTTTATTTTTCCACTAATCAATGCTTCTCGCACATCATTTTCATTTAATAATGCACCTCTTGCCGTATTAATTATGATAACGCCATCATTCAATTTGGCAATGAATTCTTTGTTTACAAATCCTATGTTTTCGGGTGTTGCTGGGCAATGAAGAGATATAATATCGGACTTAAGAGTTTCCGTTTTATCTTGGCTATATATATTTACCTTCATCCCAAGAGCGGTAGCTATATTCGCGACTAATTTCCCTATACTGCCATACCCAATTATTCCTAAGCTTTTGCCATGTAGCAGCATGATGTCGTGATTAACCATTGCGAAGTCTTTGCTTTCATACCATTTGCCATCTTTTACGTCTTTGTCGAACGCGGATACATTGTTTGCAATTGCTAAAATAAGTGCAAATGTGTGTTGCGCAACCGATTCCGTAGAATACGCAGGCACATTAAATACTGCCACTCCGTTTTCTTTAGCAGCATTAATGTCTACATTGTCGTAGCCAGTAGCCGTCACGCCTACAAACTTGAGATTTGGGCATGCTCTCATAATATCAGTATTTATTTTTACCTTACAAATTAGTATTCCATCTGCATCGCCAATGCGATTGATAACTTCCTCAGGAGGAGTCCTGTCATATATAGTTATCTCACTTACAACCGATTCAACTGGTTTCCAATCGGCATCTTCTCTGTTAACTGCATACCCATCTAAAACTACTATTTTCATTTAACTTATCCTTTCATATAAACTCTGCACTAATGCAATAATACCTTAATTTTTATTGATGCCCACAAATGAACGATCTAAAAATTACTTCTCGAATATTTCACAGCAACGATAAGAACTCCTTTTTTCACTTCATCAATACGGTATATAATTGTAAAGTTCTTCACGAATACTTGTCGATACCCCCTGTTTGCGAATGCACCTGTCCTTCGTCTAGGAAACCGGTGTGGCATAATTTCAAGTGAAATCACAGTTTCTTCCAATTTTTCCACTAGGGTTTTTGCCGCAGTATTAGATTTCAATTCATTAGAAATGTAGCAATAAATATCATCTATTTGCTCCACAGCACGCGAGAGCAATCTTACTTGATATTTATTCAAAATGCTTCCTCCGCAAGTCATTCAAAGATTCTCTTGCCTCAAAAAGCTTTCCATCTAAAAGATACTGCGCTTCGGCACTGGCTATTTCTGCATCCAATGCCAAGTCGTCAAGCATTGCCTCGTAAGTTTCTACGCTCATAACAACCAAATCACCATATCCATTTTTCGTGATAAAAATAGGTTCATTTTTTGCGTGACATAATTCAGAAATCTCATTTGTGTTTCTTAATTCTGTTATTGGTCTGATCTGTGCCATATCCCCACCCCTTTCTTATGCATATAATTATAGCATAATAATATACAAAATGTAATAATACTATGATTTAGTTTGCAAAAATTTACTGTGTTTCTAAATATAGAAGAAAACCAAACAGGATTATTCCTACTGATGATACTACTATCCCTGCATTTTTCAATGGAGCTTTGAATTCTAGGGTAAATTCGTGATCACCGGCTGATAGCTCTGCTCCTACATATCTGCCATTGACCTTTTCTATCTCAATCCTTTCGCCGTTCACAGTCAATTCGAATCCCTCTGAGTATGGAATAGATGTCACCAAATAGCCGTCTTCCCCCATAGAAATTTCACCACTGATAATATCTCCATGCACGTCATTGATTTGAGCTTCGATAATACCATCCGACACACTGTCCAAATATCCCAATTCACCTACAAAAATCTGAACATTCTCGATAGAATGTAACCCTTTGGAAAACTGAAAAGTAAGCATATCTAAATCGGAACTTGCAAACACATAGTTAAAATTATAGTTTCCATTGTGATACTTCCAGTCTTCCATAGTGAGTCTATTATTTTGATCATTTATGCCTATCGTCATATCTTTTCCGGGGCTCGTCTCGTTTGAATTGTTTTCAAAATTAATGATCAATATTTTGCCTTGCATATAGTAGGGAAGTTTATATTCGTACGTTTCAGTTTCATTCCCATTGATTTCATAAGAATCTCCAAATGTTTTAAATTCTATTAAAAATTCCTCGGGTAGATGTACTTCTTCAAAATTAAATTCTGTTTTTATCGATTCGACTCCTAAATTTGCATTTTCGACAACTACACCCTCTAGCAACAACTCATTATTATATGGATATGTTAAAGAACCAAAGTAATTCGTTGAAAAAATGTTACTGCTCCCATATATTATCGGGAAGGCGAGGCGATTTTCGTATACTACCAATCCATCATTTTCATTTCCGATATCATTGAAGTTGCTATTATCGTTATTATTGTCAGTCTCATTCTCGTTTTTTTCTTCGTGTGCTATTTCCTCAACTTCCTCATGCCCATACGTATTGAATTCCCCTGCCCCCTTTTTGCTCACAATATATTTACTTCCATTTACTATATTGAATATCGGATTTTCGGTTTCCGATATAATATTAGAACTCCTATTCCTGTGATTGTTATTAAAAATATCAAAGTAGGCTTCGTGATAATTCAAGTTTGTGGTGGAAGAATATAAAGTGCTAATGTTATGATTTTTATCTGCGACTGTGTTTATTTCCGACATGCCCATATTGCTTGTGCTTATTCTATAAAACCCGTCGTCGCCCGAGATTATTTCTCTTACTATATTTTCGTACTCACTACTGTCCAAAGCTCTTTCTTCCACATAATCATCCATGCTCGATCCGATAAGTCCAATACTTACAGAGCTAATCATCAACAAACACATCAGCGGTCGCATCAAAACTTTTCGATTTAGAACTTGCGAACTCCATACTAAAAACTCTTTTATTGATATTATCATAAGTGGCAAAAACGGGATTAATATTTTACCTTCTACATACATAAATCCGTTTAACACGTACGTAATAATTGGGAATACTACGGGAAGTGCCAACATAATGCCCAGGAATCTTTTTTCTCTTCTTTGAGTTAACAAGTATATTATGCTTATTAACCCAATCAATCCCAATCCTATGCCATAATACCTATACAAAATAAAGTGCAAATTAACAGCCGGTAAAAGTAGGTTCAATAAATTTTCATCGGTATTTACCGAAGTTCTATTCGTCAATATTACATAAAATGTCGGCAATATTAGGAATGTGGACATCAATACTCCCACGAAAACTGGCGAAATAAAATTAATTCCGTCTATAATAAATGATTTAATTCGAACGGATTTATTCAAGGCGATATATCGATATACCCCATATATTATTGTAGCGATAATTGCCGAAATGCTGTAGTAATAGCTCGTCATAATGATCAAAAAAATCGCAATAGATAATAATGCATTTTTACCTTCTTCTAATTTTTTATCTACTCCCCAAAGTGCTAGTATCAAAAAGGGCATATAGAGCATAAACATTATATGTCTGTGCGAATGAAAGAACATTCCTCCTGAAAACATGAATATTACAGACAAGCAAAAACTAGTAAATGGAGTGACATCTTTTTTACGAAAAAATGCATACATAATAATCGTTGCAGATAGGACTGCAACGATGGAAATTATACTAATATAAGTCGTCATTTCTAGGGTTGGGAATAGATATGAAGGCAAAATTAACGGGTTAAATAGTCCGTAGTATACGATGTTGTATATGTTCTGCCCGCCTCCAAGATTCATTGCAAAATCCGGAAAAATGTCGCCCGTATCATAATACAATTGCCTTAGGTAGTCTGGAAAAACAGTATGCTGAAATTGCCAGTCCATCTCTGAGCCATACATTTTATTCGGGAATATTAACATTCCAACTGCCGCAATAAGTAAAATAAAAAGAAAAAGAATCGATATGAAATCCGATTTTTGAGGGAATTTTTTTTGCATAGTTTGAGCCTTTATTTTTGATAGTATATTTTACATATTTAAGCCTTTATTTTGGAGAGATTTTTTTAAGGAATATATCTGTATCTCGTTCAATTAATTGAAGCTTTTTACTTACGATGTTAATGTATTTTTCTTCGTTCTTTTGCGATATATCTCGTTCATTTTCCAATATTTCCAAGTATGCGATTATTTCCGACAATGGAGATTTGCATTGATTTATGTATTCTATTCTCATATCGTTTTCTCTATTTTTTTTATATTGTTTTTCCGCTGCTTTTATGCTATCCTTTTGAATTTCTATGTTTATTATATCTTCTAATTTGTATAAAACCTTATCATGTTTACCTAAATCATATTCCTGCGAAACGCCTTTTTTCTTACAGAACATTATTATCGAATCTATATATTCTTTATCCTTTTTTTGTTCTTGATAATACATTACATATATTATTAGTACAACTAAAACCGCAAAGAATATATCTCTTGGCATTCCTGCATAAATTATAAAATTGAGGAAACCATACTGATCATAATATTGATATGAAAACATAATTCCCAAAATTACAGAAAGAAGTAGCAACGATGTATAGAGCGCGATTACAGTAATTATTATCTTTTCCCAGAATATCTTTTGCAAATTTATTATTCTATCATCATTATTTTTCGATTGATTTTTCCAGCGTTTTTTTCGCCTTCTGTGAATACTATCAGATATGTTTTTAAACAATACTAACATAATTATCACCCTGTCCTATAACTGGATTGGTATCTATCTCTTCGCTATTCTTTTCGAAAGAAGTTATCGGTAAAATTACTACAAATTCAACATATCCATCTTGGCTCATTGCCTCGATAGTGCCACCATGTATTTCGACTATTTTTTTTGTGATTGCTAAACCTAATCCAGTACCCCCCGTTTCCGATTGTCTAGATTCATCACTCCTATAAAATTGATCGAATACTCTTTTTAACTTCTCTTCCGGGAGCGTTTCTCCTGTATTTCTGAATTGCAATACTACATTGTGCCCTATCCTTTTAAGGAATATATTTATTTCTCCACCTTCTTGAGAATATCTGACGGCATTAGTCATAAGATTATCGATTACACGCTCTATTTTGTCCACGTCGCATTTTATTTCTACATCCTTTTCTAAATCGAGAGTACATTTAATATTCTTTTTTTCTTGTGCTATAGCATATTCGGATGACATTTGTTCTATGAATCGTGTAATATTTATATTCTGATAGTTTAGTTCGATTTCTGATAAATTAAACCTAGTAATATCGAAGAACTCGTTAATCAAGTAGTCTAATTTTTTTGCTTTTTTTAATGCTATAGATAAATACTTTTCTTTGTTTTCGTCTGACAAATTAGATTCTTCCTTCAAAAGATCTATGTATCCAATTATAGATGTTAATGGAGTTTTCAGGTCGTGCGCCAAGTATACGATGAGATTGTTTTTTCTCTGTTCCGTCTCAATAATCGCTCTTTTCTTATTTTCGCTTTCGGAAATAATTTGATTCATTTGACGCTCTATTTCCTTTAAATCATCGGGAAGCGAAATCATTTCCGTACGTCCCTTGCTTATTTCCGCAGTAGCCAATGCGATTGCATTTAAATTCTTCTCTCTTATCCGTAACTCTTTTCTGACAAGCAACAATAGAGCAATAGTTGATGCGATGATGATTATAAAATAGTCATTTATCAAAAAAATTCTATATATTCCATCTACTACTATATATAAAGTGTACCAAAATTCTTCTCTACCCGGTTCACTTGTAAAATTACTCAAAGTCCAAGCTAATTGATCAGATCCCTCTAAAAGTAATTGGACTGTAATTGTGATTACGGCCAACACTATCACAAACTTTATTACTAATTTTCGAAACATCTTATTATTTTCCTCCATTTTTAAATCGAGACTAAGGAGCTAACGTGCTTGCATGACTACTCCGTCGTATCGTGGTTATATCCGTACTCTTTTATACTACTTTCCTATGTAAATGAAGCGCATTTTCTCTTTTCTTCAAGATCATTGTTTTTGGTATTCTCTCGGTTTCTTCACTGATAATATATACGGGACGGTCTTTGACTTCCTCATATATTTTAGACATATAGTACCCTATAACTCCTAGGGATATCATCAATATACTACTCATAAACAATGTTGTCAAAATTACTGTCGTAAATCCTTCTAATGCTACTCCGGCAAAATACATCGCAAAAGTGTGGATTGATAAGATAGATGCTCCTATCAAGAGTACCATTCCTAAAAATGTAATTGCCTTAAGAGGCATATTTGAAAAGCTTGTAATATTATTGATTGCATAGTTAATTAATTGTTTTACTTTCCATTTGCTCTCACCATGCTGTCTTTCTTCTACACAGTAATATACTTTAGTGGTTTTAAATCCAACCCAGGAAGATAGCCCTCTTAGAAACATGTTTTTTTCAGGTAAATCCCTGAGAACTTGTACGACCTTTTTATCGAAGAGCTTAAAGTCTGATGCATTTTCCATGTCTAATTTCATTGTCCTACTCATTAAGTCATAGAATTTTTTCGATGCGAACTTGTATGCCGAAGACTCGTTACCCCTATCACTCTTTACTCCTTCTACAATTTCATAGCCTTTCAGCCAAAGGTGATACATTTCGACTATCTTTTCGGGCGGGTGTTGCATGTCACAATCTATTATTACACAACACCCCCCATTTACATAATCAAGACCTGCTTTCATGGCAGCTTCTTTTCCAAAATTTCTACTAAATCTTACCCCTGTCACATTTTCATTCTTTTTCGCTTCCCCAATTATATACTGATAAGTATCATCCTGTGAACCGTCATCTACAAATATTATTTCGTAAGGAATATTCTTTTCTACAAAAATCCCTTTTAATCTCTCGCCTATGAGCCTAACTCCTACTGACTCGTTATACGCAGGAATAATGATGCTGATAATTTTATTTTCCATAATTTACTCCCCTCTAATAAAACAGATAGCCTAGATATAAAATTACGATACATTCGAGGCAACTTATTTACACTTAAATCTAGATACTATAGTATCATTCCGAGAATAATACTTTTTCTCTTTTGCTAAAAACAAATACTTTCCCCGTGATATAGTTAACAACAATTACTATTGCAGACACTATTATCTTAGATTCAATATCTCCAATAGCGAACAAATACACGGACGACCATATTAGTGCCATTTCCAGGAACATGGAAAACACCCTACTCCAAACAAAAATTATACATTCTCGAATAATTCCCTTATCTCTGCTTTGAAACACGACTACTCTATTAGCTAAATACGCAAAGATTACTGCAACTATCCAACTTATGAAATTGGCGAATATAATATCTACATGAAAAAGTCTTGTCGCAAGTACATATACACTCCAGTTAACGACTGTCGTCACGATGCCAATCATTAAATAAGCAGATATTTCCCGTGTCAGTTTTTTACCTCTCATATCAACAATGACTCTATTCGTTCGAATATTTTGCTCCATTTTTGCACCTCCATTTGCAACATGGCACCGACTTATAGTTAAAGAACTTATGCTCCTTTGCCCCGATTCAAAATACTTTGCATTCTCATCAGTATTACACTCATAAATGCAAAAAACTGTAGCTGATCATATTTTATCAGTTACAGTTTTTTTATACTTGCGTTTATTCCTAAGTGTTTTTGATTTTTCTATTACTTATTCCTTACGATTTTCTTACGCCTTACTTTTCTATCTTATAGCCAACACCCCATACTGTTTTTACAAACTTAGGTTTTCTGGGAGGTTCTTTCAATTTTTCTCTAAGTCTAGCCACATGTGCCATTACTGTATTATTATTCTCATAAAACTTCTCTTTCCAAACAGCTTCGAACAATTCCTCAGAAGATACGACTTTATTCAAATTCTGACAAAGATAGAATAATATAGAAAATTCGATTGGAGTTAATCTTATACTTTCACCATAAAGTCTACAAGTATGCGTGTTTTTTTCGATATAAAGCCCCCGTATGTCATACTCTGCACTTTCATCCTCGATTCTATCTTCTGCCTGCTTACTTGAATTATACTTTTTGTGTCGTCGCAATTGGGTTTTCACTCGGGCAACGACTTCTAGCGGATTAAACGGCTTGGTAATATAATCATCGGCACCCAAAGTAAGGCCTTTAATCTTATCTGTATCTTCACCCATTGCCGTTAGCATTATTATCGGAAAAAAATGTGCATCTCTTATTTTTTGACAAAGTTGAAAGCCCGAAATATCAGGAAGCATAACATCTAAAAGTGCGATATCCACACCCTCTGCCGACAAGCACTCGAACGCATCCATCCCATTATAAAATTTTAGTACATTATATCCGTCGTTTGCAAAATATATTTCCAAAAGGTCTGCGATTTCCTTTTCATCTTCAACTATTAATACCGTTTCTTTCATAAATGCCCTTTCTCCTAGCCTCGATAAACTCATAGTATATTTACGGAGCCAGTTAATTCTTGCTGTAAACTTATAACTTATAGTACATTTGATTTTTACTTGTTGGTTTATCAGGATCAGTTGGTTTTATTAATCCTTCACTAATCGCCGGGTCTATGTAATTTTTCCTTAAAGTTTCTTTAGATTTTACATTTAGCTTCCCCATAATTTCATTAGCGGAAAGTGGGATATCATAGTCTAGTACATTTAGTAAATTCACAACAAATTTATTATTACTTCTAGATAAATTAGAATTGCTTAGTTCTTCTAATTCTTCATGTATCATTTTTAGCATAAATTCCACGAAGATAGTTGCGTTGCCATTTTTATTACAAATATTAATTGATTCATAATAATCACTTTGATATTTTTTTATCCTTGATTCAACTGGCATAAATTCAAATAACTTTTTATAATTTGACAAAATGACATTTTGCCATAGCCTCGCTGTTCTACCATTACCATCTGAAAAAGGATGGATAAACACAAATTCATAGTGAAATATTGACGATAAAATAAGCGGATGTACTCTTTCTTTATTGTTATTTAACCATTCAAATAAATTAGACATTAATGTAGGAACATTATTGTGCGGTGGAGCCATGAAAATACAAATATCATTATCAAATACTCCTACTGCACTTTTCCTAAAATTGCCAGAATCCGTAGTTAATGATTTAGTAATTATGCCCTGAATTTTTAACAGATCATCCATGCTATAAGGATTCAATTCGTTAATAATAGAGTACGCCTCATGTGCGTTTTTTACTTCTATGATGTCTGATTCTTTACCTATAACATTTTTTCCATTAATTACATCCTTTACCTGTTCTAAAGTCAAAGAATTTCCCTCGATTAATAACGAAGAATGTATCGATTTTATTTTATTATTCCTTCTCATTATGGGCATTTTATCTAAATCGTAGTAGTTGTTTATCTTTCCGATAAGCTCCATTATTTTTGATACGTAGTCTATCATTTCATTTGTAATTTCGTAAGGCGGTTTATATTTTTCCATATTTTATTACCCTCAATCATGGTTCGTTTTAGTGGCACGTCTAGCATCAGAAAAGCGCTCTTACCATGCATATATTATACTACCAAAATAAAAAAGATTCAAGCATCTTGCGTAAATCCTACTTATATCTTGCTTATTTTAGATAGTTTTGCTTCTAACTGTTGACAGTTCTATCCCAAAATTGCAATAAAAAATCCCCTTATACTCTGCTAATTTAGCATTTATGTAAGGGGATTGCTTTATACCTTTGCAGTATATTAGAAAGTTCTATTTATCTCTGATATATCCCATAAAGCTTGCAACTAACAACATAGCCATATATGCCGTTCCTTGTGTTCCTGTATCAAGCGTTGGCGCGACTTCTACCATATCAAATCCCACCACCTTGTAGTTTCGACCGATATGCTTTAGAGCATTTTGCAAGTCTTTGAATAATAATCCACCGGGTTCGCCCGACACACATCCAGGAACAAGACTGATGTCTAAGGCGTCTATGTCTATCGATACGTAGTACTCCATGTCCTTATCTAATAATTTATCAAGAAGTTCGCCTCCGCCATCATTGTACTCCTCAACACTCACTAATGTACACTTGTCAGATAGCTTAGTGTTATAAGGCATATCTCTCAACGTTCTGCCACCTATATGGACGAGTTGTTTTACATTTTCCATTTCCAAAATATGAGATACTGGATGTCCATTGGTATATTTAAAGTTTTCTTCAATCGGCAAGTCATCGAAGTGAGCATCGAAGTATATTACGCCTATATTTTTTTCCGAGAAAGCCCTGACTAGAGGAAAGCTAACGGTATGGTCTCCACCCAATACAACAAGCAATTTGTTTTTGTCTATAATCTTCTTCGCCATTTCGGTCGTTCTGTTTAGTGATCCTTCTACGTCAGTGGGGATTATACAAACATCACCATAATCAACTATCTCTCCATTTTGAATTGAATCGGCTAAGAAACATCTATCTTCGTCTTTATCATATATTCCCAGTGGTGACATTCTCAATGATTGATCGCGTATTGCGCTTGCACAAAAACGCTGCCCAGCAATATAAGCACATCCCTCGTCAAATGGAACGCCCATTACTCCGATTTTACCTTTTTCATCAGAAATATCATCGATATTGACGTGATCCGCTCTCAAAAAAGTTCTTATTCCGCTATACGGATACATTTCATAGTCTTTTGCATTCATTTGTAGTCTCCCTCCTACAGTAGTTAAATTGAAAAATCTAAATTTCTCGTCTTGCGTTACGTGACCTTGCTACAGAAACTAGTCTACGATACCTAATAAGTATGTGAATGGTATTAAGACCAACATTGCGATAACTGTTCTTTCTATGAATATAATTACCATGTCTCTAAACTTAATTGGAATTCTTGAGTTCAGCAAGAAAGAAATTACTTCTGAAATGAACACAATTTGTGTAAGTGCAACTACAGTAACGATGAATCTTAGTTGAATAGACGCGGATTCAGCGATAAGGACAACAGGTAAAAACATGTCAAAGAATCCAGACGCGATCGCAGCTCCACCTTCAAATGCACCCGGAACTCCGGCAACTTGCAATATTAGGCCAAACGGATATCCTACCCATGTTAATATTGGCGTGTATTCCGCTATTGCCAAACTGATAACCCCTATTATCATTACGATTGGAACAAGTGTCAACAAAATCATTAAGTTTTGTTGTATTATTTTCTTTACTGTTCCTGCAATCCCAGCTGTGCTTGCGGCTTTCTCCGCTCCAAGTTGGCAAGAATATGAAACTAAAGACTGCCCACTAGGTCTACTGTCTACAGGGTCTATATTGTTTTCATTTGTTACCATATACTTATCTGGCAATTTTGACAATGGTGCTAATCTTACAGTAATAACTGCTACGATAAAACCTACCAAGAAAATTGCCGCGAAAAATGGAATCAAGTACCCTTCCGTTACGCCTGTCATTTCTCCACAAACTAGCCAAAAAGCTACGCCTGTTGCAGTAAAGCAAGTTGCAATACTTGTTGCTTCTCTTTCTGTGTAATAACCTCTCGCATATTGGTCATCGGTAACTATCAAGCCCAGTTCAACCATTCCGACCCATGATGCTAATAAGTCTACTGAAGATCTACCTGGTAGACGAAATAAAGGACGAATCATTTTGTTTACTAAAGTCCCTAAGAATTCCATTAATCCAAATTCAACGAGTAAAGGCATTAGTATTATAGCGGGTATTAGTTCGATACCAACTATAACACAAAGTCCTAACATTGTTCCACCAACATTTGGATTCAAAAGCATTTCTGGCCCGATATTGAATGCCACCATTAATAGCAATACACTTCCCGCCAATCGTGCGATTAAGTTTAATTTTTTAGCATAAAATAGTTCATAAATCATGCTTTCTTTAGAAAACTTCGCAGGACATACTAATGATACAACCACCGTACCAATAAATGAAACTGCCGCCATAAGCATAGTGATATATTGTGCCAATGGGCCGAGTGTGTCATGAAACCATGTAGTAATAATTCCTATAATTAAAGTAGTCGATCCCCCTGTGTAAAAATCGGGTACTGGACATAGGAAAATAAAAAAACCTAATAATGATAAAATTGCAAATTTAGCGTAATTTCTTTTTTTGTCGACGTTATTGTTCATACTTTTTACCTACTTTCTATTATATTTCCAAATATACGACAACATATCTAACATCAAACTAGCTGCATATAATGATGTGCTTTCATTAGTATCATATGGTGGGCATACCTCCACCATGTCAAATCCCACGACCTTACCTTTTTTTGCGATACCTTCAAAAATTGGCGGGATTTCCTCATAATGAAATCCAAAAGGTTGCGGGGATCCACACCCAGGAACTAAGCTTTGATCCATAGCATCGATGTCGAATGTGACATAATAATTTTCAGCCTTTGGAATATTATCTATGACCCATTGAATTCCGTTGTCTCTAACTTCTTTCATATTCATTATAATATTTCCATTATTTCTCGCGTCTTTCCAGTCACTCGGTTGAGAACTTCCAATGCCTCTCATTCCTATTTGTACTATTTGACTTACATTCTTCAGTGTAGAAGCATGACGCATTGGACTACCTTGTCCCTCAGAGATTCCACCCGGATTAAGCGAAAAATCCAAATGCGCATCAATGTGTATCACACATAGATCTTCATATTTGTCAAAACCTCTAAGTATCGGAATTGTAATCGCATGGTCTCCACCAATAGTAAATGGCACGGCTCCTTTTTCGATAATTTTTCTTATTGCACTTTCACAATTAACAAAAGACTGCTCATATTCAGTGTGGACAACATCGATATCGCCTAAATCGACAACTTTCCAATTCTCATCCATATAAACTTCATCATCGGTTGGATTGTACCATCCGTTATGAGAGTAGCAATTCCATGTAGATGCTTCTCTGATTGCTCTCGGTGCGAATCTAGCACCGGGCCTAATCGCTGTCCCCAAATCATAAGGCATGCCAATTACAGCAACATCCGCATCCAATTCATCGATATTTCCCTCGTATGGCGCTTTTAAAAACGTTGATATTCCGACAAAAGGATTATGCATTGCCTTTTTCTCATTTGTGGTAAAACCCCAATTCTCAACCTTCATAATATTTCCCTCATTACTCTCATAATATTCTATTAATTACAATTTTCTATTAATTCAAATATTATACAACAAAAGAAAGTTCGTTCCCCCGATTTGCTTACACATTTTCTTTTCAATCTTAAAAAAATACTTCCTTTTCTTATTAACTTTCTTCCTAAAATTACAAAAAGAGTGCAAACTCTATTGAGCAAGCACTCTTCTTATTATTTCATAATCGCTCATAATCAGCCAAGAGAATAATTCCAACTTAGGAATGTGGTTCTAAGTTATTAATATGATTCTGAGTAATTACAACGATTCCGTCTTCTTCATCACTCATATTCTCTATAACAATCCAATCGTCGTATTTTTCGTGTTCTAGAATTTTAATTTCTTTACCTTTCAATATTTTTATACTATCTCCGTATGCTCTTTTCAACATCAAATTGGCATTAGTTTCAATATAAAAAATTTTCCCCTCTACACCATCAGTGCCATATACGCCCGGAGAATACTCTGAAAATCCTTTTGGTATTTTGCTATCGTGGATATTACTAATTTTAGATTCGGTTATATTCGCTTTTCCCGTACTTAGGCAAATATTTTCGATAAAAGAATTTTTATCATCTAAAATAGTATATGAAAATCTCTTATTCGCATTTTCCTTTCGGAATGAATTAGGCGACATATCAAACTGTTCTTTAATAGCTTTATAGTAGTATTTCTCGCTTGAAAATCCCGCCTTATCGATTATTTCACTATTCGTAAAATCCGAATTCAATAATAGTGAAACTGCATGCATAGTCCTATAATATGTCATAATGGATTGAAACGATTTTGTGAATTTAGATGTTATTTCCGCTGACATATATGTTGAAGTCATATGAGTCAAATCGCTAATATCATTAAGTGTCACTTTATTTGATAGATTATTTAGCATATAGTTATCTACACTCAAAAATCTCTCTACTTCGGTTTGCTTTATCCCTGGGATGGCAAGTAAGTTTTCCTTGATATCATCAAAGTTTTCAACTAAAAATTGCATTATGTCTTTGCCTTTTTGTTGCAACTCTAAATCATTTACATTCGATTTACTATTATCGATATGCAACTTGAGGAATTTTTTCGTTTTTTCTTTAAAGCTGTCTACATTCCTGTTCCTATTTTTTTTCAGCAGGGCTGTATCAGCAAAAAAAGCAGTTGTAGCTATATTTATTATTTTATTTTCTATGCTAGGCTCCCATTTAAGACATAGCTCTTTGCTAAATGAAATGACTAGCACTTTATTTTCTTCTGCTCCAAAAATACTTACCGGTTCATTTATATTGAGAGTCTCTATGCTGCCTTCTTCTAAGGTTGCTTTTCCCCCGATAAATCCAATTTCAATTTCACCCTCTAATATCCATATTATTCTAAACCATGGAATAGAATGATAATTCATTTCTTTAATATTCAGGAGTTCTATTTTGATTTGCTTTTCATCTACCATAGGTATTTCTCACTATTAAACAAAAGACTTAACTTAATTTTTGAAGTGGTTTTTCAATTTTTCGATCTGCTTATGCTTTATATTCTATACATAATTATATACCTTGTTTTCAATTTTACCTAATATTTCGAGCAAATCGGTAGTATTTATTATCATTGTAATCTCGGCGACACCCGGCGAGAAAATGAGTCTTTCGTGGCGCTTTACTTCTTCGTCTAGTATTATTACTACATCTTTTTCATAACCAAGTAAAGATGCGCATCCTGGTAGACACCCTGTAACTTCAGTTAATTCTGCCCCGGGACATATTGAAATTTTCTCTCCGACTAGAGATTTTGCCTGGTTTAGATTAATCTTAACTCCCTCAACTGTTATGAATACGTAGTACGCCGAAGATTTGCCCTTCAGAAACAAACTCTTGCTTTCTGTTCCGACAAATCCCAACTCCTCACCGACTTTGCGCGCCGTTTCGTAAGACAGTATAGGCTCATGCTCGTATTCTTCGTATTTTATATCATTGTCTTTCAACAGTTTTAGAACTTTTTCATACATTTTATTTAGACTCCTAATTTCACACACATATGACTTATTTATAACCACATCACGATGTCCTCCGTCTCTATATGCGACGGGCTACACTTCAGACTTTCTTTCTTTGCTTTACAATACTTTTCCATACATTTTCAGATTGTATACGTTTCCATTTTTGAATACTGCATTTCGAAGAGTCCCCTCTAATATAAACCCATTTCTCTCTAATATTTTCGCAGATGCAACATTAGGTTCGTATATTAATCCACTAATTCGAAGAATATCAAGCTGTGAAAAAGAAAGCTCACATATTAATGAAACTGCTTGTGTCATTATTCCCTTGCCTGCATGTTCATCGAGCAAAAAGTATCCGATTTCACAGTCCTTTTGATATACGTCTTCTTTTAATTCGACAGAAATATTTCCGATATATTCTCCATCGACTACTATTGCACGAAATATTCCATCTTTACCATCTATGCCTTCTACTCTGTTCAGCCACCACTCCGCACTTTCATTTGTGTACGGGTATGGCAATCTATTTGAAAGGTATTTTCTATCTACCGAGTTGCATAAATTAACTAACAAATCTTTATCTTTTATATCCCATTGTTTTAGTTCTACATTCATCTGTATTTTCTCCTGATTCACTGTTTTTAATCATTCGTTTTGAATCTATTTTTCTAAGTACATCGCGCTTCTTGTGATAATCCAAACATCCTTAGTGATTTACAATTATATTAACTTTTATTTCAGACTTATATTATATCATTTCCTAAGAATGCGCTATATATTTTTTTTATATTAAATAAATTCTCTTGTTTATTTTACATTCATTATGTAAGTATTATTTTACATAAGTTTATTACCATGGAAACAATCTTTTTATGGTAAAGTGTTCGAATCAATTATATAATAGATAAAATAGAATTAAATACGTGAAAGGATAAGAATTGTTCAAGAAACTTTTATTATTAATGATAGGATTTTTCATCTGTGCTTTAGGGCAAAGCTTATTCATTTTTTGTGACTTAGGGCTTAATCCTTGGAGTGTTTTCCATCAAGGATTAACTTTTTATTTTCCAATCACAATCGGTCAAGCCTCGCAATTAACGGGATTAATAATAATAGTTGTAGGAATATTTATTAGAGTCTACCCTGGTGTGGGTACTATATTAAACATGATTTTTATTGGATTATTTACTGATATTATAATAGAATCAAATTTACTGTATACTCCCGATACATTTGTGGCAAAACTGGTGATGTGTATATCAGGAGTATTAATTCTTGGGTTTGGTATTTTCCTTTATATTATCCAAGAATTAGGTGCAGGACCACGTGACGGCCTAATGATTATGCTAACACAAAAGACAAAATTCCAAGTAGGAACGGTGAGAAACTTTATAGAAGTAACTATACTAATTATTGGGTATATTTTAGGTGGAACTGTTGGAATAGGCACTCTAATTTCGAGTTTGGGCGCAGGTTTTTCACTTCAATTATTCTTCGTGATTTTTAAGAAAAATGCAAAAAAGCTTAATCAAAAAAACTTATCAAATTTATTTCAGTCTAAAAAAAGCAGTTAGTTATCTAATAACACTTTCAATCCAGTCCTTTATTACCATGGCAATTTCAATGTTATTTTTTTCCATCATCATCATATGGCCATTTCCATAAATTCCCTTCTCTTCTAGCCTCAAGTGTTCACAAGAAACCCCTGCTTGTCTCAAGTATTCATATGTCAAATGATCATACCTGGCATGATATGATGCTTCTGACGATAAAATAAGGGTTGGTATATCTTTCAAATTTGGCAATGAATGAATTGGTTCACTTTGCAAAAAACCATCCGCCAAGCTTGCATTTCCGGAATCAAATATCTCTTTACGAATATTATTTGCATCCTCAATTAACGGATCATATTTCAATGGAGTTTCGCTTAACCCCCACGGCCTTGCATCTTCATTTTCTATCGCAACATTTTGGAACGGAGGCCCGATAGGCTCGATTGCAATTATTGCATTTACAAGCTCGGGACATTTTTCCGCAATTATCCAACCAAAGTTACCTGCTTGCGAATGAGTAATTAGAGTTGCTTCACCTATTTCACTTAAGAGCGCAGCACCTGCTTTTTGAACTAATGTCTCAGTCTCCAAGTCACTTTTTAAAAAACCGACAGTGCTCCGGTAAAAATTGTCAAAAAACTTATCTCCCATCCTACCAGTTCCAGGCCATTGAGTATGTCTTTTAGCCTGTGGCCAATCGCCCAAACTCGAGGTGGCAGTAAAAAGACTTTCTAATAATTCCGCGCTATAGTAGTTCAATTCTCCTTGAAGTTTAGAGTTATATATCGATCTTCCTCTTGCTGGTTGTTCAAAAGTATAAACAATAAAGCCCTCATCTATAAAATAGTTAATCCATCCATTTCTTCCATCTGGAGTTTCATGCCAACATAAAGATGTTAATGCTGATCCGTGAAAAAAAACTAGCGGTTTGGAATTGCGTATTTCTTTTGGAACGAATTTTTCTATATACGACTGGCCAATTAGATAGTTTTCGCCTTCTATTTCAATATACTCTCCACCTACAAAAAAATTCTCTTTATATCGCATGTTTAATAGGGGACATACTTTAGAACTATCATTCACAATAATGACATCCTTTCATTACATATAAAAAATAAGATATCCAATATGTATTTTTGTCTAATTTGAAAATGAAACACCTTGAATCGCAAATTGAACTTCCAGTAAAACACATGTTTTTATTACGGAAGTAATTTATTCAAGATGTTTTATTTCCATGTTTACCTGTTTAAGGTATTTCCATAATTATATTTCAGTAATAAAATGCGAACTATTTTTACACTCTAGTCCTTACCGCTTTACAAATAGTTATTTTCTTCCCTAATCTATTATTAATAAAATTAAATTATCTTGCAAATAGATCTTCTAGTATTGTACGCGCATCACTGTTGGTATATCCCCCAGGTGTACGGTCGAAATTTGGTGGGCGGTAAGAATCAAAGCGCTTCATTACATCGTCGATTTCATCCATACTTAAAACTGGCATTTCATAATCAAGAAGAGAATTCAAAAGCTCTGTCAATTCTTCTCTCGTAGAATTAATTGCTTCATAAAATTGTACGCTTTTTTCTGATGCGTGTTTTTCAGCTTTTTCTAAACAAGAAGGCAAAAATACTGCACAAGCATAACCATGTGGAACATGATAGTTTTCCGACAAAAAATATCCTAAAGCATGTCCAAAACATGTACTTGCAATGTTCAATGAAAACCCAGCTAATATTGAAGCGAAATATAGATCGTCTCTCATTTCTTTTGTAAGCTCTATGATTTCCGCCTTATCTTTCAACACTCTATATACAGGCAATAGCATTTTAATTGCTTCAATTGAAAACATATCAGAAACTAGATTTCCTCTTGTTGAAAAATATCCTTCGCACGCATGACAAAATGCATCTATAGTAGTTGGAAGTGTATGTTTTAATGGAAGACCATCTGTATATTTTGGGTCGCAAAAAGCTATTTTTGCAAGAGTATCTTTGGATGATATACTTTTCTTTAGTCCAGTTGAATCCATTGTTATAACTGAATAAGGAGTTATTTCGCTGCCAGTTCCCGCTGTTGTACCTATCAAAACGAATGGCAATGCTGAATTTGTCCACTTATGTTCCAAAATGGTTTCACCTTTAATGTCATTTGACGCAAATACAGATATCACCTTACATGAGTCAAGAGGAGAACCTCCACCTATTCCAATAATAAAGTCCACTTTGTTATTTCTAGCTATTGCCCCTGCTCTTTCACAAACCGAAAGCAATGGGTTGGGCTTCACCTCATCAAATAGGATATACTCAATACTGTTATCGGCTAACGCACTCAAAACATCATCCAAAGCACCGCTCATTTTTGCGGACGTGCCACCGGTTACAATCATTGCTTTTTTTCCAAGTTTGAGTGCATTTGAATGACTTCTTATACAATCTCTACCTGAAATTATTCTTACTGGAACATTAAAGTTTATGTTAATCATTAATTCTCCTTATGTTTATATTATCTAAAAGAAAATGTGTATAAAAGGAACTATAAGTACAATAGTTAATATAACTCTTTCGAAGTAAATAATGAAAATGTCTCTAACTCTCAAAGGAACCGAGGATCCTAAAATAATAGGAATTGGTTGAGCTATATAAAGCACTCCTGTAGTACCAATAACTGCGGTGAAAAATCTTGAGATTTCAGACTCCAAAGTCCCACCTATTACTGGAGCTAATAATTGGTCAACTACCCCTACAGTAATTGAAGTTGCTGTTTCAAATGGCTCTGGGATTCCAGCAAGCTGAATCAACCATCCAAATGGATACGCAAGAGTTTGTAATATACTAGTATATTCAAATATAGCAAGTGCTATCGTTCCTAAGGCCATTACTACAGGAACAACGCTAACGGCCATGCTTAAACCATCGACAACACCTTCTTTTAGAGAGCCAGAAATAGTTCCTGTTTTTGCTCTGTTTACACCAGCTGCAACCGCAGCAGAAAACATGTCTTTACTTGCTGGAGATTCGCTCCTTACAATTTCTTTTCCGTTTAAATCAGTATTTTTATATCTATTTAAAGGATAAATTCTTGGTGTAATCATCGCGATAATAATACATATAATATACGAAGTTAATATAAATTGGTATGCCATATGTCCTAAATTAACCATTTCTGCCATTACATACAAGAAGGGCATACTTACTAAAGAAAAGTTAGTGATAATAATTGCCGCCTCCTTATCTGTATATTGTCCACTTTTATGCATTTTAGCAGTGTAATACATTCCTAATCCAGAAGAGCCAACCCAAGAAACAAGACAATCAATACAAGACATTCCAGGCACTTTGAATAATGTGTACATAATTTTTTGCATAAAAATGCCAATAAATTGAAGTGCTCCAAAGTTAGTTAAGAAAGGTAATATTAGACCACCAATTAGTACTGCAAGAGAAACAGATACACTCATTGACCCCATCAACCCACCTGTATTAGAACTGATTATAAACTCAGGTCCAATTTGCAATAAAGTCATTCCAAGAAAAAGAGCTCCTAGTATTCTGCAAATAGCCCATAGAGGTTTAGTTTTTACATTTTTTTCTAAAAAGCTAATTTTACCCTTTATGAAATATGATAATATAGTTAAAATAGCACCTATTGAACAAATGACAAATGCGACCGGCACACGATTTTCCGATCCAATTGCCGATTTAACAGAATCTAATAACCATGATAAAAAAGTTGTAACCTGACCATCTGAGGTAATCGGTCCTAAAAATATTAAAAAGGCAATAATTGAGGGTATTATGAATTTTAAATATTCACTAGTGGTAAATTTTTCTTTTGCTTTGCTTAATTCTGACATAGTTTTTCTCCTTTACATCTAACAATTACATACGAAACCATTTATTAGTTTTATTAGAATTTAAATAAAATTATTAATTTCTATAACCAATCATCTTTATATACTACTTAATCGTAGTATTTTTTATCGTCATATTATAAATTCATCTAGAAGTCTTAATAAATAATATGCCGATATTCTCTCGCTTCTTCCCGACGGATCAAGTTCTGGCGCCACTTCAACGATGTCTATTCCATCTATTGGAGCGCTTGAAAGGGAATCCATTATTTCACAGAACTGTCTAGGTGTTAACTTACTTTGTACGATTGATCCTGTACCAGGAAGAAAACCGGCATCTGTTGCATCTATATCTATAGATAAATACACATGATCAACTCCCTTTGTCGCATGTTTGATAGCCATTAAGGCTATCTCTTTTGCACCTAAACGCCTAATATCATCCGAGGAAAAAATTTTTCCACCCATGGATTCAATTATTGCGGTTTCCTCGCTATCAATCCAACCTGAGATTCCAATCCATACCATATTTGATTTTTCTACATTAGACAATTCCGAAATTCGACGGGAATTTGTAGCATGATTATATTCCCCCCATGCCCCTAATCTGTCAGAAAAGTCCAAATGTCCGTCAATTTGAATATATCCAAACTTCGCATTAGGATCTATCTCTTCTAATGCTCTCGAATATCCTAAACATGCGGGATAACTATTAAAATGATCTCCGCCTAATGCGAGTGGTATCGTTCCAGCAATTCTTATCGCTTTTGTCATACTTGCAATAGATTCAATTGTCTGTGTCGGATCTTCCGGAAAAATAGTTGCGTTACCATAGTCAATAAGTTTACTGCGTCGTTTATTAGCAAACGTTTTACCTGTTTTAATATCAATTATTTCATTTTTATCTTTTAAAGCACTTGTTTCTATTATTTCTGTTGATGCAACCCTTAGTGCATATGGCCCTAATCTTGAACCAGTTCTACTTGAGTGAGTCCAATCTGATGGCATTCCCACTACCCCAATTCCTCCGTTTTTCACGTCATCTATATCTCCTACTGGAGACTTAAAAAGAGTAGGACTTGGAGATCCTATATTCTTATTTATCAAATTATCACCTCATCTTTTTCTAAAAGGTCCATTCTAGCATAAATATACTTTAGAAGTGCGGTGACAAGCATTCTCTGCCCTGTTTTTACAATTCCAAATCCATTCACCGTGGGGTCAATACCCGTTACTATCAACGATGAAGTAGGGATTTGCCCCAAAGCAATAAGCATATTTTGAATTTCAACCAATGACATTCCATTCAAATTAGGCTTTTCAGACATACCGTGCAAGCTTGAATCCATAAACGAAATATCTAATACAGCAACAACTTCATCCACTTTATCCCTTATTTCTTCAAATAACGACCTATAATTTCCGTGTAGAGCTTTTATTTTATTTTTGCTAACGATTTTTCCATTGTTATTAACAAAATCTTCATAAAATTCTATAGTTGGAAGCGAGTTTGGAGCAATAAATATCATGTTTTTCTTATCAATTACTTTTTCATTTACTAACTTCTCAACAGATAACTGTGATTTTGAATCCTTATTTTGAGAAACACTTCCCCCAAGTTGTATATAACCAATCTGATTACCTTCTGAAATTCCCTTAACAACACTATAAATACTACCTTCACTTCCAGCTAAAACTATTGTGCTTGCTTTCGTATTTTGCAAATCAGAAAAAATTGATGATATTTTTTCACTAATCTCATTTTTTGTCAATCCATCAAGCGAAATATCACCTATATCAACAAGTTTTTCATTAATGCACCCAGTATCAACTACTTGTCTACTAACTACATCAATCGGTGCACTTTTGAATTGTGGATTTGAAAACCATCCATAATATACAGAAGTTTCCCGTATTCCAAGTGAAGCATATCTATATCCAGTAGAGTCTGAGTCTGATTCGAAAGGAATTCCAATCACAGCCACTTTGTCTGAGGTAAGTTCTTCCATCTGCTCAAATTTAGCACGCATGAAAGTTAGTCTTCCTGCAAGTCTGGGTAGTGCTGAAGTTCTTAATACAGAATTATCATCACTCATATTACTCCTCTTTTCCTAATATATTTACTATCAAAGTACATATTTCCTGTACCGATTCGATTTCATCGCGCCCCCAGAGGTCAATCTCTGGAACAAATCCCGTGAAGTCTCCAGCGATGAAGGATTTTTTTATTCTTTTAAGCGAAATTAACAATCTTTTCAATTCTTCTAGATCTAACCCCGAATACAAATTCTCGTAGGTCGTCTTCAAAATTAAAGGTTTCAACACATCTGCATCAACACTAATATATAACCCATCGAAATTCCTAGCCCACATATTGATGTCAACAATCAACTCTTCTATTTTGTTTTCTTTAATTTTATGGGATGGAATAACTTTAATACCCTCGGATTTTACAATTTCTTCGTTAGAAACAATACCCGAAACACCGATAATATTAATCTTTCCTTTATCGCATTCTAACAAGTCAATAATAGTCGAAGTTGTTTCGTATCTTGTTACTCCTGGATTCTTTTCACTTTTATTTTTCGCAAGATCTAGACGTCTTGAAATCCTAATGAATCCTATGTTCTTCGTTTTTAATTCTTCCAAAATCCCATCAAATATTGGAGGGATAATGCTGTAATCTCCACCTATTATCAATTGCTTTGATTTTGTATCTATTATTTTTTGTGACTGACTTTTCAAAACATGATAATTCTTTTCGTATTCCAAAGGAAATACATTCAAATCACCAATATCCACAACCTCAAATTGTGTGCATTCTATTCCATTTCTTTTTTCATTAGGATAACTTGAGTACCTCAACTGACGCGGCATAATCCTTGAACCGGGAGTTCCACCACCATAATGGTCACAAAAAACGCCAGCAACGGCAATCGTTTTATCTGAAAGATCATTTAATTCACAAAACGGTGCATCAAAAAATGTAGGAATATCTCTTAATTTATAGTCGTTCAATCAAACACCTCCTTCAAAATAAAGGAATTAATAACATTCAAAATTGTCTGCGCTGCAATATATTGCGTATGATTTCTATTGTCGAGTGATGGTGCTACATTTGTTAGTGAAACTGCGGTGAGCTTATTCCCTATCTCAATTCCATTTGACAGGTTGATCAAGTGTTCCGGTTTTAATCCTCCGATATTTAAAACTGGAGTACCCGCCGCAAATCCAGTATCAACTACCGCCATATCTATAGAACAAATTATATTTTCACATTGAGATACAAATTCATTAATTTTACCAGAAATATATTTTATTTCATTTTCATATATCTCCTCTGCAGTAATTACTTGAGCTGTGATACGATCCAAATCATTCATTTGTATTTTGGATACATACCCATTCAACCCTATAATCATTACTTTCTTAACATTCTCAATCTGAGATAAAAGAGTTAGTAATTCCGTGGACTCTTCATCAACAAGATTCGGAAACGACAAACTATTCGAAAAAATAATTATCCCTGTATTAGAACAATATAGGTCAGGATTACTGATTATTGATTCACTAATTCTACTATCTCCACCAAGTAGTATGGGAATTCCGCCTTTTGAATTGATTTCTGAAACTAATAATTTAAGTGAATCCATGTTTTTTTTGTATAACATGTAGGATTCGTCAACATCCCCAAAATCGAATCCTGCATTTTCCCCAATAAATCTGTATTTTTTATTTGTTTCTATATCAATTATTGTATTTGAGGGAGATTCCCTATAACAATCAAGTATAGAGCCGACCATCCTTCTTATTTCTTTAGGACCATCTGAAGTGCCTACCCTAAGAGGTGGCACAGAATCCACCGGAATCCCCACGACACATAGCATATCTTTTAAAATAGATTCATCATTTTTGCTTGGAAATTGCGCAAAATTTGGGATATCTTTCTTCGAGACCATTATATTTTTTTTCATTTTTCCTCCAAAATTTTAGTCACACACATTAATATTTATATTATGTCCACTATAAACGCCTTCAATCATTGACTTTTCGTATTTTGCCGCGTTCAACAACTTCTCATAATCTATACCTGTATCATATCCCATGTTATTTAGCATGAACACCAAATCTTCCGTGGAAGTATTTCCTGAAGCCCCTTTAGCAAAGGGACATCCACCCAAGCCACCTAGGGAAACTTGAACATCTGTAATTCCGCATTCGATAGCCGCGAGCGTATTTAGCATCCCCATATTCCTTGTATCGTGGATATGCACCTGAATACAGCAATCAGGAAACTCTTGTATTGCTTTTTTTACGAATTCACGTATTATATCCGGCGTCGCAATCCCTATTGTGTCGGCTAATATAAAATTTCTTATCCCAAAGGCATAACCTTTTTTCATGAAATCAATTAACTCGTGGACTTGTGGGAGACCCTCAATGGGGCACCCAAACGCAGTTGCTATTCCCATCCATATTTTTAATTCCGGGATTTCTTCCATAATATTTTTCATGTCCTCAAATGACTGCTCATGTGTTCTATTTATGTTTGCCATATTATGACTTTTGCTTAGAGAAATAACATATGCCACTTCTTTTATTCCCAAAGAAATCGCCTTTTTTGCTCCAAACAAATTAGGAACTAATGCACTGAATACAACATCCTTGTATCTTTTTAAACATTCTTCAACTATCTCTTGTGCATCTTTTAATTGTGGAATTGCTTTTGGACTTACAAATGAAGTAACTTCCATGTGCTTTACACCGGATTGCAAAATTTGATCGATAATTTCCAATTTTGTTTTTGCAGGTATGTATTCTTTTAAATTTTGAAACCCATCTCTTGGGCCTACTTCGATTATATTAATTTTCTTATTCACACTTATACCCCATGTAGACTAAATGATACCTTTAAGCTTTAGCTCTTCAATTTTCTTTGAGTCAAAGCCCAAATATTCATTATAAATTTCTTCATTATGTTGACCTAACAGAGGGGATGGCATTCTTATCTCGGCTTTTTTATCACTAAATTTAATATGATCACCTGTGATAGTTGTTTTTCCCGCAACAGGATGATCTACTTCAACAAACATTTCTCTTGCCTTAGCGATATGAGGATCTGTGACAACTTTATCAATTGTATAAATCGGAGCCGAAGGCACTCCAACTTCTAATAATATTTCTACTATTTGCTCTACATCATATTTTAATGACCAACTTTCAATAATAGTCTTTAATTCTTCATGATGTTTTAGTCTGCTTGGATTATCAGCAAATTTCTCTTCTTCCAGTACTTCCGGAAATCCGGCTACTTTTGCGAAAACTTCGAATAATTTGTCATTTCCGGCTGCAATCACAACCGTTCCATCTTTAGCTCTAAAGGTATCGTAAGGATAAGATGATGCATATCTATTTCCGTTTCTTTGTGGTATTTTTCCTTCCGTGAGGTATATTTGTGTGATTATCTCTAAAGATGAAACTACCGAATCAACTAATGAAACATCTATTTTCTGTCCTTCTCCCGTTTTTATTTTATTAACCACAGCAGCCAAAACACCAATTGTCATGCTTAAACCACCTAAAACATCTCCCATAGCAGTGCCTGTACGAGTCGGTTCTCCTCCAGGCCATCCAGTGGTACTCATTAACCCTCCCATAGCCTGTGCAATAATGTCATATCCCGGTCTCTCGCTATACGGCCCATAATGACCAAAACCCGAGACGCACCCATATACTATTCCAGGATTTACTTTCTTCAATTCTTCATATCCAATACCTAACCTATCCATAACACCTGGCCTATAGTTTTCTAATACTACATCAGCTTGTTTTACCATCTCCAGAAACATACTCTTACCTTTTTCAGATTTTAAGTTTAATGTAATACCTTTTTTGTTTCTGTTAATATTCATATAGTAAGCGCTTTCACCATTTACAAAAGGTGCGAATGCTCTTGTATCGTCGCCTTTTTCTGGGATTTCTATTTTAATAACATTCGCACCCATGTCCGCCAAAAGCATCCCACTATAGGGCCCTGCCAAAACTCTTGTTAAATCTAAAACTGTAATCCCATCTAAAATTCCCTTATTCACCTTAATCACATTTTCCTTCCGTTGATATATCAAAGTACAAAAGCTACCGATCTTTTCTTTGTTATAATCAATGAAATAGCAAACATCGTGCCAAAGCAGAAAAATATATAAAAATGATACTTTTTACACTAAAAGACTTGAAATGTACACTTCCGGAGGTATTTTGTCTATTTATGGAAAAAATGACCATTGCAACATGTTGCTACTTTATGCAACATAGTAACATTATGTTGCAGCGCAAGACGCTACATCCTTATGCAAACATTTTTTTATAAACTTCATGATTTCACACATAGCAATATAAAAAAGGAGATATTCGCCAAAATGCCGATATCTCCCTTTAAGGTTCTAGATTAATATGTGTAAACACAACTTATATTTTTATATTATATTTATTCATTTTTCTCCAAAGAGTTTGCCTACTCATGGATAATATTCTCGCAGTCTTAATGACTGAAAAATTATTTTCAGTTAAAGCTTCTATTATTGCTATTCTTTCTAAGTTACCATCTTCATATGTGTACTTCTGCGCTATCGAGCACCTATTCTCCATACTCGACATATCAATATTATTGGAATTATCTTCACTAATATTAGTTAGCAAGCTTTTTCCAATTAAAGAGCTGTTTAACACATCATAACCATTTTTCATCAGTATGAAGAATCTTTCTACGAAATTCTGCAACTCTCTAACATTGCCGTACCATTTATAGTTTTTAATTACATCCATATATATAACAGTCTCGAAATCATTCGTGAAATCGATTGATAAATCTTTCGAATATTCTTTCAAAAACTTATGGCCCAAAAAGGCAATATCCCCCTCTCTGTTTCTCAAAGGTGGGATTTTCACATCTAGAACACTTAATCTAAAATATAAATCTCTCCTAAATTCGTTATTTTTAACCTCTTCTTCCAAATCTTTGTTAGTAGCAGTAATAACTCTAATATCTACCGGAATTACTTCACTACTCCCTATTCTCCTCACTTCTTTTTCTTGAAGCACTCGCAGCAGATTAACTTGAGTCTCTCTTGAAATTTCGCCTATTTCATCTAAAAATATTGTCCCACCATGTGCCATTTCAAAAAAACCCGGCTTTCCCTCTTTGTTTGCACCTGTAAAAGAACCTTCTTCATATCCAAACAACTCACTTTCCAATAGCCCTTTAGCTATTGCAGCGCAATTAACTGCCACAAAAGGTCCATTCCTTCTCTCACTTGCATTATGGATACTTTGAGCAAACAACTCTTTCCCAGTGCCAGTCTCTCCTCTGATAATTACTGCAGCATTTTCCTTTGCATAACTTTTGGCAATACTGATCGCTGACAATATTTCCGCAGATTGCCCTAGTATATCCTCAAACTTGTATTTTGCAATCAACCCTTTTTTTGCTAATTTCATTCTTATTTTTTTTTCATTATTTTGTATAGTATTTATGTCCTGAAAAGTCGCAACTATACCCTTTATATCCCTGTTCACCATTATTGGTATTATATTTGTTATTAATAAGGTGTTGTTTATGTTTATTAGCTTGTTTAATTTTGGAACTTCACTCTCAAGCACTTCTTTTATTTCTTCTTGCAAAATAGGCACTGATAATGACATATCAAAATGATCATCCGCATGTTTGCCTATCATTTTACTAGCATTATTATTAATTGTTAATATATTACAGTTCTGATCTGTTACGATAATTGAATCATGACTATAATTCAAAATTGCCATATATTTTTCTAATTGAGTTTTTAGTTCAATCTGCCTTATCTCTTCTTCTTTATGAATTTTTAACATTTTCTTTGCTACATTTATAGCACTTATAATGGCATCGTCAGAACTTTCTACGATAACATGCTCAAGACCAAGCTCTTTAGCATATTTTTCTGTAACACTACCACCAACAGCCATTTTTGCACCATCTTTTATGGCTTCTCGAACACAAATTTCACAATCTTTATTGTTCTTATAATAATATGGCCTAATATTGACATCTAATATTTTACAAATAGCCTTTATATCCAAACTCACTTCTTGATAAGTAAAAAGAGCAACTAATCCTTCACAATCTTTAGTTGCTTCAAATATCCTAATATAATCCTCAGTGCTTGTTTCCACATTTACGACATTAGCTTTGTATTTACTACTTAAGTAACTTGCAACACCTTTTCGACTAATAAAGATCTTCGCACCTGAACTAATAAGTTCGCGATACAGACCGTCAACTTCATCAACTGTACTTAAATATACCCCTATATTATGTTCATTATTTTCACTAATAATTTTTTCCGCATTCTCCACAAGGTATTTTGATGGTGCAATGAAGCAGATTTCATTCGCCTTTATTTTATGATTTAAATTCATTTTTATTTACCCTTTACCATTACTATCACCACAAAACAAAAAAATTTGGAACTGTCTTATTATTTCACTTTATATATTTGACTACTTAATGTATTTAATAATAAACTTCGTATATTCATTTTCAACGGATTTAACTTCTATCATGCCGCCATCTTTTTCAATTATTGTTTTAGCAAGATTTAGCCCGATGCCGAATCCTTTTGAATTATTGGTTTTATGGTATCGCTCGAACACTTTACTGATGTCCTCTTTTTTTATTCCAATTCCTTCATCTTGTACGGTTATCATCGTATAGAAGTTATTGTCTGAAATATTAATAGCTATTATACCATTTTCTTTGCTATACTCTACACAATTTTTTATTATATTGGTCAATGCTTCTTCTTGCCATTTGGGGTCCACATTGATACTTATAGTATTCATCGGGGTTACCTTAGCGCCAGATGGTATAGATGCAGTGATCGATGGGATTACTGTACCGCCTGATGGGTTAATCTCAATATTTATATTTTTATCTCGACACAGCTCTTCAAGCGAGTTTTTTGCGTTATCAAGAAGCATTGATACTTTGACATTTTCTCGATTAAACTCAATTACACTGGCATCCAGTCTAGATAGTTTCAGCATCACTTGGATTAAATCACTAATCTTCTCGATTTTCGTCTCTATTTTCCTTAAATAATCTTCTTTCCTGCTTGTGGGCATCTCCTCATCATCTATCAGACTTTCTAGCATTAAACTAACAGATGTAAGAGGAGTATTAAGTTGGTGTGATATATCGGTGATATTGTCTTTTAGCACAAGTTTTTCCTTCTTAGCTCCTTCCGACTGCTCTTTTAACACGACCATCGTTTGATAGATTGAATTTCTCAGTTTGGACAATTCGCTCTCATCATATTTCTCTATATCAATGTCGTAAATTCCTTTATTTATTCGATCCAAATATTCAATGAGTTTCTTAATTTCTGCTTGTCTCTTTTTGTTTTTTTTCAATATAAAAGCGAAAATCACAATGCTGATTAAGATCAAAATGGCGACATTGATACCAACATTTGCTGCGACACGGGATTCGATATCTCCGACTAAATATAAATCACTTTCGGCGTAACCATATTCATGCAAAACATTGTTCTCGGTATGCTCGGGATTTTTCAGTATGCGAGCTATATCTCGCGAATCTATTTCCGGATTTTCTTCGACTATCTGGTTAGCGATATCTATTACTTTCCTATTATAATAATCATTATAAATCAAATAGTTTACGAACGTAACCAGTATCACGACTGTGATCAATATGGCTATTATTATACTATTCTTTTTCAACTATATACCCTACACCTTTTATCGTTTTTATATATTCTTTTCCCAATTTGTCTCTAACTCTTTTAATATAAACACTTACTGTATTTTCTTCTACAAAATTACCGGTGTTGTCGTAAATCAGAGAATCTATTTTACCCCTTGTAACTTTCTTTCCTATATTCTTGAATAATAATTCTATTATCTTATAGTCTATAGGAGTTACTGCTATCTCTTCTCCTTGAACAAATACTTTACTTGAATATGTATCGACTATCATATCTTTGTAATGAATAGTTGCCGTTACATTCCGACTAAGAACTTTTTCGATGCGAAGCATGAGCTCTCTACTTTTAAAAGGCTTCGTAATATATTCCTCACCCTCCGATAGCCCCCTTATAATAGTGGCCTCATCGTCTCTTGCCGACAAGAAAATAATTGGATTATTAATTATGGCACTAAACTCTAAACTACTGCCGTCTCCAAGTGTAACATCTAAAATAGTTAAATCGTGACCTCGATTGATTTTTTGCAGTGCTTCTTGTATACTAAACGCAGCGTCTACCTGATACTCTTTTTGCAAAATATACGACAATGATTCGACTATCTCGACATCGTCTTCTACCAATAGAATTTTTTTCATACACTCACCCTTATATATTATACTACAAAAGGAGAGAACAATAAACACCCTCTCCTCGTGAACTTTTCAAACTATCCTCGCAGAATTCTTCCGGCTATTTCGCGTCTAATTCACTACTTTTCTAACTCTATTTTGAAAATCCCCCAAAATATTAGATATTTTCATTTCTAATAGTCTCAATCATATTTTGTTTATTGATCTTTGAAAGTGAATATCTCATTATCATATTAATTACCAAGAAAACGAATACGACTACGCTTGCGATTGCAATGTATGGTGGGGTAAAACTACCTAGCACATCAGGATTCATCATATCGGAATTCTTTAGTGCCCAGTACATGATGTATGAAAAAACCATTCCAAATGCCAGTCCCCAAAACAACGACTTAGCACCGTAAAATATGCTCTCCACTCTTATCATGTGCTTAAATTCCTTACCTGTCATTCCTATTGAATTTAAAGTTGCAAACTCTCTTGCCCTTAGTTTCATGTTCGTAGTAATCGTATTAAATATATTAGTAAGTCCTATCAATGTAATTACTATTATGAAGCCATATAAAAATATAGCAATTAAGATTAGTAGATTATTTTGCATTTCTAAGTAGTCTTCAACGTTGAATATTGATAACGATACATCGTTTTCTTCTTCAAACTCATATATACGAGTTTGCAACTCACTTGTATTGTTGGAATTAATATATAGACTTTGATAATAACTATTAGCCTCTATCGACTTGAAAAGCTCTTCTTCAAGAACCAGTACCGAAACACCTATTTGAAAATTTTCTCCACCCATCGGAACTGTTTCAGATGTAACAAATTCTATATTAACCTTCTTACCGCTATCATCAACAAGCTCTACGCTTTCGATACTTTCATCGACAATATTTTGCCATCTATACCCACCATCGGATTCATTTATTTGAATTGAATTATTTACCAATATTCCCTTATTTTCAACATCTGAGAGTTCAAGATTGGCATCTAGTACAAACTTCTCATATGCATCTTGGTTTAAACTAATTATTCTCAAATACTCGGATTGACTCATCAAATCAGTGAATCTCTCATCAAAGTTACTTGGGGCAATTTTTATTTGCTTTTCATTGTGCAATGAAAATGAATCTACGCCTTGCATATTTGATATATCTTCATAGATTTTTTTCACTTCTTCTTGAGTCTCATATCCGGAATTATTTGATATTGCCAAACTAAAACTTGCATCCTTAAAAATATCGCCTACGGTAGCAAATCCTAATTCCATATAATATGATAAGGCAACAAATGTCATAATACTCACTGCGAGAGAAACAATAGTTGTACGATATTTGGACTTATTTCTCCGCATACTTTTGTATGCAATTACGCCTCCGGTTTTAAAGAGAGCTTTGATTATCTTTGGCACCTTAGCTTTCTTACTGTTGAATTTCAACTCATTTTGATTCTTTATTGCCTCTATCTCCGTGATTTTGCCCGCTTTTTTTGCACTATGTATTGCAGATAGGTAAATTGTAACGCTAGACAAAACTACTCCAACTGCAAGCGGTTCCCATGTAAATTTATACGCAAATGCAAATGTTGATTGCAAGCTTGGCATAAAATAGTTTACAACTATCACCAATATATATGTCGCGATGTTTCCGGCGATCAATCCAAGTGGAATTCCTATAATCCCCAGGTACCACCCCTCTTTTAAAACACTCCTTTTAATCTGCTTAGGCGTTGCCCCGACACTAGACAACATTCCATAGAGCCTTGTTTTTTCAGATACGGAAATTGCAAATGAATTCCTGATGCAAAAGACGGAAGTTATAATTATAATTATGGACACTATTGCAGCCACCGTATATATGACTTCTCTTGTCGAATCATCCACCATATATCCCGCCCATCTCAAATACTCAGAGTTATAGCTAAACATATATTTTCCAGGTTCCATGTCGCTAGAAGTTCCATTAATCCCTGCGGTTATCTCATTATAATTTTCCGGATTATGATATAGAAGATGAATATGAGCAGTTCCGTCAATATTTTCGTCGTAAGTGTAGAAATTGTTTTCGTAATGCGTCGATAAATATGAGTAGTAATTAGCGAATCCTACAACCTTATATTTTTTGTTTTCAATAACCTGAAACTCTTCGTTGCTGATGTCTTCGCTGTATTCCGTAACAATCTGCCCATTGTTCATCCGCTCTCCAATTGGGAAATTTATCTCATCGCCAATATCGATATTATTCTGTGCCGCAAAATAGACATCCACTACAATCTCTGTATTATCTTTTGGAACGCTTCCCTCTTCTAGTTGTTTTTCTAAGTCTCCAAGACCTTTCGCATCGACACCATTTACGCCAATATATCTATCTTCCCAAAATGCAACATTCGTATCAGTCAAGTAATATGATGCTACTTCTTTGTGTTCAATTATGTCTTTAATTTCTTCATTTGGTACGTCATAAAACGTCACATGTCTATTGCCGTCTGAATCTAACGAAGCTTGCATTATCGAACTTTGTGCAGATACTACTAGTCCATATACAGCAGTTATCAAAGCGCAAGATAACACGATTCCAACAATGGTAACTGCTGTTCTTTGTTTGTTTTTGCTCATATTTTTTTTTGTAAGTTTATTCAACACTTCCATAAGTCTTTTCGTCTCCTACTATTTTTCCATCTTCAATTCTAATTATTCTATCCGCAATCCTTGCCACTTCGACATCGTGAGTTATCATGATGATAGTTTGCCTGTACTTTTGATTAGCCACTTTTAAAAGTGTTATAATTTCATCACTATTCTTAGAATCCAAATTGCCTGTCGGTTCATCCGCTAAGATTATTGTGGGATTATTAATCAAGGCTCTTCCGATAGAAGTCCTCTGTTGTTCACCGCCGGACAACTCATTAGGCAAGTGATTTATTCTCTTAGTAAGTCCAAGCGTATTAATCAAATCGTTTAAATTTACATTGCTCGTTTTGGAATTATCCAAATCTCTTGGCAAAGTAATGTTTTCTTTTACTGTCAAAATTGGGATCAAATTATAAAATTGGTATATGAGGCCGACTTGTCTTCTTCTAAATATTGCTAGCTGGTCTCTGTTGAGTTCAAAAATATTCGTGCCACCAATGTAGACCCTTCCACTCGTCGGCTTATCGACTCCACCGAGCAAATGTAGTAGTGTCGACTTCCCAGAACCACTCGCTCCGACTATCGCAACGAATTCACCTTTCTTAACACTGAAACTCGTATTGTTGACCGCAGTTATTTCATTTTCACCATTTTTGTAAGTTTTAACTAAATTTTCTACTTTTAAAATTTCCATATTATTACCTCCGTAGTGAAACTATATCACCTCAGTCTTACAACACCGTGACATTCAAAAAATATTGTAATTATTTATAAAAAAATGGCGGATACCAGTTATGGCACCCACCAAGTTATTTAATTAAAATGTAAATTGATTTATACTTTGCTCATTTAGCACAAGGTGTTGAAGGTGCCCGTATCCTTCAATTTGCATCTCTTCATAAGGAATGAATCGTAATGCTGCGCCATTAATACAATATCGAAGACCACCCTCATCGCTCGGACCATCTTCAAAAACATGTCCCAGATGCGCATCTCCAACACGGCTTTTCACCTCTTTACCTGAAAATATTTCTTCTTTATAAATAACAACATAGTCGGTGATAGGTTTTGTAAAACTTGGCCATCCAGTACCAGAATCATATTTATCGGCCGAATTGAAAAGCGGTTCTCCTGTCGTTATATCGATATAAATGCCTGGTCTATAGTTATCATCATACTCGTGGGTAAAAGCCTGCTCTGTGTCACCGTTTTGGGTAACGTTATATTCAAGTTCCGTCAGCTGCTCTTTCAATTTTTCCGCATCTGGTAATGAATAGTCCTCGGCCGAAATTGCTTCGATTTCATTCAAAACACTCATGTCAATATGACAGTATCCATTCACATTCTTTTTTAGATAATCTTGATGATATTCCTCTGCGAGATAAAAATTATCGAGAGGTACCACTTCAACGACAATCTCTTCCTTGTACTGTGAAGATAGTGTTTCGATATGCTTATCTATAATCTCTTTGTCGCCATCGTTCTCATAGTATAAACCGGATCGATATTGTGTACCAACGTCGTTACCTTGTTTATTTAGTGTTGTTGGATCTACAACATCAAAAAAATATGCTAAAAGCTCATCAAGAGTAAGTACTTCGGGATCGTATATGACACGAACCGTTTCAGCGTGTCCTGTATCTTCTCGAATAACTTCTTCATATGTAGGGTCTTCGGTTTTACCATTTGCATATCCGGAAACGGCGTCATACACACCTGCTATACGAGACATGTATTCTTCAACGCCCCAAAAACATCCGCCTGCTAGGTAAATTGTGCTGAGATTTTTTTCTGCCTTTAGTGCTTCAAAATCTATTACTATCTCTGGAATCGCTATATCAGAATGTCCTACATCTACTTGCTGTGAATCACTGCCGGTTGAACAACCAACCAGTAATCCGACGGTTATCACACCCACCACAAATGTTTTAAATAACTTTAAATTTAACATAATGCTTACCATTCCTTTCCGAAAAGATTGATATATTGCTATTCTTTTTTTGAGGTCACACTGTCGTGTTAATTTATCTGTTATTATATGCGGGCTGATTGCTTTCTAATTATGGCGAATTCGCCATAATTAATTTATCTATTTTTACTCCGTTGATTTTTTTTGTTTCCGCTTTTATGCTCCTGGTAGGATTTTTTGTTCTGATATCCTTCTTTTCCTTTAGAACCGCCATGTGCATCTTTACCTTTTCCGTGACCACGTGAACGATTTCTAGAAGACCTTCTTCCCGAATCAGAAAAATTGCTTTTTTCAAATTTAATAGGCTTTAAGCTTGCACGCATAGCGTCACTTTCAGCAAATGCTAGACTCATTGCTGAAATTGCAAGCTGTTCAGGGGTATATCCTTCTTCTTGTAGTTGTACCAACATTTCATCATATTTAGGAAGGGCCGTATTAGTTAAAGCTCTTCTCATGGAGGATAGGTTTCCGATTGAACTTTTTTGTGTAACATCAGAGAATGAAGGTAAAGGCATAGTCTTAATAGTTGATTTCGTCTGAGATACAATATCTAATAAAGTATTAACTTGACGTCTACTAGTACAAAGAGTTATTGCCTTACCCGATTTTCCAACTCTACCAGTTCTGCCAATACGATGGGTATAGTATTCAGCGTTTTGTGGCATATCAAAATTAAACACATATTCTACGTCATTCACGTCGATCCCTCTAGCCGCAACATCCGTGGCAACTAGAATTGAGGTTTTGCCGAATCTGAACCTATTCATGACATTAGTTCTTTGAGCCTGTCTAAGGTCTCCATGGATTCCATCGGCTTCAATTCCTAATGTATTTAAATGCGCAGTCAAATCTTCCGCCATTTTTTTTGTGTTACAAAAAATAATAGCTAGTGAAGGCTCGTAATAATGAAGTAAAATACTCAATGCATCAATCTTTTGATTTGATGGAACTTCAACATAACTTTGCGCGATATTTTCTACTGTCATTGCTTTAGCTTTAGTTTTTAATATTTCGGGATTTTTTTGAAACTCTTTTGTAATCGACAAGATTCCCGCAGGCATTGTTGCCGAGAAAAGTATAGTTTGTCTTTCTTCGGGAGTATCTTGAAGTATAGTTTCCATATCCTCTTTGAAGCCCATAGATAACATTTCGTCTGCTTCGTCTAAAACTACCATTTTTATTTCGTCAAGTTTAAGCGTGCCGCGACGCATGTGATCCATAACTCGTCCTGGAGTTCCAACTACAATATTTGCCTTTCTCAATTGAGCAAATTGCTTATCAAGAGAAGCTCCTCCATAAATTTCAGAAACGTACATATACTCAGTATGTTTTACTAGTTTTCTAATTACGTCTGCAACTTGCTGAGCTAATTCTCGCGTCGGACATAGTACTAATGCTTGTGGTGCTGATTTTTTATTTTTACTTGGATCAATTATTTCAGTTAGTGGTATAGAAAAGGCTAATGTCTTTCCTGTTCCTGTTTGAGAACGGCCAATTACGTCTACACCAGTTCTAATTAATGGGATTGCTTTTTCTTGGATTTCTGTCGGGTTAATAAATCCTACTTCATCCATAGCAATCTGGATATTTGGGAGTAGGTCAAATTCTTTGAATGTACTGTTTGTCACTTTTCCTCATTTCATGTTTATATTTTTAAAATACTAAACTCTTAAATATAAAAAACGAGGAGCAATTTCCTCGTTTTTTCAGTTTCTCGGTTCTTACTATCATAGTTTATCATAAAAATGATTGAAAAGTCAAGGGCAAAGAGATCTGGGGGCGCACAATACGGTCTGAATACAGTTTTCATGCTATTTTATTCACTTCTTCTTTTCCTCAAAATTTCTATTCACCTGTACCCATGGAAAAATTTTTTTCCATGGGTACAAATAATAAAATTTACTATATTTCAGATTTATTCATCTATGACATACTCTATCTTAATCCCTCGAAACACAGCAAACAAAATAAGAAGAATAATTAAAAACAATCCCCAAATAGGTCGATAACTTCCCATCATCTCATAAATCAAATTGGAAATTACTCCTCCAAGAGAATTGACCACTCCAGTTAAAAGCACCATTCGAGAGTAAATACTTGTATAATCCTTTCCTCCAAAAATTTCTCCAACAAGCAATGGAAGCAAAATATCTCCTACCCCTCCCATCATTAAACCAAAGAAAAATGTAAAAAGTACTAGAAAATACATATTTTCTACGAAGTACAACATAACAATAGAGCCTACCATCATGCTCCACAGTAGGTTTATCATAGTTTTATGACCAAAACGATCATATAAACTACCTATTCCGACTTTTCCCATCATCATAAGCCCCAACAACAACGACATAACAGTAGCGGTGGTACTGTAGGAATAGCCAATATCCATCAGGTATGTAGGTATATTGGCATAAACTCCCATCAAAACGAATCCTAGCAAACTCATCCCACACAGCATTTTCCGATAGGAACGCGTTCGCCTTGCCTCGACCAGAAGGATACCTGCATACAGAGGGGTGTGTTCTTTTTTTCTTGTTCCTTGAAATCCAAAGGGAGTTAGTCCTTTATCCTCTGGTCGGTCAAAAATACTCAAAGCAATGATAATCGTCATTACCATTGCAACGGCAGCATAGTATGCGTAAGTGGTTTTCCAACCATAGTATTCTATAGTAAAAGCTGCAAGTTGATTAAAAATCATTCCGCCCAAGCCAGTACCTGCCATTGCAATTCCCAATGCCATACCACTTTTATCGGCAAACCATTGGTTAATTAACACAGAAATCGAAATTCCCGAAATCATAGATAATCCACAACCAATTATAATCGTCCCACAATAAAAAAAGAAGATATTAGGTGCTAAGTAGTAACACAAACATCCCAGAGATACAATAATTTCACCTAAAAGAAATGTTCGTTTTACTTGTATCTTTTTGAGCATCTTTCCTACTACAGGAGCCATAAACATTATGGATAATCCCATAATAGTAAAATTTACAGAAAAGCTAGCTCTGGATATTTCATAAGTATTACATACTTCCAATAAAAATAGATTCGCGGTGTTCAAAACCATGCCGTATGAAGCAGCCACAGGAATCACCCCCAAAACTAGCATAATCCAGCTATAATGTATTTTCTTCACTAGTGATTTCCTCTAGAGCCATATATTCTCTCGTATTTTTCATTTAAATAGTTTAAATATGCCTGTACAGAAAGCTCTCTACCCGTGACCTTTTTAATAATATCTTTCGGGGTATAAACACTGCCTCCTGGATACACATTTTCTTTCAACCAGTGAAGCATTGGCTCCATATTGCCCTCTTTTACCTTATCAATTACACTAGGTGCAACTTCCTTTATATGCATCCAAATCTGTGCTCCATACAAATTTCCTACAGCATAACCTTGAAAATATCCAATATATCCCAATGCCCAGTGAGGATCTTGCAAGACACCTGTTCTATAATCTTGTGATTCTATTCCAAAATATTCTTTAAGTTTTTCATTCCATCTCTTTGGTAGCTCGTCCATAGTTAAATTGCCATCTAATAATTCTTTTTCTAATTCGTACCGCATAATGATATGCAAGGAATACGTAACTTCATCCGCGTATACACGAATCAAGGAAGGCTTCACTTTGTTAATCATTCTAATGAAACACGAAAAATCTGTGGAAGTAAGCTTAGGAAAAAGTTCTTGAACTTTTGGGTAAATAGGCTTCCAAAACTCCTCACTTCGACCAACTATATTCTCAAAAAATCTTGACTGCGACTCATGCATCATGCCTAAGTGCCCTCTCCAGTGCATTGTATCCTTTAAAGATGTCTCATGTTGTTGGAAGTAAATCGCATGCCCTCCTTCGTGGAGCATTCCAAATACCGCTCCCGCGAAACTATCATATTCATTGAGGATTCTTACATCATCAGGGCCTAATGGCAAACACATAGGATGCAGAGCTTCTCCATATCCACCACGGGTTGCATCGTACCCCATGTGCTCTACTAAAAAAATACAGAGACTTTTCAGTTCTTCTTTCGACGATTTCTCCCATAGCAAGGAATCGTCTACTTTTTCGCAAGACTCCACTCTTCTTTTGCATAGCTCTAACAAACCTACCTTTAACTCATCAAACAATTCATCAATTTCTCTCATAGAGTAATCCCATTCTGTTTCTTTTAATACATGCTCAAAAACAGAACCATTATCTATTCCATATATTTTTTTTTTCAAGTAAAACAGTTCATCCAGCGTTTCCATTGATGTTTGATATATATTCTCTCGGTATTCACGACGCCAAGCATCTTGAGCGGAAAGTGATTTTTCTTGCCATTCACGACAATACTCCGCTGACACTCCAATCGCGTCCTCTCTAAGACGCTTTAGTTCTCGCACAGTTGCACTATCAACTGCGGATTCTATTTTTTTCGTCGAAAAAAATTCTAAACATTCTTCTAACTCGCGTGATATATACAATTTATTTAATTGTGATTTTAAGGTCGTCACCATATTTTCTCGATATGGTTTTGCTTCTTGAGAAATCGATTCTGAACATAAATCCCACATTAAAAAATAATAAGTACTATTTAAGCGGTCACTTTCTAATGCAATATCTCTAATTTTTTTTAGGTATTCATTGTATATTTCCATTGCTAGCTTCACCTTTCTTTTAGATTATTCACTTTCATCAAAATAACAAGCTCTAAAACCAACATCAAAATACGAATCGTCTTTTTGCATATAAAACCCACAAGAAAACACTCCGGCCATTTCCCGATTTACCCAATAACCACCTCGTATAGGAAAACGCTCTCCATTCTCTATGCCCCAAATCGCGTCATCTTCTCGGACGTCATCTACGGGATATAGACACATAGCCTGCAAAGAATTCTTCTGCGAAAACTCTGCATCTTTTCCTGTTTCTTTAAAATGGGCGAACAGCAGTTGATTTTCTTCTGAATATTCCTCAGAACGAGATATCAGTGGATGTTCAAGGCCAAGCGATTTCCATGAAGCTCCCTCCGAGCACTCTTCTAGGAGTTGAATTTCACCGTTCACCATTTTCACTCCGTCAAGCATTTCCCACACATTCCCATTCATATCATAAATTCCAAATCCTGTATGGTCATGAGTCCAACTTTCTGGACCGGAACCGGTTGCTACTCTCATTGGCGGACCGATTTCTCCCTCTGGAGTATGCGCATCAAGTGAAATCAAAACCCCACGTTCATGAGTCATTTCATAATCTCCCCCCTGAAAATTATTTCCTCTAGGAAGGGTATTATTTTTAAGACTCCATAATGCGACAGCTGACCACTCTGAATTTGTCATAAGGTGCCAACCTTCTCCTTTATTTTCGCAGAACTCCTTTGCTTGAGAAAAAGAGTATAAGACGGCTGGATCTTTATATGGAAGACTATAACTACATTCTCCGTCTACAACATTTTGATATTTGCTAACATAAAGACATTCTCGTTCCTTTCCTTTATAGAAAAATCCAGGATGAGTTACTTCAGGTCCGCCGGAAATAACATCAGAAATCTTAAATTTAGGAATACGCACCATAATACTTCCCTTATTTCGATAGTCGTATAGTATGGTATTTTTCCCTCCGGATACCGCTTCTATCATATTTTTTTCGCACTGGTCCATATTATATCTCTCTCCTTTTAAAGAATTTCTTCAAAGCCGTCTGTTGTATATTCCTTACCATCTCTCTTCAATAACAGTGCCTCTTGTAATGATTGAAAGTTCTCTTTGTTTACCTTGTAAAGAAATATAAAAACAATTCCAATCAATGTAGCTACAGCAGGAAGGCCACCGCCTACAAATCTCAACATAGAAACAACTTCCTGAGGTTGTGATGTTAATGTAGCATCCATATTAACAATTTCGAGAAGCATTCCTCCGGCCCACATGCCAACGGCAACTCCCAATTTCATAATAAAACTATTTAGTGAAATCAACTGTCCATCGCGACGTTTACCATTTTTAAATTCGTCAATTTCTACAATATCAAAATTCAAAGAATATATTAAAATCCAAAAGGCTGTATTCCCAATCATAGTTATTGCCATTGTAGCAACAGTAGTAGTAAAATTCATAAGCCCGAATGTCAAATACAAAGAAGATGCCGTCATAAGAATCATTCCAAGTAGCATGCAATTTTTCTTGCCAATTTTCAATGCTAAATTACCAATAGGTACAGCAGCCAAAATATGCAAAACCGTCGGAACTAAAGGAACCAAGGCAATAGTAGCATAATCTAAATTTACTACATACAAATAATAGAACGTTAAACTACTTGCACTAATGCCTATTACAAAGTTCATAGTAAAAGAAGTAAAAACAATATAGCGATATTGCTTTAATTTAAACAATCCTAAATATTCCGCGATTGGATTTCCACCATTTTGCTTTTCACTAACTACTGTTTCATTTTTAACTATCTCTTTGCCTTTCAACAATAATGCAGATGTCATATAGCAGAAGATAACAAATATACCCAAAGCAATTGCAATAAGGCTCCATGCCTTTATATCACTCATATTTCTATTTAATAGAAATTCTAATGCCAACATAACACCACTAGTTAATATAATAGAACCTAAATTAGAAAACGTCGTAGTTGCGGTTCTTAACTTTGTTCTTTCATCATAGTCGTCTGTGATTTCTGAGGCCAAAGAAATATAGGGTATGTCGGTCGCTGTAAAAAATGTCCAGAATAAAATATTTGCGATAAATATATAGACTATTTTAGCGTTACCTTGTAACCCTATATCGGTAAATAACATTATTATCGAAAGCCCTAAGGGAACACATGCAAACATCATGAAGGGAACTCTTTTTCCGTATTTATTCCCTTTAAATTTGTCACTCAAATACCCTATAATAGGATCGGTAATAGCATCCCAAAAAACAGCAAACATAGACAATGTTCCCGCGATACCGGGACTTACTCCAGCAGCACTAGTTAAAAAGAAAATAAAATACATGTAAAATAAATTAATTGCAACAACTTGGCCTGCACCACCAATTCCATAACCTACAATGCTAGACATGCTTAGCTTTTGTTTCATATTCATCTTTCTCCTCCTTAATTTAACAATATTATATCTATTACATTTTATTCCGTATCAGAAAACCAATCATTTCCACTAGGGGTTAATCTGATATTTACTTGCTTTAAGCTTGTAAATTCTTCTAACCCTTTAATACCTCCAATTACTCCCATTCCACTCTCTTTGTGTGGTGTTGTACTAATAGCAAGGTCATTTTCCATATAAGTATTTACCCAAAGAATTCCCGAATCGACCTTTTTGCAAACTCGAAGTGCTTTCCCTAAGTCACTTGTAAAAACCATTCCAGCTAATCCATATTTTGTACAGTTTGCCATGGATATAGCTTCTTCTTCTGTAGAAAACGATTGAATTGTAAGTACTGGACCAAAAATTTCTTCTTGAACAATAGTCATTTCATTTGTACAATTGATGAAAATAGTTGGCTCTATGAAATATCCTTGCTCAAATTCACCTTCTGTAATTCGTTTGCCTCCTACCGCTATAGTAGCTCCTTCTGATACTCCTTTTGCGATATAATCTAAAATTACATTCATATGAGATTTAGACACTACAGGTCCAATTTCTGCATCCTCATCAAATGGCATTCCTATGCGAAACTTTTTTACTCTTTCACAAAGCGTTTTTACTACCTTCTCATAAATAGATTCCTGAACTAACAGCCTAGAACCCGAAACGCAAATTTGCCCTTGACTAAAGAAAATTCCGAATAAAATAGTTTGTAATGCTTTATCCAAATCTGCATCATCGAATAAAATAGCAGCTGACTTTCCGCCGAGTTCTAATAAAAGTTTTTTTAGATTAGAAGATGCTTGCTTCATGATACGTTTTCCAGTATCTGTACCACCAGTGAATACCACTTTTTTTACACGTTCATCCGCTGCTATAGCATCTCCAATTTCGGAACCTGGACCGAGAATTAAATTTACAGTTCCCGCCGGAATTCCCACTTGTTCGAATATCTCAAACAGCAAAATCGTGGTAAGAGGTGTTATTGAAGCTGGCTTTACCACTACTGTATTTCCCGCTGCTAATGCTGGAGCTACACCTGCACACATAGTTCCTAACGGATAATTCCAAGGTGCTATAACTGCGCAAACACCTAGTGGTTCCCGAATACTCATTCCAAGTAACTCATCAGAGTTATTCCCAGTCTGTCCCACCATAGAGTTTATGAGACCTGCATAATAGCGAAATGTATACGCAGCAGCGTAAGGATCATCTTCCTTTGTTTCCCTAAATAGTCTTCCAGTATTCAAAGATTCTAATCTAGCAATTTCTTCCGCCCGTTCTTCTATCAAATCTGCTACCTGAATTAGATAACTAGCTCGCTCTGTAGCGGACAAGCCTGCCCAACGTGCTGTGTCTTCAAAGGCATTTCTTGCTGATTGCACAGCTAGATCAACTTCCTCTAACCCACCTTCTGGCACTACAGCTATTATCTCTCCATTACTAGGGTTTATAATGTTTCGCCGCTTTTCACTCCCATTGTCTCTCCATCTTCCATCCCAATACATTTTTTTGATATCCACTCTTTATATCCTCCCTACTCATATTATCGCTTAAGCGAGATAGCAGTTTTGCATATCATTAATTAATTGAACGTTCAATTAATTAATGATATAATACCATTTTCCTGCTACGCATGTCAAATGATTTTATTTATTATGCACAAAAAAAAAGAGGGCCCTACGTTAAGCCCCCTCCCGATTCAATATGTTTTTATTTTTCTTGACTTAAAATGTAGCTTATTACAGCTTGTTTTTGATTAATTAACACTCGATTGAAATCTTCTATATCCTCGGAAAAGTCGCGATAATCGGCAAGACCGCTAGTCACTGAGAAGATAAAGACCGAGGCTAACCTTGTATCTATCTCCGGAATCGCACCTTTTTTCACAAAAAAATCCAACTCCTTTTTCACCAATTCAATCACCCGATCGTGGTGTGCTTTGAATTTCTTCCACACTTCAGCATCTCTCAATGCCAAGCTGTGACAATCAAAAAACACCTTCGTTTCCATTAGGTTAGGATCTAAGTCCTGAATAAACAAATAATCGATGTAATCAAGAAAAACTCTTTTATATTCGTTTGCTTCAACTTCAGGCCTTATATATGGGTTATCAGTGCATTTTTCCAAAACATAGTCTACAAATTCCAATGTCATTTGTCGTTTGTTTTTAAAGTAATGTAAAACTAAACTAGGATTAATTTCAAGACGTGTGGCAATATTTACTAGTGTTACATTTTTGAAACCATTTTCTCCTACTAATAGATAATAAATCTCAAGAATTTCATCTTTCTTTTTTTGATATTGAATTTCGTTTCTTACTTTCAAAGCACTGTTTCTCCTTTCATTCTCTCCTTGCTGTCTATTACTTTATTTAACTAGTTGACAAGTGTTATGCATCAACATAGCATACCTGATTCCTGGAGGGACAAACATGCATGTGAAATAATCATTAGGATTATATTAATTGACCTCCGTCAAAAAATCCATTCTATTTTTAAATTATTTTTATATTATACCATTAAATAACGAATATATCTATCTGCGCGTTATAATACAAGTTAAATTGCACTAATTTAGAATAAAAGGGGGAATTATTCCCCCCATAAACTCTACTTATTTTAATTAACGCTACAATGAATCTACTGCCAACGTTATTCAAGATTTAACTTTTTGGTCATTATGTATCTGCATACAAAAATTGATATAATGCTCTCCACAATATACATCGAGGCGATAAGGAATAACATTAACGGGAAAGAGTCAAAGAATTCATCGCTATCATTATACACTGCAATATTCGTTGTCACGTTATTTGACATTACTACAATTACAGGTATAAGCAAAATTGAGTTAAGAATCTGCGTCCCATAATTAAGAGCAAACCATGCACCAACAGACACAAGTATTTTATTCTTTGCAAGTTGCCCTAGGCATATCGCAGTATAAAAGATCAAAATAGAAAATAATCCCTGGGCGCATATTGTTGCAGTAGTAGACAATACGTACCATAAATTCGCTTCCGTAATTAATGCCCAAATTCCTTCAAGCAAAGAGAATTCTTCAAACATGACTGTTAAAACGATCAATCCCGACACGATAGTCGAACTTATCATAATTAAACTAAACACAATTGCATTGATTATTTTGCATATAAAATGATCCATCGGCTTTACAGGCAATGTAAAACTCAAGTAGCCTTGCAATGTAAAAAGATGACGGTAGAAACGTGTCACATATATTACGGTGGGAAGACAAACCATACCAAATATTACAAGTGGGTATGGTAAAAAAAGCATCGTTCGTACAAAGTCAATTTCAATTAATTGCGATGCAACTGCTGTAGCAGTAGACACAATTAATATAAGTATCATTAACCAAGCCACTTTGGCATAGTATCTTGCTTCATAATAATATAATTTACTTAGCATTTGAACACCTCCCTAAATAAATTGTCAATACTCATATTGTTTGCTTGCCTGATATCATCTGCATTGCCGCCCAGAACGAATTCACCATTTCTGAGGAATATTGCATCACTAATTACAGACTCTATATCCGAAATCAGATGTGTCGAAAGTATTATAGATGCGTTTTCGTTATAATTTGAAATTATTGTTTTTAAAATATAGTTTCTAGCCGCTGGATCTACTCCTGCAATCGGCTCATCTAATAGGTACACCTGAGCATCTCTACTCATCACGAGTATCAATGCAACTTTTTCTTGATTACCCTTTGACAAAGTTTTAATTTTTGCTTTTAAATTTATTCCTAAATTCCCAAGCATTTGAATCGCACGTTCACGACGAAAATCACTATAAAAGTCACTGTAATATTTTATACAAAATTCCACGCTTTCACTTGGATCAAGAAATATTCGATCAGGCAAATAAGAAACTATTTTTTTAGTCTCCACGCCAGGGGAATGACCACATATTTGAATCATTCCGCTATCAGGAACGAGCAGCCCATTGAGAAGTTTAATCAATGTTGTCTTCCCACTCCCGTTCGGTCCGAGTAATCCCAATATTTTTCCTCTTCCGAGTTCAAAATTAAAATTATTGAGTGCCATATTATTTTTATATCGTTTAGTCAAATTCAGACATTTTATCAATGGCTCCATTAATTGCCTCCTTTTAATCTATTTTCTACTTGTATCAAAATATCCTCTTTAGTAAAACCAAGTTCCAACATCGACGAGATAAAATTAGCACTTGCTTCTGCCAATCTTTTATTCCCCATATTACTAATAAGGTCAGCATCAGTTGTTACATATCGCCCATCTCCACGCCGTGTTGTTATTAGGCCTATTTGCTCTACTTCCATTAAAGCTCTTTGCATTGTGTTCGGATTGACACTAGCTTGCAAAGCAAAATCCCTAACTGTCGGGAGTTTTTCACCAGGTAAATATTTACCGTTTACAATGTTTCTAGTTATCTCTTCAACTATTTGCATAAATATAGGCCGGTCTTCATTAAAATTCCAATTCACATGCTTTCTCCTTTCGTTACTATATTATTACGTTATTGCATTATTTAACTATTGCACTATTGTACTAATACAATAATATAGTATCACGTTTCCTTTGTCAACAGTTTATTACACTTTTTTCAAAAACTGTTAATAGGAAAAGCAAATAAACACTATCAATAGATAGATAGCGCATATTTGCTTCTATTATGTTCATGCAAAGCATCTTCATCATGTTATTATGATTGTTTGTAGTTAATTGAAATCTATTACATATCTTGTATCAAAGTCAAAAAACACTGCGTCTGTTAATTTTATTTGCAAAACAATAGTGTTAATATCGTCGTAATCACTATGTCCATTGTCCCACCATTTTGCAAATACGATCTTTAATTTTTTAGCAAGTTCGAGATTTTTCTCGCTATATATATGACCTAAGTTATTAACTATACCATGTGCAGAAAAATAATCATTTGAACATAAACCAACTACTGGATTCAGTGCAATCTGTTTCATTTTTTCGGATTTAGCATCTACAATAGTGTAAAAGCTACCGTCTTCAAAATATGCGTCTACTATGCGTACAGTAGGCCTATCTCCATCTATTGTCGCAAGAGACAGGAGTGTATCTTTTCCAAATCGCTCGTTTAACATCTCGATATCTTTTTGCAGTTTTTCTTTATTCACTTTTTAAACTCCTTAACTAATATGATTTCTATTTTAGGTGAATTTACACAAGGATGACTCACAAGTCAATTCTCTTTATATAGATTTATAATCATTTTTTTCGTATCATTCCCGCGGAATTTGGTTCAGAATTAACGAAGCCAAATTTCTCATAAAGTCTATCCGCAGGTTACACCGCAATTAAAGTGATATATGCATCTTCATCACAGTGCTCGTCGAAATACTTATCGATTTCTTCCATTATCATACGTCCGATTCCTCTACCTTGATATGCCGTATCAACCATTATATCACTTACTACATAAGATATTGCACCATCTCCGATTATCCTTCCAAACCCGATTAAGTCATTATTATCTCTGACAGAAACATTAAGTAATAAATTATTCAACGCAATTTCTGCATTTGCTATACTTTTTGCTCCACCTCCCATCTGAGATTTTATTCTTAAATCACATATTGTTTTCATCTTAATTTATCTTGCCTTATATATAATCGAATCGTCTTTTAAGATTAAATGTCGTAAATATGCGTATCCTTCTTCGACCATAGATTCAAATGGAACAAATCTTAATGCCGCTCCATTAATGCAGTATCTACGCCCTCCAGATTCAATCGGACCATCGGTGAAATAGTGTCCTAGATGATTTAGCCCCGAACGGCTTTTCACTTCGACTCCATAAATCAAACTGCCACTTTCTATGTCCTCTACTAACACATCTTGTGAAATTGGCCTCGTAAAACTTGGCCACCCAGTACCCGAATTATACTTATCGGTAGATAGGAATAACGGCTCTCCAGTTACTATGTCTACATAAATGCCAACTTCATAATGGTCATTTAAATCACTTGAAAATGATCTTTCTGTGCCGCTATTTTGTACTACTTCGTATTGCAAGTCAGTGAGTTTTTCTTTTAATTCTTCAATAGCTGGTATAGGATAATCTTTTTTCTTGATTAAAACTCCTTTGGACGCTAATTCCAAATTAATATGGCAATATCCATTTCCATTTTTTGATAAGTAATCTTGATGATATTCTTCCGCAGTGAAATAGTTATCTAGAGGTAGCACCTCCACGACAAGAGTTTTTTCATACTGAAGTTGTAATCTAGCTAGTGCTTTGTCAATCACTGTTTTTTCAGAAACGTCGGTATAGTAGATACCCGTCCTATACTGTGTTCCAATGTCATTTCCTTGTTTGTTTAAACTAGTGGGGTCAATTATTCTAAAATAATATTCCAACACATTTTCTAAGCTAATTTGAATAGGGTCATAAATGACTTTTACCGTCTCGGCATGTCCAGTATTGTTGAGACAAACTTCCTCATAAGTTGGATTGCTCGTATTTCCGTTTGCATAACCAGAAGAAACATCGTAAATTCCTGCAATCCTTGATAGAAATTCCTCTACACCCCAAAAACATCCACCCGCAAGGTATATTATTTTTAGTTTTTTAACTTTAACTAACTCGTTCATATCTAATTTGCTATCGTATACTATAGTTTTATTTTTATTTTTCATCAATTCACCTCATTAAAAATATATTATACATTGTTAAACTAGCATTAGCGAATTAAGTCAATTTGGGGATATGGTCGAATTTTTCTTTGGGAATTTCTTTATAACGATAGTATAAAATGTAAATTGAATTATAAGTGAAACTCCCCAGCTCACCGGGTGTGAAATATATAAGCTTTCGAGTGTTCCAAAATATGAGAAGACTGTATATATCCATAAAATTCTAATTCCACATATGCACGCAAGTGAAATTACAGTAGGTGCTATAAAATTACCTATACCTCGTAGCTGTCCCGATGTTACATCATTAACACCACAAATAAAAATAGGCAATACTAAGTAATAAAGCCTATTCGATGCTATTTCTATCACCGCTGGATCCGATGTAAAGATTCGTAGTAAAATTGGCGATGCAAAAGTAAAAAACGAACCAATAATAATCCCTACTACGAATACTAATCCCACAGAATAATAATATACTTGTCTCATACGCATGTATTGACATGCTCCTAAATTCTGACTGGAAAAATTCAAACATGTATGTTGAAATGAATTCAATAGCACAGCTACACTATTTGTAAGGACATTTGAAGTTCCAATACCTGCTAAAATTGTTGCACTGTTAAACGAGTTAAAAGATGATTGCACAAACACATTAGATAAAGAAAAAAGAGAGCTTTGTAATCCCAAAGGCAAGCCTACTTTTAATATAAATCTCAACTGTGTTTTGTCTATGCTTATTTTACTAAAAACGAGTTTATGCGGATATTTTACATTATGTAAAGTACGTAAGACAAGAATCATTGACAATACTTGTGCTATTACTGTCGCTATTGCAACGCCCGTTACTCCCATATCTAAGATAGCAACAAAAAAGATATTAAAAAATAAATTTACAACACCCGCAGTTGCTAAGAAATAAAGAGGTCTTCTAGTATCACCTATTGACCTTAATATCGAAGCGCCAAAATTATATATCATAGTGGCAGGCATACCCAAAAAATATATGCTCAAATATCGTACCGAAAGATCAAATGTTTCATCAGGTGCTCTCATAAGTTTAAGAACATCATCAGAAAAGAATACTCCTAAAATAGCTAAAAATATTCCCACTACTATCGATAACGCAATACTTGTATGCACTATTTTTTCAACAGCCTTAAAATCCCGCGCTCCAGTAAACCGTGAACAAATTACGCTACTTCCAGCTGAAATCCCAAAAAAAGCACCAACAAAAAGCGCAATCAATTGTGATGTGGATGAAATTGCACCTTGTGCGATAGTCCCATCAAATTGACCAATTACAATAATATCTACTGCGTTGTATAGAAGTTGCAAAAATCCAGTTAGCATTAATGGTATTGCGAATAAGAGAATTTGCCTAAGCAATGGTCCTTGACGCATATCTATTTGATATTTTGATTCATTCATTTAAAGCACCTCTCATACCCAGACAATAATAATGGTCTATTTTTCATTATTATTTTATTCTAAAAAGGGATTAAATACAAGTTTATTATCATTTTATTGAATAAGTTCATTTTTTGAAATATTTGTATATTTTTTGAAAAACTTTACACTATTAAAACAATTGATGCTTGCATAATTGTTAAAAAAATATTAAACTATTTATGATAAAACTTCCGTTAAAGTTAATTATTATAGGAGTGATACATTGAACAGATTATCGATTGATACGCAAAGCAAAGGACAAGAAGTTGTCGAGGCTTTGTATAGAAATGTTGAGCGTAGAATAAGCGCCAGCCCACCTGGTCTATGTCCAGTTGATATGGCCCTTTCCTTTTTGAGACTATGTCATGCACAAACCTGCGGGAAATGCGTGCCTTGTAGAATTGGATTGGGACAACTCACTAATCTTTTAGAACAAGTTTTAGACTCGACTGCGGAACCAGAAACTATTGACCTAATCGAACGAACTACAAAAGTTATTATGGATACCGCAGATTGTGCTATAGGATATGAAGCAGCGAGAATGGTATTACAAGGAGTACAAGGATTCCGCGACGACTATTTTTCACATGTCGAAAATGGAAAATGCTTGTTTGGACTATATCAAGCTGTTCCATGCGTTTCTCTATGTCCATCACATGTTGATATACCTGGATATATAGCGCTTATTAAGGCAGAAAGATACGACGATGCTGTAAAATTGATGAGACGAGATAATCCTTTCCCTACCGTATGTGGTTACGTATGTGAACATCCATGTGAAAGTAGATGCAGAAGAAGAATGGTAGACGATGCAATAAACATCTGTGGTCTCAAGCGATTTGCCTGCGACAACATGACAGAAAATCAAGAAATACCTAAGATCGCAGAAAAAACTAACAAAAAAATTGCAGTTGTAGGTGGAGGTCCATGTGGTATGTCAGCTGCATACTTCCTTACCCTTATGGGACACGACGTCGAAGTTTTCGAACAAAGACCAAAACTGGGTGGAATGTTAAGATATGGAATTCCTGATTATAGACTTCCTCAAGAAAAACTCGACTTGGATATTAATCATATTCTATCGACAGGAGTAAAAGTTACTACAAATATTTCCATAGGAAAAGACATGGATTTTGGTCAACTAGAAGACAATTACGATGCAATATATATTGCTATCGGAGCACATAACGATAAAAAGCTAAATATAGACGGCGAAGATGGCAAGGGGGTTTATTCCGCTGTAGAGTTTTTGAGAAATGCAGGTGAAGGAAGACCTCTCGACCTTAGTGGAAAAAAAGTGTGCGTTATCGGAGGTGGTAATGTATCGATGGATGCGACAAGAAGTGCCCTAAGAATGGGATCTGAATCCGTGACTTGTGTATATAGAAGAAGAATTCAAGATATGACGGCACTTGCTGAGGAAATCGAGGAAACTTCCGGTGAAGGAGCTGAACTGATGTTTTTACATGCTCCGGAAAAAATTGAAAGAGATACGAGCGGAAAAGTAGTTGCCCTTTGGGTTAAGCCTCAAATCATAGGAAGTTATGGTAAAGACGGTCGTCCTATGCCAAGGAATGCTGACGCAGACCTCGTAAGAGTCCCTTGTGACGTCGTGATAGTGGCAATCGGACAAGCAATCGACGGTGAACCTTTCGAAGGTTCTGCACCACTTGTAAGCGGAAAAATCCATGCGGAATCCTCGGCGTCTGTTCCTAACACTCCTAACTTATTTGCAGGTGGAGATGCTGTATCTGGTCCTGCAACAGCAATAATTGCAATTGCAGCGGGAAAAGTTGCGGCTGCAAACATAGACACATATCTAGGATATCACCATATAATAGATGTAGAAATAGATATTCCTCCTCCTCATCTTACCAATATGCCTGCATGCGGTAGAGTCGACATGCGAAACAGACCACTTAGAGAATGCACCGAAGATTTTGATATTGTTAAATTAGGAATGACTGAAGAAGAAGCAGGGCAAGAATCATCACGATGTCTGCGCTGCGACCACTTTGGATTTGGTACATATAAAGGAGGTAGGGCTGAAAAATGGTAAATATAAAGATAAATGACATTGATATTTCTGTAGAAGAAGGCACTACTATCATGGAAGCCGCAAAAGCAAATGGCATAAACATCCCAAAACTTTGTTATCTTAAAGATATAAATGAAATTTCCGCATGCAAAGCCTGTGTGGTCGAAGTAAAAGGAGAAGAAACCCTAGTCACTTCTTGTAATAATGTGGCAATAGAAGGGATGGTTATAAATACTAATTCGGATAGAGTCCGCCGTGCAAGAAGAACTAACGTAGAGCTTATATTATCCCAACACAATGTTGAATGTGCATCTTGTACACGTGCGGGAACATGCGCACTCGAAAAAGTTGCGACCGATTTAGGAATTATGGATGTGCCATACCAAAAAGATCTCGTCAAAGGTAAAAAAGCACATTGGAATAAAGACTTCCCACTTCAAAGAGATATTAATAAGTGCATAAAATGTATGCGATGTGCGCAAGTCTGCGAAAAAGTGCAATCCATATCAATATGGGACTTGAATGGTTCAGGTTCAAGAACCAATATCGACGTTTCACACAACAGAGTAATAGATGAATCTGAATGCGTTCTTTGTGGACAATGTATAACAAACTGCCCTACAGGTGCGCTGTATGAAAGAGATGATACGAGAAAAACTTTCGATTCTTTCGCCGACCCGGAAAAAATAACGGTAGTCCAAATTGCGCCTGCTGTTCGTACAGGATTTACTGAAACACTAGATGGAGAAACTGGTGATCTTTCAGTTAAGAAGATGGTTACAGCACTCAAAAAGATGGGAGCTGACTACGTATTCGACACAACCTTCACAGCAGATCTTACTATTATGGAAGAAGGAACTGAGTTCTTACATAGATTTACAAGCGGAGATTTGGATGAACTTCCAATGTTTACCTCTTGTTGTCCAGGGTGGATGAGGTTTATTAAATCCTCATATCCGGAACTCACAAGCAGACTATCCACAGCTAAATCACCACAGCAAATGTTTGGTGCAGTTACTAAAACATGGTTTGCAGAAAAACTAGGAGTAGATCCTGCAAAAATATTCTCTGTTTCTATCATGCCATGCGTTGCGAAAAAGTCAGAATACAGTTTGCCTGGAATGAAATCTACAGAGGCCGGTCAAGACGTAGACCTTGTTTTGACGACTAGAGAATTTGTTAAAATGACTAAGTCTGAAAGTTTAAACTTATTTGATTTGGAAGAACAAAAATTTGATAGCCTGCTAGGTGAAGGAACAGGCGCGGGAGTTATCTTCGGAGCATCAGGCGGCGTAATGGAGGCAGCTCTCCGATCTGCGTATTTCCTTATTACTGGAGAAAATCCACCCGCCGATACATTTGAACAAGTAAGATGGACACATGCAAATGAAGGTGGATATGTCGAAGCCACTTATAATGTCGATGGAAATGAGGTAAAATGTGCGGTAGTAAGTGGTCTATCTAATACGCGAAACTTGCTCGATGCAATAAAGCGTGGCGAAGTAAAGTACCACTTCGTAGAAGTGATGGCTTGTCCTGGGGGATGTGCTGGCGGAGGCGGTCAACCAATAAATGGATACCACGAAGCGGATATTCTAAAAAGACAAGAAGTTCTTTATGATCTAGACAAGGAATCCCAAACACGATATTCACATGAAAACCAAGAAGTTACAGCACTTTATGAAGCGTATTTTTCGAAGCCTTGCAGCGAAAAATCTCACCACTTGTTGCATGTGGATCACATGCTATGGGAAATGCCGGAAGCGAAAAGAAAATAACATTAGACTATTTTACAATATAATATCTAAAATCAGGGTGACTATTAAAGGTCGCCCTTTTTATTTTTTACTAAAAACCGCACTTCCTAAAATTAGCTAGCGTACACTCACAGGCCACCTGTTTTCCACAGACTACACCCAAATCTGCCGTGAAATATTTTAGAATATTCAAGCAAATGCTCTTGCAAAAAAAATAATTATATTATATAATACGAACCGATTGTTAAAATATTCAAGGAGGTTACTAGTGAAAATATTAGTATTAAATTGTGGCAGTTCGTCATTAAAGTATCAAGTTCTCGACATGACTAACGAAGAATTAATTGCCAAAGGATTGGTCGAAAGAATAGGGATAGATGGATCAATAATATCTCACGAAAAAATTGGAAACGACAAGGTAAAAAATGAAATACCTATGAAAGACCATACTGCGGCAATAAGCCAAGTTATCAAAATGGTATCAGATCCAAAAGAAGGTGCTGTCAAAGATATCTCAGAAATCGCTGCAGTCGGACACAGAGTCGTACATGCGGGGGAAAATTATGCGAAATCTGTATTAATTACAGACGAAGTAATACAAGCACTTGAAGCATGTGTCCCTTTAGCACCTTTACACAATCCAGCAAACTTAACTGGAATAAATGTCTGTAAAGACCTACTCCCTGAGGTTCCAATGGTAGCCGTTTTCGATACTGCTTTTCATCAAACTATGCCACCTGAAGCATATATCTATGCTCTACCATATAAATATTATGAAGATTATAGCGTAAGAAGATATGGATTCCATGGAACATCTCACTTCTTCGTTTCACAAGAAGCGGCAAAATTTTTGTCAAAGGATATAAATGATTTAAAATTAATCACATGTCACTTAGGCAATGGAGCCTCTGTTACAGCTATCAAAAATGGTAAATCTGTTGCAACGTCTATGGGATTCACTCCTCTCGAAGGAGTTGCTATGGGGACTAGAGCGGGAAATATAGACCCAGCGATCATCGACTATCTAAAAGAAAAAGAAGGTCTTACTGCGAAACAAGTAACTAATATCTTAAATAAAGAATCGGGCGTGCTCGGAATCTCAGGAGTATCTAGTGACTTTAGAGATATCAATGACGCTGCCGACGAAGGCAACGAACGTGCACAACTTGCACAAAAAGTATTTGCATTTACTGTAAAGAGTTATATTGGAAGCTATATTGCACAACTTAATGGAGTAGATGCGATTGTATTTACTGCTGGCGTAGGGGAAAACGATTGGTTGATGCGCTCTATGATTTGCGAAAACATGAACAACTTAGGAATAACAATAGACGAAGAATATAACAAAACAATAAGGGGCAAAAAAACTGAAATATCTACTAAGGACTCAAAAGTCAAAGTCATTATCGTACCTACTAATGAAGAACTAGTAATCGCAAGAGACACATTATCTATTATAAGTAGTAAATAATGCATGTATACATACCCGTTTGCTAATTAAACGACACTTTCTATACATAAATATACTTAAATATATATAGTACAATATCTGTAAAACACTTCATAAATAAAGCGGAGTGTCATACATAGATATATTGGAGAAAACACGATGAGTGAAAGAAAAATAGAAGTTTTAAATTTAGATGATGAATACGAACAATTTCAAGAGCTATTGTCTATAGCATTCGTGCGAAAAGAAAAAGAAGAGTATAAATGGTATTATGATCTAAACCCTTATAATCCTCCTTCTGAACCTAATATGATGTATATAATGAAGGAATATGAAGGCGATCAAAACACAATGATTGCAGCTGACGGACTCACGCCTTTTGAACTATATGTCAAAGGTGATGTACTAAAATGTGCTCATTCGGTTAGAACTATTACACATTCAAGCTATAGAAAGCAAGGACTATTCAAAACCATGACGGAAAACTCTATAAAATGTGCAAAAAAACATGGGCTTGATATAATTCTCGGATTTGCTAATAGAAATTCTTATCCGGGATATCAAAAATTCGGATGGGAGACGGTTCTTACAAAGGATTTATTTGTACTGCCTGTCAATATTGCCGAAAAGCTAAAGACAAAAGTAAAAATCGGACTTGTCGCTCGTTTTGCAAATGGTGTATATAATCTGTATTACAAAAACTTTACACGCAAAAAACACAAAAAAAGAAAAATACAAGATGCAACGGTACTTAAATTAGATCAAGTTCCTGAGGACGTCAACGAAATCTGGGATAAATACAAAAATCTTTATGAAGTTTTGCTTGTTCGAGACTACAAATACTTAAACTATAGATACAATGCAATGCCTACAGAAAAATACACTACGTTAATTGTAAGTTCAAAAGGCGAGAAAATCGGATTTGTTATTCTTAGAGGCAAAAAAACTAAACAAATACTAGAGTTTTTCACCGACCCAATGAATGAAAGTTATATTGCAACACTTCTAGATGCTGCGATAGACTATTGTAACGATGGTGAAACAGAATTCATCCAAATGATGACAGGATTCTACGGAAAATTCAGAAAGGTATTAGACGATTTTAATTTTATTACAAATATTAAATCACATAGAAGCCATTATAGGATGATGATTGTGTTGCCACTGACCGATAAAGTAAACGATACTTTGGTAAAAGGGAAAGAACACTGGCACATTTCCATGGGAGATGGCGAGAGCACGTTCTAATTCTAACAATCTCATATTTCCATATGGCACAATACAACATCAACCCAAAAAGTCTATTTTATCGTAATGTGATGAAATAGACTTTTTTTAACTTTTTAATTTGTATAAGACGAAACCCTAATGGAAATCTGTCATGTGAGTAACTAAGGATATAACACGCAGGCGTGCATAACGAAAAACTCCCACTAAATTCAGTCATCAAATAATAGAGATTATAGATTTTTCTCTATTAAATCCCAATTAATAACGTTGAACCAAGCATCGATATAATCGGGTCTTAGATTTTGATATTTTAAATAGTATGCATGTTCCCATACATCTAGAGTAATGATTGGAGTTAATCCTTCCGCAAATGGGGTATCTTGATTAGGCAATGAAATAATCTTGAATTCTCCTTTTGAGTCCCTTACTAGCCATGCAAAGCCTGAACCAAATGTTTTTAGTCCTTTATCTTTCATTTGTTTTTTAAATTCATCTGCACCACCAAAGGCATCCGCAATTACAGCCGGAACTTTTTGATTATGCTTAGTAGATAAGTTTCTAAAATAAAAATCGTGATTATATACTCCACCGCCATTATTTCTTATTGCACCTCTAACATTTTCGGGAACGGCATCTAAATTCTCCAATAATTCTTTTAGTGTTTTTTCTTTACACGCTGGAGCTTGTTCGATTGCTGCATTCAAATTGGTAATATACGTGTTGAAATGTTTATCATGATGGAATTGTAACGTCTCCTTATCAATATGCGGCTCCAGTGCTTCATATTCGAAAGGCAAAGCGGGTAGTTCAAATGGATACTTTTTATTCTCTAACATTTTCGTATTCTCCTTCTTAAATTAATTGTGACAAGCTATCTCAAGTCTAATCCATTTCAAGCGATTATTTTGGCTCGATTATGTATATTTTACTCCTTACAGATAGACTTGTCAAGGAATAAGCGAATTTCAGAACACCTTCTAGTGATATGTCTCAAGATTCTATAATCACTTTTTCTGTTATCTGCTACCTTTTTCGTATGGCTTACCGACAGCGGCAGGTGCTCTTCCTTGCTTGGAAGTGAATGCAAGCAGTATCAATGTGGCAACGAAAGGTATCATTTTGTAAAATTCACTTGTAATATTCAGATCTTGCAAGACTGGAATTACGGAATATGTTGCGGCGATTGTTTTCGTTATCCCAAAAAAGAATGCTGCAAAACATATTCTTAGTGGTTTCCATTGTCCGAATATCATTACTGCAAGAGCAAGGAATCCATATCCCGCAACTGTAGCATTAAACTCCGACGAGGTAGGAATAATAAATACAAGACCACCTATACCTGCAAGGACTCCAGAAATAAAGACTCCTGCATATCTTATTTTGTACACGTTTATCCCTACGGAATCTGCAGCCTGAGGGTTTTCTCCACATGCCCTTAGTCTTAATCCGAATTTTGTCTTGTATAATACGAATACAGAGACAATTAATATCAACATTCCCACCAATGTGGTTATATATGCATTTTCAAAAAAGAAAGGGCCTATGATAGGTATATCACTCAACACAGGTATATGATCTATTCTAAATGTATTATCGAATGGAACTTGTTGCACTCCGGTCTCCTGAACCGTTCTAGCAAAATATACTACGAAAGCTGGTGCAAGGATATTGACAGCGGTACCACCGATTACTTGATCTGCATTCATGTTTATTGCGGAAAATGCGATGAGCAAAGATACAATCCCACCAGTAATTCCCGCAATGAAGATTGCAATCAAGAGCAATCCTTGTCCACTCATCGATTCTCCCACTTGATTGATGAAGAAAATTGCAGCAAATGCACCAAAGATCATCGTTCCTTCTAGTGAAATATTTGTTACGCCACCTCTTTCGGAAAACATTCCGCCCAATGCCACGATGAGCAATGGGATTGAGAAAAACATCGTTTGCTGTACGAGAAACTCTATTGTGTTCATGAGGAAGTCCCCCTTTTCTCTGGTTTGTCAGTTATTTTATTGTTAATCAGTTTATCTATTTTTTTGCTAAAAAATTGTCTAAATAGCAAGGAAAAAGCACTAAAGTATATTATACATGCGATTATTATCTCGATTAACTCCGGCATATACCCTATCATTTGGAGATAGCTTCCGCCTTGTGTCAAATATGCTACGAATATTCCAGAGAAAATAATGCCTATTGGATGAGAAAGTCCTAGCAGTGCAACAGGTATACCATTGAATCCTTCGGCCGCAAGCTCCTCGATTATTTGCATATTCCTTCCACCCTCTCCTGTAAGGTAGACAAGTGCACCACCAATTCCCGCGAGCATTCCTGCAATTGACATCGCAAGAACGATGTTTTTCTTTGCATTTATTCCCGCATATTTACTTGCTTGTGGATTATGGCCGCAAGCCTTCAGTTCATATCCAAAAGTGGTTTTATTTATTACTATGTGCGTTATGATAGCGAAAACAATTGCAATCACAATTCCGAGACTTACGGCAGACGAATCTGTAAAATTACCGATAGTGGTCGAAAATATCTTATCGAGTCCTGCCTTAGGTAATGTCGCCGTTTCTTTGATGTCGGCAGATACGTGCATAGCCGAATTATAAGCCCTAGTCCTTACGAGGAATAGTCCTAAATACATACCAATATAATTCATCATGATTGATGCAATTACTTCGTGGACATTGCAATACGCCTTGAGTAAACCCGGAACACACCCCCAAACAAAACCTGCAAATGCAGCCGCTAATATCGCAAATATCCAATGAAATGGTGTCGTCATTTCCATGTTTACTCCGATAACAATTGCAACAGCTCCCCCTATTGTGAATTGCCCCGACGCACCGATATTAAATAAGCCGGTCTTAAAGGCAAACCCAACAGAAAGTCCCGTCATTATTATTGGAGTAGCAAGATATAAGACTTGACCAACGCCCTTGGCGCCGCCAGTAAATCCTCCTGCCAATATTCTAACCAAGCCGTCTAATGCATTAGACGGATCCGTGATAAGGAGAATAACAAACCCAAATGCGATACCAATCAATATTGATACAATCGATGCAAGAACACTGCCGGTTGCGTCGCCATTAATAGAAAGGCTTTTTATTTTACTCATGCTCCAACCCTCCTTTCGTCTCGTTTGGCACCTGCCATGTACAAGCCGAGCTCTTGAATTTCTGTATTCTTTGGATCCAATTCCGCTACAATTTGGCCTTCGTACATAACGAGAATTCTGTCGCTGAGATTAAATACTTCATCTAGTTCAAAAGATACTAGTAGTACTGCTTTACCTTCATTCCTTTGCTTGATAAGTTGTTTGTGAATATATTCAATTGCGCCTACATCAAGTCCTCTTGTTGGCTGAACTGACATAAGGATATGTGCATTTTCTTCTATTTCTCTTGCAATAATTGCCTTTTGTTGATTTCCTCCTGACATGCTTCCTACTATGGTTTTACTTCCCTTTGCACTACGTATGTCATACGATTCAACTAGTCTATCGGAATATTCGGTAATTTTATCAAACTTGATAAAACCCATTTTTTCATATTCAGTCTGGAAATATCTTTTTAAGATTAAATTTTGTTCTAACAAATATTCCAAAATGAGGCCATCTTTTTGTCTATCAGCCGGAATGTGTCCTATCCCTATATTGTTTTTCTTCCTAATAGAATAGTTAGTGACATCTTCGCCTTTTAGCTTAATATTACCGCCCGACATCGGCCCCATGCCGGTTAGTGCGTAAATTAACTCGTACTGTCCGTTTCCATCTATTCCGGCTATCGAAACAATCTCTCCTGCCTTGACATCAAAAGACACATTATTGACTTTCTGTTTTCCGCTTAGAGGATCTTTGACAGACAAATTATTAACTTCGAGGACGACATCGCCCGCACTCGATTCGTTTTTGGTTACCGCCAAATCAACTTTTCGACCAACCATCTTCTCGGATAATTCTTCTTTTGACGTAGATTCAACGTCTACAGTATCTATGTATTTACCTTTTCGCAAAATAGTGCATCTATCGGCTACAGCTTTTATTTCATTTAATTTGTGAGTGATAAATAGTATTGATTTTCCCTCTTCCACCAGACTGCGCATGATTTTCATTAATTCTTCTATTTCCTGAGGGGTCAATACGGCAGTCGGTTCATCCAAGATAAGAATTTCATTTTCTCTAAAAAGCATTTTTAGAATCTCGACACGCTGCTGCATTCCTACAGAAATATCTTCGACAATCGCATCAGGATCGACTTTTAATCCATATTTGTCGGACAGCTCTACGACTTTTTGACGAGCTCTATCCATTTGCAACACTGTCGCCTTAGTTTCTTCTACGCCAAGGATTATGTTTTGCAAGACAGTAAAATTCTTAACCAACTTAAAGTGTTGATGCACCATGCCTATACCCAAAGCGTTGGCATCGTTAGGGTTTTTTATGTTTACCACTTCTCCGTCTTTTTTGATGACACCTTTTTCCGGCTTATACATGCCAAAAAGAACACTCATCAAAGTGGATTTTCCTGCGCCATTCTCTCCGAGCAATGCATGGATTTCATTTTTTTTGAGTTTGAGTGTAACATTTTCGTTAGCAATAATCCCTGGAAATTCCTTTGTAATTTCAATCATCTCGATTATATAATTTTCTTCACTCATACCGTCTCCTACTGTTAATTAAAAGTTGCGGATTAATACAAATATATTATCTATTATTTTGTTGTACAATACAAAAGTGCACGCTCTTCTCTATAATTTATTATTATGTTATATAATACAAAATGACAAGCGTCTATGTCACTGGATTTAATATTTTTATTTTAAATTATTTGATCTATGTATTTCTCAATATCGAAATCGTCTAGTGTACTTTCTTTATTTAGATAAAGTGGATGGTGAGGATGTCCATCTTTTGAAATTGCTCCCACACTATACCAACTGGCGTTCGTTGCACTTGCAATTTCGTAATAATCGACCAAACAATTTTTCAAATACGGCCTTTTAGAAATAATTGTTCCCCATGCTGCCCATATGTGATTTTTTTTATTAGTTAAGTTGAAAAGTGAGTTCTTACTTTTCTTTCCATTAAGCATTTTGCGAAATGTTCTTAAATTTTGAGAATGCATTTCTTCGTCTAAATAGAGTGGCAAATCATTTGGATTGGTTGCACGAAGTGGATATATGTTAAACATGATAAAACTATCGAAGCCAAAATTATGTGCGAATCTTTGTACATTTTTTAGGGTAGGGTCTAGATTATCCGGGGCTGCCGTGCTTGGATTTATCCCGATGCAAAAAAGTGGGTTGTCACCCCTAGTACCCAAAATAAACCTATGAGACTTGTCTTCTGTCTGTTCATAAATCCATTTTTTCTCGTCATACGGACAATCTTTTACATTCGATATAGTTTCCAAACTCATGCTACTAGTCACCGGTTAAAATTCCGCCGACTTCGGAGTCCTTGGAAACGGTTGAACATCTCGTATATTAGAAATACCTGTAAGGTACATCAAGATACGTTCAAAACCAAGTCCATACCCTGCATGTTTTACCCCACCATACTTGCGAAGATCCATATACCACCAATAATCTTTTGAATCTAAGCCCATTTCTTGCATACGTTTATCCAATACATCGAAGCGTTCTTCTCTTTGACTGCCACCGATTATCTCTCCTACACCTGGAACCAGCAAGTCAAACGCAGCAACTGTTTTGTTGTCATCATTTGTCCTCATGTAAAACGCCTTAATGTCTTTTGGATAATCTGTCACAAAAAGAGGTTTCTTAAAATGGACCTCTGTCAGATAGCGTTCGTGTTCTGTTTGTAAATCCACACCCCATTCGACTGGATACTCAAATTCTTTATTTGATTTTAATAATATATCTATTGCTTCGGTATAGGTTGCTTTGGCAAAATTCGCAGCAACTATAGACTTCAGCCTTTCGATTAGACCTTTATCGACAAAACTGTTAAAGAATGCCATTTCCTCCGGTGCGTGTTCGAGGACATAATTAATGATATATTTAATCATATTTTCTGCCAACACCATATCGTCCTCCAGGTCGGCAAACGCTATTTCGGGTTCTATCATCCAAAATTCAGAAGCATGCCTAGTGGTGTTAGAATTTTCCGCCCTAAATGTCGGCCCAAATGTATATACGTTACGGAATGCCATTGCGAATACTTCCGCCTCTAGCTGTCCGCTCACGGTAAGACTTGTTTCCTTACCAAAAAAATCTTGTTTGTAATCGACATTTCCCTCCTCATCTAGTGGAGGATTCATCATGTCTAAAGATGTCACTCTAAACATTTCACCTGCTCCCTCGCAATCGCTACCCGTTATTATTGGTGTATGTACATAGACAAAGTGTTGGTCTTGAAAAAATTTGTGGATGGCATATGCCACGAGTGAACGTACTCTAAATGCTGCACTAAAAGTATTACTCCTAGGCCTTAAATGTGCGATTTCACGCAAAAATTCCATCGTATGTCTTTTGTTTTGGAGCGGATAGTCGCTATCAGAAAGTGCTTCTACTACAATCTCTTGCGCTTTAATTTCAAATTTTTGTTTTGCTTCCGGAGTTAAAACTAATGTCCCTACAACCTTTACAGCAGCATAAATAGTCAACTTTGAAATTTCATCATAATTATCTACAAACTCGGGCTCATAAACTACTTGCACAGATTGAAAGAACGTGCCATCATTAATATCAAGAAATCCAAATTTATTTGAATTCCTATTATTCTTTACCCATCCTTTTACGACGATTTGTTTTCCTTCAAAATACGAATAATCCTTGTATAATTGCCTGATTTGAATATCTTTCATCTGATAGTCTTTTAACTCCTTTTTATTTCGTTATAATTTGACAATAATCTGCAATACAACCAAAGTCGTACGCAGATTATTTATTTTACTATTCTATTGGCTTCATAGTAGGGAATAGAATAATGTCTCTAATTGTTGGAGAATCCGTTATTAGCATTATTACTCTATCAATTCCAATTCCAAGCCCGCCGGTAGGAGGCAATCCAACTTCTAGGGCGTTGACAAAGTCCATGTCCATAGGGTGTGCTTCATCGTCTTCCCCGGAATCAAGCTGTGCTTGCTGCTCCGTGAATCTTTCAAGTTGATCGATAGGGTCATTAAGTTCAGAAAATGCATTTGCAACTTCCCAACCATTAATGTATGCCTCAAATCTTCTAGTGATTCGAGGATCTTTTGGATCTCTCTTTGAGAGCGGAGATATTTCCACGGGATGCCCGATTACAAACACAGGTCCGTCGAGGAATCCTTTCTTTTCTTCGCAGTACATTTCAAAAAGCTCTGCTATTATTTTTCCCCTGGTCCACTTGCTTGCATCTTCCTTATCGATACCAAGTTTTATCCCTGCGTCGCGCGCTTCTTCGTCCGAATCAATTATATTAAAGTCAATTCCAGCAACTTCCGCAACCGCATCGGTCATGTTAATTTTTCTCCATGGTGGAGTAACATCGAACGACTTTCCTTGATATGTGATTATCGGCGATCCATTTATTTCCATGGCAGCCTTGTATACGACTTGCTCTGTGATATCGAGTACATTTTCCATGTTCCCATATGCCATGTAGCATTCCATGCTTGTGAATTCCGGGTTGTGGTTTTTGTCCATACCCTCATTTCTAAACATCTTACCCATTTCATATACTCTATCTAAGCCGCCGACTACGAGTCTCTTAAGAAATAACTCGTTAGAAATCCTAAGTTTCATTTCTATGTCGAGAGTGTTATGATGCGTTGAAAATGGCCTAGCATTCGCTCCGCCGGCAATAGTCGTCAAAATAGGAGTGTCTACTTCCAAGAAATCGTAATCATCCTCCAAAGTTCTTCGGACAGAATTAATTATTTTAGATCTTTTGATGAAAGTTTCTTTCACTTCCGGATTGACTATAAGGTCTACATATCTTTGACGATATCTCAGGTCTGTGTCTTTCAACCCATGAAATTTGTTTGGTAGCACTTGCAGTGATTTTGTAAGTAAAACAAGCTTCTCAACCTTAATCGATATCTCCCCATGCTTAGTTTTGAAAACCGAACCTTCTATTCCAACTATGTCTCCGATATCATAACTTTGGAAGAAGTCATAGTTTTCATCGCCTATAGCATCTTTTCTAACATAACACTGGATACGCCCCTGTTTGTCTTGTATGTCTATGAAAGAAGCTTTTCCCATATGTCTAAACGCCATAAGTCTTCCTGCACAAGAAACGGCGGAACCTTCCATCTTATCAAAATTATTCTTAATGTCTTCAGAGTATGCTGATAGCTCCCAACTTTCTTCTAAAAACGGGTTTCTCCCTGCTTCTTGTAAGCTTTTCAGTTTTTCTCTTCTTATTTGTCTCTGTTCACCTATTTTTTCTTGCGTTAGTTCTTCTTCAATATTGACATCAAGAACTTCATTTTCTTTGCTCATTTTCGCACCCTATTTCCTTAATGTTATTCCATGCTATATCGTATAACTTACTTATTGATACTTACTACTTCGAAAGCCATCGGGCCGTCCGGAACGACGATATCAATCCTGTCTCCGATTTTTTTGCCCATGAGGGCCTTTCCGACGATCGAATCATTTGAGATTCTTCCTTGTAAAGGATCGGATTCCGCACTACCTACAATTTGAAAATCTGTACATTCCTTCGAACTCAAATTCTTGACTTTTACAAACAATCCGACATTAACCACGTCATCATTTATATCTTTTTCGTTTATAACCTTAGCTTTTCTAAGTGTATTTTCTATCTTGCTAATTTTTATTTCCAGTTCGGCCTGTTCGTCTTTTGCAGCATCATATTCTGCATTTTCGGACAAATCCCCATATGCCATCGCTTCTTTTAGGCGTGCCGCAACTTCTAATCTGCGAACGGATGTAAGCTCCTCCAGCTCCTCTGTCAATTGTGCATGCCCTTCTTGCGTCAGTAATATATCATCTTCCATTTATTTATTTGCTCCTTTCAAAAGAACTATTTATTGATGTGGTATTATATAGTATTTACAGTTAATTGTCAATATTAGCAAGTTGAATTCTGCTTTTATCAGGATTCAAATCATTTTTTATATATAACTACAATCATCTTTATCTTGTAGCCCTCACTCGTTTGCGGCCTCAATGATTTTATTCTCATTATTTACGACTTCTATTAACTGTTCATTCTTTAATTTCTTTATTGCCCACACTCTAAAAATTGTATAAATTACTGAGAAAAGTGGAATAAATGTCAACATTCCGATTACACCCATTAAATTCGCTCCAACAGTAATTGCCACAAGAACCCAAATCGATGGTAATCCGACGGAATTACCTACAACCACAGGATAAATTAAATTCCCCTCGATTTGTTGCAATACCAAAAATAATACAACAAATAATAGAGCTTGCACGGGATTAACCATTAGTATTAAAAATCCCCCAATTGCGCAACCAATAAATCCACCAACAATAGGAATGAGCGCAGTAACCCCAAGCAATACACTTATAAGTAACGCGTATGGGAAACGGAAAATTGTCATTGCAACGAAAAACATTACTCCGAAAATAAAAGCTTCCATGCATTGTCCAGATAAGAAGTTTGCAAATGAATCTGAAGTAAGTTTTTGGATTTCAAACATCCTCTTTGCAACTGATTTGGGGAAAATAGCGTAAATTGCGAGCTTAACTTGTCTTCCTAAGTTTTCTTTTTTCATCAACACGTATATGGAAAAAATAAAGCCGATAACAAAGGAAATCACTCCCGAAACAATCGACGATATTATTGCCACACCAGAATTAACTGCACCTGATGCAATGCTATTTAAGCTATTTATTAGAACTGTTTCAATTGAGTTATAATCTATATCAAGCTCCATCAACTGTAGACCAACAGATGTTAGCCATTCTCTATTTTGATCATAGTAAGATTCTAACATATCGAAAGCCTGCGGAATTTGATCTATGATCATTCCAATTGTGCTAACAATTTCAGGAATTATTACATTCAGCAATAAAAAAATACCACCCGAAATTAATAGCAATACTATTAGATAGGCAATTGGTCGATGTAGTTTCTTTAACTTTTGATTCTTTCCAAACACCTTTCGTTCTATCCACCGCATCGGAACATTAATAATAAATGCGATGGCGAGTCCTAACACAAACGGCTCAACCACTCCATATATAAAGTTTAGACTATTTATCATTAGTTCATAGTTTTGAAGCATCCACCAGAAAGTTATTCCCAAGATTATTAGTAGCAGAGGCTGTAAAAATCCTTTTTTCTTTAGATTCATATCAATTTCCTTTCCACATTTAAGATTATTTTCTATCTTTATCTAAATATTTTAAGCCATATTGCGCTTCCACATTGACACCACCTTCAATAGGATTTCCATTTTCATCTGTCTTACCGTCTTTTTTTCGTGTCATGAAAGTGTACATTTCATCTGCTCTGTCATCTTCACCACTAGGAATTTGACTTTTTTGCATATATATGTCAATTTTGGTATTAAATGCTGCCTCAGAAACAAACCTTATATTAATCGATGTCAGTGTTTTATTGAGAACATCAGGAATATAGTTGTATAACAAATCATGATAGTTCGTATTGTTCATGTGATAATTCAAATCTATATCCATAGGCATTATGAGTTTTTCATCGACTTTTTTAAATTCTGTATTTTTATCTAGCCTGAATCGATCTTTTAAAGCAAGAGGATACTCCTCTTCGACGTTGTATCCCGACAAATCAACTTCCTTCGACTTGTATATCCTCTCTGTTTTTGGGCTAACTACCGCCCAAGTTGCAATTGCTCTTGCAATTATTTTTTCTCCTTGCCTTATACAATAAGATCTATGTGACGATGCTGCCTTAATCTTACTTATCCAAGTATCAATTTCAAACTCATCATACTTACCCATTTGTTCATAAATTTCAACTCCAAACCTTGTTGTCACAAAAGCCTGATCATTTAAAAGAAATTCCTCATATGATGGCCTAGAATGAATCATATTATAATCTCCAGCTTCATTCAGATAACGAAGCAGTGAAGACGGTTTGACTATATTATTTAAATCGATATCCGCGAGATGGACTTTTGATTTTACTGTGAATTTCATTATTTTATAACCCTTTCCTGTATATAAACTTTTATTTACAATTATTTCGATCCATTTATACTTCTGTGAAAAATAAGTTATAAACGTAATTATAATAATATGTTGGGGATCCTTACTTTATTCCATAAAACACTAGTCAATTAGAGTATTCATCCATTTTTTGCTGAAAAATCTAGGCAAACAAGCCATTGCTTTTAATAATACTACACCTTCAACCATTATCATTGCAATAGGTAACGTCAACTTTAATGCAACCACTGCAAAATATGCTATCACAACTTGTAGTATAATATTAAAAACTATCTCTAATACCATAGCGTATTTTGTGTCTCCCCCCGCTCGGAAAAATCCAACGGAAAATAAATACGAAAACATTTTAGGAATTACAGATATAGACATTATCCTGATACATAACAGCAGTAAATTTTTTGTTGAGGCATCAAAATTATAAAAATTGGTTACTGGCTCACTGATAATCAATAAAAAGCTAACAACAAATACGAGTAATATTATTGACAATCTTAGCGCCTTTTTCGAATAATAGTACGCTTCTTCTTTTTCACCCCTACCTAAACTATATCCTATTACCATAGCACATGCATTCCCGATTCCGAAAAAGACTGACTGTAGTAATTCCGTCAGAACATGCGTCGCCTGGACAACTGCAAGCGCCGAAGTTCCTATTTGCCCATAAATCGCAAAAACCAACGTTACTGACATCGACCATGCAACCTCCGTTAGGACTACAGGGAGGGATATTTTTGTTATTTTGGCGAGTAATTCTTTTGAGAATCCAAAAAAACAACTGAATGGAACATTAAAACAGTGATTTTTATTCATACGAATATAAATTATTAGAACTAAAAATTCAAATATTCTTGCTATCAATGTTGCCATTGCGGCGCCTCTAACCCCTAGTGGATCTATATTTTCTGTGCCAAATATCAAAATATAATTTAATATAACATTTATGCATAATGCGGTTGCATTGATTAGAGTAACCATATTCATCTTTTGTATCACTCTGGAATTATAGCTTATTACAAACGAAATTCCTGAGAAAAAGAATGAAAAAGATGCTATCCGTAAGTAGTCGACACCATGTCCTATGACTGTAGCCTCATGGGAAAATAGGCTTATTATCTGTGGTGCAAAAATTATCGAAATGAGTATAGTAAAAAAAGAAAGTAAAGTAGCGACAACTATGTCTATACCGACTACTTTTCTTACCCCGTCCTCGTTGCCGACTCCATAATATTGTGCAGCAATAACCGAACCGCCACTAAACATGCCAAAAAGACAAACTGCAAATAGAAAATAAACCTGATTGGCTACACCTACACCTGCTAGCTCCTCTTCTCCCAAAGTTCCTATCATCATCGTATCAATCAAGTTCAAACCCATTACGAGTATGTTTTGTGCCAGAACTGGAATTCCTATTGTCATGATCTTACTATAAAAGTACTTATCATCACCTATTTTTTTTGTCATTATATGTCCATTTAATCTTTATATTATTCTTTCGAGAAGACCCTTATTCCATTCGCCTCTACACCAAAGGTAATCGGCAATGCTTCACCTTTTTCTCCATCCATGTCCGTCGCAAGCTTTTCATCGGTCTCTAAAAGCATGCAATCTACTGTCTTATATATAATATGCTTACTATCCAGATGATTACCCGCAAGAACTCTAAAGAAGATATTTGGTAGTTCAATTATAGGCATTTTTTTAAAAATAATTACATCTAGCAACCCATCGTTTATTTGCGATTTCACCGATAAATTTCTAAAACCTCCTGCGGACTGTCCATTCATTACTATCATAAAGAAAATATCTTCTTCTATCGTTTCATCTTCAAATGAAATTTTAATCTTTGTCGCCTTTAAAGTAGGAATTTCAATCATCCCATTGAGATAATAAGCAAGGACACCTATCGTCTCCTTTAATACGGGATCTGTTTTTTGGCTTGCATCTACTACAGGACCGAGGGCTGTCACATTTACGAAGTATTTTCCATTAGCAATTCCAACGTCTGCGTACGTAATTCTATCTCCGAGTGCTACGTCTATCATCTCGCTAACAGAATTCGATATTCCAAAGTTATATGCAAAATCGTTGGCGGTTCCTATGGGAAAAATTGCAATCGGCAAGTCAATATTGTGTTTTTTCATTCTTGTAACACAGATATTGATAGTTCCATCTCCGCCTGCCACTATTATTTGTCTATACTCTTCTTTGTAAGTTTCTTTGTTGATTATCGTGTCAAAAAAGTCGTCGAGTCTGTCGCCGTTTGCCGCCCTTATAGGGATTATTTGAAGACCATTCTCTTGGAAGCGCTCGATGATATAGTCTAAATTATTCTTAAATGTGCCTTTTCCAGAATAAGGATTGTAAAACAATATTACTTTATTCGCATTTTTATTGCACTTTAAATGTTCCATCATTTCTCCTAAATATTACACTATGATTTTAGGCTATCCAACTGTTCCGTAATTTTGAGCAGTAGATTTTCATATTTTGACTGCTTTTCGCGCTCTTCCTCGATTAGTTTAGGCGGGGCTTTTGAGACGAAGCCTTCGTTCGAAAGTTTTCCCTTGACTCTGGAAATTTCGGATTCACACTTCGATTTCTCTTTTTGTAATCTTTCCATTTCGGCACCGATGTCTACTAAATCGCTTTGAGGCACGAATATTTGCACATCATCGATAATAACGCTAATCGAATCTTTGCTCGCTTCTTCCTTCGTATTAATATATTTTACTTCACTGACATTGGCTAGGCGTTCAATATGTTTTTGCATTTGGATAATCATCTTCACCTTTTCTTCTGATGCCAATGTTTCTATTTTTATTTTTTTCGACGGCTCCGCACCAACCTCTGCTCTAATGTTTCTTATCGCCTTAATTACGCTTTTGGCTTCCTCTATCAGCAACATCTCTCTTTCGAAAACATTTTGTTCGGAATAGAAAGGCCAGTTGGCTTTTATTAGGTAATCGCATTGTCTATTATTTTTTTGCGCTACTTGATTTGTTCCGTCTTCTATTTCATCTATAGCACCATTCGGGTTCGCGTTTGGCAAGTAACTCCATATTTCCTCAGTGATAAAAGGCATAAACGGATGTAACATAGTCAAGATGTCTTTTAACACTGTCAGGAGAACATATCTAACTGTTGCCTTATCTTCCTCATCGTCCGACCAGAGCCTTGTCTTTACTAACTCTATATACCAATCGCAATATTCATCTCTTATCAACTCATAGATTCGTTGTCCAGCTAGTGAGATTTCAAATTTGTCGAGGGATTCCGTGATATATTTCGTACTCTCATTTACAGTTGATATTATCCACTTATCCTCGTCTTTGAGTGAGTTATCATTTCCGCGCGATTGTTCGATATCTGAGCGTACTTGCGCGTTTGTAATCGGTAGCAAATTACCGTCTTCGTCTTGCAAGTTCATTATTACAAATCTAGAAGCATTCCATAATTTGTTTGCAAAGTTACGCGAACTTTCAATCTTATCTTTCGAGTAGCGAGTATCTCCTCCGGCACTTATTCCTGTCATAAGCATGAATCTTAAGGCATCTGCTCCATATTCGTCAATAACATCTAGTGGGTCTATTCCATTCCCAAGTGATTTACTCATCTTACGGCCTTCGGCATCTCGGACTAGCCCATGGACGAACACGTGTTCAAAAGGAATTTGCCCCATCACCTCGCAAGATGAAAATACCATGCGGATAACCCAGAAAAAGATTATATCGTATCCTGTTACCAAAACATTGGTAGGGAAAAAGTATTCAAGTTCTGGAGTTTTTTCGGGCCAGCCTAAAGTAGAAAACGGCCACAACGCAGAGGAGAACCATGTGTCTAATACATCTTCATCTTGAATTACATTACTACTTCCGCATTTGCTGCATTTTTTTACCTCTTCGGAATCGACTGTAATATGCTTACAATCCACGCAATGCCAAGCGGGGATTCGGTGTCCCCACCATAGTTGACGAGAAATACACCAATCTCTTATTTCATGCAACCAATTTAGATATACTTTTTTGAATCTTGATGGAACCAATTTGAGTTCTTCTTTTTCGGCAGCTTCTATTGCGGGGATTGCCAACTCTTTCATAGCAACAAACCACTGCTCCGATAGTGTCGGCTCTATTACGGTGTTACATCTATAGCACTCACCTATCGGAATTATTTTTTCTTCCGTCTTTACGAGCAATCCGCTTACATCCATGTCACCAACGAATGCTTTTCGGCACTCGTATCTATCCATTCCCTCGTATTTACCTGCATTTTCATTCATAGTTGCATCATTATTCATGCAAACAATAGAAGGTAATGCTGCTCTCTGTCCTACCTCAAAATCGTTAGGGTCGTGGGCAGGAGTTATCTTTACGGCCCCAGTTCCTTTTTCAGGATCTGGATATATGTCTGCAATGATAGGAATTGTTCTGTCTGTTAAAGGAACTCTTACCATTTTGCCGACAAGTTGAGTGTATCGCTTGTCGTCAGGATGGACGGCGACTGCGACATCTGCAAATATCGTCTCGGGACGGCTTGTCGCAACTACTATTTCTTCACCTTCGCTACCAGAATTTTCATCAACGACAACATATTTTACGTACCAGTATTTACTGTTTCTATCTTCATGCTCCACTTCCGCATCAGACAAAGATGTTCCGCAGGTAGGACACCAATTAACTAATCTATTGCCTCTGTATATATAGCCTTTTTCGTACAAGCTTACGAAAAAGTGTGTGACTGCCTTGCTGCACCCTTCGTCCATAGTGAAACGCTCTTTTGACCAGTCACATGAGTTCCCTAGCTTCCTAAATTGCTGCGTTATAATACTCCCGTATTCTTCTTTCCATTCCCAGGCCTTTTCGAGAAACCCTTCTCGTCCTAAATCTTCTTTTTCTATCCCTGATTCTCGCAGCTTATTTACGACTTTTACTTCTGTAGCTATGCTCGCATGGTCGCTGCCTGGCAACCACAAAGCATTAAATCCTTGCAGCCTCTTCCACCTGATAAGTACGTCTTGAAGTGTATGGTCGAGAGCATGTCCCATGTGAAGTTGGCCTGTTATGTTTGGCGGTGGCATTACAATAGTGTACGGCACCATATTCTTATCGACATTCGATTCGAACATTCCTCCCTTATCCCACATTTCGTATATTCTATTTTCAAACGATTTTGGGTCGTATGTAGTTGACAGATTTTTATTCATTTGTTCATTTCTCCGATTCATTATTTGTTAAATAAAGCAATAACACATTATCCGAATTTTCACTATCAATGCTACTATATTCGAGATGCGCTATCGCTTTCGTTTTACTTCTAATTCGTATTTGTACAATCTCAGATTACTCTTTTTTGTTGTTTTTTGTGCTAAAAACCTCTTTGTTTTGCAGCACATATTCAATCCCCGAGTATACCGTCATTACTAATGATGCCCACAAAAATATTTCGCCCGTCATATTCACAATATCCGAGACATCAGATATTTCAGATGTTATCGGACGCAATAGGAGGAGTGGAACTGCTATCATTTGCAATATGGTTTTAATTTTACCACTTGTACCTGCGGCTATTACTATGCCTGCTGAGGCAGCAACTGTTCTCATTCCACTTACAACAAACTCTCTTGTCAATATCACTATCAACATCCAAGCGGGGACGGTAAAATCTTCTACCATGAGGCAAAATGCCGCATATACCAAGATTTTATCAGCCAATGGATCCATTATTTTACCAAAATTGGAAACAAGATTATATTTCCTCGCAATATATCCATCAAGCCAATCTGTTGCAGATGCGACGACGAATACTACAAACGCCAAAAGGAACTCGTCATACATATATAGCAGGACAAAAATTGGAGCAGCCACTACTCTTGCTATTGTAAGTTTATTAGGTAAATTCATTATTACTTGCTTCCCCTCTAAAGATATTATTTTGCTTTTATTATACAACACAAGTATAGCAAACTTCTTCGCCTTAATCAATAGTCAAATTGGCTGAGAAACACAATTGTTTTTTGTAAATTATCAAAGAAAATTACATAATGGAATTTGTTGTTGCATTTATCCTAAGAACTTACGCTTTCTTTATTTACGAGTCACTAAGATATCTTTTTGTCATATAACCTGGCAGCATTCAAGACTACTAATACCGATCCTGCATTATGTACTAATGCACCAGTTGCGGGATTCAATAGTCCCATCACCGATAATATAATTGCCGCAAAGTTAATCACCATAGACATAGTTATATTAAATTTTATCGAAAAAATTGTCGCATTCGATAACTTCTTGATATAAGAGATTTTTGTTATTTCGTCTCCCATGATAGCAATATCTGCCGCATCTATTGCAATATCGCTTCCCATCGTTCCCATTGCGATCCCCACATTTGCGGTTTTGAGTGCTGGCGCATCGTTTACACCGTCTCCAACCATACAAACACTGTCGCCATCCTCCATGAAAGCTTTTATTGCCAAGACTTTTCCCTCAGGAAGCAACGAGGATTTTACATTTGAAATTCCAACCTCTTTTGCGATATAATTAGCACTCTTGTGATTATCTCCTGTGAGTAAGACAGCATTGTATATGCCCGCTTCTTTAAGAGAAGCAATAGCTCTTTTAGATGTTTCTTTTATTTCGTCAGAAAGCCCTATCACACCAATTACTCGCTCACTTGTCGCCGCAATTATTACCGCCTTCCCCTCTTCCCTCAAGTCTGATATGATTCTTGCGATTTCGTCCGAAATATGTAGTCCAACACTTTCTTCAATAAGCTTTTCGTTACCACAGTAAATCAAGTCTTTTTCTATTTTTGCGCTTACACCTTTGCCCACAGACATTTTAAAGTCTGAAACTTGAAAAATTGCATTGCCACTATTTTTCGCAAAATTAGTAAAAGCTTTGCCGATTGGGTGCTCCGAGTGGGTTTCGACCGATGCGACTAATGATATTAGTTCTTTTTCGTCGTAATTGACGGAGTTGATATCGCTTACCACAAGCTTTCCATGCGTGATCGTTCCAGTCTTGTCAAAACAAACAGTGTTAACAGCCCCCATTCTCTCCAGCGCTTCCCCCGACTTGATGAGTACACCATTTTTTGTTGCCTGCCCAATAGCAGCCATTATCGATGTAGGGGTAGCCAATGCCAACGCACAAGGACAAAATACAACTAATATTGTCACTGCACGAATGAGGGCATCGTCCGGCCTATCTAATACGAATGAAAAAATAATGTATGTTACTATCGAAATAATGCACGCAGTTGGCACTAGATATCCGGCCCACCTATCTACAATTTTTTGTGTTGGTGCTTTTTGATCTTCCGCATCTTCCACAAGCTTAATCATCTTTTGGAGTGAGGAATTCACAAAAGATTTTGTCACACATACATCTACAGAGCCGAAACGGTTTATTGTACCCGCGTAAATTTCGTCGCCTATCGACTTATCAACCGGAAGACTCTCACCCGTCATAATGCTTTGATCAACTGTCGTGTTCCCCGATATTATCGTACCATCTGAAGGAAAACTCTCTCCCGGAAGTACCCTGATCGTATCACCTACTTTAATATTCATAGAATCTACATAGATTTCCCCGTTTTCTGTAATTACCCTACCTTGTGAAGGGACGAGGTTTAATAACATCTCTATTCCCTTTTTAGCCTTCTCGACAGTTCTATCCTCAAGAACTTCGCCAATTGCCATGATGAAAGCGACTTCTCCCGCTGCAAAAATATCGTCTATATAAACAGCCGCAATCATCGCAATCGTAATTAATAAAGGCGAAGTGATCCGCTTATCTAGTGTATTAACAACTGCGGAATACGCAAGAGGAATCCCGGAAATAATCAGAGAAGCCCACGCAGGATTTACAGCAAACTCAAATGAAATACCTACCAGCGGAAGAATGTACTCCACAATAAAACTTACAAACAAGAATATTCCCGAAATCCATAACATCGGGGGGGAATTTAGTTTTTCAATACGTTGTTGCATTTTTTTACTCCTTTTGCTTATTTTTCAGTTGCCACAAAAAAAAGACTATAGTATTTTTTCATTTCGCTACTTATGTTGTTACTTTTATATAAATTCCCTAAGATTATCCTAGATTATCTTAGAAAATTGATTGAGTGCGGATATGAGTTTTTCAATGGTCTCTTCTTCTTTGCCACTATTAATTCCATCGATTACACAGTGATTCATATGACCTTCCAGAATGATTTGTCCAGTTTTATGTAACGCAGATTTTATTGCACCTATTTGTATTAAAATCGACTCACACGGTTTATCTTCATCCACCATTTTTTGCACACCTCTCACTTGCCCCTCTATTTTCTTAAGACGCATAGTAATTGCATCGACATCCATACATTGTTTCATATTTAAATTCCTCATTTTTAGCCCAGCAAATATACCGTATACCCATATGGGGTATACGGTATATTATAAAAAAAGATGCTCTTGTTGTCAAGCATCTTTTTTTATAATATACCCATACATCCTTTCCCTCTATGTTTTTATATTAGCTTTGCTAATTTATATTGCAATTTAAGCTTTTTGCGATATAATTATATTCATACAATAACATATTAGTCATATTATTTCGATGTGTAAAGGGGAAGACATGTTATATAGAAATATAGTCAAAAATGGTCCGACTGTTTCACTTCTAGGATACGGATGCATGAGATTTAAAACCAAGGGAAATGCTATAGACAAAGAATTAGCTTTTTCCCAAATGAAGCTCGCTTTTGATAATGGTGTTAACTATTTCGATACTGCGTATCCTTACCATGCTGGGAAAAGCGAAGTAGTTCTCGGAGAATTTGTAAAAAAGTATGATATTAGAAGCAAAGTTTATATTGCTGATAAGCTTCCCATCTTTTTGATTAATAAAAAAAGCCAAATTGAGAAATTTTTTAATACGCAACTTGATCGTCTAAATACAGATTACGTTGACTTTTATTTAATGCACTCATTAATGAGTATACAAGATTGGGAAAAACTTAAAGATCTTGATATAATTGATTTTATAAATGGAAAAAAGAATTCAGGGAAAATAAAACATATTGGCTTTTCTTTCCATGGACGTCCCGAGGACTTTATAAAAATTCTAGAAGATTACCCATGGGATTTTTGTCAAATTCAGTACAACTATATTGACGAAAACTACCAGGCTGGAAAATCGGGTCTACTGCGAGCTCAAGAACATGGTATTGGAGTAGTAATAATGGAACCCCTTCGCGGAGGGGCTCTTGCCAATCAGGCTCCTAACAAAGTTAGAGAAATATTTGATGATTATCCTGAAAAAAGAACCCCTGCATATTGGGGGCTTAGATTTGTCATGAATCAAAAGGGGGTATCCACTGTCTTAAGCGGAATGAATGATGACGAAAATATAAAAGAAAATATTCGCGTAGCAAGCGAAACGACCGAAAATAGCATGAGTAACGTAGAATTCAATGTTATTGAAGCTGCAAAAAAAGTATATGATGAATTAATGAAAGTCCCTTGCACTGGGTGTAATTACTGCGCACCATGTCCTTTTGGGGTAGATATTCCTCAAATATTTTCTGATTATAACAGTAAATATTTTTTTAAAGGAGGAATAAGCGCTCTCCAGTATATGGGAAGACATGTCGGAGTAATGGGGGAAAAAAGCGGAGCGAACTTATGCACCAATTGCGGCAAGTGCAAAAAACACTGTCCACAAAACATTGATATCCCCATAGTGCTAAAAGAAGCACATAAAGAGCTAGACAATGTATTATTGCGAGCAGCCATGTCAGTTGCGAAAATATTTTTGCAAAAAAAAATCATAATTAACAAGTCAGTATTCTGAACTTTGCTTGTTTATAGTATTATTTGCTTTCTTTAAACCAATGTTTAGTATTATTCGCGATCTTTACTAATATTAACATTACAGGAACCTCCACGAGTACTCCTACAATTGTTGCAAGCGCAACCGGACTTTCTGTCCCAAACAAAGCTATCGCAACGGCAACGGAAAGCTCAAAAAAAATTCGATGCACCAATCATACCCGCAGGTGCAGCTACACTATGAGGAAGCTTGAGCGACTTAGATGCGAAATACGATATGAAAAATATTAAAAATGTTTGAATTATCAAAGGAATCGCAATTAATATGATATGTAGTGGATTCTCCAAAATTACGTGTCCTTGAAATGAAAATATAAGAGTAAGCGTCAGCAACAATCCAATTATTGTTACATTTGAAAATTTGGGTATAAATTTTGTTTCAAAATACTCGTTACCCTTGCTCTTGGTAACCACACTTCTTGTAATTATTCCCCCCGCAAGCGGAATTACGACAAATATGACTACAGATAGTATTAGAGTATCCCAAGGCACTTCAACCCCGCTCACCCCTAACAAGAAAGCAACTATCGGTGTAAATGCAATTAAAATTATTAAGTCATTTGTCGCAACTTGAACCACCGTATATGCAGGGGTTCCTTTTGTAAGATGACTCCAAACGAAAACCATCGCAGTACAAGGCGCAGCACCTAGTAGAACGGCTCCTGCCAGGTAATCGGTTGCAAGCTCCGTAGAAATTAATTTTTCAAAAACAACAAAGAAAAACACCCATGCGATACCAAACATCGTAAAAGGTTTAATCAACCAATTTGTCACCCAAGTAACGAAAAGTCCCTTAGGATTCTTCCCGACGTTTTTGACACTTTGAAAATCGACTTTCATCATCATAGGGTAAATCATGAGCCATATTAATATTGCAATAGGTATACTAACGTTAGCATATTCAAATCTTCCCATGAATGCAGGGAACTGGGGAATAAATTTTCCAATTAAAACGCCTATTACCATGCATGCTATTACCCATACTGTTAAATATCTTTCGAAAAAACTTATTCCATCAGCTTTTTGCTTACTCATAAACACCTCCATATACACTACTTTGACACATATTCTATATTAGTGACACTAATTTAAAATGCTAAATAAAACATATAAAATCCAATTAAAGTTATTACGCCTCCCATAACAATTTTAAGGATCCTACTTATCTTTCCATACTTCACATTTTGTGATATTTTTTGAACAAATCCTATCGAAGTTCCACAAATTACTGCTAGGATTCCATGCCCTATCGAATATAGAAGAAGTAGTACTATCCCCCATGCAAAACTTCCGCTTCCTGCAACAACAGCCAAAAGAGCAATCAAGACCGGTGTCGAACATGGAGAGGAAAAAATCCCCCCTAAAATTCCTGCAATTAAAGCGCCCAAGTAGCCCTTTTTAGTATTACGAGAAGTGAGATAACTGGATGGAATAATTTCATAGATTTCCCAAGTTTGAAGTGCCATTAACATCATAAGGACACCCAGAATTAAGTACCACCATGTGGATTGAGTTCCTATCAGATTGCCTGCAATCGTAGCCATACCCCCTAATACCGTAAAAGTAATTCCAGATCCTATTGCAAAAGTCAAAGACAAACGAAAGGCTCTCTTTGTATTATCCTCTCCTATACCACCTACGTATCCGATAATAATCGGCACACTCGATAGCGCACAGGGAGTAAAAGATGTTAATAACCCTGCTAACAAAGCGAGTAAAGGTGCTACCCATGAACTTTCTATTATTAAATCAGACAATACAGCTAGCCATGTATCGATCATGAGTCTGCCCCCATATCAGATAAGATAAGTCGCATTTCCTCCTCCGTGAATCCACCTTGATGTACAGTGAAAAGATGCTCCTGGGTCTCTTTATCTCCATACATACTAAAATCTACTACGGCTCCGACTTCTCCACTTGGGAGATATGGAGTACCATCCGCATTGACTATAATCTGTGTCGGAATTACTTGCACGGGGAATCCTTCTGCTGCTTCGGGGTTTTTCCACACGTCGACAAATTGAATTATTGCCACTCCCTGCAATTTTTCATTAAGTTCTAGCAAAACCGGTGCCATTTCTTTGCAAGGAACACACTCATCCGCTCCGAAATCGATAATTATCGGTAACCCACTCTGTTTTAAACCTTCTAGATCTACACTCGTAACATTAAGCGGATATCCATTTTCGTAAGAATCCGCTCCAGCATTTTCAGAAGAATCTTGTTGAGTTTGAAAAAACCATATTCCTCCCACTATACAAACCATTACTATAGGAACAATAATTTTAAGTATTTTTTTATTCAGCATTGCACTCCTCCTTATTTTAATATGAAGTCTATTATTTTTCAGATTTTAAAAAATATCCTTCAAATTTTCTTATTAACAATTTTGTTATCAATATTTTGACTTTAATTCATTTCGATATCGATTTATTTTGATATTAAAATATTTTGATATGAATATTGTATCAAAAAAATTTGATTTGTCAAGGGCTAATTGTATAATTTTGCTAATATAAATTACTATAAATTATTAGTCCTAAAATTTGACATTTGCACCGTATTCATGATACAATTACAGCATATATCTTCTGATTGTTTTGTTAAATAATGTATTGAATATTCTTTAACAGAACTTTATGAAAGTTCTGTTAACAAGCCATGGAGACATTTGCGTGAAACTCAAAAACTTCTTAAGAAAACACTTAATAACTATAATCGTATCCATAGTGATTGTACTTATTGGCTTATCGGTTAATTGGGTTCGTACTTATTCGGAAGAAGCAATTATCGATGCTACTTTTGACGAGATGGAGCAAGTAGGACAAGAATACCAATCTATGCTATCAAATAAAATTGAAGAGACTTCAAAAGAGCTAATCACATTTTCAAAATTCATGATCGAAAGTAATGTCGATAGATCTAATGTTGTAGAATACATAAAATCACAATCCCATGCCACTCAATTTTCAAATCTATACTATATCGACTTAGACGGGTATGGAATTTCGGTTCAAAACGAATACCGTGATTTTTCTCAAAATATCGCCTTTATCAATGCTCTCGACAACAATATATATGTTGACAAACCGGATATTTCCAATGACACATCTAAAATAGTTTTTGAGTTAACTGTTCCAGTAACAAAGAATAATGAAGTAGTTGCTGTCTTATTTTGTGAGATTGTAGTCGATGAGTTTTTTACAATCCTATCAGAAAACGAGGAATATGCAGGAGACACTTTTTTCGTAGATAGTAATTTAAATATGAGTTACTCGACAAGCAACAATCATTTGGGATACTCATACATTCCAAGTAAAGACATAGAGGAAATGGGTGTTACAAATGTAGCTCAAGCACAAATCGATATAAAAGAAAAACAAAATGGCGGCTTTTACTACGACTATTATGGAGAGCCGAAAGTAATGGTCTACTATCCCATAGAAGGCGTAGATCTAGCATTAGCCATGAATATTAACGTTGACTCAATAAATAGTCAACTTGTCACGGCATCTAATAATTTTGATATGGTAGGAACTGCAATATACTGGATAGTAATCGTATTGGTAGTATATATAACAATATCACACCATCGTTCGAGTAAGCGAATGCTAAAAGCGGCGTATTACGACTCCTTAACCGGATTGCCCAATATGACAAAGTTGAAATCCGACATGTCGGATATATTAAAGAATAGCGATAAAGAATACTCTATCCTTATATTCGATGCGGAAAATTTCAAAGCTATAAATGAAATTTTTGGATATGAAGTAGGAGATAGGGCACTTAAGACAGTTAAAACTTTTTCCGATACAATAAAAAATCCTTCCCTAATTACGGCTCGTGTTAGTGACGATAAGTTTGCAATGTTTGCGGAAAGCCACGTGCTCGACGACATTAACAATATAATGTTCGACTATAGAACTATCTTCCGATCGGCATTGCCTGAACTAGGAGATTATGCCGCAACTTATAAAATCGGAAGATATGTTATTGACGAGAACGAGACAGATATTGAAGAAATAATAAGTAAAGTCAACCTTGCCCATACGAAAGCGAAAGCTACAAAAGGGATTCCACTTTGTGAGTACGATGAAGCATTCAAAAAAATTCTTAGAATAGAAGCTGAAATAACAAAAAAAATGCGATCGGCACTTGACAATAATGAGTTTATCGCATACTTGCAACCGAAATTCAGCATTAATAACGATAGATTGATAGGAGCCGAAGCACTCATTCGTTGGATTGAATCAGATGGAAATATAATTTTCCCAAATGACTTCATCCCATTGTTCGAACGGAACGGTTTTATCGTCGAGATAGACAAATATATACTTGAGCAGGCTTGCAAAACTATAAAAGAATGGATCGATAACGGCTTAGAGGTTGTTCCGATTTCTGTAAACTGTTCAAGACTTAATCTCAATAATCCATATTTCATTTCGGGAATTGTGGCAATCGCCGATAAATACAGTGTGCCACACGAGTATATCGAGATTGAACTCACGGAATCTACGACGATAGAAAGCCCTGATACTATCGAAAAGCTTTTTGACGACTTGCACAGTGAAGGTTTTAAAATTTCTATAGATGATTTCGGTGCAGGCTATTCTTCCTTGGGAATGCTCAAAAATCTTCATATTGACACGCTCAAAATGGATAAGAGTTTCTTTGTCGGAAGCAAGAATGCAAGACGAGACGACATGCTTATTGATAGTATAGTCAAGATGGCTCATAATCTAAAAATGAATGTAGTCGCAGAGGGAATAGAGACCGAAGATCAAGTTAATCTCCTTAAGTCTATGAACTGTGATGCGGTGCAGGGATATTTTTACGATAAACCAATTCCGATTAGTGAATTTTTAGAAAAATACAGCTTCATGATGACGAAAAAAGTAGGTATAAACTCGGACGAAATGTTGCTTGTAGATAGAATTAATGACATAAAATATGCTAGTTCTTTCGTGCCAAGCGGGATAATAGTCGCAAAACTCGATGAATATTTTACACTAATCGAAGCCAATGATTACTATTTTGACATAATCAAATATTCACGAAAAGAAGTTCGAGACCTTTTCAGTAATCGCCTGATCAATTTAATGGATGCGGAAAGCCGCAAAGAGTTTTCAAATTACATTAGTGAAAAAATCAAGTCAAATCCTACTAGCTATGTTGAGTTTACGATACAATTCCCTCTAAAAACAGGAGAATTGCACATCTGTAAACTAAGTGGAAAAATTAATCCGGATGAAAATGGAGAGACGAGAATATATGCTTCCATTACAGATATTACCCAGTATACGGATGCCGACAATAACTTCCAAAACGAAAAGAATTTTATTACACGCATCTCTACACTTACGAAAAGTGATTTCTTTGATTATGAAATCGAAACAAATACGATTCGTTTCTCTAAGAATTTTGCCGATAGGCATAATATTCCGGATACGATTCATGATTTTACAAAATCTAAGCTAGGGAGAGAAATGTTTCCTAAATGCATAGAGATTTTTAATAATTATGAAAATACCCAAACGAGGAGTGACGGTGAGTTCTACATAAAATTACCTAGTGGTGAAGCAATCTGGTACTTGTATACTTATACTAAAACATATGACGAACAAACAAAAAGCACTCGCTTCGTCGGAAAACTTTCAGAGGCATTCGGCCATAAGCTCGAAAGAGATATTTTAGAAATTAAATCAAATATTGATACAGAAATTAGCATTTATGACAAAAAAGCAAATGAAAGATACATACATAATTATCTTAGAATTGCTTCATCGAATGCGGAAAACGGCGTGATTTTTGTAGTTAATCTTGAAAATTTTGATAAACTCGATGCCGTTTTCGGAAAAGAATTCACCAAGTTATGCCTAAATGACATAGGAAATATCCTAAGGGGCATATTTAGAAACTCCGATATTATAGGTAGGACAGAAAATAAAGAATTTTATGTTTTTGTAAGTAATATTGTTAGTCTAGATTTCATAGAGAATAAAACTAATGACTTACGCACTAATTTAACTAAAGAATATGAAAAAGATGAAACTCGCATACAAATCAATGCGACTGTAGGAACGGCTCTTTTCCCTGAAAACGGTTCTGACTTTGCGACATTGTATCAAAAAGCAAAATCAGAATTAGATAAAAGCTAAATCAAATGACATAGCCTTAAATAAGCTTTGCATAATTAAACAGACTGATTTAATAAATTATACTATGTGAGGAATCCTAAATGAATACTCTAACACAATTTGAATTAAACATCTTAGATTGGATTTCCAATATACATAATCCAATCTTGGATACTATCATGCCAATAATAACATTATTAGGCGACCACGGAATTCCATCTATTATACTTGCCGCAATACTTCTTGTAATGAAGAAAACTCGAAAAGAGGGTGTTGCTCTTTCTTTTGCTCTAATCTGTACACTGGTTACTTGCAACTTAACATTAAAGCCTTTAATAGGCAGAATGCGTCCCTACGATATAATCGATGGAATCAATCTTTTAGTTCCTGCTCTTTCTGATTTTTCCTTCCCTTCGGGACATACAACTGTTGCGTTTGCGACAGCTGCAATATTAGCATATCATCATAAATCCTATGCTTGGTTATTTTGGATTCTAGCTTCTTTAATAGGATTCTCCAGATTATACTTATATGTCCACTTCCCTTCCGACGTGATATTTGGAGTAATCCTCGGTATAGCTTGTGGATACATAGGCATTATCCTTCGTAAAACGATATATAAAAAAATTAATGCAAAAAAGATTGATACGAATACAAAAAGCTAATAAAATAGGAGTAACATTAATGTTACTCCATAATGAAATTAATATATTTCCAACGTGCATATATAGAAAGTGGTGGTAATATGAAAATTCAATTTACAAAAGAAGCATTTGAAAAATACCAAGAAGAAAAAAATGCCGGCAACAGATACGCACTCTACCTTATTAAGCGTGGATGTTGTAGTTATGCAATAACATTCGACGAACTTTTTACCTCGCCCGAAACAAAACTATTGGAGATCCACTTGCCTGAAACTGACGCGGATGGAAATGTAAAATACCTTCCTTCTGGTAACATGGTGCCGGTAGCAAATCAAGTAGCAGAGTTTACAAAAAGTGCATTGATAGACTACAAAAAATCAGGGTTTAAAAAAATATTCAAAGTTTATCCTAACCAGATTGCTGACTGATTTACTTGCTCCGCATTCTACCGATTTATAAATTCTACAATATCCTCAGTAACTTCTTCGGAAACTTTTCCTTTTATTTGATATTCACTGATGTCTTCCTTGCCATTAGTTGGCATCATCAAATGGTTCAAATTATCGTAAAGTTTCAGAGTCGTGTCCGCTCTTCCTTCAAGGGCATCTTCCCAAAGCGTGTAATCGATATCTGCAGAAACTTGAAAATCCGCAGTCCCCTGCAAGACTAAAATAGGTGTATCAATTTCATCAATATAATTCTCACCAGCGTATTTTTTAACAGATTTTTGATATCCTGCTGGCAATCCTAGTAATAGCTGCTCGTCTGGAATTTCACTTAGATTATCACGAAGAATTTCGATGTCTACCTCTACTTGTTTCATTTGCTCCATTATTTCTTTTGTAGTTTCATCATCAAAAATACCATTTAATGCATCTTCTTCTACTTCCTTGTTTTGGTCATATGATATTTCATAAAGAGGTCTTAATGAACCAGCCATAGCGATGATTCCGTGTATATTCTCATGTGAATATGCGAAATATGGAGTTAACCCCGCACTAAGAGAATGCCCCAAAATAAAAATTCTCGATGCATCTATTCTAGTTTCATTTACTAACAACTCTAACGCAAATTCTACGTCATCCAGCACTTCTTCTTCAAGCGTAACTCCATTTCCCAATCGCGTAGCCTCATCGGGATATGTGAAAAATCTCTTGTCATACCGTAGCGTTGCTACTCCTTGTTCCGCCAAATCATGTGCAATGTCTTGAAATGGTGTGTTAGAAAAAATTGTTGAATTTTTGTCGGTTGCTCCCGATCCATGGACAAGCAATACTACTGCTGGATTCTTCACGTTTTTTGGTAGTGTCAAAATGCCATCGAGTGAAAACTCCTCGCCTATCGTTACAGCAACTTCTTCGAAGTATTCATTATCAACCAACTCTTTACTTATCGGAGAATAATTAAAAAATATTCCCGCAATTGTACTGTTAGTCTCATACACCAGCCGAATCGCAAAACCATTATTTTCATATTCTTCCACGATGGTAACTGCTAAGTATCCATCTGAATATTCAGTTACGATTGAGTATTCGCCTACGTGCTCGCCAAGCCCTGCCGTAGATTCGTTCCATATTTCTCGTAGAGTTTCTACGTCTAATGCACTTTTCATCTCCTCATTAAAAGTGTCCGCTGTGCTTCCAAAACTACCATTCACCATGTCGTTAACTTGTGCTCTTGCCAATTCTAAAACAGCACTCTCATCATAATCAAATTCATGATTATCACAGGATGTTAAAGCAAAAATAATACTCAACACGAACAAGATTGTAACAATGTTTTTCATTTTGAGCACCTCTCTTCTAATCGATAAAATTAGTAAATAATTTAGCGATCTTCTTTGACCCTGTTATGCCTGTCATAAAATCAACATAATCCTGTTTATTCATTTGCCCGCCATAAACCATGGTTTCAAAGACTTCACCTCTTTCAAGTGTTTTAAAATTCACACTAGTAAATCCGTTATTTAAATAAAAATTCTTTCGTTTCTTTCTAACTTCAAAATCCTTAGCCGTGTCAGTCACTTCTTCAATATTCAGTATGATTCGCTTATTAGGATTATTTCTTTTTACCAATTCCAGGACCCTTGTACCATATCCCTTGCTCCTTATCTCTGGTGTAATTGCGAAATAAACAATATACGCTGTATTTTCATCTGACATCATACATAACAAACCGGCATATTTGTCATCGTCATATAGTGAATAAATATTTCCTCTACTTTTTCGATCCATATATTTAAGAATAAATAGCGGGATTCGTTCGTTGGATGGAAATGCTTCAAGATACAGTTTTTTAAACTCTTTAATAACAGATTTATCTTCTTTATATGATATTAGCTTTAACATTCTATCCTCTTTCATATTAATATATGATAATGTGTAAAGTTATTTCTGGGCAAGTGCAGCAGACGTATTGTTCGTCGCCATTCCGAGGATCGGATACGTAGTAGCTGGAATTAAGTTGTGAAAAATTTTTTTCACTAAATTTGAATCTAAGTCATAATCTACTATTTATTAAAGTCAGAAAAATATTTCTCTGTCAAATCTGCTGCCTTATTTTTATCCATAGGCTCAATCCCATCAAGTGGATTTTTTATTCCCAATGTTGCATACTTACTATCGCCCATTACATGATATGGCAGTAATTCTATTTTCTCTACATTATCAATTTTTCTCGCAAAGTCCCTCAATTTCGATATATGAGATTCACTGTCAGAAATACCGGGAATTACTACATGGCGAAGCCAAAGTTTTGTTCCTTTTTTTTGAGCCGCCTTCAAAAATTTTAGACTCTCCATTTGCTCTCCCGATGTCATTTCTTTGTAACTTTTTTCATCATAATGCTTGATATCATAAAGTATTAAGTCTACGTATTCTAAGATTTTTTCGTAGTGCCCGACTCCATTTCCCGAAGTATCTAAGCAAGTGTGGATTCCATTTTCTTTTAGCTCTTTGAGCAGTGCAATCAAAAATTGCCATTGCAGTAAGGGATCCCCCCCTGATATTGTGACCCCTCCGCCGTCTTTGTAGTAAACTTTAAACCTTAAGACTTTTTTGATAATTTCTTCGACCGTCATTTCTGTTCCTGAATTCAGAACCCATGTGTCAGGATTGTGACAGTATTTACACCGAAGATTACACCCTTGGAAGAATATTACCGTACGGATTCCCGGGCCATCTACTAGTCCCATAGATTCGATAGAGTGTATTTTCCCCTTCATGCATCGTCCTTTCCGTAAGTGCTTTAGTCAACAAGCTTGTTGATTTTTCGAATATACAAAGTTTTATCTCTTCCTATTATGCTCATAATGAGTGACCACCCGACACCTTAATCACTTCCCCCGTAATTGCACTTGCTTTATCACTCGCAAGAAAAAGGATTGCTTCTGCAATT